>JAITEB010000006.1 GCA_031282245.1 Oscillospiraceae bacterium | reverse complement strand
TTTGAGCGCTTTTACCGCACGGATCAGTCCCGCAGCCGCAAGACAGGCGGCGCGGGAATTGGGCTGACGATCGTCAAATCTATTTTAGACGCTCACGGGGGACGCGTCGACGTCACAAGCGAAGAAGGCAAAGGCAGCCGTTTTACAGTGACTTTGCCCAAGGACAATGCGTCAGTCTAGAAAAAGCTGTCGCTGACTTGCCAATCCCGGATTCCAACTTAAGCCTCCCCTTGACAGGGGAGGCTTTTTTTGTTTCTCACAAAGTCAAGCAAGAAGCTCGTCAAGTTTTTTTATAATTCTTTCTTTGTCCATGCCGTGCCCGATAAAAACAAGCTTAGTCATCCTGTCGCCGATTTCCGGATCCCAGTCCGCGCGCAGTTTGGGGTCGCGCAGGAGCTGGCGCTTGATTTCTTCTTTTGTGCCCGTGGCAAGCCAGCGCCCGACGGGCTTCACGCTGACGGAAATCCCCGCTTCATCGAACAAAAACATAATATCGTTCTGATTGGACAGCCACAACGCGCCTTTGCAGCGGATAACGCCCTCAGGCCATCTGTCAATATAGTTCGAGAACTTGTCCGGGTCAAAGGGTTTTCTCCGGTAGTAAACAAACGTGCTTATACCGTATTCTTCGGCCTCGCCTTCGCCATGGTGATGGCTGTGCTCGTGCTTATGCTCGTGCTCATGTTCATGCTGATGCTCATGTTCATGTTCTTCATCATCGTCGTCGTCCGGGCCGGCGTTGAGAGCCTTTATCCAGCCCGCCGAAAGGCTTGCCCTTTCCAGATTAAACAAACGCGTATCCAGGATATCGGCAGGACTGATTTTGCCGTAGTTAGTCTCTATTATTTCGGCTTCCGGCTGAAGCTGTTTTATAACGCTCCGAAGCCGTTCAAGCTGTTCCGCGGTGACCTCGTCGACCTTGTTCAAAATAATTATATTGCAGAACTCAATCTGCTGAACAAGCAGGTTTACAATGTCGTCCTCGTCAATGTCCTCCTGCAGAAGCGGCTCGCCGCTGAAAAATTCCGTCGCCATGCGCTGGGCGTCCACCACTGTTGCTATCGTGTCAAGGCGGCACAAAGCGGGCAGGTTCACCCCGGGGACGGAACCGTCCAGCATGGTGATAGACTGCGCGATTGGCAGCGGCTCGCAAATTCCGCTGGCTTCTATCAGGATATAATTATATTTGCCGGTTTCGGCAAGCTGCGCGATCTGCTCTATCAGATCCGTTTTGAGCGTACAGCAGATACAGCCGTTCGAGAGCGGCACAAGGCTGTCGTCAAGGGCTGAAACGTTTGTTCCGCGCTCTATCAAATCGGCGTCGATATTCACTTCCCCGATGTCGTTAACGATAACCGCGACTTTAAGCCCATCCTGATTGCTGAGGACATAATTAAGAACGGTTGTTTTGCCCGCGCCGAGGTAACCAGTCAGAACAGTGACAGGAACGAGCCTTTTTGCAAATTTTTTGATTTTCATTCTTTTACCCTTTTTTACCCTTCTTTTAGTTTTTGACCAGTCTTATTCAGTTTTATATAAAACTTGCAATTATGATCTGTCAAATTCTCTGCTCCTTCTCCCCGTCCTCCAGCAGAAGCTCAAAATTTTCCTGAGAGTTCGCCCGGTCTTGTCCAAAGCAAATATACGCGCAGAAAACAAGCGGGATTATCCCCACAAAAAGCTCCACCAGCGAATTGTACCGCGTATTTTCCAGCGTGGCCCCAAATTTCGGGCTGGATTCGGAATACAGCTTTCCCGCCGCGTTGACGACAGAAATCATCGCCCCGGAAGTTCCGGTCACAACGGCAATTTTCTGATGCTTCCTGCTCACCCCCGCAAATCCCGAGGCGACATACGCCGCCGACAAAAAGAAAATCGTCGTCAGCATGCAGGAGAGTATGTCCAGCAGATGTTCGCTTATTGAGAAAACTGTCTGATAGCCCGTGAAAATTTTCCAAAGCCGCACCATAGACCACAGCACCGGATATAAAAGCATTATCCGCGTGAAATTGTCGTTGAACATCCCGAGGAAAAATTTCACGCCCAATGCCAGGAAAATCACCGCGCAGAGAATATTCAGCAGGTTTGCGGGTATTGCCTTTGATATGCCGCTTGCCGGAAGCGTCTCTCTTAATATATTCAAAACAGAAATCACCAGCAGAACCGCCGAAGCGGCCGCAAAAGCCGCGCCAAGCCCCTTGCTGCCGTTTTGCAGCGGGAAATTCGGGACGGTTCTTTCTCTCAGTGTGAAAAAGACGATAAGCGCGAACGCAATCAGGATTATGCCCATAAGAATATATTTGCTCACGCTGTCTTGGGTATAAAAGCCTGTCACAGGGTCAATTATAGCGCTGTACTGCCATATTCTGACAGGGACAAGCGCGGCCAGCGCGGCCGCAAAAATTATATAAGAAATTGCCATAATATTTTTCAGCTCCGGTTTTTTATATTATTAATATTAAGAACAGAATATAGCTATTTTAACACATATAATCAGCCAAAACAATTAATAATACAAATTATTTAACTAATTTGGTTTTACGGCGGCCAGGCGCCTTGCCGCCCAATGTCATCGCCGCAAAAAGAGAGAAAAATATTAATTATTACAGCATATATTTATGCGAGCTCAGAGTTTGCCTTCTTTGCGCCACTGCTGCGGGCTGGCGTTCATAATTTTTTGGAAATTTCTATTAAAAGTGGGAAGAGTATCAAAACCGCAATTCATGGCAATGTCCTGAATTGACGCGTTTGTTAATCTCAGCATTTTGCAGGAGGCTTCAATCCGGACTAAATTCAGATAAGCCAGAGGCGACATATTCATACTTTGCCTGAAAAGTCGGCGGAAGTGCGTTTCGCTTAGATGGCAGGCTCTGGCGATATCTGAAATCTGGATCTTATACTTAAAATTTTCACCGATGTAGTTAAGCGCGTTTGTAATAAACATATTGCTTGAATTCTCGTATTCCCGATCCTGATCTTCGCTGGCGGTAAGGCGCGCAACCTGTATCATAAGAGCGGCCATGATGTCTTTTGCGCATTCCTGATACATTTCGCCTTTTTTCCTGTACAGATCCATAATGTTTAATATAAGAGAAGCTATAGTTTTATGTTTATTGCTGTGAAGCAGATATCCCCTTCTGTTTATTCTTGCGGCAAGGTTTTTCGACATTTTGGGATTGTTTGTGTAAACAGGTGAGATAAAGTGGGCAGTATCTACAAATAGATATTCCCAGTGATTTTTTATGCTTTTTGCGGGTATTATGTCATGAAGGCAATTCTGGGGTATTACAGAAAATGATTTTTTCGTATAAGAATACGAGTTTTCCCCAATGATTATTTCTCCGTATCCATCGAAGCAATATCCGATTTCAAGGCAGTTGTGAAAATGCGGAATACCAGGGTTTCCGGTATGCTGCGCCAAGGCTTCCAGCTGAGCGACTATTGGAAAATTCAGCAGCACTTCATAGTATTTGTAACGCGCCTTTTTTTTCGCAGTCATAGATAACCCCCCTGCATTATAAAGCCTTTATGATAATACGCCACTTTCACCTAATTACTATTTTGTGCAATTGGATATAATTAAATTATTATTAATAGCGATTCAACCGCCAGAAAAAATGAATATAAATTGTATATATGGGCAAAGATGTTGCGAATTACAGCATCTTTGCCTTTAATTTATATTTTTAGTATAAATATTGTAAATTATTAATTTTTTATTGCACAAAATAGTAATTTTGTGCAATAAAAAATTAATAATGGAAAACAAATATTTACTAAGCCGACTTATGAAAAATACTATACCATAAATAAAAAGCTTTTAAAAGAGTTCAAGAATAAATTTTTTATTAAATCCCAACTTTTAAAAGAATAGACTGGCTATTTAAGCCTGTTCGGGACTATTAGCTATTAATAATACAGATAGATGCAAAAGAAAGCTTGCAAATCGTTAATTATTGCGAAAAAAACTTGGTCGAAAATGTATATTTTTAAGTCGTTTCTTTTCACACTAACGCTAATAGTCTGTATATACTTATCTTATTAATTGTGAAAATTATATATAAATTCGGAAAAATAGTTGATTTTTATAGATGTTTTATACGAAATTCGACTAATTTTGCATATTTATTCTGACGACATCCAAATTTAAAAATTCCGAAAGGGAGATTTTGATGAAAGAAAAAGCGGCGGGATTTCTCAGCTTTGCGGCGCGGTTTGCGGCTGAATTCAAAGCTCTTGCTAAAAAGAAGCGGCTGGCGGTTCTGGCGGTCGCGGTTTTGCTCATGTTCAGCATGGGGATAACTTACGCCTGGTTTACGACGGTGGTGACGGGCGCTATGACCGCGGGACTGGCGGATCTGAAAGTCACGCTTACAACAGACAAGTACGACCCGGACGGCGGGGAAGCGACGATAACGGAGCCAGTCTTTTTGGAGCCGGGCGGGTATATCTATCTCAAAGGGGTCTTTCAAAACAATGAAGCAAGCAACCCCAGAGCCGTTCCCAACGCTATTGTTCAGATTAAGCCCAGTGCGCTTCTGGGCGCGGTTACGATCAATTCCGACGATGACGGGGAGGAAACGACAGGCACCTCATCCGAAATTAGTCTTGCGGACATCAACATTGATGAAAACAAGCCGGTTTTCAGAGTTACAATTGACTGGGAAGAGACTTTGAAACAGGATGGATATATGGATATACCGGGATCGGAATATATTTACGGCGTATATGCCCTTGACGACACTACGACGGCGCAGGCGCTTATCTCGGTTAAAGACACTCCGCCGGACGATGTTCCCGATGACGAAAATATTTATATTGATCTTGTCGGACGGGGTTCCACGTGCCCGGTTATTTTCAAGATAGAGATGGCGGGACCGGACACTTATTACGCCCCCGCAGACGAAAAGCCGGCCAACCCGGTTAATAATCCCGACGGGATTAACGGCGACGGAACTCACGAACTTTCAAACAGCAACACCGACGGAGTTAATAATATATTCCAAAATGGGGAACTGAAAATTCAGGTTAACTGGCTGGCGGTACAGAATGTGGACTATGGGGACGGAAAGACAAGCGCCATTCATGACGTGTTTGGCGTCTGGGGAATGGAACTCCAGCCGATTTTCATCGCCGTTGAAGAAGAAGCCACTGAAGAAGAGCAGGAGGCCCAGGGTTTTTCGCTGTTCGGCTTTAACTTTGGCGGAAGCAAAAAGCCGTCCTCACACTTCTCAAGCATAGAAGAAGCGATGGAATATTTCAAACTTCAGCGCAACCCGGAAACAAGAACAGTGAATTAGTCTTTGCGTGTTGCGTATCTCTGGGCAAAAGGGTAAAATCTAACCCTTTTAATAAAAAATATATAAATAAATTAAAAAGAGGAGACTGGCGAATATGACTAATTCCAAAGCGAAGAAAAATAACAATAAAGCGTTGTTTATCGTCCTGCTGCTTATCCTGCTTATTGGGGTGTCCGGCGTTACATATGCCTGGTTCACCACCACTGTGTCAGGAAGCGTCGAAATTACTATGGGCGACCTTGCGGTTGAGCTTGGTAATTTTACAGTGCTTGAGCCTTACGGTACTAACGGCTATTCGTATCCCCTTGAGCCGGGCGTTGGCGTTCCCTATGGTTCAACTATTGAGAACACAGGCGATATTCCCGCCGCTGTTTTGTTCACAATGCTTGAAGAGTTTGAGATTGAGGCTGAATTTTCCGATGCGGACAAGAACGGCGATGTTCCAGAGACTTGGGCTGGTGAAACTGCATCGGGTATCGTTGACTATACTGCCGGAGTGGTTAGCGATTCAATTGAGACTTTCAGCGATGTAATTCCCGAAGGATATTTCAAGCTAAATATTAACGAAACTGCGATTTCTGCCATTACCGCCGGTTATAGCGGTAACTGGGCCTGGTTCAGCTTTGACACTAACGGTGATTCTACAAACGACGTTTGGCTTCTTGTGCTTGATACTGAGGCAGTAGCCCCGATAGCCGTTGACGTAGTTGCGGACGGGCTTGTCTGGAACGCTTACCAAGCATCTACACTTAATATTAACGCCAACGAGGATGGCTGGCGGGGCAGCCAGGTTCTGCCGGGAGCAATCACCGCATTGTTTGACAGCGCAGGCCTTACCTCAGTGACAGCGAATTTGACAGCGCCAGAGGCCTCCTCCGACAATGATTTAACTTGGATTCAAAACCTGCTTGCCCGCCAGATTTCTCCGGCCGATTCAAGCGACCCGACCAGCGGATTCACAATTAATTAAAACGGCAAAATCCGGATATATCATTATAAACCGGATTCCTCTCCACAAGCAAAAAGGGATTTAGCGGCAACTTTGCAAACAAATACTATGCAAAAACATTAAATCCCTTTTTGTGCGGGGAAAAACGGTTTATGAACGGGGGACTTTCAGATATGCCGGTATCGAATAAAGAAAAAAGAAATTATATAAAACCGGCGGCTCTTTTGCTTGTTTTGATTTTTGCGGTTTCGGCTTTCACCTTTGCGTGGTACACAACAAGCATAGCCGCCGGGCTTTCCCTTACTATGGGGGATCTTGCGGTAGAATTTGTCAAAAGCGAGCTGGTGTCGGACGACACAGGCGATATCACAGAACCGCATTATCTGGAACCGGCCAATTATGTGAGCTGTCTGGTCACGCTGAAAAATACGGGGAACCTGCCCGCCGCGCTTCTGATAAGCCCGGACGAAGGTATGGCCGTCAAGGCGGAACTGGTTTCCAACCGGGCGGGCTTTCGTTTCGGCGATGATGAAAGTAAATATGTGTTTGGCGGCAAGACATGGGGCATATGGGAAACAACTCCCAGTATGTATGTAAAATCCGGTGAGATGCCAAACAGTGATTATACGGCGGGCACATCAAACTATCCCGGTTTTCCCGGAGCGGCGGATTCGGAAATGCCGGGCAGCAGTCATTTTTTCTCCTTAAGCCTTGATGAGGACTATCTCCAGACAAACGGCTGCGCATGGGACGAAGCTGCCGGATATATGTGGTATTCCCTGCCGGATGCGCGCTATCTGGCGATAATTCCCGTCGGCAAAGAGATAATAATGCCTGTCCGGATTGACGCGACAAAATACGTCGATAATCCGTATCAGTACGGGAACTTGGAAATTGCGCCGGACATGGATCACAGTTGGAATGTCTCCCAGGTTCTGCCGGGGGCGATAGCTTCGCTGTATATCAATTCCGGAAGCGCAGACGTGGCCAATATCGGAAGAACTATAGAAGCCCTTGGCATGTCCGCTGTGGATTACACAGTTTTGGGAACGCCGCTTGATAATATTATTATTACGTATGACGCCACCGATCCGGACGATATTTTGGAGATACAAACCCCGGATCCGGTCAGCGCAAATATAACGGCTCGCGTTGACAAACTGTTGCAAAGGCAAATTTCGCCCGGAAAGCCGGATCTGAACCCGGCGGACTGACGCCGCCGTATATCACAGGGAAAGAAGTTTTTTATAAATGCCAAAAGAGACCAGAAAAAGAAACCCGGTTTTAAAAGTTCTTGGGCTTTGGCCTTATCTGATAGTAATCCTGTTTTTAATCGTGCTTATAAGGCGGCTTACCGGAAGCCTTCTGCCGTTTTTCGGCTATGGGCTTTTCACGGTTCAGACCGGCAGCATGAACCCTGCGTTTGGTTCGGGCGATATTCTGATAGTAAAAGGCGAGGATCCGGGCGCTCTTAAAGAAGGCGACATATTGACGTACAGGGCCTCCAGCGGCTCGATAGTAACTCACAGAATACGCGAGGTCATAAACGACAAACAGGCGGGGCTGTACTTCATAACAAGAGGCGACGCCAACAACGCCGACGACCCGCCGGTAATGGCCGACCGGGCTGTGGGAAAAGTTGTATATTGGCTCAAGGGCGTGGGCCCGCTGGCGGATCCGTCAAGACTGCTCATAGGCACAGCGGCGCTGCTGCTGATCGGGGTTTTAATATATCTGCTTATAAAAACCATTCTGAGCAAGCCGGTTGAACAGGACGAATCATGCCGGAACGAAAAAGCTGAAACAAAACCGGATGAATTAAAAGAGCCGAATGCCGAGGAAAATATGGGCAATGTCAATCCCAGGGAGGCTGATCCCAAATGAATCCGTTCAAGAATAGGTCTGAGCCGGTGTTGTTCTGTATGACGCTTGCGCTGTTGCTATTCTTTACTTTTCCCGCCGCTGCGGATGTCAATGCGAGTTTGTCGTTTCCGGACGGAGCGAGCGCTGAGCCGGGCGGCACAGACGGGTTCAGCGGCGGTATCAGCATGGAGCTTTCCGGACTGCCCGGCGATATGGCCGTCACGGCGGGGGATTCGCTTACGCTCACCGCGGCGCTCAGCGCGGAGCCTGGAGAATATTTATACGGCTGGTATGAGGAAAGCGGAGAAGCCATAGACGAGGGCAAAGTTTTGGTGCCCGGGGAGGATTTTGCCAAAGGCGGAATTGTTTTGCCTGAAGTTGCGTTTACTCCCTCTTTGATAGGAAAGTTTTTGCTTCAGATTCGGGCGGCGGATTCTTCTGGCGGCGAAGAAGCTTACGGCGAAGTTTTGATTGAGGTTGTGGAAGCCGTTTTAAAATTTGAATTTGACGGATATGACGGCATTGAGAAAATTTCCGGAGCGGTTCAGACAAACGTCGGCTATAAAACGCTTTCCGGTGAAGAGGGAGTTTTCCAGTTTGCGGGGATATCCCCGCGCGAATACAGATTTGAAAACGGGCTTCTTGCGGGAGAGTACAGTATAGAGGTTTTCGCGCCCTCCGGATACGAGGCTGAAGTTGAAAACCCCGTGGCGGAACTTGCGCTCGGGAAAGACGATTCCGGGAGATGGATATGCGAAGCGCTTGTAAAAATTGTTCTGAAGGCGGCGGAAAGCGGCCCGTTTTCAGAAATGCTTGTCTCTGACGGCGGCGGGGGAGAGCGAACATGAAGAAAATCCAAGCGCTGGTTTCCGCCGTTTGCCTGACCGCTCTGTTTTGCGCCGCGCTGCGCACGCCGTCCTACGCATGGTTTACGAATACGGTTGAAGCTCCCGTGATTCAAGTGAAAATAGGCGGCCCCGGCCTTGAAATCTATTATTATACAATGTGTTCGGACGCCGGAAACGGAATATATAAAAGCGAGTTCCGGCTGAAGAACACCGGCACAGTTGCTCTTACTGTAAATCTTGCCTATACAAAAGAATACAGGAATGCGGGGGGAGCGGCGCTGGTAAAAGATATAAGCCTGATAAATTTGAGTGAGATAAATATCGGGACATCTGCTGGCTCAAATGACATAGGCGGGTATGAAGATGCCGCTGGAAACCACGCAAACCCTGTCGTTATTCCCGGAGCCGGGGCGCCGGCGCTTATGCGGCCGGGCGACGAGTGGTTTGGGACATGTTATTTCAGCGGCGTTTCCCCAGAATCGGGGGAAAGCTTTCATGCGATATGGATTGCGGAAGGTTTCAGACTGGAGGAAGGCAAAGCATGACCGGGAGATTATTCAGGCGCGCGGCAATATTTTCGTTCCTGCTGGCTCTGTGCCTGACGACGCCCGCGTTCCTCTCCGCAGACGGCGACGCGGAAATAATAAAATTTCACAATACCGACGGGGACGAATATGAAAGCCGCGGCGTTATTTTGGATTTCAGGAATGCGGAGCCTGGGACAGGACTTTCAAAAACTGTTGAGATCGGAAACGAGGGCATGCATCCGGTTATAATGCAGGTGCAGGCTTTGCCCGTCGAGCAATCCGGAGACGCGGCCGAAAAAAGAACCGCGGAGGAACTTCTCAGCTATGTGAATTTGACCATCACTCAACAGGACGGAAGCAATACGGGCGGAATAATTTACCGAGGGCCTATTTTGGGGCGGCTTGAGAGTGTTTTCAGCGACCACGTCGTGAATGATCTCTCAGAAGAAATATATTTTGGAGAGCTTAGCCCCGGGACAAGGGCGCGCTATCGCTTTGATTTTGTTATTGACGGAAGAATGTGGGACAAATATCAGGGCAAAGAGGGCGTTGCCCTTGAGTGGCTTGTCCGGATGCGCTGCGACCTTGACCACTCTGACCCTGACGCCGGCGGCGGCGGATCGGGTGCGGCGCTTGTCCTGGAAGGTTCGGGCGAAAGTTTGAATAAAAACCAGGACCATATTGAAGACGATTATGACAAAACGGAGCCAAATTCCCGGCATGATATAAGAGACATCGGGACGCCGCATATACTTCTTCCCGTGACGGGAGGAGGACTGAACTATACGGATTAATAATATATTTAATAAAAGCGGCATATCCGAAAAGCAGAAAAAGAATATCAAAATTGCCCTGCTTATATTTGCGATTCTGGCAATTGTTTTTTTTGTCTTTGACAGGCCGAAATTGCGGGAGGAAACTTTACCGTTAGAAAGCAACAGTCTGACCTCATTTCCGGAGTACGAACCGAAGGCGGATGGGGTTCCGGTGTTTTACCCCGCCGGCAGTCTCCTGCGCACAAAACCTCGCGACGCTTACGAGCCGGAGACGCTGCGGCTTGTAATTCCCCGGATGAAGGTCGACTCGCCCATTCAGGACGGCACGGAGCTTTATAAACTGGAAAAAGGGCCGGGGCTGTACTCTTATGCCCAGCCTCCGGACTGGGCAAATACCAATACAAGCATAGCCGCTCACCGGGATATACACGGCATGGAGTTTTATTCTATCAATACGCTCGGTGAGGGCGACTATATTTATCTTGTCTATAAAAACAAAGTCTTCCGTTATTTGCACCAATATACTGTTGTCGTCGAAGCTGATAACTGGGACCCAATAAGGGTTTTTTCCGACTGCCGGGTAACGCTGACCACCTGTGACCCTATTGGCACCAGCGAAAAACGGATGATTGCCGTCGGGACGCTAGTGGACATAAACGACTTTACTGACGATTATGTTTTTAAATAATTTTTTATGCTGATATATCAAATTTTTTATGAGGTGATGAGTTTTATGTTACTGCGCAAAACATTCCGCACGACGATAACGTTATTGGCCGCTTTAATTATTATTCTTTCTCCGTTAAGCGCCGTTTCTCCAATAGATGTGGCGGCGGCGGTGGAAAATACTTTCAAGATTTATTACTACCGCATAGATCAGAGCTATACAAATGCAGTTGCGCATGTGTGGCGGACTGATGGTGGTAATGTCCAAACTAATCCTGTTTTTACGGCTTCGATTAACTACCCCGGTTGGGCGGTAGCCACTATTACTACAGATGCTGATTCAATAAATTTTAAAATCTGTCCAAATGGTCCTGGCAACTGGAACGATGCGGAAAATGGACCGGCTAATCAGGATGGATGGAATCTGCTCGCGTCCAAGGGAGAAATCTTCATTATCTCAGGAGACCCGAGCGAAAAGACATTATATACCTATAACATTTACTATCACCGCAATGATATGGCGGGTTCCACTTTTGCCACACAGTCGGATGACAGCGGCTGGGCGGCAAGGTCGTGGACGAAGTATTATTCTGATGGTACGGAAAGAGTTCAGACGCTGTATTTTTCAGAGACAGACGACCCGAACTGGGTAAAAACGACAATTCTTGAAATACAACCACCATATGATAACACACAACCTTATGATAAAGATCGGCCATGGCTGTGGTTACGAATCGGAACCCAGGAAAGTAATTTTGACATTAAAGACGTCGATACGCGCCAGATTACAATAGAAGATAACAAATTAAGCCAAGATTTTTATTTTATAGAAGGCGACGCAGAATTTTATAAGTTAAAACCCCCTATTGAGTCTGCGCCTCCCGAAAACACAAACACATATACAGTATATTACTACAGGTATGACCAAAATTATGCGGGCTGGAATCTATGGACATGGTCCGAAAGCAACAAGGACGGACAACAGGTGGATTTCAGCACCAATGGAGCACCCGCCGGCTGGTCCAGACTGACGTTTACCAGCGCCGACAGCGCAGTGGACTTCCTTGTGAGAAAAGGCAACTGGGAAGGCAGGGACGTTACATCCAACCGGACTTTCAAAATTCCCGAAGGCCAAATCAGTGACACGTTCTGGCTGATTGAAGACGACAAGGAAATATATCCTACACAACTAACCATCAAGACAAAAATAAAAAGCGCCCTTTCAGATGACAATACATCTGTTGTGGCGACGCTTACCGATAATATTCCGTCGGACTTCGACATCGGCAAACTTGTTGTCTGGGATATAGCTGCCAATAAAGCTTTGGGAACCACGACAACCGTTTCGCGCAGGGACAATTCAACGGTTGTGGATATCAAAATCATCGGCACCGACACTGATGTTATTGACCCTCACAAAAGCTATCAAGTGCGATACACAGACGCTGCCGGCAACCCGGACGACGAAACATGCGTGCCCGGCTACGTCACGATGAAGGGAATTTTGGATACTGTATTCTATACGGGCGACGACCTCGGCTCGAACTATACGGATAACAAAACAGAATATAACAAAACAGATGACAAAACGACTTTCAAAGTCTGGGCGCCGACAGCTAAAGAAATATCTGTTATTATATACAACAACGAGGGCGACGCGGACGGCAGACTTCCCGCCGACTATTTTGAAAACGGGAAAGTTAAACAGTCCAAGCTGGAGCATCACGAAGCGGACGGTGACAACAACTACAGCAACAACTCAGATAACGCCGCTATCGGCAAAGGCTACAAGATGGTCTATAACCTGAAAACAGGCGTGCACTCCGTAACTGTGGAGGGCGACCTGCTCGGCCATTATTACATGTACAAAGTCGAGCAAAATTCGTCGCCGGGGACTTATGCCTACGCGGTGGATCCATATGCTGTCGCGACTTCCGCAAACGGCCAGATGACCGCTATTGTAAACGTCCGTGAAAACGACGGAGACGATGTGGAGCTTGGCTCATACCCGGCGGACTACAAAAAGACGGATGAAATTTTATATGAAATGCATATACGCGATTTTTCTATAAACCCGAATTCCGGCGTTACTCAGGAAGACAGGGGTAAATTCAGCGGCATTAAGACCGGGACGGCTTTCTCCGGTGATAGCGCTATCAAAACGGGGATAGATCATCTTGTGGAACTTGGCATTACCACGGTTCACCTGCTGCCGGTGTTCGACTTTGCCTCCGTCAACGAGCTTAACCCTAATCTGACCGAAATGGACACCACTTCCGCCCCGGGCCAGTCCAATTTCAACTGGGGCTACGACCCGCAGAATTACAACGTCCCGGAAGGCTCTTACTCCACCGAGCCGACGATACCTGTTCAGCGCATTGATGAATTCAAACAGCTGGTAAAAGACTTGCACAATGCGGGCATACGGGTTGTAATGGACGTTGTATACAACCACACCTACAGCGTGGACGACGGGCCTTTTGAGAAGCTTGTCCCCACATATTTCTACAGAACCAACGCCGAGGGAAAACTGACTGACGCGTCCGGGTGCGGCAACGAAGTCGCAACCGAAAAAAAGATGGTCCGCAAATATATTATAGACTCCGTGCTCTACTGGCAGAAAGAATACGGTATTGACGGCTTCCGCTTCGACCTGATGTCGATTATAGACGGCACAACTATGACCCAATTGGTCGACGCATTGCAGGCGCTGAATCCCAACGTTCTTGTTTATGGCGAGCCGTGGGCGGCAGGCACTCCGGCTATCGACGAAGCAATACCAATAACAAGCGAGACTTTTAAAAGCAACTGGTCGGGAAACGATTTTGCCATTTTCGACGACGCTTTCAGAGAAGCCGTAAAGGGCAAATCCGATGATTCCTCCAAAGGCTTCGCCACAGAAAACACTTCTTACAAAGGCAGCATTCTGGGCGGCGTTTACGGCTCCAACAATCGCGTCACAAAAGCTTCCGAGGCAATTCATTACGTCACCGCGCATGACAACCTCAATCTCTGGGACAAAATACGCTTTTCCTTCGGAATGGGGGGAGACGATCTTAAAAAACTACCCGAAGCAATGGCCGGAGACAATGCTTATTTTGATATTAAGGGAAGCGGCGAAAGTATTTTCACGTCAGACGGCAACGGGAATATTGCTATCCAAAGCGACATTCTCTCCACAGGGATTCTGATGACCTCCCAGGGCATACCGTTCTTCCAGGCGGGGGACGAATTCCTGCGGACAAAGCATGGCGATCACAACAGCTATAACGCTAATGACGGCGTGAACGCCATTGACTGGAGCAAAAAGAAAGCTTATATTGATATTTTCAAATATTATCAGGGACTTATTGCCATCCGAAGAGCGCACCCGGCATTCAGAATGGAAGACTTCTCCCAGATACAGGCGAATATTACTAATCTTGACGATGTAGATCATCCTGACAGCGGTAAACATGGCGCGGAAAATCTCGATTTAAAGCAGAATATTGTGGCGTTCAAGATAAACGGCAAGGCTGTTGGGGATTCCTGGGACGAGATTTATGTCATCTACAACGGCGGCAGTACGAACGCGTTCGTAAGACTTGGGGCAATTGGTCTCCATGTTGCGGCCAACCACCTTATGGCAACCACTGCGGTTTTCGGGGAAATAACCAATTCATGGGGCTACGACATACCCCCGCGCAGTTTGGCCATTCTCTACAATTCAAAAACCACCGGCGAACTTGACCATATTATGATTGACCCCAGAACGGCTTCCAGGATTGACCATGTCGGTTCGGAAGGCGACTATTACAAGGCTGAACAGCTTGCAGACTATGGCCCCTTCGACGAAAGCCCGATAGAACTGCAGCCGGGTGAATCGCAGGCGCTTTCCGTGACGTATTTTGACGCACTTTATAACAGCATCTCCGGTTTTAATCCGGACGTTGTCAAATGGAAATCCAGCGACGAGGGCATTGCGACTGTCAACACGGACGGCAGAGTGACAGCCGTTGCAAACGGCGACGCCGTGATAACCGTGACGGTGCAGCTTACAGACCTGACCGGCAAAGTTACCACTGAATGCAAGGCGACGGTTAACATAAAAGTGACGCGGCTTACAGCCGAGTTTATTCAGGACGAAATCAACCCGACGCAGCTCGCGACGCTGAGCGTCCACGGTTCTGTTAATATCTCCAGCGTGACGGCGGATCTTTCTGATTTTTATGATTTTGAAGGGGCGGAGAAAACGCCTGTCCCCTCGCTTGTTCCGGGCAAGTTTGAGAAGACCATAAGCGTTCCGGCAAATGCAAGCGGCGTATACACAGTGCCAGTCACAGTCCGTCTGAAAAATGGCAAATCAGTACCAAAAGAAGCCACTCTTAATATAATTTCCCCGCCGGATACAGGTTTCGACTGGGACGAAGCAAGAATTTATTTCCTGCTCACGGACAGGTTTAACGGCTACACCGGTTCTGACTCGCCGTTTATAACCGGAGAGTTCACCGGCAATGCATGGATAAATACCGGCAATTATTCTTATCTGAATCAGTACCATGGGGGAAGCCTTGACGGCGTGAAAGCAAAGCTGGATTATTTGCAAAATCTTGGCATTAATACTGTCTGGGTGACGCCTGTTGTGGATAACATCGACTTTGAGCTTAATAACCACTATCAGGGCTATGCGGGGTACTGGGCGAAAACCTTCCAGAAACTTGACGAACATATGGGCAGTCTTGAGGATCTTGCAAACGGCCTGCACGAACGCGGAATGAAACTCATGGTGGATATAGTCATAAACCACGCGGGCTACGAGATGAACAATTTCGGCACAACATCCGGTATAACACCGCTTGATTTGCTTGGAAAGTTTATCTTGCCAAACGGAAGATCTATGTTCAGGGTTAATAATCCCGATGGCAGAGTTCAGACAGAGCTGGTCGGACTGCCCGATTTCCGGACAGAAGATGCGCTTGTCCGAGATCTTCTGACTAAATGGCAGGCCAAATGGGTGGCGGCGAAAGATAAAAACGAGAACAAGCTGGTGGACTATTTCCGGGTCGACACGGTAAAGCATGTTGAAAACGACACCTGGCGCGCGCTTAAAAACGCGGTAGTGCAGGAAAACCCGGACTTCAAAATGATAGGCGAGCTTTACGCGGGCTATGTTGACAGCCGGGGCGCAAGCATTGAGGGCGGATATACAACAGAGGACTATCTGGCAATAGATCAGCTGGACTCCATTCTTGATTTCGATTTCAAACTGATTACTCTCGGTTTTGTCACTGGGCACAAGCTTACGGAAACAAAAGTTGCGCATGGCACAGAACAAATTAAAGTTGAAGGCGACGGCACTATCTCTGTATCGCAAACTGTTTCGGATTTGAAAAAAAGGGAAGCTTATTTCAAGGCAAACCCGATGCTTTCGCTGGGGCAGTTCCTCTCAAGCCACGACGAAGACAGCTTTATAACCAGGGTAAAAACCAGCGATGACACTCTCAAATATTCTTATCTGCTGAACGCCTCTTCGCTCCAGATTACTTCAAGGGGTCAGCCGGTAATATACTACGGGGAGGAAATAGGTCAGTATGGAAAATATTCCAACAACAGCCCCTCCAAATACGACGAGAACCGGTATGATTTCGACTGGACGCTGGCTGGCACTAATCCGCTGCTGCTAAGGCACTATCAGGCTTTGCTGAATTCCCGCGACGAATATTCAAAGGTGTTTTCAAAAGGTGAAAGAGATTACAACACAGACTACGGCACGGGCGACAGCGTGCTTTCGTTTGTCGCGTATCTGAACGATAAAAACAACAAGCCTGATCCGAATCAGGCGGTTCTTGTCGCAATCAACCGCTCTGACGCCGATCAGACAATAAACTTCACTGGAACTGTTTTCCCGGAAAATTCCGTGCTTAGAGATATTTACGCCGAAAAACGTATCAGCAAAGAAAAGTCCTACGCTTACGGCGCCCCTCTCGAAGTCGGCGAAAGCGGCGATATTAACGGAATTACTGTTCCAAAGCGCAGCGAGGGCGGCGTGGTTGTCTATGTTCTGGATAAAGACCTGAAAATAAGCGGCCACAGATACGTCGCCGAGGGAACAAGTGACACCGAATACACTGCTGTGGGTATAATAGCGACAGACAACAAAGACAAACTTGTATGGTCCGTCGTTGACGCCAAAACAGGCAAGGCAGTTGATTCCACAGTGGCAAGCCTTGAACCCGTGTCGAACGAAAACGACGCAGGCGATAAGACAAAGGTGAAACTGAACGCCGCAAAAGCGGGCAAATATAAGATTAAAGCAACGGTTCCGGCTTCGGAGGAGAATGCAGCAATTTCCGCCACCCTGGATATATGGGTAGTTGGCATTGACGGCGAGCTGGTTATTCCTCTGGATGAAAGTACTCATGATTACGAGATTATTCCGGATGCGCTGTATACAGACAAAAAAGATGCTTTTGCCACTAACGTAATAGGCGACATAGTAGAGACAGACAGTGTGACTTGGGAGGTTAACAACTCAGCAATAGCGGAGATCACTCCCGATGAAAGTACAGCAAAAATTGCGAAGTTGAGTACGCAGAAAACCGGAAAAGTCACCCTCACCATGACTCTCAAAGTTGACGAGGACGGCAAAGACAAAGGCCAAGCGCCCTACGATGTAGTAGTGTCCCGCGATGTGATAATCGCCCAAATAACAGGAGATGAATTTATCCCCGTAAACGGTATATTGGGCGCAAGCGTTTCCAAAACCGAATTTGAATACTTGCTTGATACAGGCGAAGTTGAGCTTGCTTCCCCTTACGCTGTGGAGTGGGAATTAGAGGGATCCGCAAGCGAAGGTATAGCGAGCATTGGGACAAGTTCTGGTACAGTAACACCTCTTGCTGATGGGAAAGTGACAGTAACCGCCACAGTTCTGAACGGCGACAAAGCGATTGGTGTAATTTCCCGGAAGATTACGATTCTTAAAGTAGATGGGGAAGATACCACCGAAGTTGACACAGAAGAAGCTTATTCTCTCCTGCCGGAAATTGACGATAAGACTGTGACATGGAGCGTAACGGACGCAAGCGGAGGCGATGTCACCGCCGCAACAATAGATTCTGCCGGCAAGTTTTCCGCAAGCGCGAGCGGCGCCTACGTGATAAGAGCCACCATTGCGGACTGGCAGAACTATGGCGATTCCGGGGAAATTCTCTATGCAACAAAGACAGTCACAGTCCCAGAAGAAGCACTTGTATGGGACTATGAAGTGACCCCAGAGAGTTTAAGCCTTGATTTCGGCTCGGAGCAGGCAGGCTACAGCGAGGTGCCTGCGGCCCAGACAGCAAAGCTTCTCAACACTGGTACGGGAACCTATGAGGGAATATCCATAACACTTAGAAATGAAAATGCCAGCAACTTCACAATAGATGTTAGTGTTCCCGAACAACTTGCGCCCGGGGATTCTGCGATAATAATAACAGTACGGCCAAAGACGGAGCTTTCGGCAAATTCATACAGCGATGAGATTATAATCATCAGCACTAATGGGGATACACCCATTAACGCGATTATAGCTCTGACGTTTGAGGTGACTGCGACTGAACCCGACGAGCCGGATTTTGAAATCAGCCCTGAGGTGTTAGATTTTGGGGAAGTAACGGAAGGATATAACTCTGTGACAAGCAAGGCCTTCACTATCACGAACGAGGGCAATGCGGTTCTTGATCCCGCCAACTTCGATATTTCGCTCAGCGGAAAGAATCCAGAAGCGTTTGAAATTGATTCGCTTTCCGATTCTATAGCTGTCGAAGGCGCCGCAAGCGTAAATGTCAAGCCGAAGACCGGACTTGATGTTGGTATTTATGAGGCAACGGTGACTGTCACTTACAACGATGGAACCATAGATAAAACTCTTGAAATATCGCTGACATTTGAGGTCGAAGAAGCGGCTTCCCAGCAACCTGACAGAATCAGGATCAACCAGGGAGCTACTATCACAATATCAAAGGGAAAAACTCTGACTCTGACGGTAGCGTTTGTGCCGGAAAGTTCAGCAAGTGAATTGAGATGGACTTCTTCCAACACATCCTTCGTGACTGTCGGCAGCGCCACAGGCGTAATAAAGGGCATCAAGTCGGGAACCGCATCAATAACAGTCACAACCGCCAATGGAAAAGCGGCTGTCATAAGCGTAAGGGTAATCTGAATCACTTATTTTGTGTTAACACAACCTGGGCTTTTTTATCGTCTGCGAAATACACGGCTGAGAACAGCCGAAAGCTTCCGCCATTTCTGACTGATAAACATCAGGATGTTCCTGCGCGACTATATTAATCATATTTAAAACCGCGCGCAAATTAAGCAAAAACGGCCCTTTCCGAATCCGGGAAAGGACCGTTTTTTTATGGGTTTATTCAAGCGCGGTATCTTTACAGAGGGCGTCGAAAACATAGCCTTTGCCGCGCAGGTAAATAATAATCTTCTCCAGCGCCGCAGGAAGCGTCGACCTCAGGCTATCGTCGTGCATTAGAATAATCAAATCACATCCGGGCTGTTTTTCAACTTCTTTTACAAGGTTTTTATAAATCTCATCCGCGGGAAGGGCATAAGGACCCGAATCGTTCAGATCTATGCTCCAGTCAAAATATGTGTATCCTTTTTTTGCCATATGATTTATCAGAGTTTTCATGAGCTCGGGCTTGCAGGCGGAAGTCGTGCTTCCGCCGGGGAACCTGAAAATATCGGGTGATTGGCCCGTAAGTTCATAGACGGTTTTTTGAAGCCTGAAAAAATCTTCTTCGTACGCCTGGACGGATTTGTAGATTTCATCTGTGTTGTGAGTATAAGAATGCAGGGCAAGGCAGTGCCCCTCGTCGATAATCCTGCGGTAGAGTTTTTCGCCCTCCTCGTTCTGCGGGGCAATGACGAAAAAAGTCGCGGGAATTTTCTCGCGCTTTAAAATCTCCAGCACAAACGAGGTATTTTTTGACGGTCCGTCGTCAAAAGTAAGATAAATAATATGCTTTTTTTCCTCCGTCCGGCTGGCCGGGACGCTCCGCGCATTCTGGCGGGAAACACAAACCGCCGCGCATGCCAGCGCAAAAAATACGACGCCAAAACCAAATATTCTTATATACTTTTGCTTTACAAGCATGAACACAAAAAATCACGCCGTTTCGGTACATATTTTGCTCCTGCTTGAATAATATGCTTTATTCCGGCGCTGCAGAATTTGTCCGCATATATTTTTGCAAATTTTTTGTCCTGCCCGAAAGCGCCGCTTTCTCTTTCACAGCGGCAAAAACGAAGCAAGAAAAACAAGCAGCGCAATCGAAAACAGCGAAAACAATGTCGAAGCCGCCACAAGCTGGGCGGCATAGGCGCTGTCCCTGCCGTAGCGCGCGCTGACAAACACAGCAGTGACGGCTGTCGGCGCGGCGGAAATAATCACGCACGTCATCAGAGGAACATGCGCCCCGGGAATCCAGCGGCCAGTCTGCATCGCGGTCATGGCCAGCATGAAAATACTGCCGCTGAGAAAATTTTTTATAAAAACCGCGCGGTAAATCCTGAAATTTTTCAGAGCGCTTTTTATGTCCGCTTCGGCAAGAAAAGCCCCAAGGACAAGCATGGCAAGCGGCGTATTTAAATCCGCCGTGTATTTAAGACAGGTGAGCGCGAAATCTGGAAGCTTAATCGAAAAGCCGAACAGGATAAGACCAATTGCAACGCTTATTATCTGCGGGCGCAGAAGAATATTTTTCAGCGTCGGTTTTTCCCCGCCCACAAGAAGCGCCGACCACGCCCATATAAACAAGTTGAATACCGCGATAAACGCCGTGCCGTAAATAAGAGCGCCTTCGCCAAGCGCCGCGCGGACAAGCGGGAAGCCCATAAAGGCGCAGTTCCCCGCGACGGCCGCCACACGCTCCAGGTCAGACGACGCGCCGCTTTTTCCGGGTATCATCAGGTTTGCCATGAAAAGCGTTATCACGTGATACAGCGCGGCCATTGCAAAGGCCAGCCAGAAGCCGCTTTTTGCGCCCGCGGAGCTGTTCCCCTGAAAGGCGTAAATCATTGTGGCGGGAATTACTATATCAGACAGAATCTTTGAACAGTTTTCCGAAGTTTCAACAGAAAACATGCCTTTTTTGCGGGAGAAAATTCCCATGCTCATCAGCAAGAACATTATTCCGGTTTGTTTCATGACCAAAAACGCGCTTTCCAATTAGACGTCTCCCTATAAAATGATGGTGTTTGCATATATAATTACAGGGGCGAATTATAATATCCGCCCCTGCCGAATTGTTAAGTTTTTTTATCCCAGCGGGTTAGCGCACTCTATGTTAAAATGCTTCACGCGGTCGCGCTCTTCGGCGCGTTTGCCGTTGTTGAAGTGGTCAAGAGTGCCCACAAGATAGCCCGTTATCCTGCGTATGCGCTCAAAATCGGGCTTGCCGTCGCCCTCGCGCCGCCCGCATTTGGGGCAGCTCTCGCCGATAATGCCGGTGTAACCGCAAACGGGATCTCTGTCCACGGGGTGATTTATAGAGCCGTATCCCATGCCGGCTTCTTTCATGCAGTGGACAATCCGCTCAAAAGCTTCTGTGTTTTTGCTCGGGTCTCCGTCAAGCTCTATATACGAGATGTGCCCGCCGTTTGTCAGCGCATGATAAGGAGCTTCCAGCCGGATTTTATCATGGGCGCTTATCTCGTAATAAACCGGAATATGAAAAGAATTAGTGTAATATTCCCTGTCTGTCACGCCGGGGATAATGCCGTAATTTTTCTTGTCGATTTTGACAAAGCGCCCTGAAAGCCCTTCGGCGGGCGTGGCGATCAGCGAAAAGTTGAGCTTGTGCTTTTCGCAGGCCTTGTCTATTCTCTGGCGCATAAAACCGATTATCTCCAGCCCCAGATTCTGCGCCTCGCGGCTTTCTCCGTGGTGTTTGCCGATAAGCGCGGTCAGACACTCCGCAAGACCGATAAAACCGACCGTCAGCGTCCCATGGCGCAGAACTTCGGCGATGCTGTCGTCCGGGCCGAGCTCCCCGCTGCCCATCCAAATCCCCTGCCCCATCAGGAAGGGGAAATTCCGGACTTTTTTGGAGCACTGTATTTTGAACCTGTCGAGGAGCTGCTCTGTCACAATATTAATTTTTCTGTCCAGCTCCTCAAAAAAGAACTCCGCCGAACCGTGAGACTTGATTGCGATGCGCGGCAGATTGATCGAGGTAAAGCTCAGGTTGCCCCTGCCGTAGGTGGTCTCTCTGCTTTTGTCAATATTGGCAATGACCCTTGTGCGGCAGCCCATATAGGCGACTTCCGTCTCGGGACGGCCTTCTACGTAATATTGCTTATTAAAAGGCGCGTCCAGAAACGAGAAATTCGGGAAAAGGCGTTTTGCAGAGACTCTGCAAGCCAGCTTGAAAAGGTCGTAATTCGGGTCTTCAGGGTTATAGTTCACTCCTTCTTTGACTTTAAAAATCTGAATGGGGAAAATGGGCGTTTCGCTGTTGCCAAGACCGGCTTCTGTAGCCAGAAGCAGATTCTTGACGACCATGCGGCCTTCCGGCGAAACATCCGTCCCATAGTTCAGCGAACTGAAAGGAATTTGCGCCCCCGCGCGTGAGTGCATGGTGTTCAGGTTGTGCACAAGCGCGACCATAGCCTTGTATGTGTCGCGGTCGGTTTCCTCGCCTGCGCATCTTGCGGCAAAGCGCAAGATTTTGGCAGTCGTTTTCTCGTCCGGAACAATCCCGGAAAGCCTTCCGGAAAGCTCCGCATCAAAATCCCTGTTATCCAGAGAGGGGCTCAAACCCTCCAGAAGCTGTTTGGACGCTTCTTCCGCGTCGTTCCGGTCGGCCAGAAGCTCCAGCGCCTTTGAGAGATTCTTCCTGTAGTTATATTTATAAGATTTAGCGACGCCCTTTGCAAGCCCATAATCAAAATTGGGTACGCTTTGCCCGCCGTGCTGGTCGTTCTGGTTGGATTGAATCGCAATGCAGGCAAGCGCGGAATAGCTCGCGATATAGCTTGGTTCGCGCAAAAAACCGTGCCCCGTGCAGAAGCCGTTTCTAAAAAGCGCGTCTATATCAATCTGACAGCACGTTGTAGTCAGGGCCAGAAAATCCAAATCATGGATATGAATATCCCCGTCATTGTGGGCGGCGGAATGTTCCGGCTGAAGCAAAAACATCTCATAAAACTGCTTCGCGCTTTCAGAGCCGTATTTGAGCATGGTTCCCATAGCCGTGTCGCCGTCAATATTCGCGTTTTCACGCTTTATGTCGTTCTCTATGGCGGGCTTGAAGGTCAGATCCTCCAGAGTTTTCATCAGTTTGGAGTTCATGTTGCGCACTTTTGTGCGGCGGTCGCGGTAGAGAATAAACTCCTTGGCCGTTCTTGCGTGGCCGTTTTCTATCAGGATTTTCTCCACAGCGTCCTGAATCTGCTCGACAGTGGGTGTAACAAGCTCCAGAGCGTCGGCCAGATAAACTTCGACTTCTTCGGCCAAAGCCTCGGCCGTGTCCAGATCCTGGCCGCCGACGGCGCTTGCGGCTTTATAAATTGCCTGGGTAATTTTGTCAATATCAAAAGGCGCGAACCTCCCATCCCGCTTAATAATTGTGGTAATAATCTCCGTTTTTGTTGCCATTATGCTGTCCCTCCGTTAATATACTATTGACCACTATATATAGTGGTCTCCTAACGTGCAGAATACATAATAGCGTTTTTGCGCCTGTTTGTCAAATAGAGATTTGAATAAAAGCAAAGCTTCGTGTTTATGCGTTTTGCACAAAACAGACGTTTATGAATACAGCAAATCGCACAGTAGCGGGGATTTTTAAGCGCCGAAATTTTTTTTGTTTTCAGCCTGAAATAAAAAATTTTTTTCGATGCAATTTCGCCAGAAAATACCGGTTTTATTGCCGCTTGCAAATTATATGCGCCTGCCCGGATAATTATTCATGCGCCGCGGACGCGCTATTCCGCCCAGCCAAGGCTTCTGCCGACCGCTTTATCCCAGCCCGCAAGAAGCTTTGCGGCGTCCTCGCCGTCCATTTGCGGCGCATAAACATGCCCGGGCTTCCAAAATTTCGTCAGCTCTTTCGTCCCGCTCCACATCCCGGCGGCAAGCCCGGCCAAATATGCCGCTCCCAGCGCCGTCGATTCGCTGACAGTCGGGCACACAACGGGAATGCCGAGCAAATCCGCCTGAAACTGCATAAGAAATTTATTCCTGCTTGCGCCGCCGTCGGCTTTCAGTGCGCTCAGCGAAATGCCGGCGTCTTTTTTGATTGCGTCCACAAGGCCGCAGGTCTGATAGGCAATGCTTTCCACTGCGGCGCGGACAATGTGCTCGCGCTTTGTGCCGCGCGTGATGCCGATAATGCAGCCGCGGGCGCGCATATCCCAATACGGCACGCCCAGCCCCGTGAACGCGGGCACAAGGTAAACGCCGCCTGTCGAAGCCGCCTTCGCCGCAAAATATTCTGTGTCGGCGCTTTCGTCAATCAAGTGAAGCTCGTCGCGCAGCCACTGCACAACCGCGCCGCCTGTGAAGACGCTCCCCTCAAGGGCGTAATTTATTTCTCCGCCGACGCTTGCCGCGACAGTCGTCAAAAGCCCGTTCCGGCTTTCGGCTGGCGTTCCGCCCGTGTTGGTGAGAAGAAAACAGCCGGTGCCGTAAGTGCTCTTGCTTTCGCCCGGCTCAAAACAGCACTGCCCGAAAAGCGCGGCCTGCTGGTCGCCCGCGATGCCCGCCACCGGGATTTTCACACCTCCGACAGCGGCATACCCGCAAACGCCGCTGCTGGGAATAACCTCCGGAAGGCAGGCCGCCGGGATATCCAGAGCCTCCAGCAAAGTTTTGTCCCATTCCAGTTTGCGGATGTCATAAATCATAGTGCGGGAAGCGTTCGTGTAGTCCGTGACATGTGCTCTGCCGGCGGTCAGCCGCCAAATAAGCCAGGTGTCTACCGTCCCGAAAAGCGCCTGGCCGCGCACGGCCTTTTCCCTTGCGCCATCCACATGGTCAAGAATCCACTTGATTTTCGTGCCGGAAAAATAAGCGTCCGGGACAAGGCCGGTTTTTTCACGGATGTAGCCACCAAGACCGTCCGCGACGAGCTTTTCGACTATTCCGGCCGTGCGGCGGCACTGCCAGACAATCGCGTTATAAATCGGCTCGCCGCTGGTTTTGTCCCACATTATGACGGTTTCCCGCTGATTGGCGATGCCTATAGCAAGAATCTCTTTCGGGCTTACTCCGGTTTTGGCTATCACGTCCAGCAAAACAGAATACTGAGAAGTAAAAATATCCATGGGATCATGCTCCACCCAGCCTTCTTTTGGGTAAATCTGCGCGAATTCCCGCTGGGAAATGCCGGCTATATTCTGATTTTCGTCGAACAGGACGGCGCGGGAACTGGTGGTTCCCTGGTCCAGCGCCAGGATATATTTCAAGTTTTCCCCTCTTTTCTATAAAAAAATCAAGCCTGCAAGTGCCGCTCGTCCAGATTGGTGGCCAAAAGATCCGCGGCGTGAACCAGCACCGCGAGCGGGAATTTTTGGAAAGCGGTGTTCAGCGAAAAGCTTCCGCCTTTCACACTTTCGTCAAAACCGCCCATGTGCCAGCGGATAGCCATGGACTCCTCCCGGGAAAGCCGCATAAAGCCGCTGATAATATAAACCGACTTTTCGCCGTGGCCGTAAGGCAGCTGGTCGTCTATGGCATAATATGGCACTTTTACCCACTTGCCGCTCTCGTCTTTGGAGTTCCTGTAATCGGTCCTGTAAAAATCCGCCTTGCACACGTCATGCAGAAGCCCGCATATCGCAAGAGTTTCCTCTGAAAACTGATAAGGCTCGGCGGCGCAAAGCTTCACAAGGCGGCGATAAACGTTCAGACTGTGCTCGGCAAGCCCTCCCTCGCGGGAAAGATGAAAGCGCGTGCTTGCGGGGGCCTTCAGGAAATCGCTGGATTTCAGCCATTTCAGGAGATTTTCCGCGCCCTCGCGTTTTATTTTTTCGCTGTAAACTTCCAGAAATTTATCTGCGGCTTTTATTTCCGACATTGGATAAGATACCTGCCTTTATTTATTCTCGTGTTCAAGCGACGCCCTGATAAAATCCCGGAACAGCGGGTGCGCCCGGTTCGGGCGCGATTTAAGCTCCGGATGGAACTGTACGCCCACAAACCACGGATGAGCCGGAACCTCAAAGATTTCGACAAGTCTGCCGTCGGGAGAAATGCCCGCGAAAAGCCCGCCTTCAGCCGCAAAAACTTCGCGATAAGTGTTGTTGAACTCGTAGCGGTGGCGGTGGCGCTCATAGATGAGCCGCGCTCCGTAAGCCCGCCCGGCAATGCCGCCCTCTTTCAAGAGACAGGGATACTGCCCAAGCCGCATGGTTCCGCCCAAGTCTTTTATATTGCGCTGATCGGGCATAATATCAATTACCGGATTTAAAGATTCAGGGTTAAATTCCGAAGAATTGCTGTCCGGCAGGTGTAATATATTACGGGCGAACTCGATCACCGCAATTTGCATACCCAAGCACAGACCAAAATAGGGAAGCCTGTTCTCGCGGGCATACTGCGCGGTGAGCACCATGCCTTCTATGCCCCTGTCGCCGAAGCCGCCGGGGACAAGAATTCCTCCGCAGCCCTCCAGATAATAAGCAATATTTTCCGGAGTCAGAAATTCGGAGTTAATCCACTTGATTTCAACTTCGGCGCTGTTTTCATAGCCGCCGTGCCGCAGGGCCTCCGCAACGGACAGGTACGCGTCCGGAAGCTCTGTGTATTTGCCGACGATTCCGATTTTCACCTTTTTGCTCAGGCTTTTGATTCTGCGAACCATATCCCGCCATTCGCCAAGCTCCGGCGCGGGGTTGTCCAGGTTCAAATGCTCGCAGACTATATTTGCCAGACCCTCTTCTTCCAGCATAAGCGGAACTTCGTAAAGAGTGGGAGCCGTCAGGTTCTGAATAACGTCTTTCGGGCGGACATTGCAGAAAAGGGCGATTTTTTCTTTCATGTCCTTCGGGATAGGGTATTCGCTCCGGCAAACCAGTATGTTGGGCTGAATCCCCACAGAGCGCAGTTCTTTGACAGAGTGCTGAGTGGGTTTTGACTTAAGCTCCTCCGAACCGGTGACATAGGGAACAAGCGTTACATGTATAAAAATGGCGTCGTCGCGGCCGACTTCTATGCCGTGCTGGCGTATAGCCTCCAGATATGGCAGGCTTTCGATATCGCCGACGGTTCCGCCTATCTCTGTAATTACTATGTCAGTCCGGCCGCCCACGCCCACGCGGACAATGCGTTCTTTGATCTCGTTTGTGATGTGGGGGATAACCTGAACCGTCCGGCCAAGATAAACGCCCTCACGCTCGTTGTTGATGACTGTCCAGTAAATTTTGCCGCTGGTGACGTTGGAATCTACTGACAGGTTCTCGTCGATAAAACGTTCATAATGACCTAAATCCAAATCCGTTTCCGCGCCGTCGTCTGTGACAAAGACCTCGCCGTGCTGATAGGGACTCATGGTGCCGGGGTCAACGTTGATATAGGGATCAAATTTCTGGATCGTCACCCGATAGCCCCGCGCTTTGAGAAGCCTTCCCAGAGAGGCGGCCGTTATGCCCTTTCCAAGGCCGGAGACAACGCCCCCCGTGACAAAAATATACTTGACGGACATATTTTTTTCATACCCTCCAGTGATTTATATAAATAGCGGCTCTAAAATTTTACTTCAGGTCAGCCAAATCAAAACTAAAACGCTTTTTAAATTTTTAGCAAAGCATAAACATATGAGGTGTTTTTGGAGCAAAACACCTCATAGCTATTATAAACAAATATATAATACTATTTTTTTTGAATCCGGTCAACTGTTTTTATCCCTATTTTTATGATTAAGCGTAACCGAAGGGACAAGATCCCCAAACTCCAGATAGAGCGGCGAAGAATAATCCGAAGGGTAGCTGTGGAAAAACTGATTCATGCGAGTTCCCCCAATATTGCCCACGGAAAGCGGCAGTATAACCGAAGCCACAGTCCCAAAGCCTTCTATGCTGTCCAGCTTTATTTCTCCGCCGTGTTCTTTGACAATAAAATAAGCCAATGGCAGCCCAAAACCGGCGCCGTTGCCCAAATGCGGCTTTATTCCCGCCGTACCCGCCGACAAAGAGTTGAAAACGCTTTCAAGCTTTTCAGCGCTCATTCCTTTCCCGTAGTCCCTGATAAAAATAAGCGCTTTGCCGCCCTGACGCGTCAGGCTTATGCTGACTTTGTTGCCCTCCCGGGAATACATAAGAGAATTGCGGATAAAATTAAACACAGCGCGGGCAAGCTTTATTTTCATAAAGGGCACGTGAAGGGCCTCGTCGCAGATTTCGTATTCAAAGCCGATTTTGAGATATTTGGCGACATTGACCAGATCCTCGCAATTGCGGCGTAAAAAGAGGTTGAGCAAATCCGAATCCGGCGAAAAAACGTTCTCATTAAGCATATACCGCGAATATTCCGCAATATTGGAATACGAACGCAGTATCCTGTGAGAATTTTTATAAATTATATTCAGGCTGTCAGCCGCCTGATCCCAGGTATCGTCATGTTTTTTCGCAATATAATTAAGCAGCTTGGCATGGTTCATTATGCCGTTAAGAGCGTCCCTGACCTGAAGCTCTCCCAAAGAAAAAATCCTGGAGATATCCGCCGTTGTCGGGATATGTCTCGGTGCGGGGCTTTCCCTGTAAAAAAAGGCAAAAAGAAAATCCAACTCTTTGCCGTCTTCTTTAAAAAAAGGCTGGAAGCAAATGCGGCAGCCCCATTCTTTCCTTCCGGAAAAGTCAACCGCGCCAAGCCCGGAGACATTAAGCCGCTCCATAAGCAAAGCCAGACTTTCAGAGCTTATACATTCTTTTAATATATTGGGTATTCGCAACTGGGGATAAGTGCGCAAAGCTTTGTCATTTGCCCATATAATTTCTATCTCCGGACTTAAGACGACCACCGGAAACTGCTCAGACGAATACAAATTTATCAGCGCTGTGATCCTGGGATTATTTCCTTCATAGGTCAAACGTTTAACCTCCTTTGTGAGCGGCGGCAAAAATGCGCCCTTGATGACAGGACAGGGGAAGATTACACTTTTTTTGATTTAGGTTAATAAATTAATTTAATATAATAATTTTACTCTTTATTTACAATTATATACTGGAACTTACAAGAGAATTGACGAAAAATGTGAATATTAATAAATTATAGTAAAAGGCTATTAATAGGAAAACAAGCGGCGGCAAGGGCGTTTTATTATAATTTTTACAGCCCTATCATGTCGCTCATATTATAAAGCCCCGGTTTTTGCAAAGCGATAAACTGCGCGGCCCTAAGCGCGCCTTCGGCGAAAACTCTTCTTGAATAGGCCGAATGACTTATAGTGATTATCTCGTCATTGCCCGCAAAAATCAGTTCGTGTTCCCCAACGATCGTTCCGCCGCGCACGGAATGAATGCCTATCTCGTCGGCGGGGCGCTTTCCGCGCACAGCCTGCCTGTCAAACCGGTATGAGTACTTATCGCCCAGGACGGAATTTATTCCTTCCGCAAGCATATAGGCTGTGCCGCTCGGCGCGTCTATTTTCTGACTGTGGTGTTTCTCAATAATTTCTATGTCAAAATTTTCGCCCAAAACAGCCGCGGCTTTTTTTGCAAGCTCTATCATAAGGTTCACGCCCAGGGACATATTGCCCGACTGAAAAATTGCGACGCTTTCGGAAGCGCGGCGGATTTCTTCTTTTTCTCCGGAATTATATCCTGTTGTGGACAAAACCAGCGGGAGAAATTTTTCTTTTGCAAACAAAAGCAGATTGCTAAGGCCGGACGGGTGCGAAAAATCTATAATACAGCTTAGCCCTTCGCTTATAAGTTCTCTTTTGTAAAAGCTTGAAAAGACCGGGAAATCCGGAGCCTGCTCGTCAAAGCTGTCAATGCCGAAGCTTATTTTCATATCAGACCTTGCGCGAACAAGCTCGGCGACGGTTTTGCCCATTCTGCCGTTTGCCCCTGAAAGAATTATATTAAACACTTTTTTTCTCCTGACGCCTATTGAATTTATATTTTACAGACATAATAGCATTATCGCGCGTAAATTGCAATAATAAACGGCGCGCCGATTAAGGCGCTTCACGCGGAGTCCGCCGTAAATTCTAAAAAAAGCTCTGAAATAAATATAATCAGCAAAAAACTTTTTACATATAAATAAAATGTGTTATAATATTACAAGCTTCTATTGGGAGGTATTGATTTTTGAAAAAATTATTCGGAACAGACGGCATCAGAGGCGTGGCCAACAAAGACCTGAACAGCGAGCTTGCCTTGAAAACCGGCAAAGCTCTTGCAAAAGTGCTTAAAGCGCATAAAGGCGGTAAACCCAAAATATTAATAGGCAAGGACAGCCGCCAGTCCGGCGATATGCTTGAAAGCGCCTTTGCTGCGGGGCTTTGTTCTTTTGGGGCGGATGTAACTCTCCTTGGTCTTGTCCCGACCCCGGCGGTGGCCTGTCTGGTTAAATTATATCAGGCTGACGCGGGCGTCGTCATTTCGGCTTCGCATAACTCGGCCATGGACAACGGCATTAAAATTTTTGGCGGCGACGGATTTAAGATACCGGATATGTATGAGGACGAAATAACCGCTTTTGTGCTCTCCCCGGATTTGATAGAGCCTGATGTAGACGGCACGGAAGTCGGCAGGATCAGCTTTTCAAGCGCTTCTGCGGAGGATTATGCCGGATTTGTCGTGAAAACCTGCGATATTAACCTGTCCGGTACAAAAGTTTTGATCGACTGCGCCAACGGCGGCGCAAGCCCGACGGCAGGAAAAATCTTCGGCGCGCTTGGCGCGGATTTCACGCTGATTGGCTGCGAGCCGGACGGCAGAAACATAAACCTGAACTGCGGCGCGCTTCATACGGACAGTCTTGCCGGAAAAGTAATCGCCGGGGGCTATGATTTAGGGCTTGCCTTCGACGGCGACGCCGACCGGCTTATGGCGGTGGATTCGCACGGTAACCTGGTCGACGGGGACATAATCATTGCGATATTCGCCCGCTACTGGAACGAGAGGGGCAGGCTCGCGAAAAATACCGTCGTCGGCACCATCATGACGAACATAGGACTTATCAGGTATTTCGCAAGTATTGGAATCCGCACGCTGACCACAAAAGTGGGCGACAAATTTGTGCTTGAAGAAATCGAAAAAAACGGGTATAATCTTGGCGGCGAGCAGTCCGGGCATATTATCATACGCGACCTGCACACAACCGGCGACGGCCAGCTCAGCGCGGTTCAGCTTCTCAAAATCCTCAAAGAGAGCGGCAAAACAATAGAAGAACTTGCCGCGCCCGTCCGGAAATTCCCGCAGGTTACTATTAACGTCACAATGACCAAAGCCCAGAGAAACGCAATTTGCGAGGACGAAGACGTGCTGAAGGAAATCGCCAAATGGAGCGGTATTTTGGCTTACAGCGGGCGAATTCTTGTCCGCCCCAGCGGTACGGAGCTTCTTGTGCGCGTCATGGTGGAAGGCCAGGACAGCGAACTGATCCGGCAGTGCGCTGAGTCAATCGCGGCAAAAATCCGGGAGAGAATCGCGTATATTGCGTAAATCTCAAGTATAAGCGAAGGGGAAACTTTCATGAGGCCGTCTGAAAACTGGCAGGACTACAAATTGCTGGACGCTTCCGGCGGCGAAAAGCTGGAGCGCTGGGGCGATATAATATTAATCAGGCCTGATCCGCAAATTATCTGGGACAGCCCGAAAACAAACCCGCTCTGGAAAAGCGCTCATGCGCGCTACCTGAGATCTTCCAGCGGCGGCGGCAGCTGGGAGTTCTATAAAAAAATTCCCGAAAGCTGGACCGTAAGTTATTCCGGGCTTGGGCTGAAATTCAAGATAAGCCCCACAGGTTTCAAGCACACCGGTCTTTTCCCGGAACAGGCGGCAAACTGGGAATATCTCTCTAAAAAAATAAAATCCGTTCCGGGCGGGAAAATCCCCGCCGCGCTGAACCTGTTCGCGTATACGGGCGGCGCAAGCGCCGCCTGCCTTGCGGCGGGGGCCAGCGTCTGCCATGTGGACGCTTCCCGGGGCATGACCGCATGGGCAAAGGAAAACATGACGCTTTCGGGGCTTTCGGGGAAACCCGTGCGCTATATTGTGGACGACTGCAAAAAATTCGCCGGGAAAGAACTGCGGCGCGGCCGGCGCTATGATATAATCATCATGGATCCGCCGTCATACGGCAGGGGAAGCGGCGGCGAGGTCTGGAAGCTGGAGAGCGCCGTTTATGAGCTGGTGCGGCTGTGCGCGGGGCTGCTTTCGGACAAGCCCGTCTGTTTTGTTTTGAGCTCTTATACGACGGGTCTTTCCGCTTCAGTCTCAAAATATATTCTGGAATATTTAATCCGCAAAAAAATGGGCGGCAGGGTCCTGGCGGACGAGCTGGGGCTTCCTGTCGAAGAAACCGGGCTTTATCTGCCCTGCGGTTCGGCGGCGGTCTGGGAACTATAGGGGCGGCGCAAATTTAGCAAATTTATTTGAAAATCTCTGAAAGTTAATCTCAGCTTAATTATATATTTTCACATATGTTATAAAATAATTATAAATTATACGTCAGGGCGGTAAGGCTTTTATGCAGGAATCGGCTATTTTAAAAACAGAGGATTTGAAGTTCAGATACAACCGCGGCGAAGAACCGGCGGACGCTCCCTGGAAATTTGTTCTTGACGGGATCAGTATAGAGATAGAGCGGGGAAGTTTTGTCGCGGTTCTGGGGCACAACGGCTCCGGAAAATCGACGCTTGCCAAGCATTTCAACGCGATTCTGCTCCCGGAAAGCGGGAAAGTTTATGTCGAAGACATAGACACCGCCGATGAGAGCCGGCTTTTTGATATAAGGCGCGCTGTCGGCATGGTTTTCCAGAATCCGGACAACCAGCTTGTCGCCACTGTGATAGAAGAAGACGTGGCCTTTGCGCCGGAAAACATGGGCATAGAATCCAAAGAAATCCGCCAGCGCGTTGACGACGCTTTAAAATCCGTCGGGATGTACGAATACCGGGAGCAGTCCCCGGCGCAGCTTTCCGGCGGGCAGAAACAGCGCGTCGCAATCGCGGGCATTATCGCCATGCGCCCGGACTGTATCGTGATGGACGAGCCTACGTCCATGCTTGACCCAAGAGGGCGGCGGGAGGTTTTGGGCACAATAGAAACTCTCCGCGGAAGATACGGCATAACAGTCGTGCTTATCACGCACTATATGAACGAGGCCGCCATGGCCGACCGGCTTCTTGTAATGAACGAGGGGAAAATTATACTGGACGGCAAACCGCTTGAGGTTTTCCAGAATATAGATTTAATCAAGTCGATCGGGCTTGATGTGCCGCAGTCCGTTGAGCTTATTCACAAGCTGAACCGCGAAGGCCTGAATCTCCGGACAGATATTTTAAGCGCGGATGACTGCGCGGACGCTATCGCGGAATATTTTTTGAAAAACAGACCGGCTTCCGGCTGCAAGGGCGCGGCATATATGCGGGTTCTCAAATAATTAAAAAAACCGGAGGTTGTTCCCCATGTCCCTGTTAAAAGTGGAAAACCTGAGCTATAGCTATAACAAAGGCACCTCAATGGAAAAAAACGCGGTGAAAAACGCGAGCTTCGAGATTGAACAAGGGGATTTTATCGGCATTATCGGACACACAGGCAGCGGAAAATCAACCCTGATACAGCATTTCAACGGCCTTATCCGGCCCGACAGCGGGCGCATTTATATTAACGGCGAAGACATATGGGCAAGCAAGGAGCGCCTTCACCAAATCAGGTTTATTGTCGGGCTGGTTTTCCAGTACCCGGAGTACCAGCTCTTTGAAGAAACGGTTTACAAAGACATCGCTTTCGGCCCCGGCAACATGGGGCTGGGCAAAGAGGAAATCGACGCCCGCGTGCGGGAAGCCGCCGACTTTGCCGGCGTTCATCCGGAATATTTGGAGAGTTCCCCTTTCGACCTTTCGGGCGGGCAGAAGCGCCGCGCCGCAATCGCCGGGGTTATCGCCATGCGCCCGCAGATACTTGTTCTGGACGAACCCGCCGCCGGGCTTGACCCTCATGGCCGGGACCGTATTTTCGAGCGCATTAAAAACTATCACAAAAAAACCGGGAGCACAGTTGTTCTTGTCTCTCACAGCATGGAGGATATCGCGCGCTATGCCAAAAAAGTGCTTGTGATGAACCAGGGCGGGATAGAAACTTTTGATACGGTCGAAAATGTTTTCTCAAAGGCCGAAAGACTGCTTGAAATAGGGCTTGAAGTGCCGATGATAACCCGCGTTTTTATGGCGCTCCGGGCGCGCGGGATTGACGTGCCGCCGGACGTTTACACCGTTGATTATGGCAGGAGCGAAATCCTGAAGCTGCTTGAGAGAGAGGGCATAAAACATGCTTAAAGATATAACCATCGGACAGTACTACCCCGGGAAAAGCATTCTGCACAGGCTTGATCCCCGGATGAAAATGATTATGACCTTTGTTTTTATAGTCGCGCTTTTTGCGGCCTCGAACAAAATCGGGCTGGCTGTAGGCGCGTTTATTGTAATAATCGCTTATGCCTGCGCAAAAATCCCGCTGAAATTCCTGATGAAAAGCCTTAAGCCCATCATACCTCTGGTGCTGATCACCAGCGTGCTGAACCTGTTTTTCCTGACCGAAGGGAACGCGCTTTTCCGGTTTTGGATAATAACCGTCACAACAGAGGGGATCAGCTTTGCGGTGGTGATGTCCGTAAGGATTATCTGCCTGATTGCGGGGACTTCGCTTTTGACATATACGACGACGCCCATAGCTTTGACCGACGCGATAGAACAGCTTCTTGCGCCGCTGAAAAAAATCAAACTGCCCGTGCATGAACTGGCTATGATGATGACGATTGCCATGCGCTTTATCCCGACGCTGATTGACGAGACGGACAAAATCATGAACGCCCAAAAGGCCCGCGGGGCCGACCTTGAGACAGGCGGGCCTGTCAAACGCGTGAAGGCGCTTGTTCCGATTCTGATACCGCTTTTTGTGTCGGCTTTTCGCAGAGCGGACGAACTGGCCATTGCAATGGAATGCCGCTGCTATCAGGGCGGCGAGGGAAGAACGCGCATGAACCACCTCAAAATGAAACTGATCGATCTATGGGCGGGGCTGTTTATTTTGGCCTGTCTGGCGGGGGTCGTCTGCATTAATATATTTTTATGAACTCTTCGCGCGCCAGTATTAATTAAGGAGCTGATGCTTTTTGCCGATGTCAGAATACCTGCGCTCCCTGCGCGAGTATATAGGCCATGCCTGCATTATTGTGCCCGCTTCGGGGGTTTTTGTTCTCAAGGACGGCAAAGCCCTGCTGCAAAAGCGTCTTGACGACGGGAAATGGTCCGATCACGGCGGTTCGCTGGATATAGGCGAAACTTTTGAAGAAGCCGCAAAGCGCGAGCTTTTCGAGGAAACCGGCCTTACCGCAAACAGGCTTGAGTTCATGGGTCTGCTTTCCGGGCGCGAGATGCTTCACACTTACCCGAACGGCGACCGGGTTTACATAACGGCGGCTTACTGGCTCTGCGAGGACTTTTCGGGGGAGCTTCTGCCGGAAAGCGACGAAACCAGCGAACTTCGCTGGTTCGGCATTGATAAGCTGCCGGAAAACGTGACGCTCCCGGCGGCTTTCCGGCTTTTTAAAAATTATATTTCAGAAAAAAATTTAAAATAATATTCAAAACACAGTCTCTAGCCGCCAAGCCCGAACTGCCGTTCGGCTTCGCTGACTTGAAGCTTTAATAATTTTGACACCCCTTCTTCCTGCATAGTAACGCCGTAGAGGGTGTCGGCTTCCTCCATTGTGCCGCGCCGGTGGGAAATGGCGATAAACTGGGATTTGTCCGTCATACGTCTTATATAGCCTGCGAACCTGACGACGTTTACTTCGTCAAGAGCGGCCTCTATCTCGTCAAGGAGACAGAAGGGCGCGGGGCGCACCTTCAAAATTGCAAAATAAATTGCGATAGCCACAAAAGCCTGCTCGCCGCCCGAAAGCGCGGACAGGTTTTTTATGATTTTGCCCGGCGGCTGAACGTGGATTTCTATGCCGCTTTTTAAAACGTCGCTGTCGCCGCTCAACTCAAGTCGGGCGGAGCCGCCGCCGAAAAGCTCTTTGAAAATCTCGCCGAAATTCTGGTTAATCTCTCCAAATTTCTCTGTAAAAATCTCGCGCATCTCTTTGGTAAGCCCGGCGATAATATCAAGCAAACTCTGGCGCGTTTTCTCAACGTCGGCGCATTGTGCGCTCATAAACTCATAGCGCGCCCTGACTTCCTCAAATTCCTCCAGGGCCGCCACGTTGACGCTCCCCAGCGCCCGGATTTTGTTTTTGACTTCGGCCAGCAAAGCCTTTATTTTTGTAAGGCTTTTGTCACTGCCGGGAGCTGCAAGGGCTTCGCTGACTGTCATTTCGTACTCGTCCCAAAGCTCCGCCGCAACGCGGTCGTACTCGGCCTGCTGCGCGTCGCGCCGCTCCTCCAGGCGGGTAAGCTCGCGGCTAAGCTCGCCTTTCTGCCCAAGCCATTCCCGCTCGGCTTCCCGCAGGCCGTAAGCGTTTGCTTCCAGTTCGTTCTTTTCCAGCAAAAGCCTGGCAAGCCTCCGGCCTTTTTCAGCGTGGTTTTGGCGCAGTTCTTCCATATTTTTAAAATTCTGGTCTATTTGCAATTTTATATTGCAAATCTCGGCGTTTAGCTTTGCTGCTTCAAGCCTGATGTTTTCCTCCCGGAAACCGTGACCGGATTTGCGCTCGTTCAGGCTTTCCAGGAGACTGCGGATATTTTGCTCGTCCTTTTGGATAAGAACAAGCCGCGTACGGCAGTCCGAAATTTCGGCGTTCAGCGCGCCCTGCTTTGCGCGGAGTTCCTCCCGGGCGGTCTCCAGCGCCCGCAGTTCTTCTTCGACGGCGCTTTTTTCCGCAAAAAGATTCTCCAGTTTTACCGCCGCGTTTTCGGCTTTGATACGCAGCGCCTCAAGCCGCCCGCCGACGCGCCCGGCTTCCTCCGCATAGACCAGAAGCTGTTTTTCGTTTTCTTTTATATTTTTGTCAAGCCCGTGCAGCTGGGTTTCAGCCCGCAGCCGGTCCTCGCGCAGAACCTGAACAGAGCTTTGCCTGTTGCGAATTTCAGCTTCCAGCCGGGAAAGCTCCTGCGAAAGCGACGCGCGTCTGAGCGAAAGCGCATTCTGTTCTTCTTTGAGTCCGGCGGCCTGCCTGTCCAGCTTTTCGATTTCGGCGCGGCGGTTTAGAATACCGCTGTTTCTGCCCTGTGAACCGCCCGTCATGGAACCGCCCGCATTGACCACCTGACCGTCAAGGCTTACGGCCTTGAAGCGCCAGCCTTCTTTTTTGGCAATATATACAGCAGAATCCAAATCCTCACAGACGACAACCCTTCCCAAAATCGCCGCAATAACTCCGGAATACTTGTCCTCAAAGTCTATCAAGTCCATGGCGACGCCGACATAGCCGTCGTAATCCTCCAGCCCGTCCGTGCGCAGGGCGCTTCCGCCGACGGAGCTTATGGGGAGAAATGTCGCGCGCCCTGCCCTCTCCTGCTGAAGCGCGCGAATAGCCTGCTTTGCGTTTTCCTCCGTGTCCACAACAATATTTTGGATCGAAGAAGCGAGCGCCGTTTCTATGGCCGTTGCGTAAAGCGCGGGGACGCCGATTATTTTTGAGACCGGCCCGTGAATCCCGTCAAGCCTGCCTCGCTGGGAAAGCTTCATCACGGTTTTGACGCTTTGTGAAAAATCCTCCATGTTTTTTTCCATATCGGATAGAATTTTCGACCGCTGCTGGGCCTCTTTCAGGCTGAGCGAGACCGCCGAAAGCTCCTCTTCAAGCTGCTCAAGCTTTTCGCGGCGGCTTTTCTGCTTAAGCCGGAAACCCTCAAGGCCATTTTCTTCTTCAGAAATACTTGACTCCAATCGCATGGAAAAATTTTCAAGCTCGGCTTTTTCTGCGTTTTGCTTCTCAAGCTGGGCTTGCCTGGCTTTCATGCCATTGGCTATATCCGAACTGCGCTCGTTCAGTTCCTCTATAGAGGACTGTGCGCCGATTTTTTCGACAGTAGCGGCGGAAACGCCGCGTTCAATTTCATCCAGTCTTTTTTGAAGCCGCGAAAAAGCGCCGTCTTGACCCCCGGCGCCGAGCAGCTCCGACAAAGCGTTTTTAAGGCGCGAAAGCCCGATTTCCATCTCCCGCTCGCTTTTTTCAAAACCCGCAAGGCGTTCGGCCTGGGTTTTGATTTCCTCGTCAATTTCGGCAAAAACGCCCGCCGCAGTTTCAAGTTCCAGATTCAGGCGCTCTATATTCTGATTTTTATGAAAAATATCGTTGTTTAAGACGGCTTCCCGGGCTTCCAGAGCCGCGATTTCCTCACTTATGCGGCCCTGCTCGGCGCGAAGTTTTTCTTCGGAGCTTTCAATAGCGGCGGATTTTTCGCGAAGCTCGCCAAGCTCGTCCGCGATTTCTTCAAGCTTTTCTTCCGCGTCGCTGTAGCCGACCCGGCCTGTGCGGAGCTTTTCTTCGTATTCGTTTAGAAGCTCGCGGTTTTTTGCGATTGTGCCTGCGAAAATAGAAACTTCCAGTTTTTTCTTCTCATCCGAAAGACTCAAGAATTGCTTTGCTTTTTCGGCCTGAATCCCCAAAGGTTCCAGCCGGTCTTCAATTTCTTTGAGAATATCTTTCAGGCGCAGAAGATTTTCCTGCGTCTGCTCCAGTCTGCGTTCGGCCTGCTCTTTCCGGTAGCGGAATTTGGAAATCCCGGCGGCTTCCTCAAAGATTTCCCGGCGCTCGCCGCTTTTTTCGCTGATTATATCCGCAATTCTGCCCTGCCCGATAACGGAATAACCGTCGCGGCCAAGACCGGTGTCCATGAAAAGCTCGTTGACGTCCCGCAGGCGCACGGGGCGGCCATTTATTCTGTATTCGCTGTCTCCGGAGCGGTAATAGCGGCGGCTGACGGTCAGTTCGTTCGCGTCTATGTCAAAAGTGCGGTCGCTGTTGTCCATGGTCAGGGCGACTTGGGAGAAACCTGTCGCGCGGCGTTTTTGGGTGCCGCCGAAAATAACGTCCTCCATTTTTGCCCCGCGCAGGCTTTTTGCGGACTGCTCGCCCAAAACCCAGCAGATAGCGTCGGCGATATTGCTTTTGCCGCTTCCGTTTGGGCCGACTATAGCCGTGAAGCCTCGTTCAAAATCCAGTTTTGTTTTGTCGGGGAAGGATTTAAATCCTTGTATCTCAAGTGATTTCAGGTACATGCAGAAAATACCTCGTGCATTTAAATTTTTTGCGGTGAAACCCGTTGCGCAAGGCGCGTTAAGAGGCGAATGACTATTCGCCCCCGCAAAGCAAATTACCAAAAATTTACGGGTTCTCCGACGAAACAGGCGCCGTTGTTTCCGGCTCCGCAAAACCGTCAACAGAAGTCGTTTCCGGCTGGGAAGAAGCTTCCTGGCTTTCGCCGGGCTGAAAGGGAGCGATTTCTTCCGGTGGCGCTTCCGGCTGTGAAGCCGCGTTTTCGCTGTAGTACCCGTCCGGGTTCTCGTCGTCCGGGGGATTCCACCAGTAAGAATATCCGCCGTCGATAATTTCCACCGGGGCGGCGGAGCTTTCCGGGGCGGGATAATCCCGGGCAGGGTTCTGGGGCGCGGAATTTGCCTGCGACTGAAAGCTTTTCATTTCCATAACGTCGACAAGGGGCAGGTCTTCCGGCAGAATATCCGCCGAACGCGGGCGGAAATATCTGTTTAATATTTCCGCAAGTTCCGCTTTGTCAACGCCGTAAATGGCATAGCCGTTGTAATAAGCGTTTACCCCGTCGCCGGGAACCATGTAAAATTCTATATCGCTTCTGGATATGCCGCTGAGCATGCCGTAATACTCAAGCACCTGCGAAAGCGTCAGATCCGTCGTGATTTCGCTGATGCAGCCCGCCGCAATTGTTGCGGCCTGCGTTTTAGAGACGGAGAAAATCATATCAAACAAAACGGACATAAATTGCTTTTGGGCGCCCATGCGCCCGATGTCGCCGGTGACATAGCTTTTCCTGTGGCGCACAAACCATTCGGCGCTTTCCCCATAAAGCCGCTGTAAGCCCGGTTCTATCACAACATGCCCTTGCGACGGGGAATCGTATTCTATCCTGACGGGAACGTCCACCTCAACTCCGCCAAGGGCGTTCACGATTTTTATAAAGCCGCTTATTGTAACAGTGGCATAATGATCTACCGTGAGCTTGAATTTTTCGTTTATAATTTTTATAAGCGCGTCAATATTTGCCTCCCCGTTTTTGGCGCTGCCGTAAACGGCGTTTATTTTGCCCGTAAGAACAATATCGTCCCCAACGTAGGTATCGCGGGGGATTTGCAGTATGTTCAGCTTCCTGTCCTCCATGTTGAGGTTTGCGACCATGATAACGTCGGTGAGAAGCTCGGATTCGTCAACCCCCAGAAGCAGGAAATTGACGGTTTCGTCGCCGTAGTCAATCTGGCTGATTACGCCGCTTTCTGGCCTTTCGCCGCCTGGCGGTGAAGCGCTGTTTCCGTGTTCGTCAAAAAAGCGCGTGTTTAAAATACCGTAGGCGCTCCCCGCCAGCCCTCCTGTCAGAACTCCCATCGCAATGACAGAAATAAGAACGCCGCGGCTCAATTTCCTGCGGTATTTTCCGGATTTTATAGACAATTTTCAAAAACCTCCAGATGTTTGTGCGAAGCGGCGGAAAAATTCCGCGCGCCGCAATTATTTTAATTATATTATTTTGCGCAAACGGAATCGTTGTATGCGTCAATTGTGTCCTGTAAAAGAGGCCTGTTTTCTTTTAGAATTGACGTTATGATATATTTAAGCGCGTAGCTCATGCCGCTGTCCGCCGAGATTCCGGCCATTTGCCGCATTATGCCAGCGTCGCCGTACGCCCGGTCAAAAGAAGTGCAGTCGGCGATAAAGAGCGTTTTTTCAAGAAGAGACATTCCTCCCCTTCCCGTTGTATGGTATCTGATTGCGTTGATAATATCCTCGTCGCCGATATTAAAGCGGCGGCGGACATATTCCGCCCCGGCGAAGCTGTGCCATATCATCGGGAAAAGCTCCCGCATGTCTTTATGAATTATATCAGAAGCCCCGGGCAATTGCAAGATTTTATCCGCGGGCACGTTTTTCAGAATATCGTGAAGTATCCCCGCCCGGTAAGCCTTGGCGGGATTTGCGCCGTAAATTATCGCCAGCCTTGCGGCCTCTTTCGCCACACAGAGCGAGTGATAAACCCGGCCAGGCTTTTCCATTTCTGCAATGGCCTGCTTGTATTCCAGAACATCCGCCGCTTCGGTTCCCGAATATAAATAAAGGCATTCGCAATATTTTTTTACGTTTCCTGGCAAATATATACTAAAAAAGCCTGAATTACGCGCTCGAAACGCATTTCTTATTTCTGTTGAGGAAATCTCGAAAGCTTTTGCTTCCGAAATTATTATATTCGCGCCAAGCGCTTCAAGTTTCCTCCGCTGGGCGGCAAGTTCCCCGCAGTCTTTGTCACGGCGCGCCGCCGCGCAGACAGCCGCGTTTTTTATTATTTCCTCAAATCTGTGCCATGCGTCAAAGCCCAGGAACATGTCGCCGCCGAGAATCAAAAAAAACTCGCCGTCAGGGTAAATCCTCCGGAGGGCCTCAAGAGTATCTATCGTATAGCTTGCGCCCTCGCGGCGCAGTTCCATATCGGAAACTTCTATAAAGGGGTAATCTCTCGCGGCAAGCAGGCACATGTTCAGCCTGTCCACGCCTTCGGCCAGGTCCGGCGCTTGCTTATGCGGCGGTATATTGGCCGGAATCAGCAGGATTTTATCCAAACTGAGCAGATTCTTAAAATTTTCCGCAAGACGCAGATGTCCTTTGTGAATGGGGTTGAATGTGCCGCCAAAAATGCCCAGCCGCATGCTTGCTTCTCTCCTTTTTTGCCGATTTGCGGAATGATATCTCCTGGCTTGCGATGGGGCTGTTTGCCAGTAAGTAAATATTTTATTTTTCCGAATCAAAAAAATCGCTTATTTCATTTCTAATTCTGCCCATAATATATACGTCGGCGTATTCCCCGTTTTGAATAATAGCATGTCTTTGGCGGCCTTCGATTTTGAAGCCGAATTTTTTATACAGTTTTATGGCGCTCTCATTGTCAACAAGGGAAGTAACTCCCATTCGTTCCAGCATCAGATATTTATCGGCCATATCAGTCAACGTTTTCATGAGAGACGTCCCAATCCCCATGTTTTGGAAATCAGGGTGAACAATCAAAAAACTTATGTCGCCGATATGTCTTGTGCGCGGAGTAGAGCGAACGTTGAGCAGCGTCATGCCTATAATAGCGCCATTCGGCTCGACGGCTACAAACATATGAGCGTCTCTGCCGATGGCGCTTATAAAGTCCTCCTGCGCGTCAGGCCTTTCGGACGGCAAAGCGTTAATATTCTCAACTATACCGGGCATACGCCGCAGCTCGTTCGTTCCAGCGGCATCGCTTGCCTTAACTGGCCTTATATAAAAATTCATTGCTTTTCTCCTGTACTATGGAATATAATTGTTAGAAATAAAGACTATGCAGCGCTTGCTGATATTATCTGATAACTTGCAAGTTTATTCCTAAAAGCTTGAAAAAAGCTTGAATTTTTCCGCGAATTCCCGCACGGCTTTCCCTCTGTGGCTGATTTTGTCCTTTTCAGCGGCGTCAAGCTCTGAAAAAGTTTTGTCCCCACAGAGAAACAGCGCGTCATAGCCGAAACCGCCGCTTCCCCGCTCTTCGCGGAGAATTTCGCCTTCACAGCTTTGCGAAACCTCCAGAGTTTTCCCGCCGGGGAAATAAAGGCAAAGCGCGCAAGTAAAACGCGCCGTTCTCGCGCCCTCGGGAATATCCTCCATTTGGGAGAGCAAAAACGCCCGCCTTCCCGCGTCGTCCAGGCCGTGGCCGCCAAAACGCGCGGAGTACGCCCCCGGCGCCCCGCCCAGCGCGTCTACCTCAAGCCCGGAGTCGTCCGCGAAGGCCGGAAGGCCGCTGAAATCGGCGGCGGCTTTCGCCTTGATAAAAGCGTTTTCCTGAAAGTTCCGCCCGGTCTCGTCAATTTCGCCGGGAAAATTTATTTCGTCAAGCGAGAGCAGCTCTATATCCAGATTTTCAAAAAGCCGCCGGAATTCTTTTATTTTGCCGCCGTTGCGGGAGGCGCAGACAAACTTCAGTTTTATTTTCATTCATCATCCTCTTCCCCGGCCCTGGGGACATAGTTGCTGGCCCTGGCGTTCCCGCCGCCAAAGAGCGCTTCGATAAATTCGGCGGCGTTAAAAGGCTGCAAATCATCCAGCTTTTCTCCCACGCCTATATATTTCACCGGCACGTTCAGCTCGTTTTTAATCCCGATAATAACCCCGCCCCGCGCCGTGCCGTCAAGCTTTGTCAGGACAATGCCGGTGATGTCGGCGGCTTCTTTGAATTCCCGCGCCTGACTCAGGGCGTTCTGGCCAGTGGTGGCGTCCATGACAAGCAGAGTTTCCCTGTCGCAGCCCGGAAGCTCGCGCGAAATAATCCGTGAAATTTTAGAAAGTTCATTCATCAGGTTTTTCTTGTTGTGGAGCCGCCCGGCGGTGTCGCAAATTATAACGTCAACGCCCCGCGCCTTTCCCGCCGCAATGGTGTCATAAACGACGGCCGCCGGGTCCGTGCCCTCGCCGTGCTTTATCAGGGGCACGCCCGCGCGCTCCGCCCAGATTTCAAGCTGGCCGACGGCCGCCGCGCGGAAAGTGTCCGCCGCGCCCAGCAGGACTTTTTTGCCGCGCGATTTCAGGTTATACGCGATTTTGCCTATAGTCGTAGTTTTACCCGCGCCATTAACTCCTATCACAAGAATAACGGAGGGCTGTGTGGATATATTCAGTTCTTCGCCGCCGCCCAGCCTTTCGGCAAGCTCTTGTTTAAGCAAATCCCGGACGGCTTCCGCGTCTGTAACTCTGTTTTCTTTGACGCGTTTGCGCAGATTCGCGCAGATTTGTGCGGAGGTCTGGCCGCCAACGTCGCTCATGATTAAAATTTCTTCCAGCTCTTCAAAGAGTTCGTCGTCTATTTTTCCGCGCGATTTGAAAAGGCTGTCAGCGCCCTTTATCATATTGTCGCGTGTTTTTTTCAGACCCTCGGCTAATTTTTTAAAAAAACCCATTTTTTATCTTCTCCTGGAAAATCAGTCAAATTCTTCTATTCTGATATTGCTGGAAACTTCTTTAACGCAGTCAAGCGCAAGAATTTCCCGCACAGCCGCGCAGAAACTTCCCTCCAGCGTCGGATGAGTAATAAAAATCAGCGAAGCTTCGCTTCCGGCGCCTTCGTCCGATTTGATCTGCTCCTGAACCATCTGAGAAATACTGACGCCGCGCCCCCCAAGAATAGCGGCAATCAGGGCAAGAACCCCCGGCGCGTCCGCAACCCGCAGACAGAGATAGCGCCGTGAAAGCGTTTCTTCTATAGGGATAACGGCGAGCCTGCGCCTTGGCTCGCCGACGCCCGGGACGGGCGGCTGGCCCTTGACTATATTTATAACGTCGCTGACGACTGCGCTTGCCGTTGGCATGGAACCCGCGCCTTTGCCGGAAATCATAATATCGTCCACGGCGTTCCCGGTTATATAAATCGCATTGTATGAGCCGCTGATGTTCGCCATGGGATGATCCTCCGGTATCATGGCCGGATGAACGCGCAGCTCCATTTTTTTGTCAACCTCGCGGGCAATGGCCAGAAGCTTTATCACATATCCGAAGCGGGCAGCGTTTTTGATGTCCTGCGCGCTTACGCGGTCCATGCCCTCGCGGTAAATGTCCTGATAGTTCACCTCTGTGGAAAAAGCCAGCGAGGACATTATGGCGAGCTTATAAACCGCGTCATGCCCGCCGACGTCAGAAGCGGGATCGGCCTCGGCGTAGCCTTTTTTCTGGGCTGTTTTCAGCGCCTCGTCAAAATCCATGCCGCTTTTGGTCATTCTGCTTAAAATATAATTAGAAGTGCCGTTGATAATGCCGATAATGCTTTCGGCTTTGTTGGCGTTAAAGCTTTCGTTGATCAGCCGTATTATGGGAATCCCGCCGCCGACGCTTGCTTCGTATTCAAAGCGCAGGTTCACATTGCGCGCGGTGCCAAGCAGGACATGGCCGTTTTTGGCCAGAGCGAGCTTGTTCGCGGTGACGACATGTTTGCCCGCTTTGAGGGCGCGGAGCATAAAGTCAGTTGCGGGCTGCTCTCCGCCCATCAGCTCAATCACAATTTGCAGGGAGCCGTCATTTATTATGTCGTTTATATCTGTTGTAAAAACCGGGTTGTCGCGGAGCTCGTCCGTGTCCTTCTCAGCGGGCCGGACAAGAATCCGGCTCAGTTCCACCACTTTGCCGCTGTTTGACGTGATATAGGCGCGGTTGTCGTTCATCACTTTGTAGACGCCGCGGCCTATTGTGCCAAAGCCCAGCATAGCTATTTTCACTTTTTCCATTTCGTAAACCCCTGTTTCGTTTTTATATTCCTGTGCGCATACAGGCGCAAGCGCCCGGGTATGCGTGAAGACCTGAACTTCACCCTGTTATTTTGTCTTAGATTTCAACAACAAGCCCCCGGCGGTCAAGATTAAGCCGCTTTACTTCAAAGCATTCCCAATAATTCGCAAGACAGCTTTTTATTTTGCCCTCAAAATCAGAATCGTCCTCCGGAGTCAGCGCCATAACCGTTGGACCCGCGCCGCTGAGAAACGCGCCGTACGCCCCGCAAGCGGAACAGCCGTGTATAATTTCGTCAAGGCCATGAATCAGCCTGCTTCGATACGGCTGGTGAAGCCTGTCCCTCAAAGCGAAGCCCAGCAAATTGAAATCGCCCTTCTGTAGGGAAGTTATCAGCATGGAGACCGCCGCGACGTTGAAAACCGCGCTTGAGCGGGGAACATTTTTGGGGAGAGCGTCCCGCGCGCGCTTTGTCGAAACCCGGAAGTCCGGGATAAGCGCATAAAAGGCGATACCTTCCGCCACTTCTATTGTCCGCGAGCGGAAAGCCTCTCCGCATTTGGCCGCCGCAGTCATGCCGCCCCAGACGGCAGGCGCCGCGTTGTCGGGATGCCCCTCTATCACTGAAGCAATGTCAAAAATGTCCTGAAAAGAAATGTCTTTCCCGCTCAAATATCCGGCGGCGGCAACCCCTGCGATTATGCAGGCGGCGCTACTGCCAAGGCCTCTTGAAACGGGGATTTCCTCTTTAATAATAGAAATGGCGGCTTTTGGTATTTGAATCCCCAATTCCCGGCAGGCCGCCGCCATGGAAGTGTATACCAGATTGTTGTCGTTGCGGTACTCCGGCGCAAAGCCGTGATAGCCTCCGCTTTCGCCCGCCTCAAAAGTATATTCGTTATATAAGTCAAACGCCATGCCGAGACAGTCAAAGCCGGGACCGATATTCGCGGAGGTCGCGGGGACTTTTATCTTTATCATATCAAATCACCTTCTGCAATTTATATTTTGCGCAAGTCCTGTGGGCGCCGCGCCCTACAGCCCAAGAAAATCCGCAAAGGCCTTTTTCATCCCGTCTTTCGGGCAAGTCCGCCTGAAACGGATTTCCGCGTTTTTCAGTCCGCGCAGATTTTCGGGCACGGCAAGCCCTGTTTTTTCCGAGAGAAGCTCGCTTATTTCAAAAACGTTCAGCCCGGCCGTATCAAAGCCCAGAGCTTTGCAGACGGCTTCGCCGAATTTAAAAGGGCTTGCCGTAGAAACTACAAGATTTACGCCGCCGTCTCCGGTTTCTTTTTTGTATTTCTTTGCGGCGAAAACCGCGACCGCCGTGTGTGTGTCAAGCACATAGCCGCTTTCCTGAAAGAAAGCTTTTATTTCGGACTGAACATCGCTTTCGTCCGCGTAAACGCCGTAAAAATCTTTCAAGTTTTCGCGCATTTCGTCCGGAACGCTGTAAGCGCCTTTCTCGGCAAGCGCGGACATAAGCCCCGCCGTGACTTCCGGATTCCTGCCGGAAGCCTCGTATAACAGCCGTTCCAGATTGCTTGAAACCAATATGTCCATAGAGGGCGAAGTGGTCAGATGCAGAGGGCGGTTTTTGTCGTAGCTGCCGCTTTTAAAAAAGTCATACAAAACGTTATTTATATTCGACGCGCAGATAAGCCTGTCGACGGGAAGCCCCATCTGCTTGGCATAATAGGCCGCAAGTATATTCCCAAAATTTCCCGTCGGAACGGTGATATTTATCCTGTCCCCGCTTTTAATCCGTCCCTGCGAAGCGAGCCTGGCATAGCCGTAAAAATAATAAGCGACCTGCGGAACAAGACGGCCTATATTAATAGAATTGGCCGAAGACAGAATATAGCCGTTTTCGCGCAGTTTATCAGAGAATTCCCTGTCGTTAAAAATAGCCTTCACACCGTTTTGCGTATCGTCAAAATTGCCCTCAACGGCGCAAACAAAACTTCCTGTGCCCGTATCGGTCGCCATCTGAAGCCTTTGTATTTCGCTCACTCCGTCACGGGGATAAAAGACAGTAACGCTTATGCCTTCCCTGTCGCGGAATCCTTCAAGGGCGGCTTTGCCTGTGTCCCCAGACGTCGCCGTAATAACGGCGATTTTGCCGCTTGCGCCTTCGCTGTCCAGCGAAAGCCGCATAAGCTCCGGCAGGAACGAAAGCGCCATGTCTTTGAAAGCCAGCGTCGGGCCGTGGAAAAGCTCCAATATTTCCAGCCCTCCCGCATGACGGATAACGGCGGGCGCGTCGTTTTCAAAGCGGCCTGAATAGGCGCGGCGAACTGCGGCGCTGAAATTTTCTTCTTCAAAGTCCGGGAAAAACGGGCGCATAACTTTGCGGGCCGTCTCCTGATAATCAAGACCAATAAGGCTTTCAATGCTGAAATCCGCTTTTGGAATATTCTGCGGCACAAACAGGCCGCCGTCCCCGGCAATTCCAATAACGACCGCCCGGGCGGCGTTTACGGTTTCAGCTTTTCCGCGCGTGCTTTCGTAAAGCATATGTTGTCTCCTCCGTTTCGCTTTTTAAGCCCTGTTGGGAAAAGGGCGTTATATGCTTTATTATAATATATACGCAGCTTTATGGCAACAAAAATAAATTTCGGGCCGCCACGCGAGCGCGAAAAAAAATCAGGCGCAGACATAAATCCGCGCCTGTCGTTCAGTCTTTACGCTTGTTATTTTCGCGCCATGCCCGCCAAAATTGAGAAAGTCCCTTTAGCCTGCGTTTATTAAGAAAAGTGAGCAGCCCGTCCAGCATTTGTTCGCTGAAAGCCCCTTTTGTCCCCGGAACAATCGCCCTGACCGGCAGATAATCGGCCTGCGCAAGCAGCATTACGCTCAAATCCTGGCCTTCCTGCTCTCCGGCGCTGCTGTTTGACGTCACAGATTTCCGCAGGATTTTGTCTATCATTCGGCCAATGAAAGTCGCCCGCAGTTCTTTCAGAGTGGAATCCCGGCGGAAAGGCCGGGATAAGTATTCCGGAACCGGGCGCCCCAGCAGGTTTTCAAAATCTTCCCGCTCAAAAGGTATGCTGTGATTTTTGCTGATACCGGGCAGAGCGGCGCCTGGCCGGGAGTTTCTTTGCGTGATTTGCGCTTTAAGTCTTATATCCCTTGAGGAAGAGCCTATGCGGATTTCATACTCGCCATCCAGAATGTGCCAGCCGGGGATCTTCGTATTATAAAAGGCAAAGTCCCGGGGCTTAAGTGAGAAATTCAACTTTGAGGATTCTCCGGGCTGGAGACAAACTTTGGCGAAAGCTTTCAGTTCCTGAACCGGACGAAAAACGCCGGATACAGGCGGCGCAATATATACTTGAGCGGCTTCCGCGGCCGAAAAGCTTCCCGCGTTTGTAATATTAAAGCTTATATCAACCTCGCCGCCGGAATTTTCAGCCACAGAAAGCCCGCCGTACTCAAAGCGGCTGTAGCTCAGCCCATGCCCAAACGGAAACAGCACGGCCAAATTCACGCTGTCATAATAGCGATAGCCGACAAAGACGCTTTCGCGGTATTCAACCAGCCTTTCCTGTCCGAAAAAATTATAACACGGCGAATCAGAAAGCTTTAGCGGGAAGGTCTCCGGCAGTTTGCCTCCGGGAGAAAATTCTCCGAACACGCAGTCCGCGAGGGCTTCCGCGCCCGCCTGCCCCGGAAGATAGCAAAACAGCGCGGCTTTTACCCCGCCGATCCATGGCATTTCCACGGGGGATCCCGCAAAAACCGCAACGGCGCAGTCCGGGTTTGCCTTTGCGACTTCGGAAATAAGACGGTTCTGCGCTTCTGGCAGAGACAGATCCGGGCGGTCATAGCCCTCTGAATCATAAGAATCCGGCGTTCCCGCAAAGATCAGAACCCTATCGGAGGCTTTTGCGGCGGCCACAGCCCTCTCTGTATCCCGACCGGGCTCAAAAGCGAATTTTATATTGCGCGCGCTTAGTTCGTCCAAAAACGAGGGCAATCTGGTCGGGCGCACATTTGCCGCCCCTCCGCCCTGATAGCGTGGCTTTCCGGCAAATTCGCCAATAACCGCAAGGGAGGACCCGGGTGAAAACGGCAGCAGGCCGCTCTCGTTTTTCAAAAGTACAAAAGATTCGCGCGCAAGCCGCCTCGCAAAACTATGAGCTTCCTCTGCGGAGCGGTGCGGCGGGGGAATTTTCCCGGCCTTAACGGTTTTTTCAAACAGCTCTGTTAAATGCCGGGCGGCATTGTTTAATAAATCTAAATCCAGAAGGCCTTCTTCCGCTGCCGAAGCGATTTCCCTGTCGCGGAAACCGCCGCTGAATGGCATTTCCAAATCCAAACCGGCGCGCAAAGCCGAAAGCCGGTCGTTTATCCCGCCCCAGTCGCTCATAGTCAAGCCGTCGTAAGCCCACTCGCCGCGCAGAATTTCTTTAATTGCCCGCGTGTTTTCGCTGGCATAAACGCCGTCTATTTTATTATACGCGGTCATTACCGCCCATGGCGCGGATTTTTTTACAGCGATTTCAAACGAAGCAAAATAGATTTCCCGCTTTGCGCGTTCGTCCGCTATAGAATCGCTTGAAAGGCGGGCTTTTTCCTGATTGTTCAGCGCAAAATGTTTCAGAACCGCGCCGGTTCCCGCCGACTGCAGGCCGTTGACAAACGCGGCGGCCAGTTCCCCCGAAAGCAGCGGATCCTCGGAAAAATACTCGAAATTGCGCCCGCACAGCGGGCCGCGCTTGATATTCACGCCGGGGGCAAGCAGCAGATCAACGCCGGCGGCGCGGGCCTCCGCGCCGATTGCGCGCCCGTATTCATAAATCAAGTCCGTATCAAAACAGCACGCCGCCAGGCATATATTCGGGTAACAGGTGGATTTCTCCGTGAAAATTTCCCCGTTTTCTCCTATGCTTTCTTTGCGCAGACCGTTGGGGCCGTCTGACATGCGCACTGAGCCAAGGCTGGCGCGCTCCACGGCTTTTGTTCGCCAATTGTCCAGGCCGGAGCACAGCGAAGCTTTTTCTTTCACGGTCAGTAAAGACAATATTTCCATTTGAGTCCCCTGTAAAAAAATCATTTTTTATTTTCAAGCCGGAAGCGCCCCGGCGTTACGCCCATCACTTTCTTGAAAGAGACTATAAATTGACTTTGACTTGAAAAGCCGTACAAAGCCGCAATCTCCGCAAAAGAATAATCTGTGCACTGAACAAAATAAACGCCTTCCTGTATTTTTCTTTCTATTGAGTAAGCGCCGACAGTGACGCCGGTTTCCTGGCTGAAGCGCCGGCTTAAATAGCTCGGGTGCACTTTGGCGTAGTCCGCAAGTTCGGCCAGCCGTATCGGCCTGTCCAGATGCGCGTCGATATAATGAATAGCTCGCTGAATGGGCAGGGAATAGCTTTTCACGCGGCGATCCCTCACCAGGCGGATAAACTGCACGAGCATATCGGCCTCGTATTTTAAGACCTCGGTTTTTGTGCCCAGCTTTTCGATATGCTGTATGGCCGCGTCGCTTAGCGCAAACGCGTCTTCGGTGATAACCCCGGCTTGAATGGCGGCGCGCGCAAGAAAAGCGCAGGAGCAAATAACTGAATTTTTGGCCGAGCGTAAAGGATCGGCGGCCAGAACCGCTTTTTCCCCCTGGCGGCTGATGCTCCCAAGAGTTTGCAGGGCGGCCGCTTCGTCGGCCTGCATAACGTGCCACACAAGCTGCTGTTCCAGCGCGAATGGCGTGTGCCGGAACATACTTGCCCTGTCTTGATAAATATTCTCGTAATACTGTTCCGGCAAAGCGTCCGCGGGCTTCTCAAGGGGAATTTTCTCGCCGGTACCCAGTTTCTCCGGCAAAGCCCGAAGCCATCGGGCAGCCTCGGCAGCTCCGGAGGTTTCGGGCTGTTTGCCGCTGTGCAGGCGGATTTCAACCGCGCCGCCTTTCCGACAAGTTTCCGCGGCAAAAGCGAGCGCGTTCGCGGCGTTTTGTCCGGACGCGCTCCCCCACAAAAACAAAGGCGGCGGGTCTGTCCCTGCGGGGGCGATTATGTTCTGCAGCAAAGCCGCTTCCGTCAGGAGCAGGATCCCCCCGCCGGGGCGGGACGGTGATTCCCGCTTTGCCAAAATATCCAGCGCCGCGGAACAGCCCCCGCCAAAACCGCACACAAACAGACGTTCCGGCAGGATGTTCCAGCTTTTTGCGCGGGAGCGCAAAAACTCAAGCGCCCCAAGACTTCCGCAAGCCGCGCCCTCCGTATCGTCCGCACAGGACAGGACAAATACCTGCAAGTCTTCGGCGGCGAAAGTGAGCGCGATGTTTTCAGCGGCGCTTTCCCGCCCAGTTATAAGCAGAACGGCGCTTCCGGGTTCCTGCCTTTCCCAGATATATGAGTCAAGCGTGAAATTCTGAAAGTCACACTTTATGGCAATTTTTTTCAGCGGCATATAAAATCCTCTTATAATAATAAACGCTGTCAGCCCAGACTGTATATTGCAATATTAATATTTTTTCTGAAAAATAGCAAGAGATTTAGGTAAAAATTCCGATATTGATATAACGATTTCAAAATACAGCTTTTATTTAAAGCATTATAATTAATATAAAGGTGAAAGGGGGAGGGAAATTATGAGACCAAAACCCGCTGGAAAAAGCTTTCAGACCACGTTCGGCGAACGCGCGTCCTATGCTGTGTACGGGGTCGGATTAAACATATTTTTTGTGCTGACGCAGTTTTTTCTTCAGAGATATTATTTGATTAACGCCGCTGTTCCGGCCTCAATAAACGCGAAAGGAAAGATAGCTTTATGAAAAAATTTCTGAAAGCCGCGGCCGTTGTCCTGATGGTCGCGGTCATGTGGGTAAGTATGGCGCTGTTTTATGCGCTTAACCAAAGCGCTGTTATGGCTTCGCTTTATAAAATCAAGTACGAAACGGCTTCATATCCACAGAATGGCCTTGTTTTGATCGGCTCGTCCTCTATCCAGATATGGCGCGGTTCGGGGAGGGATCTTGCCCCGCTGCGTTCGGAGAACGTCGGCATTTCCGGAAGCGTTGTGAACGACTGGTTCCCGCTGGTAGACAGCCTGGTTACGCCGTTTGACCCCAGCGCGCTTGTGGTTTATGTCGGCTCGAACGACATTCACGCGCTTCACCGGAATGTTGAGGATATAGCCGCAGACCTTGACAGACTGCTTGAGCAGATTCACACAGCCGTGCCGGACGCGATTATTTATTATATTTCTGTTTACACTTCTGTTGACGCGGAAGAGCTTAAGCCGGAAGACGAACGCTTTAACGCTCTCGCGAAGGCGCTGACCGAAAAGAGGGAGTATGCCCGCTTTGTCGACTGCGCTTCCGCCCTGCTGGACGAAAACGGGGCGCCCCGCAGGGATGTTTTCCTGGATGACTTTGTACATCTCAACGAAAAGGGCTATGAACTGTGGAAAGTTCCCTTGAGGGAAGCTCTGAGCCATGACTTTGAGGAACTAAACTAGAGGAGGAACACGATGAAAAACAAATTCTGTTTATGTGGTTTATTAGGTTTCGCTGGAATTATCGGCGGGGCGGGGCTTGGCAGCCGCGCGCTCTGGGCCTTCGCGCTGTTTTTCCCTTTGCTGCTGCTCCTGCGCGTAGAAAGCGGAGAAGCGCTGACCGGGATGCTTCACCACAGCGCCGTTCGGACGCTGGTTTTCGGGCTTGCGGCTTTTTCCGGAATAATGTTCATCGGGGCGCTTTTGACTCAAAATACTTTTATCCGGCAGCAGATGCCTTTTGATATGCTGGCTTTGCTTTACGGCTCGTGTCTTTCCTGGTGTTTTGCGTTTACTATAGCGGCCTTTGTCCTGCAAGCGCTTTTCGGGGCGCTGTTTCTTTCAATAAAAAAGCAAAAACAGCAGTAATAAATCAGGCTCCTCTTGTGTGGGGAGCCTGATTTATTTGCGGGGATATCTCTATGCCGGGATTTCCGCGTATCTTTCGCGGGCAGCCCGGAATATTACTATTTTGCGTTATACGCCGACATTGCGCCCTCAATATCGCCGCAGACAATCATCTCGGCGGCTTTTGAAACCTCGTCGAAGAGTCCATCCCAAATCAAGAGATCGGCTTTGGAAAATTTACCCAGAACCCAATCCGCCAAATCATAGTCCGGATGAGGCTTTTGCCCTACGCCCATGCGGATGCGCGGAAAATTCTCGGAATCCAGCTCACTGATTATGGACTTAAGCCCGTTGTGGCCGCCGTCGCTGCCCTTGCGGCGCACGCGCATACGCCCGACATCCAGCAGAACATCATCAGAAAGGACAATAATTCTTTCCGGCGGGACTTTGTAAAAACAGGCCGCGGCTTTTATTGACTCGCCGGAAAGGTTCATAAAAGTCTGCGGCTTTATCAGCAGGACGGACATGCCCCGGATTCGCGCGGCGGCAGTGAGCGCGCGGAATTTCAGACGGTTTATTTTTGTTTTGTAATTTTCGGCAATTTTGTCAATGGCCATAAAGCCGATATTATGGCGGCTGCCCTCGTGACGGGCGCCGGGATTGCCAAGCCCGGCGATTATCCAGCTTACGCCGTTTGGAAAAAGCTTTTCAGGCGTAAAGCCGCCTTCTCTTTTTTTGAAAAACATGGGAAACCATCCCTTTTTATTAGTGTTTCGCGTTTTTGCCCTATTCGAGCGAAAGAATATAATAATACACCGGCTGGCCGCCATTGACAAAAACAATGTCGTAGTTCGCGCCCATTTTCTCGTTCAGCAGGTTTTCAAGTTCGGCGGCTTCGGCCTCCGTTACGTCAGAGCCATAATAAACAGTAAGCATAGTCGCGCCTTTGGACTTCAGGGAAAGATTCCGGCAAAGCTTTAAAACTGCGCGCTTTATCTCCGTGTCAGTGAAGGCCAGTTTGTTCCCCTCAAGGGCGAGCAGTTCGCCTTCTTTGATTTTATGGCCGTCAAAGTCGGAGTTGCGGGCGGCATAGGTTATCTGCCCGGTCATAACGCTCTCGAAAGCGCCAGTCATGCCCAGAACGTTTTCAAGCGTCTCAAGCTGCGGGTCAAAAGCCGTTATTGCGGAAATTCCCTGCGGGACAGTGGCTGTAGGCAGGACTATCACTTCACGGTCGGCAAGGTGAATAGTCTGTTCGGCGGTCATGATGATATTCTTGTTGTTGGGCAGGACAAAAACCGTCCTGGCCGGGACGGAATGCACGGCGGCAAGGATGTCGTCGGTGCTTGGGTTCATGGTCTGGCCGCCGCTGACAACATAGTTGCAGCCAAGGCTCTCAAACATATTTTTGAGCCCGTCGCCCGCCGCGACTGCAACAAAGCCGTAGGCGACTTCCGGGTCGACGGGCTGATAAAACTCGTCCGCGTCGCTTTCTTTGGCTTCCTGGGCCTTTGTTTCGTGCTGTTCTTTCATGTTCTCTATTTTCATCCTGGTGAGATATCCGTATTTCAGCGCTTCCTGAATGGCAAAGCCGGGGTCGTTTGTGTGAACATGTATCTTGATAACTTCCTCATCGTCGACCATAACAAGCGAATCGCCGATGCTGTCCAGATAGGCGCGCAGTCTCAACGGGTCGTTGAGGTTTTGGCGTATCACTATAAACTCTGTGCAGTAGGCGAACTTTATGTCCTCCTGGGAATGTCCCGCCGCGTTGATAAGCCTGTTTGCCACGTAGTCCGTTTTAATTTGATAAACAGGGGGAAATTCTTCGGCTTCACAGGCTTCTCCGCCTTCCAGCACCTGGAGCATACCCTCGAATATATAGCACAGTCCCTGGCCGCCGGAATCGACGACGCCCGCTTTTTTCAGAACCGGCAGAAGCTCCGGCGTGGTGAGCAGAGCCGCATTAGCCTCGTCAACCGCCTGCCGCCAGACTTCAACGGCGTCAAGGCCGTTTTGCGCGGCTTCTTTGGCTTTGTAAGAGGCAAGGCGCGACACGGTAAGCATGGTGCCTTCCGTGGGCTTCATGACGGCCTTATAAGCGGCGTCCACGCCTTCGGCGAGAGCTTCGGCAATGTCGCTTGCGCCGGCTTCGTCAACTTCTTTCAAGCGCCTGGCAATTCCCCGAAACAGCAGGGACAGGATAACGCCGGAATTCCCCCTTGCGCCCCTGAGCATGGCGCTTGCCGTCACCTTCGCGATTTCCCCAATAGAAGCCCTTCTGTCGTAAAATTTAAGATCTTTTGCGGCGTTCTGTATTGTCATGCTCATGTTTGTCCCGGTGTCCCCGTCCGGAACGGGGAAAACGTTAAGTCCGTCCACTTCTTTTTTATGGGCGGCAAGCTTGTTCGCGCCGGAAAGTACGGCGTTTCTGAACGTGTTTCCGTTAATCAACAGCTTCTCCTCCAATATTAATCCGATATATCGTCAACGTATACGATGACTTTGTTTATGCTGAACCCCGTCGCGTTCTCCACAGTGTAGTTAACCTTGTTGATAATGCTGCTGACTATTGCCTTCATGTTCACACCGTAAGTCAGAATCAGGTGAAGCTCCACAATCAGCTTGCCCTCGGCGGAGCGGATAAGGATCCCGTGGTTAAGGCGCTTGCTTTTCAGAGCGCCGCGTATTCCCTGTTCGGTGTTCCCCGCGGCCATGCCGACAACGCCGAAGCAGTTTGTAACCGCGTTTCCCAAAAGCCGGGAGAGATACAGATCAGAAATTCCTATCACGCCGTACTGGTTTTGAATTTTTATCATTGCGAATTTGCCTTCCCTTAATAAAAAAGCGGGAAGCCCTCCTTTCAATTTTTGATTTTTTTATTTTAAATTAAATTATCAGCGCAGAAGCTTTAAACTCAGGATTTCTCCCTGCACAAAAAGCAAACATATATTATAATAACAAATATATTTTGAAATTTCTATATATTTTTTTGTAAATTAATACTCGAATATAAATAAGATAATTATTACGAAAACGTATGAGCAGAAAAAACGGTAAAATATGACACCGCGTTCAAATAATATTCCTTGACATATATGAACATTCGTTATAAAATAGTGTAGTATATCTTATATTTTACTAATAGACTTACCCAATAAATATACATTAATTTAATATAAAAGGAGGATAATTTTAAGCAAATGACATTTTTTTTACACGTTGTCTTGCCAATTTTGGGAGCTGGCGTGCTTGGTTTTCTTGGATTTTTTCTTGGATTTCAATATAGGAAAAAAGTTGCGGAAAGCGCTATCGGTTCCGCCGAGGAAGAGGCTACCCGCATTGTTAACGAGGCTTTGAAAGAGGCGAAAAATCGTAAAAAAGAGATTCTTATTGAGGCAAAAGACGAAATTCACAAATCACGCGAAGAAGCTGAAAAAGAGCTGAAAGAAAAACGCGCAGAAATAAACCGGCAGGAACGGCGCGTCGCACAAAAAGAAGAAACGCTGGACAGAAAAATCAGCAGCGCTGAAAAGAAAGAAGAAAGCCTGAATTCAAAACTCAGATCCGCTGAAGAACGCCTCTCCGAAATCGAAAAGGCAAAACAGGCCGAGATGGATAAGCTGGAAAAAATTTCAGGATTTTCTCAGGAGCAGGCCAAAGAACTGCTTTTGGAAAACCTGGGCGGCGAACTTGACCACGAAAAGGCTGTGATGATCAGGAATTATGAGCAGCAGCTTAAGGACGACTGCGAAATTAAGGCGAGAGAAATTATTTCCGGCGCGATTCAGCGCTGTGCGGCCGACCATGTTTCGGAGTCCACAATTTCTGTTGTCCCGCTGCCCAGTGACGAGATGAAAGGCCGCATTATCGGCCGCGAGGGCAGAAATATACGTTCGCTGGAAACGCTTACGGGCGTTGATCTGATAATTGACGACACGCCGGAGGCTATAACGCTTTCCAGCTTTGACCCGGTGCGCAGGGAAATCGCAAGGCTTACGCTGGAAAAACTTATCTTCGACGGCAGAATCCATCCCGCCCGGATAGAAGATATGTACGAGAAGTCCAAACGGGAGACCGAACAGAAAATCAGGAGCGAGGGCGAGCGCGCAGTTATGGCGCTTGATTTGCACAATGTCCACCCGGAGCTGATAAAGCTCATAGGGCGGCTGCATTTCCGAACAAGCTACGGCCAGAACGTGCTTGACCATTCAATAGAAGTTGGGCAGCTGTGCGGGCTTATGGCTTCGGAGATAAACGCGAACGTCGCCCTTGCCAGGCGCGGCGGTCTGCTGCACGACATAGGCAAGGCTATGGACCACGAGGTCGAAGGTTCTCACGTGCAGATTGGCGTGGATATCGCCAAAAAATACAAAGAGAGCAGGGACGTCATCCATGCGATACAGGCTCACCATGGCGACGTTGAGGCAAAAACCGTCGAGGCCTGCCTGGTGCAGGCGGCCGACGCTATTTCCGCCGCAAGGCCGGGGGCGCGGCGCGAAAACATTGAGAATTATATCAAGCGCCTTGAAAAGCTTGAAGAAATTGCCTCTTCGTTCAATGGGGTCGACCGGACGTTTGCGATTCAGGCCGGGCGAGAGATTCGCATAATGGTGAGGCCAGAAATTATCAACGATGACCGGATGGTGCTTCTTGCGCGGGATATCGTCAAAAAAATTGAGAACGATATGGAATACCCGGGGCAGATAAAAGTTCACATAATACGGGAAAGCCGTTCGATAGAGTACGCGAAATAGCTTTAAACCGGGGCGGGGGAAGACCTTCCCCGGTTTTCTTGCGCGCGGCGGTGGGCGCGGATTACAATGTCATTAAAATAATGCGGAAATTCAGTATTAAATACAAAAATACCGCAAGACAAAAGTATTAAAATATGCTAAAATAACAAGAACAAAATAAAACAAAACAGGAAGGAAAATCAATATGGCAAAAAGATTCGCACTGTGGGACGCGGCGAACGCACAGCCATTCACATGGTATAAACAGCCGCTTCCGGGCTGCGTTTGCAGCGACGGCACTCCCTACTGCGCATACCTGAAAAAAGGCACGGTCAACAAACTGATGGTCCATTTCAGCGCCGGCGGTTCGTCCTGGAACGAGCACACCGCGCAAAGGCCGATAACTCCCTGGACATTTTTTCTGAGACAGGAGGGCTATTATTTCCGTGGCATTTCGTCCACGACAGAATCAATGCACACCGGAATTATGCAGGACAACGACGCGCGCAACCCGCTCAATGACTGGTATGCCTTGTGTGTCCCATATGTGAGCGCGGATTTGCACTTTGGAAACAATGATTTTCCCTACAAAGACAAAAAGGGAAAGCCCAGAATTTTGTATCATCACGGCGTTGCAAACACCAATGCGTGTTTGGGCTTGCTGAAGGATTTCTTTCCCGGCGAACCCGAGGCTCTTTTCATCGGCGGGGAAAGCGCGGGCGCTTTCGGCAGCGTCGCAAATTGCGCAAAAGTCGCCGCGCTGTACCCGAACTGCAGGAATATTACGGTTTATTCAGACGCTGCGCATTTACACACCCATAAATTCCACAGCATTATCAGGGATATATGGAAAGTTCCCCCTGATCTGTCTGCATACGCCAAAAGCGATTATCCGACTGTTGATCTTTTCCAGTATGCGAGAGATAAAACGCCGCCCCATACCAAATTTTTACATGCCAATTCGCTTTATGACCAGATACTGATCGAATATATGTTCCAAATGGATAAAGACAGACTGGGCACTTACTCGCACACGCTGCAGGAATTTGGAAACACATTAAAAATTGCGGTGAAAACGCTGAAAAAAGACATTCCAAATTATTCATATTACTTGACCGATTACGGGAAAAATAAGAAAACCGGCACAACCCCGCACACTTTTTCGCTACTGCCAAAGCTGTTTTATGCTGACATGCAGGACGGCATCTCTGTCGCAAACTGGATAAAACAGGCAATAGAGGGCAAAGCGATTGACGTCGGAGAAAAGTTGCTTAACTTATCCGAAGACTAATACTGGAAAAAACAATACGCGATCTTAATTATACCGCGTGGATTGCTTTGCCAAAAAAATGAGCCGGAGTTGTGTTATCCGGCTTGTATATTGTATAAATATTGGAGGAAAAAACATGCAGATTTATGTATCGGCCAGCGCCAGGCGCAACGGAACCGGCAGCAAAGAAGCCCCGTTTCAGACTATTTCTCGGGCGGCGGATATTGCCAGGCCCGGAGACGAAGTGATCGTCGCTCCGGGGGTTTACCGCGAGTGGGTAAACCCCAAGAATGGCGGCAGCAGTGACGATTGCCGCATTATCTACCGCTCGGAGGTAAAGGGGCAGGCTGTAATTTCCGGGGCGGAGCCTGTAAAAAACTGGAAAAATTATACGGGCGGCGTATGGCTTGCCCGTGTGCCAAACGGCCTTTTTGGTGCGTACAACCCTTATACCGACCTTGTGCGGGGCGACTGGTACATGCCGGTCAGACCGGTTCATACCGGGGAGATCTACCTGAACGGCAAGGCTATGTACGAGACGCCGGCTCTGGACGCTGTGCTCACGCCCACGATTGATAAAAACTCCTGGGATCCTGATTTTACTGTTTATAAATGGTTCACAGAACAGGACGGCGATTTTACAGTAATTTATGCCAATTTTCACGAAGCCGACCCAAATCGCGAAAACGTTGAGATTAACGTGCGAAAGTATTGCTTTTATCCCGAAAAACCCGGGCTGAATCATATCACTTTGTCCGGTTTTACGGTGAAGCAGGCCGCCACGCAGTGGGCGCCTCCGACGGCCTATCAGGAAGGGATGGTCGGTCCGCACTGGTCGAAGGGATGGATTATTGAGGACTGCGAAGTTTCGGATTCGCGTTGCAGCGGGATTTCTCTTGGAAAATATTTGCAGCCAAATAACGAGAACAAATGGTCAAACAAGCGTTTTAAAGATGGCACCCAGACCGAACGCGACGCGATATGTCAGGCGCAGCGCGAAGGCTGGACTAAAGAGAAGATCGGCTCTCATATTGTACGCCGCTGTGAAATTCACGACTGCGGCCAGACCGGAATAGTGGGACATCTTGGAGGGGTATTTTCCATAATTGAGGATAATCATATTCATCATATTAACAATAAGCAAGATTTGTTTGGCGCGGAAATCGCCGGAATCAAAATGCACGCCGCCATTGACGTGATTTTCCGCCGAAATCATATTCACCATTGCACCCGTGGTCTTTGGCTGGACTGGCAGGCGCAGGGTACGCGCGTGACGCAGAATCTTTTTCATGACAACGTTCCGCCGGCGGGCACGGAGCTTTTCACGTCTTTCCAGGTGGGCGAGGATGTTTTTGTCGAGGTTTCCCACGGACCGACATTGATTGATAATAATTTGCTGCTTTCGAACTGCGCCATGCGCCTGAGTACGCAGGGATTCGCTCTTGTGCATAACCTGATTGCGGGTTCGTTCACTTTTGTGGGCAGGGGCACAGACAATGGCGCTGTGACGCTGCCTTCGCCGCGTTACACGCCATATCACATGCATCATCGCACTGAACTTGCCGGATTTATGACCTTCCTGCACGGCGACGCGCGTTTTTATAATAATGTGTTTGTACAAAAACCGATACGCGAGGACTTGGAACGCGTAAGACAGGCAGATTTGGAACGCGCCAAAGGCAGGTCTCCGGACAAAACGCCGGAGCCAAATTTTGTCTGCGGCACCAAACCCTATGACGGCTATCCCACTGTTGAGGAATATTTTAGTAAATTCTATCCCGATGGCGACCGGCCTGCCTCCCCCAGCAGCGACAAATATTATGAGCATTTGCCCGTGCACACAGGCGGCAATGTTTATTTCAACGGCGCACAGCCCTGCGACAAAGAAAAGAATTATCTGGAATATAAAAATCATGAAATTAATTTAAATTTCATAGAAAATAATGGCCGCTACATGCTGGAAACCAACCTGTATGATTTCCTGCCTGACTTCGAAACGCAGCTAGTATCCACTGAACTTTTGGGCGAAGCCTTTGAGCCGGAACAAAAGTTCGAGAATCCGGACGGTTCCCCGATTTTGTTCAATCAGGATTATTTCGGCGCACACCGCGCGATAAATCCTTTTGCGGGGCCTTTGGAGAACGCAGACGAGCTGAAATCGCCGCTGGCCGAGCATTAATCAGTTCCCTCGATGAAAGTGATCGAACATTTACAACTGCTGCATGTGTTCTCTCCATAGGAGAGTCACTTTGGAATGATATTGACTTTAAGACTAAATCAATATTCTTTTCGTTATAAACGGGAATAACTATACTCACAAGATAATTATTATCCACTCTACAGTTGAGTAAAACAGCGCGTCCGGCCTGTCGTAAGCCTTCATCAGCGGCTCGAAATCGCGGTTTTCTATGACAATATTTCTAATTTTGTCAGAAATTTCTGGAAATTTATTAAGCGTCTGCAAAATCGACGCCTTGTTATTGCAGCTGAAACTGCGCACATCCGCGCCACTGTAGTTCGTCTCGGTTTCTCCGATGAGGGGTATAAAAATTGGCTAAATTACGTCAATTCTCAGTGCGCCAATCGGATAAAGCGCCCAATTCGGGCAAAGCACTTCGCGCCTTATCTGGTCGGGGTTTACATTCCTGACGATTTTTGCGCTTTGCCATTTTATATATTTTTCAATTGTGCCATTATTTCCCTCTATGTTGCTTACGGCAATCGCTTCATCTTCCGCGCGCATATAACACTTGAAACTAATGTCATATTCAACAAATTCTGGATTTCTCACAACCAGAAAATCAGTCAATGGGCGGATGGTTTTGTCGTTGCATACCCTGTAAATATTATCCAGTACGTCCATCGAAGCGCCCGCGCCGTCGGCTATAACTGGCGCTATCGTCACACAACCTGGCTGTGGTGTGTAAACTTCCGCTTCAATAATATCCATATTTGCCGATTTTGCCCAGTATTTATAATCCTCTACCGGCCCGGCTGTAGAATATTTTGTGGGGGCTTGCCTTATTCTTTCCCTGTAATGCTCGTCGTCCTCGGCATCGTTTCCCCCGTGCGTTATTTCTGTGTTGGACACACTTTCGACATACGGAATCAGGTCAACTATTGTCGAAATTGTGTTAACCGGAAGCCCGTTGAATGTTTCGCCGCCTCCTGTGCTTTCTGCCGGAATATCTGTTGATATATTTCCTGTTTGTATAATTCCTGCGGTGATAGTCTGAAAGTATAATTTCCCGTCAGAAGTCGCTTTTGTTCCCGCCGGAATGACGACGGCGTTCCTCCTTGGCGCGGACAATGTAAACCGCAATGTGGTAAATGCTGGCCGGGCTGGAATTCTTTCAACGCTCACGCGCTCGCCAAGCGCATCCAAAAGCGCGCCTCTTGCGTAACGGAGAGTTTTCTGCTTTGCCGCATCGTTGGCCGCGGCGTAAAGCTGCACAATCAAAGCGCCCAGCGTTTCCGTGAAAATCCGGCGTTCGTCCCCGGGATAAAGCGCTTCGTCGGCACCTTCCATAAGCGCGCGCAGCAGCTTATCTAAAACTATTTCAGGCTTATAGTCTATAAAATTCAGCTCATCGGCCATCTGCACACCTTCTTTCAGCTGATATCAATCCCGGCTCCAATAATCCTATGTTATGGAATTATTGCCATTAAATTGAAATTATCAAGATTTATCCGCGGTTCGTAAACTTTAAGCTGCCGCCGCGCGTCTTCTTGAATAGATATGCCCGCCTGGCTGACCGATCTATCAATAACGCGTATGTCCAAGCCTCTGAGCCTGTCGTAAAAAATCTCACCGCGCCGTATCGCCAGAAGATTTCCTGCACAAATTTCCGGTTTGCCGCTTCCCCAACAAGTTTTCCCATTCTTCCAGTTCTTTCTCGACGTCGATGCCAACAAAGACGCTGAATTTTGTGCTCAAATTAAGCGTTTGAGGCTTGAGTTTTTTTACATATATTGGAGATTGCCCGGCGGCGTCTTTGTTATCCTCTTTGTCGAGTTCGACAGAGATACTCCAGCTTTCCGGCGTTAAAATCCTTCCCGGGCTTATTTCCCATTTTCCCCGTTTCATTTAGCGATTACAGGCATTGTTATCCAGCTCCCTCCGTGATACTGCCGTCAACTTTCAGATTTTCCAAAATCTTAACGCTTCCGGGAATTTTTCCCAGTCATTCGCCGTCCTCAAAAATAATTACGCCGCAAAAATCCGGGTTTTCATCCATAATACGCCACGATTCCCGTTCTTCGTAATAATATTTCAGCGCCAGGGCGTCAAAGGTCGGTTGAGGTCCTGCCCCAGCATCCGCCCGGCTTCCAGCCAGTAAGCGATATTTTCGCTTCTGTAGGCCGGGTTAAAAGGAACTAACCGCTTCCGCTCCGTCTTCCCCGGCGATCGTGATTCCATTGGTGAAGCCGCCCGCGGCCAGTTTGGGAGTCTTCTCCATAAAACTATCCAATGAAAGTTCCTGAATTTTGGGAATTTCAATGCCAATTGTCCCGCCGCCAAGCCATTCAGGAATTTCAATGCCGTTAAGCGGCTTCAAAAGCGCGTTTATTCCAGAAATCACCAGGTTAACAAGAGATGCAATCATATTAACAACTGCCCAATTGCTTTAATCCCTCAACCGCCATGGTCATGTCCCCGTTAATCAGGCCATTGAGAATATTTCCGAAGCCTTTCCAAATGTCCGTAACGTTTTCCATAATCGGCGCAAGAACTATTCCGATAATGTCAAAAACTGTTATAAAAACAGCCAATATTTTTACAAGCGGCGGCAGAAGCTTTTTTATCAGATTGCTGTGCGCCACTGCGCCATCATTTGCCCGGCTTCTTCGGCGCCTGCATCAAAAGCTATGCCCATTTTCGCGGCCGATTCCGCAAAGTCAAGCAGCTCTTCTTTTGGAATATTGCTTTGCCCCGCGGCGGCTTTCCTTATGTCCGAGCCTTTGACCTGTTTCAGATTTTCAAAGTCAATTTCCGGATTCACGGCGATTATTGCCGCCTAACCCAAGTATAAATTGGAGACGGGGTCAGTCTCGACGAACGCGCCGGAAATAAGGCTGTCGGCTGTAACGCTTTTTTTGCGCTTTTCCATGGCGTGCGAATAAAGCTCGACGGTTATTTCCTCGGCGTCATATTCCAAAATTTGTCTTTCTGCGCTGTCTATCAAAATCGCTTTTTTCAGTTCAATTTCTTTCAATTTTTAAATTCCCTTTTTTATAGGACGCTCCGCTGGAACGCGGCGCGGTCCTCGCCGTTTACTCTAAAAATATGAGTGGTTCTGTCAATTAGCCAAAGCTCTTTGTTATCGTAAAAAAGCTGGTACCTCAAAACATCAAGCGTCTCTTCGATCTCCGGGATGGATCCCATTTCGATTGAGATTTCCCTGACGCTTTTTGCCGCAACCCTCAGCCGGGCTTTGCAGAATATCTCGCGCTGTTCGCCGCGCTCGTTGATCTGCATCTGCGTCCAGCGGTATTCCAAATCGCTCGCCCTGCCGCCCATCAAAAGCGCGACTGTGTCGTCAAACCCCAAGTGCGTGGCGCTGGTTTCGATGTCCTCCAGCACAGTCGGCACAGGCAGGGACATGGCGCCCATAACCACATAATCGGCTGTCGGCATGCTCAGGCCTGCCAAGGAAAATTTTAGTCTCTCGCCCAGAAAATTACTGTTGAGATAAGCGCTGGAGCCGCTTACAGCGCCGTTAATGTTTTTCCATATTATTTCACAACCTCCCCGGAACCTGACGCGCCGAACTCAATATCAAAACCTGCGTCCGTATAAGCCAATTCAGGAATCGGCGCTTTAAGCGGCGGCGTGACGGTAACAAGCCCCTGCCAGCGGAAAACGCCGTTGTGATTCCCTGCGCGGTCATGTCGTGTGCGCTTTGCTGGTCATAGCCTCTGTTTTTGCTTGTTTCTCCAAAAAACATATTTATTGCTGGAATTTCTTTATTTGCCGGCATTTCAAACGGAATCCCGTCATGACTGAAATCAGTCCGCATCATAAGCCAGGCCGTAAGCGCCGACATGTGATAAACGCGCCCCAAGTTGTCTTTTACCATCGGCCAGCAGGCTTTGCAGGATTCGGCCGTGTATCCGTTCTGCTTTTTCCACTGGACGGCTTTTTCGAGCGTATCAACTGCCGCGCTTTCAGATTTCAACGGTATGTCCACGTTCGCGAAAGCGTGCCAATGGCCGTTAATTTTCTTAATACTGGAAATAATTTTGTTATATACTGCTGGGATATGGCTCTAGCCCGGAGCCGCGACGATATTGGGAACGGCGTTTTGCTCCTGATAAAGCAGGAACAAAACGGAAAGCCCGCTGTACTCGCCGTTTGCCGTCACGCCACCGATAATATCCGTTTAGCTTATCGCGGAGGGGTCAGCCTCGTAAAATTTGATGAAAATATTGCCATTAATTGACGAATTATGGTCTATTAACTGGATAATGACCGTGCCTTTTGTGTAGTTATAGTCCAGAATATAATTAATATTTTCTATAAATTCGGCGACAAGCAGCGTATCCAGAATGATATTCGCGCTTGCGAATTCCGCGCGGCCAAACTCGAACATCAGCGCTAAAGTTTTCTGCTCGGTTTTGTGCGCGCCCGGATCAAGGATGTTTACAACGTAAATCGGCCCGATATTTTCAATCGGGTTGTTGAAATGCAGGTTGACGGACTCGCATAAAGTAAAATCGCTCCAATTTTCGGAATATCCGATTTTCCCCGCCGCGTCGTTAAAGCTGTTAAGCTTTATTGCCGTGTTTACAAGGTCTTTCTCCTCATATCCGCGCACAAGATTGACCGGTGCGGTCCCGAAATAAACGCAGACTGTCCCTACCCGGTCGCGCTGCGCGTGACGCTGTTTAGAATATTTGCGTACGCGCCATACATATATTGCGTTACAGCTAAATTTACACTGTCTTTCTTATAAATATTTTCTTGTTTTGAGCTTTACATCCACTGGCTTGAAGTATTCAAACTCCGCCTCTATCCATGTGTGCCAGTACGGGCAATCATCAATGGGCGCATCGTCATACATATAATGGCCATATTTTATTGCGTTTGCGGATTTAAGTCTCAAAAAGTCTTTAATAATTCCAGAATTTTGAAGCTCGCGCATAGTGACGTCCGCGAAGATCCAGACATCCCGCCAGTCTTCCGTATTGTGCGCAAAATGCGCGTCCGCCGCGCTGCCGCTCCACTGCTCAAAGTCCGTGCCTAAAAAACGCCGTAAGAATCCAGAGGTTTAAAAATATCCGCGCCGCGCTCCCCTGGATTCCATGTCGAGAGCGTAAAGCGCACTTTCATTAATCCGGATTTTTTTATCCGGCTCACATTTGCCTTCCAGAAGCTCAATTAGCATGGCCGGGCGGACGCTTTTGGCGTTTGGCGGCAGTTTATCGCCTGTCGGCAAAGCCATAACAAATATTTCGGGATGGGCGGTTTTATGCTCGTAAGTCTGAGCGTTGTTTTCGTCGTCCGGCAGCTTGAAAGATACAAGCGGGGCAATGGTTTCTTCAGCCCACTCTTTCAGAAGCAGCAAATTTCCGCTTATCCCCATCAATTACTTCGAATTTCTTTTATATACTATTACGGTTGTTATTATAAAATATTCAAGATTTAGAAAAACTTCTAGCAAATCATTCTCAACGAGCTTTTGAAATCCGTTTTTTGACATCGGGTGCCTCCTCCGGAATTTCCGCCGTCAATTCGGGGAAATCTTCATATTCCAATTCGAGAGCGCCAGGCGGCGCTTCAACGGCCAAATCGGTTTTTATAAGCCTCGCCGCCGTTTTCTCGTCGGCTTCAAAGGCTTCGCTGTCTGGATTTTTAAAGATAATTTTTGTTATTTTTCCAGTTTTATCTTTCTCCGCATATCTGAAAGTGCCGGAAATGATTTTAATTTTCATAGTTTGCGTCCCTTAAAAAATTACTTTTGCCGATATTGCGGAACTTTCCTGCAGGAAAATTGGCAGCGGCCTTGAAGATGTTTTATAAGTCTTTATGTGGTTTAGCGCATTTTTCATATATTTGGGAACTATTGCCATTGCGTAAAGCCTGTAGTTTTCCCCGTCTTCTTCGAGTTGAGAAACGGCGCCATAAAGCGTCCTGCCGATTCCCGGCGCTGTCATAACGATTGAATCAGGGTCAATAAACGGCGTAGTCTGGCCGTTGGTCTCGTCCGCGTAAGTGTCGTTGTACGTCAGCAAATTGAGATTGTAGCCTAAAATATTCAGCGTCCCCAAACGCCCGATTTTGCCTTCATACTCTGTTGGCAGTTTTTAGATCTGTTCGTTGTCAAGAAGACTTTACGCGGCGTTCATTCCCAGAAGCAAATCAATCGCGCGGTTTCCCGCATTGACAAGCAGCAGGAGTATCGCCCTCAAATCGGCAATTTTATTGAAAGTATTTCCCGAACATGAAACAGACGGAGTATAAACCGCCGGATTGTTTGCGCCGTCATAAAAGTTCAGTTTATACTCTTCGTAGACATCCCCGCCGTACTGGTCGGAATATTCCCGCAGATTCAGGCCGTTGTTAAGCAGAATTTGAGCGCGCATCTGTTCTTCCCGCCCGCGGATCATGTTCAGATCCCGCGCCATAAACTGGCCAAGCAAAATCTATTCCCGCTCCGTCTGGCTTTTACTTCCTAAAAGAACTTCCCCGAAACCGCGCTTGTTCAGCTCCTCGCTGCTGATGGTGTGCTCGGGCGCCAGAAGCGGCGGCTTGAAAGAATCTATTTTGTAGCCGGCGGATTCGATTTTTATGCCTTTTTTGTGTTTTGAGACTACCAGGGCAAGTTTCCGGCTGTCTACTGCGGCCTGCTCAAACAACACATATTCAGTCTCGAAAAAATCAGACGGGGAAGACGGGAAATAGCGGTCTTTCAAAAAAGACGCGAACGGCTTTATGTTCTGTATCGCCTGGATTAAAACGGCTGCGCTTGAAATATCAATCATAAATTTTTCTCCTCTCTATGCCGTGACTATGTCGCTGAGGAAAATCCCGGCGCTTGTGAGCCGACAAATTCTTTCGCGTTCATGACTTTTCTCCTTTCACTCTGCCGGAGGCCGCCGCTATCGCGGACGCGATGCCGACAATTTCCACCTGTTTGCCGCCATCAAAATTTCCGGCGTTCGGGCTTGCCGCGATACTCTGGACGCCGGATTTTTCAAGCTCACCGCGGCGCAGATTGTAATAATTCGGGATTGCTCTGCTCTTTAAAATTTCTAGCGCCAGTTCATTTGCGTTCATAGCGGCTTCCTCATATTTTGCCTGATTGATTAAAACCTGACTGGCCGCCATTACAGGGGTTTCGTAAATCGCTTTAAGCCGTTCCCGTTCTTTTTTGGCGCCCGCTTTCTCCGCTTCGGCCTCCATTTGAGTTGTAAACTCCGGATAAGCCTTTTTCAACTCGTCAACGCTTTTAATGGCCAACTCGTTATCATTCCTTTCTGATTTTTCTATTTTTGGCAGTTCAAGCGCTTTTTCCCCGAATATGGCGGTGACAAAACGCATTTTATTGGCAACTATGGCTTTCCCGTCAGCCTCAAGCCCGACCATTACGACGGGCTCCAGTATTTCGTCAATAAATCCCAGTTTAAGCGCTTCTTCAACAGGCAGCCAGGTTTCTTCGTCCATAATTTCAAGAATCTTGCATGTATTTATTCCTGTTTTTTCTGAATATATATCCGCTGGATTTTGGGATACGCCATTAAGCCCGTTCAGTGCGCGCTCCAAATCCCGGGTCTCATAATAGCCATAGAAAAATTGCCTGGCGTTGTGAATCATTGCCATCGCGCCCCGGTGAGCCTGAATTTCAGCGCCGACGCTCAGTCTGGAGCGCATGGCAAGCGCGGCAAAAATGTCGCCGCCGACTGAATTCACGCTCACGATAAGCTCGTCGGCGGACTTTGCCTCATCCAATTTTTTTAAAAATTCGTCAAGTGGAGCAAAAATTCCTTCCGAAGGCTTCCCCGTCCACCAGTCAATTGGCACGCTTTCCACAATTTCGCCATAAATTTCTAATTCTATTTTTCATCCCTCCTGGATTTCAAGCCCCCGCATCTGTTCTTTCTCAAATTGGAGCTGCATGATATTTCTGTCAAAATTTCCGCCGTTGAGTTCCACCATGGCCTGTTCTCTGCTTTCAAGGCAGGCTTCAATGGCTTTTACGTGCGCTGCCACTTCTCTTCCGGGGGGCGAGCTACACGACCGCCGGGCCGATCCATATGCTTTCCAGATAAGCTTTGCGACCAAGCGGGTCGTCAAAAAATCCCGGTGCTTTTATTCGCCCGATTGCCACGGCCTCGGACAGCCAGACTTCATAAACCGGCCGGCAGAAGTCCGAAACAAGCCACAACCGGCGCATCCGGAAAGCTTTCCACACCTCCATCAGGGCGGCTCTGGCCGCTGAATAACTGCGGTCGTATTTTTTGATGAGCAAGTCTTTGGAGATTTCCAGCGTAGCGCCGATCTGCGACGCTATCGAGTCCATAAACTCCGCGAAGCCGGAATTCGGGCGCTTGCTTTCGGCCATTTCGATTTTTTCGCCTTTCTTCAGGCGGACTATGTTCCCGCTGCCAAATTTCACTACCTCCTAGTCCTGCTTTTCCTCGTCTTCCCCAAGAGGAAAAGCCTTCGGAGTTTCCTGCGTGATAAAAACCGTCAGAAGCGACTGCGCAAGCGCGGACATAATTTCACTGTCGGTATACCGGTTCATCTGCAAAAGCGGCTCTATTATCTGCGCCAGATAGGGCGCTCCCCCGATACTGCCCCGCGCGTTCGCTGTCCATAATCTGTATAATATTGGGCAGCCCGGTGTCTTCCCAGAAAGGCTTCATAAACTTCCAGACGTTTGTGCCCGCCGGAATCCACGAAAGTCGCTGAAATTTTCAGGCTCAACCCACTTTTGAGCCTGTAGCGTTTATCAATCACGTGGTCCAGGACCGCCCAGACGCCCACGCCCGACGGGTTTCCGGGAATAAGACCGTATTCTATGCCCCAAGTTTCACCGGCAAAGCCATTCCCCAAAATTTCGTATTCCAGGCGGTCGTTCTGCGTCTCAACGCCGCATGTCAGCGCCAGCGCGCCTTCCGGTAGTTCCGCGCCATAGTCTTCGCCGCGTTTAAGCAGCTCGCCCGGTTCTTCCGTTTCTCCTCTGTCCTCAAAGGCTTCGCCGAAAAGTGTGTTGACGACGACCTGCAATTTGAACGGATCCTCTTTGGAATCAAGAGACTTTTTTACTATTTCTTCCCAGGAAAGCGTCGGCGCGACAAAAGCGTTCAGCCTGAAAGACAGATTTTTTGTGTTTACGACTATTTCGGATAAAATTTCCTCAGCCGCCGCAAGTTCTATCAAATTTTCCCGCTGTCTTTCAAGCTCAAGCGCCGCAAGTTTGCCCTGGCGCTCTTTTAATACGGCTTTTCGGCGCGGAGTTTTCGCGTACAAGGGTCTTCTTCCCCGACGCCCGGCGCTTTAAGCCCGCCGCGCCATTCCAGGACGGCGATTAAATCCCAGAAAGGCGGCGAACCGTCGGCGGTCTTGGGTTTTTCACGCCTGCCCCTGTGGACTTCGACTGTTACGTTATAAGGCTCAGGCGGTCTTATCATTGCCACAAAAGTCGGTTTGTTCCTGTGATGGAAAGTATTGTCAGCGGCATTGATTCTGATATATTTGTTCTGTCGCCGGCTTGGCTGGCTGCCCGGCTTGAGATCGAAAACATCTTAGGCAATACCCAGCAAAAGCTTCTGTTTCTTGTCCGCTTTGCTGCCATCTTTCCGTGCCTGACTTATCTTTTTCAGCGGAACGTTGAATTCCTGCCTGACGGCTCTGGCTATACTTTTGGGGGCTTTGCCCTGAAAATCTTCAAGAACTTTTTGCAATGCTGTTTTTGCAATACTCTCAAGCTTGCTTAACCTGCCCTTTAACTTTTCTGTCTTTTTAAACTGGTGTTTAATTTTCAAATTTCTTCCACTGCCCTTCGACGCAAAAATACGCCCTCCGGCGCTTCATATGTGATATAATTTTCCAAATAATTAAATCGCCCCCAATTCAGCTCCTCCCCGGTCTGCAGGCAAGTGCATTGAGGTGCAGTAAGTAAAAAAACTCCCGCAAAGACTAAAAAGTCTCTGCGGGGAGAGGGCAGCTTGACTAGCTATCTTGTTCTTGGGGCTTGTCTTCTTCCACTTCTATCGGAAAAGCTTTCAATCCGAAAGTCTTCGCATATATGCGTCTTCCGCTTTTGGTGGTGATGTACGCTCGAAAAATTAACATACATCTTCATCCTCCTTTCTTTTGGGGAAAATGACAAATTATACATCTTGCCAAAAGAAAGGTATCATGATATAATTAAATTGTGAAATCTAATATGTACCAGAATGATACCTTTCTGGGCAAGACCTAAAAGGCGATATGTAATGCCAGTTACATATTGGCCTTTTTGGCGTTTTTAAAGGCTATATCAGAAGCTTGATAGCTCAACCCGCATTTTTCGCTAACCTCAAAAGCATTGTGAAAATTTCTAATAATATCCGGAAGTGCAAGGAAAAGACTTGCAAAAGTATTCGCTTGCCACTCCGGGTTTTGGAATGCTAGAATTTTAAGATTTTTAATGCTACTCCTCGGCAAAATAACTTTATCAACGCCTAAAATATAGTGCCCCAATTCATGCGCAAGCGTAAATCGTGCTCGTCCATTTCCGTTTGTGGCGTCCACATATGTCTTATTTGATATGCACATAAAATTTTGCTGCGGGTCATAAAACGCTTCGACATCAGCAGGTATGTAACAGTCGTCGCAAATTTCCCATTGAAATGTTTCGTCTATAGTAGAATCTATCCGCTCTATAATTTCATCAACAGGCACATATATTGCACTATCAAGCTCAAAAACCTTCCTGATGTGTCTTGCCCGTTCTAAAATATCGCTTTTGCTTCTGGGTTGCGCAATGAACAATTTAGCCGTCCTCCCTTAAAATGCGCCGAATTTCCTGAACCTGCTCAAAGGACAGAGAATCAAGCTTTCTAGCCAGCGCCAAACTTAAGTCTACTTGATATGGTTCTGCGTTATTAAGCTTAAACGAGTTTTCCCTTATTGTTCTTACATAGGCATCTTCCAGATTTCGCCTTTCTTCTCCAATAAGATTATAGGTAGATATAATCTTATTTAAAAAACTGCGTGTAGGGTTACGTTTCCCATTTTCAATGGATGATAAATATGACGGTTCAATATTCAAAGCGTTTGCCATATCTTTCAAGTACAGATTTCTTTCCAGCCGGATAGTTCTTAATGCCTTGCCAAAAAATGTAAGCATAGGGCGTCCTCCTTTCACTTGGAATTAATATTAACATATAATCTAATGAATGTCAACTATTTATTTTATGTTGATAAGAATTTTTTTACATCAAGCGATCGGCGTTCTCCCGCAAAATAATCAAGGAACACCGATCGCTTGTGATTATCATATAAATTTTACAATTTCGTTGATTTTTCCAATTGTCCAGCGGACTTTCCAGCCCATGAGCGGCGCAACTTGTTTAATGGGCAGGCAGCGAACAAAGCGCAGAATCAGCAGTCTTTCGCCAATTTCATCCAAATCAGCGGCTATAATCAAGCGCCTGACGATTTTGGCTTCAATCCTAAATTCTTCCTCTAGTTTCTCAATCTGGGCCTAAATTTCTCCGGGGATTTCCTGCGGGCTTAGGCGCTGGCCGCCGCGGGCGGCGTCGGAATGCAGAACCGCAGCCCCCAAGCCGCCGCTTCTCATGTAGTCGCTCAGAGAGTCCTCAAGTTTGTTTATCCGGTTGCGGATTTTCAAAGCCGCGCTTAATTTCTCTTTTTTCTCGAACAAAGTCATTGCAAGGCCCCACCCCTTTGTGGTATAATTTAGTTAACTATAATTCCTATACTTTCCACAGTATCCCAGGGAGGACGTTTTGAAAAGGCTTCGGAGACGGGGCCTTTTTGCGTTTTGCTAATCACCTGTCGTTAAGTTCATAAAGCGTGACCTCCACCAAAATCATCGCTGGTCGAACACCGGGCGAGACGATAATCGTCTTTGCATACGGATTCGTGCTGGCTTTAAGAATAACGAGCAGGTCGTGAGACTTGCTTGTTATTTTAGTATGTCCAAGTGCTCCATATTGTGTCCTCCTTCTGTTTGAAAGGGTAAAGCTAAAGGCTTGTGCCTTCGGACACGATGTGGGACGACCGGGGCTTGCCTGGGGAAGTTTTAAGGCGCTTGATTGGATTGATACCCGTCGAGCGCCTTAAATAATCAAGGTCATGCATATGGAAATTCAGCTCTACTTTAGTCCTCCGCCTTGTCGGCGGCGTCCATCCGGGAATACTGCGCTCGTGGGCACGCCGACGAGGTTTCCGTTTTCATCAAAAACCACCGTGACAAAGTTACCGCCGCCAGAAGTCTTGGCAAACCAAGCGTCAAAAGCTGTTTTTAAGTTAATATCCTTTTTACCTGTTTGGGTATCGGTAAGATGTCGCATGTTCGGGTCGTTGTTACTGTTTTTCACCATAATTAGAGCCTCCTTATTTTATTGACCTGCTTCATCAGCGCCGGGAGGTCAGCCCCGGTCAGACGCCCCGAAGGGCGTTTCGGCTTATTCAGCGATACGAAAGTCAGGATTAAGTCTGTTCAAACGGCTAACGACTTCTTCAGGAGTCTCATTTCCGAAAACCTGTGTCGCACGAGTTTTCCCCCATACTCCGCTTTTAATCCGGCATTGAACCATAAGCTCATTTTTGCTTGAACGCCTATTTTGTAGAGCCTTAAATGTAGATCTGCTGGAGCAACCGCCTTGATTTCCAATATAACCTTTACGCATTTTCATATCCTCCTTATATTTGGTGTTCTCTTGCCACCTGACAATTATTATTTTACCGTGTTTAGTAAGAAAAGGGAGCGCGCAAACCTGCCAGAGTTTCGGCAGTAAACTCGTGCGCTTTTGCCGATGACGTGAGCGTGATTAGTCTCGCTCACAATTTTCTACTTCACGTCTGGTAAGAATGGCTTGCTTAATGCCCCTGTAATCGCTATGTTCCTTAACCATTTCGGTGAGCTTGCCTTGCAAAAACTTATGCGCCGTGATACTTGATAGCGGATAGGTGCCAAGCCGACCCACTATTCTTTCAATAATAAATTCTATTTAACGGCGCACAATACATATCAAGCAAGCGCTGCAACTCCCAAAGCTTAGATCGGTGCTGATTTTTTAGTTTACACGTAATCGGGAAGGCTTTAAGCGCCGCTATTGCAGTTTTGCAATTTGTTATATTATAAAGATTATATCCACACATTTTTATCGTCCTCCTTAATATTTGGTGGTCTTTTACCGCCTGGCAATTATAATTTTATCGTGTTTAGTAAGATTCGGGAGCCCCGGAAAAACGCAAAAATTTTAATGCCTTCGGTAAAAGAAAACCCGGCGGTACCGCACAGAAGCAATACCGCCGGGCTCTTTTATCTGTTACTCCCCTTCACGGTGTATAAAACACAGATCCTTCGCAGCAATTACACGCCGCAACTTTACCCATTGTTTCCCAGCCAGAATTAGCGCAGATATCGCAAGGCTTCAAAATTTTTAGTGCGATAAGTATGTCATTGGATATATATTGGTAGTGGAAATACTTGGTGCATACTCCCTCGGCATCAAAGGTCCAATGTTTAGCGGAACTCCATTCGCACCAAACGCCAAGGCTGTTATTACCTTGCGAAAGTCTATGCTCTGGCTTGCCGTCGACGACGCTGTAAAAGCCGGAAGTATTCGCCTTAGTTACACGCCGGATTTGCCCTATACACTCAGGGAGATTATGCGATACAATCTCAAGCTTAACGCCCGGCACGAGCGCCTTTTTAAGTTGAGACAAGTTTTTTATTAACATTTTGTTGTTCCTCCTCAATCTGCCGGAGCGTCTTTTTGCGGTAGCTGTCCCGAGACATTTGATTAGCGCACTCGGGATTCTCCTCCCGCCATTTCCGGCTGTATTCTGCCGCTTTTCCGGGGTGCGCCGTGAGCCATGCCCGATTGCGGTTATACTTTTCGCGCGCCCGGCACTCGTCGGAGCAGAATTTCCGCGCTCTACTACTAAATTCAATGGGTTTTCCACAAATTTGACAAGTCTTCATACGGCTTCACTCCTATCTCATAAGAATAAGCATTCCAGAATCTCCCATGCCGCATTTCACTGCATGGCCTTATAGAATTACTCACAAAGGCGTAAAACACGATACGGGAGGTCTGGGGCTTGCTGTGGTTCGTTTTAATTTTCTTGTTCGGTTTCGTCAGGCGTAAGAAGGTCTTTAGGTTCGCAGTTAAGCGCATTTGCGAGTTTCTGCGCCGTGCGGAGCATAATATGCTCAGGCTTGATTTTGCCCTTTTCAATTTGATGGATTTTCATGTAGTTAACACCGGATTTCTTGTCGAGTCCATGCAGCGTCAAACCTGCCGCTTTACGGAGCGTAGCGAGTCCCATTTGTTGTCACCTCTTTGCTATGATTGTATTTTTCACTTGCAGCTATTTTTGACTTCCGGTAGCGCCCCCGTGCTATTCGCTCCACCTGCCCGTAGTTAATAAGGTAGGAACAGCATGTGCTTGCCTGGGAGCAAGTTAGGCGGCAGCACTTCGCTATAATCCTTGACGGTCATTGGGCCTTTAGCCAAAGCGGCGAGCACGGCTTCTGCCTGCGTGTTTTTGTGAGGCTCATACATTTAGCCGTCCTCCCCAAATAGCGATAGCTGTTCGCCCGTCGGCGGCAAGGACGGAACCTCAACATAGCCTTTGCAAATCCGAGAGCCATAGCACCGGAACCGCAGCAAGGTTCGCTGAAACTGATATAGCCCTTTTCCTCAATCGCGCTTTTGTCTTCGCCAAGGGCAATCGCGCCCATCATGTCGCAAATGTGCTGCGGCGTGAAGAATTGCCCCTTATACTGGTTGTGAAGTTCCAAGTCGTGAAATAACCTGCCAAGTACGTCGACCGGCGCATTGGACCATGTAAGCTCGTATTGAAGCGCCTCAAGCAAGTCGGCGAAGATCTCGGGAAAGAACTTCCGTTCTTCAGGCCGGTACCGCTTAATCACTTCAAGGTACCGCTCCTCGCGCTTCTGCCAAGCGTCCGATTTGTTTTCCAGGCTGTTGGCTATCGCCAGGGCACCAAGCTCCACAAAGTCAGTAAACACGTTCCAAGTGGAATAAACATGCCCGAGCCGGATAATCGTCTTTAAAATTTTTTCGCTGTACGGATTATGTTTCATTATGTCCCCCCTCAAACCCGGAGCGCGCCTTAATCGGCGCGCTCCATCGGGATTTCACAATTCCCGCAAATCAGATTGAGATTGCTGGTAGACCGAACTTCCTGCCCGCAGAGAGGGCAAAAGTATTTGTGAGCTTTCTCTCTGCTGGCCTTCGCTTTGCCCTTACCTAGCATGTGAATGGCAATTTCTTGTTGTCTACCATGTCCAGCAACTGGGGCAAAAGTTCCGTCAGGCAGATGTACCGCTGAATTTGATTTCGACTTTCTCCTGTTTTTTTGGATAATTCTTTATCAGACCGTAAATGTGTCCCAACTTGGGACAGATTATTTTTAGGTCGGCCAGCTTTTCTTGTCAGAGCCTCTAGCTGCATTTTGTATGAAAATGCCTTTTCACTTGGCAAAATTACGGGGCGGTGCAGGTTACTTTCGACCATCCGCAGAATCGCGGTGTTGTCGTCGGCCTCGACCACACGTACCCGAAGTCTCGCCAAATCCGCCATTTCACACGCTTTCAGCCGCCTGTGGCCGGAAATTATCTCGTAGCCGCCCTCCGGCTTCTCACGGACTTCCAGCGCCTCGAACAGGCCGTGTTCGCGGATGCTGCTGACTAATTCTTCCATTACCTTGTCCAGCAGTACTTTGAATGGATGATTCGGAAACGGGTGCAGTTCGTCCAGTCTGACTTCCAGCTCGTTTGAGTTTTCGCCGCTGTCTCCGAACAGATCGTCAACGCTGGCCAGTCTAACCTGTCCGGCGCGGTCTCTGGTCTGTGGGCTTCCCGGACTCATGCCGGCACCCCGCCGCCCAGAATCTCATCGGCCAATGCCTGATATGCCAGCGCGACCTTGCCCTTCGGGTCGTAGGAGTGAATACATTGAGCCGCCGCCGTGCTTTCCTCAGCCCTGACCGACCGCGGAATCACGCTCCCGAAAACCCTGAACGCGCCGCCGTAGGTCTGGCAGATATTTTCCAGAATATCTTTCGCGTAATTTGTCCGCGCGTCCACCATTGTCATCAGGATTCCGAGGACTTCCAGCCCGGGATTCAGCCGCCTTTTCAGGTGCCTGACCGTCAGCAGAAGCTGTTCAAGCCCCTTGGCTGACAAATACTGAGCCTGAGCCGGAATCAGAACCTCGTCCGCCGCGACCAGCGCGTTGATGGTGAGCATTCCCAGAGACGGAGCGCAGTCAAGAATCACATAGTCAAAATCATCCCTCACGCCTTCCAGATAATTACTTAACATAAACTTGCGGTCGGCGATGACGTTAACCAGCGTGGTTTCGACACCTGCCAGCGAAATGTCGGAGAGAATCAGGCTGACGTTTGCGTCGCGCTGGTACATAATAATCTCCTTCGGGGCCTGCTCGCGCAGAATGATAGCGTTAAGCGCGGACGCGAGGCTCAGCCCTCCGCTGACGCCCGTAACGCCGAAGCATATGCCTGCGTTTCCCTGCGGGTCGCAGTCCACAATGAGAACCTTTCTGCCTTTTCTTGCCAGAGCCGTTCCCAGACTGACCGCCGTAGTGGTTTTACCCACGCCGCTTTTCTGGTTCGCGATTGCCAGAATTGTGCCCATAAACTTTGTACCTCCATAAAGATTTTTGTATTCCTCACGGCGGAAATTTTTGGCTCTAATATAACATGGATTTTTTTGAGCCGTTTTTTTCCTCCGGTTTTGGCTGGAAAAAGAGCAAAAATAATAGAGGCAAATCCTTTAAAATCCCTTTACGACGGGCTTTTTTGATTTGTCTCTATTATACTTTATGGGCAAGCAAAACCCCGCTTAACGAAGCCATTTATCGGCTATAGTTAAGCGGGATTTTTATTGCATGAAATCCAGTTTGTTACCTACCCGTCGCCTACATCTCAAAGTCCTCAATGTTTATCTTTTCCATTTCCTTGCGCAAAATCTCTATATTCGTATGCGTGTAGATATTTGCAGTCGTGGCGTAATCGGCATGGCCAAGAATATCCTGCGCGGCTTTGGTGTTTGCGTTAGTTTCCATCAAAAGGCTGGACAGCGTATGGCGGCAGCTGTGCGGGGTTTTTCTTGATTTTTATAGTATTTCTCAACATATGGAAATATTATAGGATGTATGGTGATTTTCCTATTTTTTCCTGAATCTGTCTTTATGCCGCCGGATATCACCCGGTTCGCCATGTCTACGCCCGTTTGGTGAGTGGAGTTATTTGGTGCTGGAGGAGTGTCGCGGAAGCTTCTTCCTTTTTTGTATAATAACCCAAATACAAGAATTTTTGTTTCCCAGACTTGTCAAAGCCAGCGGTCACTTTTACTGCCCAGGGCTTGCGACGGCGGCCTTTGAGCTTGAAAACCGAGCCGGTTCCGTTCGCGCGTTTCATTGATTTTCCTGGCATATGTATCTCCTTGTAAAATCTTGGAATTGTTCAAAGAGCTTTTGCGCAAATAAATCACGCGAAAAATCTTCTTGTGTGTAAAAATTTTCTACTTGCTTAATATGAAATTTTGGAATATTACATAATTTTGCTATGTACTCTGGCTTCCAGTGTTGAACTATGCAGGACGGCGCAAGCAGTTCCAGCGCGAACAAATCGGCTCCGAATTCTTTTTGCGGCCTGCTGATTGAGCTGTTTTCGATTATTTTAATCCCTGTCAAATCTGATATTTTGTAAAGACTCACCGGGAAAGCGTCTATTTTGCAATCTATCAGGAGTTGCCAGGCTGTTTCTCAAACCCGTTCATGTGTACCATGAGCAATTATATCACCGCTAAACGGTCAGTTTTTAGCGGTGATAATTTTATCCTACTTGTAAATTATGATATTTCAAATTTTGCATTGATATGTAATAAAAAACCGCCGCTGTTCTGGCGGCTATAGCTTTTTATAAAAATAAAAACATCCAATGCGACAAGTCTGGAAAGCTCGGGAGACACACACGACTTTACAGAGATAAGCAAAACTTCTATCTCTGATGGTTTGGAAACTTTTGTTGTAGGTTATTTGGGAGATATTGACGGCGTAACTTATGAGTGCGAATCCTCTTTATTATCAAAAGTTTTACAATTTTTCCAGCCTTCCTATGCCAGCGTCGAGGCTGGAGATTGGATGGGGTATGGGGGTATCTCGAAAATTGCACCCCCCTGTTTCATCGCGCCGACGAGTAAAAATTCCCCGGTGGAAGAAAAGCGGAATTGCCATCCGCCCCTATAATTATAACAAAAGCAAATCAGTGTGATTTCTGCCATAATATTTATAAATTTATTATGAATTTATTGGACAAATGACTTGCTTTTTTTGTAGATTTATAGTATAATAAGTCGGTAAATCGAAGGAATTGGTTTTATTGGAATTAATGATACCCCTATTTTACAAAAATTACAGCAAATTCGAGCATCATCAACGGACCAAGAATTTGAAATTGTTCAATTCCTTGATTTTCACCGATTTTCTCACCTGCGTTTAAGTATACCTGTCCCGGAACCGGGGTTTGGTACAGTTTTATATTTATTATTATTATAGAAAGGATAGTGAAGTGAATATCAAAAAATTGACCGGATGTCCACTTATAACGCTTTTGAAAGAGGTGTCTGCAATGAAAAATTAAACGTTCAACCTGATTCAAGTGTATGAGCCGCCTGATTCAATCGATTCAAAAACAAACCAGACAACAAACCAAACAACAAACCAAAAAAGGAGTATTAATTCATGAAAATTTCAAGCAAAAAAATAACAATTCTTTTTATTACGCTTATAATGATTCTTACAACGGCGGGTCTTACAACGTCAATCTATGCGATTAACGGCGTAGCTGGTATCAGCTTTGATTTTGGGGGCATTTATTACGATCCGGACGGCTTAAGCACAGAAGGAAATCTGGATCTTGATTTCGGTACGCACAGCATCGTAAGCGCTGATACACAGGTAACATATCAATCACTTAACGAAATTCTTTATGTTGTCACCAATGAAAACGGCGGGTTGAACGGATACAGAGTGACGGTCTCCATGTCGAATTTTAATAATGGTCTTGAAGGCGCTAAGCTTCTTCTGTTTAACGATCAACTTGTAACAGACGGCTTGTATGAAAATCCTCCTTTAAGCTATGCGCCTCAGCTCAGCGCCGGCGGCGACACCGTTCTTGTCATGAAAGCCACAAGCATAACAGAAAACGTGAATCACCTGGGTCTCGGAACGTGGGGGATACCTATGACGGGTTATCTGACAGTCTATAGCAACACGATCAGAGCGGGACATTCAGAGGCGCTGATGACTTGGGATCTGATTATTGACTAGCGGCAATCACTGACAATCGGTGAGAGAGGATAAGAAATATGAAAAAAAGCGGAAAATCCATTGTTTTTTACCTGCTGGTTTTTGTGATGCTGTCAGGCTTAACTATATTCCCCGGCTATGCCGATGAAGAGAGCGAAATAAATCTCAATAAAGTAAACTTCACTGCACAGGCCGTTCTGCCGGAAAACCAGATTCAAAATAACGCCAGCGGCTCGAATCCTAAGCTCTATTTTGATCTTAAGATGGAGCCTGAACAGGAACAGCTTCTGGAGCTTATTGTCACAAATAAGTCTGAAGAAGAAATAACTGTCGGCGTTTCCACGCTTACGGCTTCTACGAACGGCAACGGAATTATAGCTTATCCGGAAGATGGCTTATACGATGAAAGCCTGGTTTACAAATTTTCAGACATAGCCAAAGCCGAAGAGGATGAAGTTAAAATCCCGAAACTTGAGTCAAAAAGTGTTTTTGTCCGCGTGAAAATGCCGAAAGACAGATATGACGGCGTGCTGATGGGAGGTATAAGCGTTCTGCAAAAGCCTTTGGATTCCGAAATGAATTTAGAGTCTGAGATGGGGATCGTAAAACAGCTCAGGTATATAATCGGAGTAAGGCTGGCGGAAAATTTGGATTTGAAGTTTGAGCCTGAGTTTGAGATTGGCGATATTGAAAGCGCGATAGTTGACTATTATCCGGCTATAGTAGTCCCAATAAAAAACACTCAAGCGCTGATCGCAAGGCAGATACGAGCCGAGGTGAAAGTCTATCCGGCGGGTTCCGGCGAGGTTTATGCTGAAAGAGTTATGGATGACGCCGAGATGGCTCCTAATTCTATCCTGCCATTCCCACTCAAGGATGAAACCGGGGAACGTTTCAGAGCGGGCGATTACCGGGCTGAAGTGAAACTTGAGCTGGAAGGACAGACCTATGAATTTGCTAAAGACTTTGTGCTTACTCAAGAAAAAGTCGATGAAGTGAACACCTCTATCGCAAACATTTATAATCCCGTGATTCCCGCTTCCGCGCAGGAACAGGAAGGCGGCTCGAATATAATTCTAATCGTCGTTATTTCAGCAGTGGCGTCTATTATTATTATCCTGTCAGTGCTGTTGATTCTTCGCAAAAAGAAAATTAAAAAAATATGAGATTGCCATTTACGTGAAAGCATATCAATAAATAAGCATTCAATAAGCGCTTATTTTTCGGCCGAACAACCCCCATGCCACTATCATGGGCAGAAAAGAGCAGACAAAAACTCCTTTTTCCGGAGTTTTTGTCTGCTCTTCTTTCTCAGTCTTAATGATTATTTACAAAATTTCCTGCAAACGCTTCACATTGGCCTATTGTTCTACCCGCAAATTTTATGCAGTTTACGAGAAAGAGAAAACGTGATATAATTATATAAAAAACACGGACACCGTTGAAGATTACGGCGTTCAAACAGGTGGTTTTCTTTGAGGACGGCGAAGATAAGGCGAGCCGCGTTTGCTCATGTGATTGACGGCTGCCTCAAACCCGCCGGATTAGGAATCGGAAAGAGACGCCGGTCCTTCGGGCTTGAGCCTTATGCCCAGGCACAGCCCGATTGTCTCACGATAATAGCTTGGTTTTCAAGGTTTATAGGTCCCTCAAAAACCTAAATATGTTATACAAGGAGCAGTAGTTTTTTGGACATTATCAGGCAGTTGCAGGAAGAATTTAAAATACGGCGGGACTTCGCCCAAAATATCGTCAGCCTGATCGACGAGGGCAATACAATCCCTTTTATCGCGCGCTACCGCAAGGAAACGCACGGTTCGCAGGACGATCAGGTTCTGCGCGAATTTTCAGAGAGACTGGCCTATCTGCGCAGCCTTGAAAAGCGCAAGGAAGAAGTTTCCGGCTTTATCGCCGCCCAGGACAAACTCACCGACGAAATCACGCAAAGCCTTACTTCTGCAAAAACCCTCGCGGAAGTTGAGGACATCTACCGCCCGTTTAAACCCAAGCGCAAAACCCGAGCTTCCGCCGCCCGCGAAAAAGGCCTTGAACCGCTTTCCGTGAAGATTTTCGCCCAGTTGGACGGCTTTGACCCCTTGAAAGTTGCGGCGCAGTTCATCGACCCGGAAAAAGGCCTTGAGACCGCCGGGGACGCTTTACAAGGAGCTTTGGATATAATCGCCGAGGATGTGTCCGACAATGCGGAACTCCGCAAAACCCTGCGCGCGTTTTATCTCGACAAAAGCGCCGTTCTCTCCAGAGCCGCCAGGGAGGGCGAGGACAGCGTTTACCGGATTTATTACGACTTTGCCGAGCCTGTCAAAAAAATCGCGGGCCATCGCGTTCTTGCCATTGACCGCGGCGAGCGCGAGGGCTTTTTGAAAGTCTCAGTCGAAGCCGACGAAGAAAAGGCGCTGGCGCATGTTTATGCGCCGTTTCTGCGCAAAGGCGCGGATAACCCCTGCCGGGAAGCCGTCCGAACAGCCTGCGCGGACGCTTACGGCCGTCTGATTGCGCCGTCTATGGAGCGCGAGATGCGCTCTTATCTGACGGAAAACGCCGCGGAAAACGCTATAAAAGTCTTTGCGGAAAACCTGCGGCAGCTTCTCATGCAGCCGCCGATCAAAGACCGGGTGACCCTCGGCCTTGACCCCGGTTTCCGGACGGGCTGCAAACTGGCCGTAGTCGACAGAACCGGGCGCGTGCTGGATACGGGCGTCATCTACAACACGCCGCCCAATAATAAAATCGCGGAGGCAAAGCGGATTGTTTCCGGACTTATCAAAAAGCACAAAGTGGATGTTATTTCTATTGGCAACGGCACGGCCTCCCGCGAGTCCGAAGCCTTCGTTGCGGAGCTTTTGACTGAGACAGGCGCGGACACGGCCTATATAATAGTGAACGAGGCGGGCGCTTCCGTTTATTCCGCGTCAAAACTGGCGGCGGAAGAGTTTCCGGATTACGACGTTTCTATTCGGAGCGCGGTTTCAATTGCCCGGCGTTTGCAGGATCCGCTGGCGGAACTGGTCAAAATTGACCCCAAATCGATCGGCGTTGGGCAGTACCAGCACGATATGCCAAAAAAGCGCCTTGATGAGGCTCTTGGCTCCGTCGTTGAGGATTGCGTCAACAGTGTGGGCGTTGACCTGAACACGGCGTCCGCGCCGCTGTTTAGCTTTGTTTCCGGGATAAACGGCGGCGTTGCGAAAAATATTGTGGCTTACCGGGAAGAAAACGGCGCGTTCAGTTCCAGGCAGACGCTCCTGAAAGTCCCTAAGCTGGGCAAGAAGGCTTTTGAGCAGTGCGCGGGATTTTTGCGCGTGCCCGAAAGCGAAAATATTTTCGACAACACGGGAGTTCATCCGGAAGCTTACGGGGCGGCGGAAAAGCTTCTGGAGCTGTGCGGTTATTCCCGCGGGGACGTTAAAAACGGGGAAATCGGCGGGATACGGGATAGAATACAAAAGCTTGGCAGAAGCTCTATAGCCGAAAAGGCCGGAATCGGGCTGCCCACGCTGGAAGATATCATAAAAGAATTGCTCAAGCCCGGCCGCGACCCCCGCGACGACCTGCCCAGGCCTCTTTTGCGCAAGGATGTGCTGGACATAAGCGACCTTGCAGAAGGCATGGAGCTGACCGGAACCGTGCGAAATGTGATTGACTTTGGGGCGTTTGTGGACATAGGCGTGCACGAGGACGGGCTTGTGCATATTTCCCAGCTCTCGGATAAATACGTGAAGCGCCCCGGCGACGTTGTGAAAGTCGGCGACATTGTGAAAGTAAAAGTGCTGAGCGTGGACGCCGCCAAAAAAAGAATAGCCCTCACTATGAAGGGCCTTAATCAGCGCGGAATTTAATTTGCGGCGCGCAGGGGCGGGGCAGTCTGCCGCCCCTGCAAAATGCGCTTGATTTAATACTTAATTTTCCAGTCTTTATAATAGCCGTAAGGAGGAAATGTAATCGGGCGCTTGTTATGCTCCAGGTTTTCCATTCCTTCGTGCCATTTTCTGACAGCGACGATTCTTCCCTGACATATAATATTAATATGTTCCCTGCTCATCCCTGCCCCTGCGTCGGCAATATCCATTGCGGAATCAAGGCTTTTTGTGATTTCGACGTTCGTTCCGGAGTTGAAGTCTATATAATATTTTTTCATATACTTGTCATATTCCTTAAAAAGCGGTCAGAATTTTATTATTCTTTATTTTTTTGAGTTGATTATTTGCCGCCATATAGTATAATAATTAAAATATAAAATTTTTAATTAAGTCAGCGACAGGAGGAAGTTTTTCAAATGAAGTTAAAACATTATACAGCCGATAGCTTTAACAAAGATTTATCTGACGGCCAGATCATGCTTGTGGATTTTTGGGCGGGCTGGTGCGCGCCATGCCGGATTCTGGGACCGACGATGGAGGAACTGGCGGGCGAGCTGGACAACAAAGCCCTGGCGGGCAAAGTTGACGTTGACCAGGAGGGCTTGCTTGCGGATCGATACCATGTGGTGAGCATTCCCACCGTTATACTTTTCAAAGACGGCAAAGAAGCCGGGCGGCTTATCGGCGTACATGACAAAGAGGATTATCTGGAGCTTTTAGATAAAGTTCTTGTGAGCTGATTGAGATTTCGCCGCCCCTTTATATTCACCCCGCCCGTAAACCTGGGCGGTTTTTTTCTGTTCAGATTCAGATTACGCCTGTTGAAGACAGGGCAAACAGCGCCAGAACAAAGGCATTGAGGAAACTGCCCGCCCAGACTGTACCGGTTTTCCTGAAGAGAAGACGCGCGGAAACGGCGTTAAACGCCAGAACCGGGATAAAGCGCGCCAGAAGCGGATCCGAAACCGCCGTCGAAGTCCCGGCGATAAGGCTTTCGGGCAGAAGCTTCGTTCCCGTTGCGGCCAATGAAATATAATTGGCCAGGCAAAGCAGCAAAAGCCCGCCGCAGTTTATCAGTATAATCATAAACATGCTGAATTTTTCGGAGGCGAGACGCCGGCGGACAAAATTGTTCAGCACAAGCCCCTCAGCCAGGGCGGAAGGCGCGAACAGAACCGCGTATACCAGCCACATGCCCGAACGCGCCGGGCTTAGCGTTTCAAGACTGAAATTCAGGAAGACTATGCCTGTCCCAAAGAAAAATTCGCACAGGGCAAGCAGGAGGTATCCCGCCGCAAACACGGCAAAGCCCAGCAGGGCGGATTTCCCAACAGACGCAGGCGAAAGCTTTAATCCAATATTGCCGAAGTTTGCGCCGTGCTTCTTCATTCCCAGAGAATACGCAAGACAGAACAGAGCAATTGAAAGCACCGCGGCGGCGGCGGCAAAAAGCAAATAGCCGTTTGCCGCCGGTGACGGAAGCAGTAAGCTTGCTGTCAGCGGATAGCTTTCCTGAACATTTGCCGTTCTGAAATCTACCGGAACCCCCATAGCCCAGTTATATAATACGGCAGGTATCAAAAACAGCAGGATTATTATTAAAACATACAGGATTTTATTGCCGGTTTTTCGCGGATAAGCCGGAGAATGCGGTTCCGGGCGCGCAAACCCTGCAAAGAAGCTCGTCCCCAGCAAAAGCAGCGCGAACGAAATCAGGAAAGTGAAAAAGCCAGCGAAACCCAGGCCGGCAAATATTTCCCGCCAGAGCCAGCCAAACGGAAGCTTTTCCGCCGGAGCCGCCCCTTCGTCCAAACTTCGGAAGTCGTTTATTATATCCGCAATGCTTTGAGAAGAAAATATCTCTTTTGGCTTGACGCCGCCCTCCCCGGAGGCGCGCTCAACAGCCGCGATCGCCTGCATTTCCCCAAGACCGGAAGCCAGAACCCCGATTTTAGCGTTATCCACGATGGAGAGCGTTCCCAGATACTGCACGGCGGCATAAACTCCGCCGTCTTTCGGGGCGCTTGTTCCGGAGGAAGACCATCTTTGGCCGTACGTATCCAGAGACATTACAACATACCCCTTTGCGGCAAGCTCCAAAGCGGCGTTTTCCCTCCAGGAAGCCTCGGCGTTAAAATCCGGGACAATAAGCGCCGCCGGGGCAGGCTGATCAGAAGATATATCCCTGGGTATGTACAAAAGAGCGCTTATCACTTTTGTCTCTTCTGACAGACTGATTTTGTTTACAGCGGCAGTCCCGCCGCCGCTTCGGATAAGGCTTGGAATAAAAGTTCCCAGTATGACCAGGCATAGGGAGACCAGGTTGACAATTAATAGCTTGTTTTTTTTAATTTTCATAATAAACCTCTCAATTATCTTAGCTGAGTTTAGCTGTGTTTTTGTTAGCGGAAAATCTCACTGGTAAATTATAAGTATATGCTGTCAAATATACTAAGATAAACTGTTACTAATACTGACATTTTTTATTATATCGCAGCTTTGCGCCAGCGTCAACAAATGTAAGCATAACTTTTTTATTATTTTTTCTCCGGCTTTGTTTGGAATTACTTGGCGATAGGCTGTGTCTGAAATATTTTGCGCATAACGCTTTGATCGTGCTTATCCAAAACAGAAGTGAGCGAAAAATTTGCTTTTTAGGCTTGATTTTTTTGTAAAAACCTGATATACTTGATCTAAATTCTTATTGCGAAATGGTGTAACGGTAGCACAGCAGACTCTGACTCTGTTTGTCTGGGTTCGAATCCTAGTTTCGCAACCAAAGCCAAAAAACAAAAACCCGCACAGTTAAGCCATTTAACTGGAGCGGGCTTTTTCTTAATAAGGGATTACTCTGTCTCGTTTTGTTTTTGTCCGCGCTTGAGTTTGTGCGCATTGCGCCATCCAAACTGGTATCTTTTGGGTGGTAAATACTCCAGTTTTATTCAGAATATAAAATAAATGCCCAGCGCAATCACTTCACTTTGACCGACAGCGCGATAAACAGTGTCCTAAAGGGAAAAAATTCCAGGCTCTCCGCGGAGGCCAAATCCTTTATTTTGGCGGAACTCGCGCAGGCTTTGCTTGAGCGGGACAGGATTTTCAATTTCATCCAAAAAATTGAAAACGAGGAAGTGAGGGAGCTTGCGCTAAGATTTTATATAAATGGAGAAAGCTGGGAAGAGATCGCGCGGGCGAACGGCCAGCCCGGACATGCCACATCCTACCGTGTGCAGCTGCACAGATATTTGAAAAGCTTTACAAATCAGACATAATTTTGTACGAAATGTACCACATGTACGCTTTTAATATGCTATAATTAAACTGTGAAAAACTATCATGATCATGTTTCCTTAATTTGGCGGGCTTCTGACTGCGGTCGGGAGCCTGTATTTTATTGTCCGGCTGGACAGAAGCGTCTGTGTGACGATTCTGCGGCCTTTTTGGCCTTGAGCAATGATAGTTCATTCCTGAAAGCAACGTCCCGTAAAACGGCTCACAGACGCCTTGCGAGGCGTTGTTAGTTTTTGGAAGCTGGACGCGGCCTTTACGTACGACTTCTTTTTGTTCAGCTCCTAACCCCCAGTTCTGACATAAGCGCTTTTTGAAGAGTTGCGGAATAGTTTAAATTTGCTTTATCGGCCATTGCGGCAAGCCACGCAGGGATAGTGAGATTCTTTCTGACGGCTTTTTCGCCGTATTTTTCGGCGTAAGCGTCCATATCCAAATAAATGAGGCTGATAATTTCGCCCGGAATTTCGGAAGGAATTAAGCTAAGAGATGTTGCCGCAGGAGCGGGACGCCCGTCTTCCAATTCATCCAATACCCAACCTGACGCCGCGTCAACAGCCATTTTAACCGCGTTGGCAAGGTTATTGCCCTGAGTAACGCAACCGGGCAAATCGGGGATTTCAACTGTATATCCATCCTCGGAATCCTCAAACGGAATAAAGCGGGCGGGATATAAAAGAACCATAGTAAGCCTCCTGATATACTATTTACAAAGCCGGGGCTGATTATTTCAGTCCGGCCTGTTTAAGAATTGATTTCACAGTGCCTTTGTCAAGGTCGCCGCTGTGGAAAGGGATTGTCACCTTTCCGGGTTTTTGGGGGTGAATATATTGCCTGTGAGAGCCTTTGGAACTCTTGTATATCCAGCCGTCTTGTAATAGCTTTCGCTCCATTTCTACCGCTTTCAATTCCTCGCCCCCTGATTGTATTATAACACGCATTGTGCGCATTGTGAATACTTTAAACAGCTTCACTAAAAAATTTAATTTTGACAGTACAGAGACGTTTATAGTTAAAGCTAAGGAAAATTAAAAAAAGGTACTTCCCGCCCTCTGGGGTCCAGCGCGGGGGGGGATTCAGCGCGGGCTTTTTTTGTGTATAATCCGCTTGAAACAGGGTTAAAATGTTAAAAATTTTAGCAGATACTAACAAAAGCAATCGCATAAGCGCGCCATTTATAGCTGTTTTCAAATTATTACCTTTTAACATGCGGAGGTGAAGAAAGCATGGCAAATTTTACAAAGAGATTTCGGGACGCATTTGCGTGACAAGCGCCTTCGCCGCCGACGTTTTCGGGGTCACGGCAAAGACGCTTTCAG
>JAITEB010000034.1 GCA_031282245.1 Oscillospiraceae bacterium | reverse complement strand
AGATCAAAACTTACTGAGCGAATAGTTCTGGAAAAAATTGACAATATACGCGAAAAAGTTGACAATGTATGTAAAGAAGTCGAAAAGCACAATCAAGTTATAGAACGAACGTATAAACTGGAAAGTAAAGTAGAAAATCTTGAGAAAAGAGGATAGAAAAATAACATGAACAGTGAAATTCTAAAGTCAGTCGCAGAAATATTGGCGCTTATACTATTTATTGCCATTACTCGCTATCTTATTCCATATTTGAAAAGCAAATACGACTTCCAAAAAACGGAAAATATTTTTGATATGATAAACGCTTTTGTCAAGTACGCTGAGCAAACCCATGAGCAGGGCGAAGGCGAAGTGAAAAAAGCGGAAGTGCTGACAAACCTGATTAACGCGGGAGTAAAGATTACTCCGCGAGTGGAAGCGCAAATTGAAGCGGCGGTTTATGATTTGGCATATGAAGTCGAAATGCTGGATGAAGAAAATGAATCGTAAACATTAACCGCAATGGTGAAAACCTTTATATTTTACATCATCTGATATTTGTTGTAAAATAAATCGTAGACAGCGTTCTCGCCGCTGAAGTTTTTAGTCTTGGCTTTTGAGTTGTAAGAAGAAAATTTTAGCGGCGAGAGTACTGCGTTAGAAAGTGTACAAATGCGATTTATTCCTGCATTATTACTATATTTCGGCTTAAAAATGGCCTGTTTATGGGGGTTTCTTGTTTCTCACGGAGAGGCGGCTATTTTTAATTTTGTTGTTGACAATGCGCGGCTGTTTGTGTTTAAATTACCTGAAAGAAAGGATGTTTACTTAATGCTTAACCCGGAGTTTTATAATATTCCGCCCGAACTTGCGAAAACAGCTGCAGAAGCTGAAGAAACCTGCAGCCCAATTTTTAAAAAAATAGACAAAATCCGCGACTACAACAGCCAGAAAATGCTGAAAGCTTTCACAGACAAGCGCATAAGCGAAGCCCATCTGCACGGCAGCAACGGCTACGGATACGGCGACAGAAGCCGCGACAATCTTGACCAGGTGGCCGCGCAGGTTTTCGGCGGCGAGGACGCCCTTGTGCGCTATAATTTTGTCTCCGGCACCCACGCGATAGGCACAGCCCTGAACGCCGTTCTCAGGCCGGGCGAGACTATGCTCTGCATAAGCGGAAGACCCTATGATACGCTGCTGGGCGTTATCGGTCTGGAGGGCAGAAAAAAGCCCGGGACCTTGCTTGATCTGGGCGTTATATACAGGCAGATTGAGCTTCTTGAAGACGGCGCGCTGGACGAAAGCGCAATTCTTGCCGCCGTGCGGGAAAAACCCGCCGTCGTTTATCTGCAGCGTTCACGGGGCTACAGTTTGCGGCCTTCCGTTTCTATTTCCACTATGAAAAATATTTTCGGGAGAATAAGACAGATTCACCCGGAGGTAAAAATCATAGTTGATAACTGTTACGGCGAATTTATAGAAACGCGCGAGCCAACTCAGGCCGGCGCCGATTTAATTATTGGTTCGCTGATAAAAAACCCCGGCGGCGGCATTGCCGAAACCGGGGGATATATTGCGGGCCGGGCCGATTTGATTGAGCTGTGCGCATGCCGCCTTGCCACGCCCGCAACCGGGCGGGAAGTCGGTTGCACTCTTGACCATGGGAGGGCGCTTTATATGGGCTTTTTCCTTGCGCCGAACGTCGCCGCCGAAGCTCTGAAAACAGCGGTTTTCGCAGCGCGGCTTTATGAGAGACTGGGTTATGAGGTTTTCCCGCGCTGGGACGAGGACAGGACGGATATTATCCAGGCAATAAAACTGGGTGCGCCAGAAAAGCTTATCGCCTTTTGCGAGGCCATACAGGGCGCTTCTCCGGTTGACAGCTTTGTCAGGCCGGAACCCTGGGACATGCCGGGCTACAGCGACAAGGTGATCATGGCGGCGGGAACTTTCACAATGGGCGCGTCGATAGAGCTTTCCGCGGACGCTCCGCTGCGGGAGCCGTTCGCGGTATGGATGCAGGGAGGCCTGACTTACGCTTCGGCGAAAATTGCCGTTGTGCTGGCGGCGCGCAAAATAATGCAAATATAAAAACAAAAACGCAGGGGCATTTTTTTGCAATGCCCCTGCGTTTTTTTTAGGGCTCCAGTTCAATAGCCTGGCGCACATGGCCGGCGCACTCTTCAAGCAGCGTTTCCGCCTGCCGCCTGTCGCAGTGCCTGGCGGACATAACGGCCGCGGCTTTCGCGTCGTTGTCGGCCCTTTCAAGATTCCGGGAAGCCACGTCGTAATCAACACCGCTGACATACATAATAACGCGCTTTTGGCGCTCAATTATTTTTTCTTCGCCGAGATCTTTTTCAAAGATCAGGTTTGAGTAAATATCGCCGTCGCTTATCATGACGGCGGAGATGATCATATCGATCAGCGCCTTTTCGGCGGCGGCGGAGCGCAGCCATGTCGCGCCCATGATGACCTCCGGGCCGCAGTTAAGCTCAGCCAGATAGTCAACCATACCGCTCAGGGCCGTTCCGGTGTTGCAGGTGATTCCGGCGGTCTGAATGCCTATCTTTGAGGCGTATTGAATCGCGCCTATCGTGTAGGGCGTTCTGCCAGAGGCGCTGACGGCGATTATAAGATCGCGCTTAAGCAATGTTGCGTCTTTAACGTCCCTTTCGCCTTGGTTGGGGTCGTCTTCAACGCCTTTTGGCGGAGCTTCTACTGGGTAAAGGCTTCCGGGCATGATAGCCTGGAAACGGTCGTTTTCGCCTGTGCGCTTTTTATATTCGTCAACGCAGCGAATGGCCGTAATGCCGCTTGCTCCCGCCCCGATAAATATTATATTGCCCCTGTTGCGGTGAACGGAGACGGCTTTTTCAATCAGGCTGACAATGTTTTCTTTTTCGTCTTCAATGGCCTTCATGACAGTAAGGTTCTGTTCATTGAATATTTCCACAAATTCTATTGTGGACACCCTGTCTATGTTAAGCGTGCTCAAATTGCGCTTTTCTGTGCTAAGACGGTCAATTCTCTCGAAAATCATATAAATACTCACCACTAACCTAAAATTTTTTATGCTATTTTATATTTTGCGATTATTTAGCATTTAAAACTTCACGTCTATATTGTGTTAATTTTGAACTCCGGTCATACCCAGGTAAAATCTGTAAAAAAAATCTTACTGCGATGTATAAAACTTATTTTTTGGGTCTAAAATCCCTTTGAAGCGATAAAAACAGAAAAAGGGGTCTACATAAGAATGAGCCAAATTATAAAAGCGTCGGTTAAAAAAAGTTCAGGAAAATCAAAGAGAGCGGAAATCACGCTGATACTTGCTTTTTCGCTGGCGGTTCTTTCATGTTCGTTCACAAGCTGGTCAAATTCACTGGACAGCATACGCGGGCGGATACTGCGCCTGCATATATTGGCTAACTCGGATTCCGGCGTTGACCAGCAGATGAAATATGAAATACGCGACAGGATACTTGCCTATGGCGGCAAGCTGTTTTACAGCGCGGATTTGAGCGCGGACAAGCAAAAAGCTAAAAATCGCCTTGCGGAAAGCCTTGAACCCATCAAACAAATTGCACAGGAGGTCATAGCGCAGTATGGTCGGAATTACCCGATTGAAGTCACGCTTGAGAGAAAATATTTCAACACGCGCAGTTATGACGAAATCACGCTTCCCGCCGGAAAATATGACGCTCTTGTCGTTCGCATAGGCAAAGCCGAGGGCAAGAACTGGTGGTGCGTGATGTTTCCGCCGATGTGCCTGCCCGCCGCGGAGGAACGGGACAGCCAGCTTTCCCGTGTTCTGGACGACGGCGAACTGAGGATCATAAGCGACGACGCAAATTACAAAATAAAATTTGCAATTGTAGAGGCAATAGAGAGCCTGAAAAACAGGGACTAAAAAATTTTTTGAATAAAATTTTATTTCCGGCGCAGAATATCTATTGACCTGTATTTTTTCTCAACGCTATATTTTTTTACTTCATGCTATTGAGTTTTAAATTTAAGACTAAAATAGTAAAAAGAAAGGACACACAATTTATGATTGATAGGATCGCGCTTGTTCTGGTGATAATCGGAGCGTTATGTCTTGGGAGCATGGGTCTTTTCGGCTTTAATTTTCTCTCAATGATTTTCGGCGGGCAAACTGCTGTCACTACAAAGATTGTCTACACTTTAATCGGCATCGCGGGACTGTGGAGCGTTACACTGCTGTTCAGGGAAAGGCACCCAGTCGACGACAGGATAGACTGACGAATTTTTATGAAGTCTCCCGGGGGCGCCCTGGCGCTTTCCGGGGTATTTTTTTGCTTTTTGCGTTTTGGAGCTGTTCGCAAGCTAAAAAACAAATTTGTAGCTTGTGCTCTGCGTGTAAATCTCCCCGGCTTTCAGAAAAAGCTGGTCATAAAAGCTTCCGTCAAGGCCGACGTTGGGTTTCTGCGCTTCCAGGCAAAGACCGGAAAAGCGCGCGTGCGCGCCGCCGTCTTCCAGAATTTTGCCGTCCGCCGGGCTGGAACTGTCCGTATAGACGGTAATAGCGGGCTGGTCACTCCTGACTTCTATTCGTCGCCCGCTCGCCGGATGTTCAACAATGGCCTGTACCGCGCGGCCTTCTTCAAGAAGGAAGCAGGCGTCGATTGCGCCGCCGTTCACTTCCTCGACAAGCTTAGCTTCCGTCAGGTCAAAAGCAGTGCCGCCTTTGGTGGGGATTGCTTTCCCGGAAGCGGTCATGTTCTCGTCGGTTTCCAGCACGGCCTTATTATAGAGCGTCAAAACGTGGTCAAAGACCGGGTTCGCCGCCGAGCCGCTCAGATTAAAATAAGCGTGGTTCGTCAGGTTTACCGCGCTGTCCCTGTCCGATTTTGCCCTGTAGGATATATCCAGGCTGTTGTCCTGGCTGAGCGCGTAGACGACGCTTACTTCCAGCCTGCCGGGATAGCCTTCCTCGCCGTCGGGACTGGTATAGCTAAGACTAAGCTTTGTCCCTGTGTAAGCTTCAAGTTTCCACAGCTTTCTCGAAAATCCCTCTGCGCCGCCGTGGAGGGCGTTTTCTCCTGCGTTTTGAAAAATCTGATACTCATTCCCGCCGACAATAAGCCTGCCGCCGGGAAGCCGTCCGGCCGTGCGGCCGACCAATGCCCCGAAATAAGTCTTGTTTTCCTGATAGTCTTCAATGTTTTTATAGCGCAGTGTAACGTTTTCTTTCCGCCCGTTTTTGTCCGGCACAAGAATACGCGTTATCGTTGCGCCCAGATCCAGAATTGTGACGGTCATCTGGCCGTTGTCCAAGTAATATTCGGTAATTTCCTGCCCGTTTGGGGCCGTGATTTTTTCTGTTTTCATACAGATTTAATAAATCCTTTCGATTTCTGCCGGCGGCAAATCAAATAATTTCGCCCTCACCGTTTCCGGACAGGCCCGCCGCGTTAGCTTCGTCGGTGTCAATATGCATGGAAAGCGCATAATTTTTGTTCACCCGCACAACCACGTCCCCAAAAACCAGCGAACGCTCCGGAGTGTTGACTTTGACGGATACTATCTGGCCGTCGCTTATGCCAAGTTCTTGTGCGTCCTCCGGCGTAGCGTGAAGGTGGCGCCTGGCGGCGATAACGCCCTCGGAAATTTCAATCTCGCCGGCGGGACCGATAAGCTTTGCCCCGGGGCTTCCCTCAATGAAGCCGGATTCGCGCACAGGCGCCGCTATTCCCAAAATGCGCGCGTCCGTCAAAGAAACCTCTACCTGAGTGGCCGGGCGGCAGGGTCCCAGTATTGAGAACCTGAGCGAGCCGCGGGGACCTTCGACCAGCACCTGCTGATTGCTGGCATACTGCCCGGGCTGGGATAGATTTTTTTTGACGGTGAACTGTGCGTCTTCACCGAAAAGGGCTTTCAAATGTTCTTCTGTGACATGCACATGCCGGGCGGAGGTTTCCACAATAAATTTTTTCTGCAAAATATTTTTCTCCCTTTTACTCTAAATTAAGTCATTCAATCGTCTACTTAATATTTTAACTCTTTTTATAATTTTTTGCAAGGTGTTATCTTTCTATGATATAATAATATTCATGAAAATCGTTGTAAAGCGGCATAAATTTTTTTAACATGCGCTTTGCGTTATTACAAAACTTGCTTGTTGAACAAAAAAACGGGGGAGGTTTTGCCTTTTGTATAATGACTTTGAGGAGCTGAAGTCGGGCTGTCTGAATTGCGGAAAATGCGCGCTGGCCGAGATGCGTACAAACGTTGTTTTCGGGGTGGGAAACGAAAATGCGGAGGTCATGTTTGTCGGGGAAGGCCCCGGAGAAAACGAGGACTTGCGGGGAGAGCCTTTTGTCGGACGCGGCGGACAGCTTTTGGACAAAATGCTCCGCGCGGTACACCTTGACAGGACGAAGAATATTTATATAACAAATATTGTCAAGTGCCGTCCTCCGGGGAACCGCGACCCAAAGCCCGACGAAATTGCGGACTGCTTTCCATATTTAGATAAGCAGATTGAACTTATAAGGCCCAGAATCATTGTCTGTCTGGGCAGGCATGCCGCCCAAAAGCTTATCGGGGAGGATTTCAAAATCACCCGGGAGCACGGCAAATGGTATAAATATAACAATGCGCTGATTATGGGCATGTTCCACCCGGCTTTTATCTTGCGCAACCAGGGGCAGAAAGCGCCCGCGTTCGCGGATTTTCTTGCCCTGCGGGACAAAATTAAAGAGCTGGGGCTTGGGACTTACAGGGATGCGCCGGAGGAGGAAGCGTTTGTGGTGTAACAGGCCGATTGAAAATTTATTTTTTTAAAATTAGATATACTGGAAAGCGCCCGGCTTCAGCCGGGCGCTTTCCAGTATATCACATTGCCTGAATAGTTTCCATGAGATAGTCCGCCATTTGCGCCCCGGTCGCGCCGCCTTCTCGCCCGGTGATTTTCAGGCGGCTTTCAGG
>JAITEB010000017.1 GCA_031282245.1 Oscillospiraceae bacterium | reverse complement strand
AAAGGATATCTGCCGTTTACGGACAACGAGATGCAAATCCTGTGGGAACATGTGAATACGAAACAATACGTGGACGTGGTTCTTATACAATGCTATTCAGGTTGGAGACCTCAGGAACTATGAGTTACATGCATTTCACCCGATTTAACCCCTCCTGACTGCTCTGTAAACCCCTATATTAAAGGGTTTCTTTGATATTATATACCCAAGCCGCCTCTCCGTGAGAGGCGGCTTGGGTATACGGGCTAAACTTTTTTTAGATTTTTCATGGCAGAATATAAATATCCACGCTTCTTTTGCCCCACCACACGCTTTCGGCGTAGGAGCCATAGAACAAATCGACATCGACTCTGCCGTCTAAAAGGGCAATGCCGGTATCGGCGGCTATCGCGTAGCCGTAAGCATAATTTCCGCTTGAAGTTTCGATATAGAGTTTTGTGCCATAGGGAATAACCGCGGGGTTAACGGCGACATGCCCTACGATTGCGTATCTTCCGCTGGCGGTTTTTGCGCCCACTCTGGCGGAATACGCTGTCGCGACCTGATTACTCAAAACATTGACATAATTTGTCGGCCGGCCTGTCTCGTCGATTTCAACGCCGTCAAACGGCAGAAAGGGAGAAGCCGTGGGGAACGATCCCTTAAGGTGAATTTCCGTCACCGGTTCGCTTACCACTTCTTCTTTGATAAGCGTATACTCATCTAATTTCCCGTCGACATACCTTCCAAAGATGGTTTTTTCCAATGTGCCTTCAATGCCCTTGGTCAGGAGCGTGACCTGATTCGCAAGGACTCTGCTGTCATTTCTTATTTCGGTTTGAAAAGGTATGGGTTCGCTGATAACATCGTTTTTGACATTCACCCTGTTGACTACAATATGGTCGTTTGCTTCAAGGGGCTTGTCAAGGCCATAGTTTATCATATCCCTTGAGCCAAGGTTTTTATCAGCTTTTTTAAGCGCATCGCCTACTGTCCCGTTAATAAAATAAAGTTCCTGTGTTTTTCCGTCTGCGCTTACTGTGACAGGAAACGCGCGTTCTATGCGTACTTCCGCATAGTTCCCCTCTGAAAGCGTCCCATTATAAGAAACCTTATCATGAGCGCCTATTTCTACTCCTTTTTTATTTAGAATAACGTTTTCGTCGCCTTCTGTTGTATAAACATAAGTGATGTCGCCGCTATCCACAATACAAAGGGTATTGCTTTTTGTCGTCAGCATAAAGATGACCACGGCAAATGTTGAAAAGAGAATGCAAAGCGCAAAATTTCTGCTTCTGAAAAATTTTTTTGTCGCAAACAGCCCAAGTTTTAGTCTAACCATACAACAACTCCTTTTTGGTCAGTTTAGGGGCAGGCAAACCCAAAGTCCCGAACAGCCGCCGTCGCCCAGCTGCGGCCAAGCGGACTTGAAAACTAAAAACGCTGAAGATATTTTTTTAATTAACAGGCTGCGCCCCGTGCTTGTAAAGTTTGTATCAAAGACGTCAAAGCGAACTTTAACACATCTGGATACATAGTTAAATTTTTGTTGAATAGCATTTTTTAGACAAGTGCTTTGAATGTTCAGTAAAAATGTTAAAATGCAGTTCATAGTATAGTGATTTCACAGCCAAATGTCAAATTGGCCTTTCAGGGATTATCTGACAAAAAAAGGGCTTTTGCGGCCATATTGGACTTAAAAATAAGCCTTAGACGCAAAAAAAATTCAATCTTTTATGCAAATATACTATAAAAAGCGGCTTTTGATTGTGAAAATTCACAAAAAATTTTTTTCGGCAATTTGCACATACTGCACTGTTATAATTGCCGCTTATATTGTGAATTATATATAAAAAATCTGCTTTTTTCCGGGCATAACAGGCTTTCATGTCATAAATTATAGGGCGCGGATTTTAAGATATATTTTTATATTTATAGTCTTTTGTTTAAGTAATATATTTATTATTTTTATAATAGCGCTTTATTAAAGATTTATTTCTTGTAAAAAATTAATATATGCTGTGTAATTTGCGCTTAATGCTTGTGCGCTTTACGTGCGGCAAATTGCCGCCTCTCACGGATTTACGCGCGCCTCCGCGGAATCCCAAAAACGCTTTGCATTATTAATACAAAGTTAATTAATTCTTTTGGGCTTTAGGAGTATAATTATTTATGCGTGTACACAGTTACGCGCGTCTTTAATAAAAAATTAAAAAACAGGTGGTTAATTATATAATGGGACTGTTTAAAACTATATTTAAAAGCTATAGCGAAAAAGAACTGAAAAAAGCCGCCCCTCTGCAGCAAAAAGTTCTTGATCTTGAGCCGGTTTACGTCGCCATGAGCGACGCCGAACTCAGCGCGCAGACGGATATCTTAAAAGAACGGATACCCCAAAACGCGGAACCGGATATTGTTAACAAGATCCTTGACGAAATCCTGCCGGAAGCCTTTGCCGTCTGCCGCGAGGCGGCCTGGCGCGTCCTTGGCATGAAGCACTTTCCCGTGCAGGTTCTGGGCGGGATTATTCTCCACCAGGGACGCATCGCCGAGATGAAAACAGGAGAGGGAAAAACTCTTGTGGAGACGCTCCCCGCGTATCTCAACGCGCTGACCGGCCAGGGCGTTCACATTGTGACGGTGAACGACTATCTTGCAAAGCGCGACTCCGAATGGATGGGCAAAGTGTACAGATTTTTGGGGCTTTCCGTCGGTCTTATCGTCAACGGGCTGAACAAAACCGAGCGCCGCGCCGCGTATAACGCCGATATAACCTATGGCACAAACAACGAAATGGGCTTTGACTATCTGCGCGACAACATGGTTTCCTACAAAGAAGACCGCGTTCAGCGCGGTCATGTTTACGCAATCGTCGACGAGGTTGACTCAATCCTGATTGACGAGGCCAGAACCCCGCTTATTATTTCCGGCGCGGGGGAAAAATCAACGGATTTGTATGCGAAGGCAGATAAATTCGCCCGGACGCTCTCCATGGTAAAAGTGACTGAGATGAAAAGCGGGAAATCTGACGGCTTGAGTCTTTCATCGCTTACTGATCCGGGCGGGGAAGACGAAATATCGGACGACGAGAAAGGGGATTATATCGTCGACGAGAAGGCCAGAACCGCTACGCTTACTCCGCTGGGCGTGGAAAAGGCCGAGAAATATTTCAAAGTCGAAAACCTTATGGACGTCGAGAACAACGAGCTTCTGCATCATATAACGCAGGCTATAAAAGCGCATGGCGTTATGGCCCGCGACGTCAATTACGTCGTCCAAAACGACGAAGTGATTATAGTGGACGAATTCACGGGCCGCCTTATGATAGGACGGCGCTACAACGAAGGGCTTCATCAGGCTATCGAGGCAAAGGAGGGCGTGACGGTCGAGCGCGAAACGCGCACTCTCGCCACTATCACTTTCCAGAATTATTTCAGGCTCTACAGAAAGCTGGCCGGCATGACCGGCACCGCCCTGACCGAGCAGGAAGAATTCCGGGAGATTTATAACCTGGACTGTATAGAAATCCCCACCAATAAACCGCTTATACGCAACGACCGCCCGGATGTGCTTTATAAAACTGAAAACGGAAAGTTTAATGCCATTGCCGAGAGAGTTCAGGAATGCCACGCCAAAAACCAGCCCATTCTGGTCGGCACCGTCTCCATCGAAAAGTCGGAGCAGTTGAGCAGGCTTCTCAGGAAAAAAGGCGTAAAACATGAAGTGCTCAACGCAAAAGAACATGCCCGCGAAGCCGACATAATCGCGCAGGCCGGGAAACCCGGCGCTGTCACAATCGCCACGAACATGGCCGGCCGCGGCACGGATATAACCCTTGGCGGCAACGCCGAGTATATGGCGAAAGAAGAAATGCGCCGCCGGGGTTACGACGGCCGCATTATCAACGAGGCGGACAGCTTCGCAAAGCCCGATATTATGGCGGGCGACATGGCTCTTGAAGAAACCTACGCTTATTTTTATAATATAGATACGGACGGGGACAGCGGCGCAATTTTCGGCAACTTGAGAAGGCTGGACATACGTCATCTCGGCTTTGAGAAATTTGTCTTCGGCGAAGCGAAAAACCTCAATCCGGAAAATTTCAGCGAAATCCTTGCACATGCCTCAGTAAACAAATATGCCCAGGAGCTGGCTGTCCAGCGCCGGGATCCCTCCACAAGGGTTAAGGCCGGAATCAAGGGAGAAGACCGCAAGAAAAATATAGATCCCAGCAAATATTATAAAAAGCTTGCCGCGCTCTACAAAGAAAAACTCTCGGGCGTTCAGGCTGTTTACGCCGCCTCTGTCGAAGAACATCACAGCGATATTATAAAGGCAAAAGAAATTTATACTCAGCTTACTAAAGAGTACAGAGAAAAAATCGTCCCGGAAGCCGACAAAGTGCGCGAAGCCGGCGGTCTGTTTATTCTCGGCACAGAAAGGCACGAGTCCCGCCGCATTGACAACCAGCTTCGCGGCCGTTCCGGCCGCCAGGGAGACCCCGGCGAAAGCCAGTTCTTCCTTTCCCCGGAAGACGATCTTCTGCGCCTTTATAACGGCGAACGCCTGCGCGCCGCCCTTGACGCTTTTAACGCCGAGGAAGATATGGCAATCGAAAGCAAAATGCTCAGCCGCATTATAGAATCCGCCCAAAAACAGGTTGAAGGCCGCAACTTTAGCATCCGCAAAAACGTTCTCCAGTTTGACGATGTGATGAACCGCCAGCGCGAGCTTATTTATAAAGAGCGCAACCAGGTTCTCGACGGCGAAGACATGCGCGGGGAAATCTCCAAAATGATTGACGAGAACATTTCCGAAACGGTGGGCATATATATCAATGACGAGGCCGTGCACGACGACTGGAACCTTGCCGGGCTTCGGGATTATTATCTTGGCTGGCTGACCGCTCCGGACGACTTTCAGTATTCGCCGAGAGAACTGCAGCGCGTCCAGAAAAAGGATTTAGTCCGGGCGCTGACAGAGAGAGCGCATCAGATATACGAACTGAAAGAAAAAGAGTGCGGCCCGGCTCTGAAAGAACTTCAGGAAATTGCCCCGCCCAGCGAAGTCCGGTATTTCCCGAAAGATATGCGCGATCTTGAGCGCCGCACGCTTTTGAACTGCGTTGACGGCAGGTGGATGAACCACATTGACGCGATGGACGAGCTTAAAAACGGCATGGGGCTGCGCTCCTACGGCCAGCACGACCCTGTTGTCGAATACCGCCGCGAAGGTTCCGAAATGTTCGACGAAATGGTTTATTCGATAAAAGAAGACACTGTGAAAGAACTGCTCACTCTTGAGCCGATGGTTCTCAAAAAGCGGATTGAATATATTAAAAAGCAGCAAAGCGCCCGCGTCGATATTGCCCTGCCCAAAACGCAGCAGAGCAAGACCGTCAAAAAAGGCGGCAAATTGGGCAGAAACGATCCCTGCTGGTGCGGCAGCGGCAAAAAATATAAAAAATGCCATTATCCACAGGAAGCGCCCTCCAGAAAATAACGCGCATAATTATACTCATGCGGGCGCGAACTCCGTCTGCACACCCCCCCGGCAATTATAAAAAAGCGCACAGCCCCCGGCATGCCATGCCGGGGCAATTGCGCGTACGGAACAATTGTACAAAATCTATCTATTTTGTTGCAAAAAATAAATGTATTTCTGCGAGGAAAATCCAATGTTCAAGGCAGCGTCAATTTTTAAACAGATAAGCGAGTTCACAAAAGCCAAAAATTTGATAGCCGCAAAACGCCTGCCCATTAATTTAATCGGCCTGAGCCACGTCCACAAGGCGCATTTTATAGCGGCTCTGTGCGCGGAGACCGGGCTTCCCGCCCTTGTAATCACCGCCGACGAAGCCCAGGCCAGCCGTATGTGCGGCGACGTCAACGCTATGACCCGCGCTGAAACGGCGCAGCTTCTGCCCTCCCGCGAGTACAGTTTCCGGCCTGTGGAGGGCTTTTCGCGCGAATACGAGCACGCCAGGCTGAAAACGCTTTCTTCCGTGATAAACGGAAACTGCAAAATAGTCCTTGCCGGGGCGGAAAGCGCAAGCCAGTTCACAATCGCGCCGGATTTGCTCAAAGAAAGAAGCTTTACCCTCAGGCCCGGCGAAAGCCGCAAACTTGGCGATTTGATCGGGCAGCTGATAAGCGCGGGCTACAGCCGCAAGGATCAGATTGCCGGCGTAGCGGAGTTTTCCGTGCGGGGCGGTCTGTTGGATATCTTTTCGCCGGACGCTCCTTTGCCCGTCAGAATCGAATTCTGGGGCGATGAGATCGATTCTGTTAATACGTTTGATTTGACCAGCCAGCGGCGGCTTGACTGGCAGGACGAAGCGAGATTTATCCCGACTGTGGAGACGCTTTGCGGCGACTTCGCCGCTCTTGCGGAGACTTTGCGCAAAAGGCTTAAAGCCCTGCGCAGCCCGAACGCGGCAAAAATCCGCGAAAGCTTTGCGGCGGATTTGGAGCTTTTGGATAACGGAGAAGCCCCGCTTAGCTTTGACAGGTATCTGCCGCTTTTGTACGAGAAGCCCGCCGGGATTTTCGACTATTTCCCAGAAGAGACACTTGTTTTTGTCAGCGACGCCGCAAATATCAGGCAGACCATGCGCAGTCTTTCTCTTATGCGCGGCGAGGATATAAAGGCGCTGTTCTCCGACGGCATCCTGTTCCATGGGCTGGATAAGTATTATATTGAGTTTCCGGAGCTTATTTCAAAATGTGAAGGCAAACAGGCGCTTTATCTTGACATGTTCGGGCGCGCCGTGGATGAAGTCCGCTGCAAAGAGCTGATAGACATAAGCGCGGTCGCGCTGTCGTCCTGGGGCGGTTCAATCGGAACGCTCAAAGAAGATCTGGAGAATTTCCGCTCAAAGCAGTATTCCGTCCTGATTATGGCCGGGACAGAACGCGCCGCGAAGGTCATCGCGTCCGATTTGAACAATTCGGGCTTTCCGGCGCTTCTTTCGCCGGAGAAAAGCGGCTTTCCCCGGGGAAGCATTATAGTCTCCGACGGCAGCCTTTCCGGCGGCTTTGAATACCCGGATTCCCGCATTGCCGTGATAAGCCACGCGAAAACGGCGGAGCGGAAAAAGAAAAAAGCCCGCCCGAAGAACGGCGCGGCAGTCCGGAACCTCAGCGATTTGAGCGTTGGGGATTATGTCGTGCATGTCTCTCATGGCATCGGCGTTTTCGAGGGCATTCACAAAATGGAAAACCAGGGCGTTATAAAAGACTATATCAAATTGCGCTATCAGGGTTCGGACGTTCTGTATGTCCCGGTTACGCAGCTGGATTTGGTAAGCAAATATATAGGTCCCGGCGAGCAGACCGGAAGAGTAAAATTAAACAAGCTCAATTCCGGTCAGTGGGAAAAAACCCGGAGCCGCGTCAAGAGCGCCGTCAAAGATATGGCAAAAGAACTTACCGAGCTTTACTCAAAGCGAATGAAGGTGAAAGGCCACGCCTTCGCGCCTGACACAGACTGGCAGCTTGAATTTGAGGAGCGCTTCGAGTTTCAGGAAACAGACGACCAGCTTACCTGTATTGCCGAGATCAAGAAAGACATGGAAGCCCCGTTCCCTATGGAAAGGCTGCTTTGCGGGGACGTGGGCTTCGGCAAAACGGAAGTGGCGCTTCGGGCGGCCTTTAAAGCCGTTGTGGAGGGCAAACAGTGCGCAATTCTTGTCCCGACGACCATTTTGGCCTGGCAGCACTATCAGACAATCGCAAAGCGCTTTGAGGGCTATCCGGTTAAAACAGCTCTGCTTTCGCGCTTCAGGAGCCGGAAACAGCAGGAAAAAACCATCCGTGAGCTTAGGCGCGGCGAGGTTGACATAGTAGTCGGCACGCACAGGCTTGTCCAGAAAGATATAATTTTTAAAGACATCGGCCTTGCCATTATAGACGAAGAACAGCGTTTCGGAGTGAAACATAAAGAATTTTTTAAAGAGATGTATAACAGCGTGGACATTCTCACGCTTTCGGCGACGCCTATCCCGCGCACGCTCAATATGGCCATGACCGGCATACGCGATATGTCCACTATAGAAGAAGCCCCGCAGGATCGCCAGCCCGTTCAGACCTATGTGATAGAACACAACGAAGGCGTTGTTGCCGAAGCGATCAAACGCGAGCTGCGGCGCGACGGGCAGATTTATTATCTTCACAACAGGATAGAAAGCATAGAAAAAACGGCGGCGCGCCTTCAGGAACTTGTCCCGGGGGCGAAAATTGCCACGGCGCACGGCCAGATGGGTGAGGAAAACCTGTCGGAGGTTTGGCGCAGGCTGATAGATCATGAAATAGACGTGCTTGTCTGCACCACTATTATAGAAACCGGAGTTGACGTGCCCAACTGCAACACGCTTGTAATAGAAGACGCGGACATGATGGGGCTTGCCCAGCTTTACCAGATAAGGGGCAGAATAGGCCGCTCAAACCGCCGCGCCTTTGCTTATTTCACGTTCAGAAAAGGCAAGATCGTTTCGGATATAGCGGCAAAGCGCCTTTCGGCTATCCGCGAATTCACTAACTTTGGCTCGGGCTTTCAGATTGCCATGCGGGATTTGGAAATACGCGGCGCGGGAAATATTCTTGGCGCCCAGCAGCACGGCCACATGGAAGCGGTCGGCTATGATATGTACCTGCGGCTGCTTGCGGAGGCCGTCGAAGAAGAGCGCGGCGTCAAGCGCGGCGACGGCGCGCCCCCCGCGCCGACAAAAGCCGCCGAATGCCTTATTGACGTTCAAATAGACGCGCACATTCCGGAAAAATATATTCCCAGCCTTACCCAGCGCATTGATATATACAGGCGCATAGCGGGCATAAACAGCAGGGCCGACGCGCGCGACGTCGTCGACGAACTGATAGACCGCTTCGGCGAGCCGCCGAAGGCAGTCTATGGTCTGACTGAAATTGCCCTGCTGAGAAGCGCGGCCGCTTCCCTTGGCGTTTGTGAAATAAGTCAAAGCGGCGAGGAACTGCGCTTCTTTCAGGAGAATTTTAATCTGGATTTTGCCCGGCGGCTTTCTTTTGTGCTGCGCGGGAGAGTGTCGGTAAACGCGGGCGCGGCGAAGCCCTTTGTCGGGCTTGCGCTTGCGAAGAACCAAAGCGCCCTGGACGGAATAAAAGAAGCGCTTGATATTTCAATGGCAAAGCCTCTATTAAAGACTGACCGCAAAATGTGAGCCGGGCCTTTAAGCTCAAACTGAAAATTTACTCTTTTTGTTATTTTGAGTTTTCGGCTTTTGCTTTTTTAACAACAAACCTGTCCAAAGCGGCAACTATTCCCGGAAGGACAAACACAACCAGAACGCTTGAACATACGGCTCCGCCGGAGATAGTGAGCAATATTTCAGATATGGCCTGTTGAGAATCCCTGTACATCAGCCCCAGCGCAAAAGTCACGACGATTAGAATCAGCCCGGAAGTCATAATAGTGTGAATGGCATTGTTCAAGGCATGGACAAGGGCCTCTTTTGCGCTGAGTTTCCGCCTCGCTTCTTTATAATAAGAGCAGTAAAGTATCCCATAGTCGATAGTAGCGCCCATCAAAAGGCACTGCACTATAATAAGCGGCAGATAATATATGCTGTTTCCCATAAGATAAACGGCGCCCATTGTGATAAAAACCGCGCACTGAATCAGGCAGACCAGAATCAGCGGTATAGAAAACGAGCGGAAGGCAGCCAGAACCACCAGAAAAATTGCGGCGGCGGTCAAAATCGCGATAAAATTCATCTCGCCCGGGAAACTGCCGCTTAGTTCATACGCCATGACGGAATTCCCGACAATATAGTGCTTTCCCAGAGAAGCGCCGTTCAGTTCTTTTTCAAGGCCGTCAATAAACAAGAATGTACTGTCCGCTTCTCCCGGAAAACTGGTGTTTATGATAAGCCTCGAATATTTTTCCCCGACCAGCTGTCCCAGCCCGCTGTCCATCTCGGACTTCGCGCTTTCCAGCTTTTCAAGGGCGCCGCCGCCTATATAGGCTTCGTACTGTTTGTTTTCGGCGACAGTCTCAAGCGCGAATTTTATAAAGTCATATATTGCGATTTCCCCTTCGGGCGTGTCCCCGTGCGTCACGGCGTAATACCGGAACAGCTGTTCTGATATTGCTTCGTCAAAGCCGGTATATGCGGCAAATTCCTTGCTGGAAATTTCCTGCGTCATCATTTCCGGAGGGATCGCCGCCATTCTCTCTCCAAGCCGCGCCATACCGGAAGCGTCAAGCAGGGACGCAAACCGTTCATTTTGCGCCAGGTCGCTTTGCATAAACTGCAAAAGCGAGGCAAGCGCTATTTTCTTCTCGGGCAATCCGGCCGTTTGGCCGAAGTAATAGTTATAGATCAGCGCGGCGCTTGTTTCGTCCATATCAGCGGCCTTTGCCAGCTCCTGATACGTCAGTTTCTGGCCAAGCGTTGTTGAATAGGCTTCGACGCTTTCAACTCCATCGGTTTCGATCCATTTTTCAGTAAGCGCTGCGATTTCGCCCTCGTCTTTGTTTTCATATATAACAATTATTTGATTGTCAGGCGTAAAAATTTTGCCGACATCGTTGTATTTTTCCATTGTATAATCAATTTTTACGCTGTTCCGCAGAAGAAAACCCCCGGCAAACAAAAGAACAAACACGGCTGATATAACATAGCGGGCCTTGTAGCTGAAATTCCCCAGTTTATCCATTTTGAAATGCAGGGATTTTTTTGCTGTTTTGTCAATTACGGAATCAAAAGCGAGAATTAAAGCGGGCAGTATTGTGAATATGCAAAGCAGACTGAAAAATACGCCTTTGGCAAGCACAAAGCCTATGTCGCGCCCAATTGTGAAAGACATCAGCACAAGGGCCAGCATTCCCACAATAGTAGTCACGGCGCTGCTGGAGATTGCGGCAAAAGAAAGGCGGAGCGCGTTTTTCATTGCGTCAAACGCGTTGTTTGCGGCCTGTTTTTCCTGCCTGAATCGGTTAATCAGCATAATCGAATAGTCCATAGAGAGCACAAGCTGCAGAACCGCCGCGATCGCCATCGTGATATTGGACACTTGACCTAATATTATATTTGTACCCATATTGAGCGCAATAGCGACTCCGATTGTGAAAACAAACAAAAACGGCTCCGCCCACGAAGCGCACATCAAAAACAAAATAATAAGCAGGATGAGCAGAGCTATCCCAAAAAGCAGCGGCAGAACGCCCATGGAGACGCTTCCGGCGGATTCACCGCTTATGGCGATGTCACGGGCTTTATATTCTTCGGCAAGATCGCTCATCAGCTCGCGGATTTCCGGGGAGTAATCCTCAACGTCCAGATTGAGTGTATACATAGTATAGACGTCCCTGTTGAACTTTTCGCTGCCAGTTTCATAAGAGACGCTTTCCACATGGGGCTTTTGGGCAAGTTTTTTGTAAATATCTGTTTTTTCCTGGTCGCTAAGCCCTTTGAGCATAACGTTCAGAGAGCTTGCCGCCGGAAATTCCTCGCTCATGATGCCCGAACCGATTTTCGCCTGCGAATCATCTGGCAAATACTCCGACAGCTTATAATTAACGGGGACTTTTGCGGCAAGCCACGCGCAGCACAAAGCAAGCAAAATAAACACAATCAGAACGATTTTTCTTTTCTCCACGATAAAGCCGGCAATATTCTTCATAAAGACGCCTCCTGTTGACTTTTTAGTCCGTTAGTATCATAATAAACAAATGAACGTTTTGCAACCGACTGTTGATATCGTAATTGCCGTCAAATCAACATTGTATCTAAAAGTGTCGTTTTTAAAGCATTTATCAGCAATTTGGGGAGGAGAACTCCATGAAAGAGAACCAGCGGGTACGGCTGTCAAAAAAACTGCTGAAAGAAAGCCTGATACAGCTCCTTCAGCAGAATAAAATCCACAGTATTTCAGTAAGGGAAATCTGCGACCGGGCACAGATTAACCGAACGACTTTTTACAAATATTACGGCAGCCAGTACGATTTACTGGGAGACATGGAAGACGACGTACTCGCCGCGGTTGACCGCTATCTTGACGCGGGCGAAAAACGGCCGGACATCATCTGGCAGCTCACACAGATTATAAACTATATCAACGAAAACTTTGATTTGTGCAAAATATTGCTCAACAACAATGTGGATCCGGGTTTTCCCGAAAGAATCTTCAAGCTTCCGCGCATACGCCAAATCATCGCCAAAAATATGCAGGTGGAAAGCGGCGAAGAACTGGAATATTTTTTCCGCTTTTTGATCGACGGGAGCTTCGGCTTGATAAAAATGTGGCTGAACAAAGAAAACCGCGAACCGGCAGGGGAGATCGCAAGGCTTCTCAATCAGGTTATTGTAAAATTGGGCGCGGCTGAGATGGCGTGAAACTTTGCGTCTGTCCGGGCGGCATACGTAATTTGAATTAATAATATCTTTTTATCTTTGAGAGAATATCCTCAAAGCCGACAGTTCCAAAAGCCGAGTCAAAATCTTTCACTTTGAGTTTTTCCAGTTCATTCATTTCCCCGAAAGTATAAACCGCGTCCAAAAAGTCCAGCGCGTCTATCCCTTCCGGAATCTGCGCCAGATACTTTTCCGGAACCTCCAGCGCCTTCACACAGTAAACATTGGCGGGAAGACCGCGCCCGCCGCGGCAGGCGCTGATAATCGGCGCTTTTGTCGCTCCCGAAAGCCCTGTACTGTCCGGTGAATAAATCAAGTCGCAGTCGGCCAAAAACTCCGCGCCGTCATAAAGCAGAAGCGGCGCGCCGTATTTTGACATCATGCCGTCCGCACACTTGTCGTATAAATCCGGGCGTTTTGTGACGACTTTTACCACGGGCGAAAACCTGACCATGGCTTCGGCAAAATCCTGATGCGCGCCGTCAATGTCAATAAGCCCCATACAGCGGCGGGAAAGCGGAATCCGCGCGGATTCCGTCAGCGCCATTACCGACATAAGCCCCGCTTTTTCCGCAAGCCGGGCCGCCCGGTGGCGGCGGACATGGCCTTTCTCCGGCGGCTCGAACCCTTCCGGCATAAGGACGGACTTTGAAAAACGCGGCGAAATCTCGTATATCTTTTCAAAATTTATTTCTTCGCCGCTGCCGACCAGATTGATTTTATAATAGGCCAGATTCTCAAAATACACCCGCTGGGGTTCCGGCTTTAAAAGCCCGAGCCTGTGCCTTATTTTTTCCTGGAAGCGCAAATCTTTATATTCTTTTATGTTAAGAGAAACAAACAAAACTATACGCCCCCGCTTCTTCCCATACGTCCGGTACTAGTATATATGCGGACAGGCGGCGTAAATATTCCTGTCCGAAGCAGTTGGCGCCGAGGTTTGTCTATCTATTTATTTATCGCTGTTCAGGCTGTGCTTATGCCCCGTTTATTCGTGCAATTTTAACCCGTCCTCCTGACTAAAACCCGAAAAGCCTGTGCGCAAGGTCAGGCAGAAGATAAAAAATTACGGACATAATAATACCGGCCCCCAAAACCCCCAAAGCTATCGTGACAAACGACTTTTTTACGGGCAGGCCAAGTATCGAGGCTATCAGCGAGCCTGTCCATGCGCCGGTTCCCGGCAGGGGAATCGCAACAAACAAAAACAGCCCCCAATATTCGTATTTCTGAATAGAGTCCGATTTTGCGTGCGCGTGCTTTTCGAGCCAGGAGACAAGCTTTGCCGTTTTTGGATATTTTTTCAGCCAGTCCAGTATTTTTACGATAAACAGTAAAATAAACGGAATCGGCAAAATGTTGCCTATAAAGCAGACGATTGCGGCGCGCATGAAGGGAACCTCTCTGAGCGCGGCCCAGATGATTCCCCCGCGCAGTTCGACAATAGGCAGCATAGAGATTAAAAAAGCTAAAAATTCGTTCAAGACGACATCTCCCGTATTATTTATCCTGTTTTTTTATATTCTACCGCAAAATTCACGGTTTTTATAATTATATCAGCCGCAAGAGCGTTTTGCAACTTAAAATATAGCCGCCGCCTGAAACAGGGGCTTTTTTTTTTCGCTTTATCGTGTTATTATATTAAGCAGTAAATTAAAAAAGTCCACAACAGGAAGGCCGGAATCAAAAATTAAGTCTTTTAAATTAATCTCAAAAAGCCCCGATGAAACCGCGAAAATTGCTGAACGGCTTGCCGGTTTCTTAAAAGCCGGGGATGTCGTAGCCTTTACAGGCGGTCTTGGCGCGGGCAAAACAGCTTTCATCCGCGCCTGCGCAGGGGCGCTGGGCTTTGGCGGCGAGGTCGCCAGCCCGACCTTTGCGCTGGTTCATGAATATGCGGGCACGCCGCCCATAGTCCATTTCGATATGTACCGAATAGAAAACGCCGGCGATTTGTTTTTAACAGGTTTTTTCGATTATCTTGAAAGCGGCGCGGTTTTGTTTATCGAATGGAGCGAGAACATAAGCGGGGCTTTGCCGGGAAATACTGTTTTTGTCAGGATGTCGCGCCTGTCTGACAGCGAACGCGAAATTATAATAGAAGGGGTCGAGGGGTTTTGAATATCCTGGGAATTGAAAGCTCGGCCAAAACCGCTTCCGTCGCTTTGCTGTCCGAAGGCCGCATAGCGGGGGAGTTTACTGTCAGTTCAGGCTTTACGCACAGTCAAAGCCTGCTGCCCATGCTGGACACGCTTTTGCAAAGTACGGGCTTCTCCCTGGGGGGGATTGACTTATTCGCCGTCGCCGCCGGACCCGGCTCGTTCACCGGCCTGAGAATAGGCATATCTTTAACAAAATCGCTCGCCATGGCAAAAAATAAGCCCTGTATAGCAGTTTCCAGCCTGGAGGCGCTGGCCTATAACTGCGCGGCTTTCAACGGCGTTATTTGCGCGGCGATGGACGCGCGGCGGGGGCAGGTTTATATGGCTCTGTTCCAGAGCAAAAAAGGCAGGATAAGCCGTCTGTGCGGCGGCGAGGCTATTCTGGCGGAGGATTTACAGAAAAGGCTTAAAAAACACAGGCGGAACATTATGTTCGTCGGGGACGGCGCGGAGCTGTGCTACAGCGAAAGTGCCGGGAAGCGCGGTCTGATAGCGCCGGAAAACAGCCGTTTTCAAAAAGCGTCTTCGGTCTGTCTGCTTGCGGCGGCAATGCTTGAAAACGGCGGCGAAACGGTCTCCGCGGCGGAGCTTGCGCCTTTTTATCTGCGGCTTCCTCAGGCCGAAAGGGAGCGGATGGAGCGCGAAACGGCGCGGAATCTTTCTAAATAAGAAAGGATCACAAAGATGCACGGATATATAAGAACAGGCGCGGCCTCTCCAGAGATGAAAATCGCGGACTGCCAACATAACGCAGACAAAATAATAGAGCTTATTGACAAAGCCGAAAGCGAGAGCATAAAAATTCTTGTTTTTCCGGAACTTTCTATCACAGGATATACCTGCGCGGACTTGTTTTTCCAGTCCGCGCTTCTTCAGTCCGCCGAATCCGCTCTGGACAAAATCCGCCGCCACAGCGAAAACAAAAAATTATTTATCGCAGTCGGCATGCCGGTTTGTGCGGACAACCAGATTTTTAACTGCGCCGTCGCCCTGTTCAAGGGGGAAATTCTGGGCGCCGTCGCGAAAACTTTTCTGCCAAACTACAGCGAGTTTTACGAAGAGCGCTGGTTTTCCGGCGCGGATTCGCTTATTTCAAAAGAAGCGCGGCTCTGCGGCCAAAACGTTCCGATTGGGGGCGATATTTTGTTTTCAAGCCCGATTTTTCCCGGGCTTTGCATAGGCTTTGAAATCTGCGAGGATTTGTGGGCGCCCTCCCCGCCCAGCGCCGGCCTTGCCATGGCGGGGGCGAGCCTGATACTCAACCCTTCGGCCAGCAACGATCTTGTCACAAAAGCCGACTACAGGCGCAGCCTTGTTTCGTCGCAGTCCGCAAGAATCGTCGCGGGCTATATTTACGCTTCTTCCGGGATCTGTGAGTCGACTACGGATTTAGTTTTCGGCGGCGACAGCATGATCTGCGAAAACGGCTCACTGCTTAGCCGCAGCGAAAGCTTCCGTAAGGGCGGCCAGCTTATACGGGCCGATATTGACATAGAATACCTGCAAAATTACCGCCGGAAAACAAGCAGCTATATGCAGGCCGCCGGTAAATCCAAATACAGGATTGTTAATTTTGAACTTGCAGAGGATAAGCCTGCTCCTGTAGACAGGTATATCGCGCCAAACCCCTTTGTGCCCGCGGGCGCGGGAGCAATGGACAAGCGCTGTCAGGAAATTTTTGCCATACAGTATACGGGGCTGGCCAGGCGGCTTATGCATACAGGCTCTAAAAAATCCGTGATCGCCGTTTCCGGCGGGCTTGACTCGACGCTTGCGCTGCTTTGCACGGCGAGGGCGCATGATTTTCTCGGTCTTGAGCGCAAAAATATTGTCGGCCTGACCATGCCCGGTTTCGGCACGACGGGGCGAACGCTGAAAAACGCTCTTGCCCTTATGGAAGCCCTGGGGACGGAAATCCGCGCGATAGATATAAAAGCCGCCTGTTTGCGGCATTTCAAAGATATCGGCTATGACGAAGCCCGCCGGGACGTGACCTATGAAAACGTCCAAGCCCGCGAGCGTATGCAGATTGCCATGGACATCGCCAATATGGAAGGCGGCATTGTCGTCGGAACGGGGGATCTGTCGGAGCTTGCGCTTGGCTTTACGACTTATAACGGCGACCATATGAGCATGTACGGCGTCAACTGCGGGATTCCCAAAACGCTTGTGCGGGTGCTTGTGCGCTGGGTTGCGGATTTCGGCGGGCTTGACGAAGGCGCGCCGGATATTCTGCGGGATGTTTTGGACACGCCGGTCAGCCCGGAGCTTTTGCCGCCGGGCAAAGGCGGGGAAATCAAACAAAAGACGGAAAATATAGTCGGGCCGTATGAGCTGCACGATTTTTTCCTGTATCATGTGATTAAAAACGGATTTTCCCCGGCAAAAATCGTCTGGCTTGCGGAGCTTGCTTTCGGCGGGGCCTATGAAAGGCAGGAGATAATCAAATGGCTGAAGCTGTTTTATTCGCGTTTTTTTGCGCAGCAGTTCAAGCGCTCCTGCATTCCAGACGGCCCAAAAGTGGGGACAATCGCGCTTTCGCCCCGCGGCGACTGGCGTATGCCAAGCGACGCTTGCGCGGATGCGTGGCTCCGGGAACTGGATGGGCTTAATTTATAATTTTTCAGGGATAAACGCCGTTCAAAAGCATTCTTGAGATTAAGTACAAACCAAAATTCACGCGCCTGCATAATATGTATTGGGTACGAATCTATACAAATCCAATAGAATTTAGTACTTAAAAAAGAATTCTTTTTGAATGGAGACTTAAAATATGTCTAATAAAAATTGTTCTTACTGGCATAGCTATAAAGGCTATCTCCCGGAAATGACGATTCACAAAAACCCAAAATTTCCCGGAAACTGCGCGGCTAATTGCTCAAACGCCTGCGGCGGCGCTTGTGCAAGCGATTGTGTAAGCGGCTGCAGAAACGATTGTGTAAGTGGCTGTAGAGGAAATTGTGTAAGTGGCTGCGGAGGAGATTGCTGCTATCCGCCTTGGCCCTGTCCGCCAATAACGCCGCTTCCTCCGATGCCATGGCCGCCGGCGCCGTGCCCTCCCGCCCCGGAACCTGGGATAAAAGCCGAATTCAGTTTCACAAAAGTGAGCCAGGAAGGCCAGCCGCTTTCCGGCGCAAAATTTGTCATGATCGACCAGAACGGGAGAAGCTGCGAAGCGACTTCCGGCCTTGACGGGAAAGTCACTTTCCAAGGGCTTAAATTCCCGATGTTCTATGGTCTCCACGAAGCGCAGGCTCCCGCCGGATATCAGAGACCCTGCGACGACATGAGAAATTCTGTATGGATTGACAGATATGGACAGATTTACTTCAACGGCCTGAACTATGGACCGGATGGCCCAAGAGTCGTCAACATGCCCTGCGTATGCTAGTTTTGCGGCGTCAGTCACACAGAAGAACATAAATATTATCCCTTGCTTGCCGCAAAGCTGGGCGCCCCGCCCTTTTGGAAATCTCTAAAAGGGCGGGGCGCCTGGTCTTTACAGAATAAGGCGGCTGTCAATCAGTAAGGCTGTCCTGCTCGGGCAGAGCCTCAACTTTTTCAAGCTTTCGGAGCATTTGGTTTGTGCGCGTCCCGGAAAGCTCTTTCAGTTTGCTGCTGGCGCTGTCTATAGATTTCTGCGTGTCTTCCAGAGCCTTGCTGTATTTGACAAACTCGGTCTTGACGCTTTGCAGGATGTTCCAGACCTCTCCGGAACGCTTTTGAATGGCAAGCGTGCGGAATCCCATTTGCAGACTGTTGAGAAGGGCGGCCATAGTCGTCGGCCCCGCGACAACTATTTTGAATTCGTTTTGGAGCCGCTCGACCGCACCGCTGCGGACAACCTCGGCGTAAAGCCCCTCTATCGGAAAAAACATAATCCCAAAATCCGTCGTTTCCGGCGGGCTTATATACTTGTCATGAATATCCCTGGCCGAAACCCTGACAGCCCGGGAAAACTCTTTCGCCGCCGCTTCTACCCTTGGGGCATCGCCGCCGTCGTACGCGTCCTGCAAAAGCTGGTATGATTCCAGCGGGAATTTTGCGTCCACCGGCAGGTATACGGGCGCTTTGCCCTGGCCGGGAAGTTTTATAGCGAATTCCACTACTTGCTTGCTGCCCTTTTTTGTTTCGACATTTTTGTCGTACTGCTCCGGAGAAAGCATTTGCTCCAGAATTGCGCCAAGCTGGATTTCGCCCAGTATACCGCGCGTTTTCACGCCGCTCAGGACTTTTTTTAAATCGCCGACGCCGGCAGCCAGCGCCTGCATTTCACCAAGGCCCTTGTGAACCTGTTCCAGACGGGCGCTCACCTGCGCGAAGCTGTTTTGCAGGGTGGTATTCAGAGTCTCCTGCAGTTTGTCGTGGACAATGCCCTGCATAGCCTCAAGCCGCTTTTCGTTGCTTTCCTGCATGGACCTAATGCTGTTTTCTGTGGAGCGGCGGATATTCTCCAGCTTTTGTTCGCTTTGCATAGAATAATTTTTGAACTGCTCCTGAATACCAAGATTATTCTCGCGGGCATTCTCCAGCATTTTCTGAAGACTCTCGGCAAGCGTCCTCTGTATTTTTTCAAGGCGGCCGTCGCTGGCCGACTGCATAGCCGTCATCCGGCTTTCTATCGCGGCGCGCGTGTTTTCCAGCTTCTGGTCGCTTTGCAGCGCAAAATGCGAGAACTGGTTTTGAAGTGAAGCCTGGCTCTTGTGCAGTTCTTCGCTTATGCCTCTTATGTAAGCGCTGTTTTGCTCTAAAGTCTTTTCGAGTGTCTTCCTGAGCGCTCGTTCGATAGCGCTTCTCTCGCTTCTCCGCCCCAGAAAATTGGCGGCGGAAAAAAGGGCTGAAAGCAAAACAAGCGCCAAAATTACGATTTGCATATTTATTCATCCTTTTGGTTTGTAATTTTTTGCGTGGAGGTCAAAACAGTTTTTCTTCGCTGGTTTTTAAAAATTTTCCCACACTGGCAAGATCCCCGGTGAGTATAGCAAAAATGCCCTTGTACAAAAGCTGCGGATCGTTGAGAAAAGCTGCCCAGACTTTCTCCGCCGCCGCCCTGTCCGGCACAAAAAGGCTAAGGCTCATCAGGTCGCTGCCCACATCCGGCAGGCGCATCCGCACCTGAAAACCGTCACCCACCTGCGCTATTTCCGCTTTGTAGTTGCTCAGCCGCGCCTTTTTTGCCAAAAGGGTCAGCATGGAGCTGATCGCCCTGTCGCGCATGGATTTTGAGACTGTGTGTTCCAGCAGGTTTAAATTTTTCAGCCCTTTGTGGGTGATGGCATATCCGGTTTCGCCTTTCAGGTTCGGCACAAGCTCCAGCTGCTCCATCCGGAGCAGGTTTGCCAGTGAATTTGTCAGGTCAAAATAATTGACCAGCCCGCGGGCGGCAAAAATTTCGTTCAATTCCTCTTTTGTCAGAGGCTCTTTTGTGTTTTTCAAGAGATAGCATATCAGCAAACAGACTTCATGGTCTTCGAGATAGCCGATTTCAGGATTCATTTTTTTTACACCTCCCGGAAAACTTTTAATATTATGTCATAAAATAAGACTGCGTATATTAATAATACACAGTCTTATTAATAAAGTAAATATGTTTTAAGCGCTATTTGTCTTCTTTTTTGCCGCCGCTTATCGGCAAATAATCAGGTTCAACGCCGCTTATTTTCACGTCGATGGCCTTAAGCAGGCACCGGGCCGTATCAAGGCAGGTATAAACCGGCACGCGGTATTGCGCGGCTTTCTGGCGCATCGTAAAGCCATAGGTGTTCACGTCGTCGCCCCTTGTGGGAGTGTTTATCACAATATTAATCCGCCCCGCCGCGATAAATTCCAGCAGGTGCTCGTTTGAAATTCCCCAGGCCGCAACGCGGTTATTCCGGAAATAATCTTTCGTCCTGCCGCTGGAATAAATCCTGAAGCCGCGCCTGATATATTCTTTCGCGATTTCAAGCCCTTCTTCTTTATTATTATCGCTTAGAGAAATATAAATATTCCCGGATTTTACTATTTTCAGCCCGGCGGCGGCAAAGCTTTTGTATATAGCCATGTCAAGATTTTTATCCACGCCGAGAACCTCGCCGGTGGATTTCATTTCCGGCCCCAGGAAAGTATCGACGTTCTTGAGCTTCTCGTTAGAGAAAACCGGGATTTTCACTCCATATAACTGCGATTTTCTATACAGCCCGGTTCCGAAGCCCATATCTTCAACCCTGCCGCCCAGCATAAGCTTTGCGGCAATGCTCACCATGGGAACGCCCGTCAGCTTGCTCAAAATCGGCACAGTGCGCGACGCGCGCGGGTTGACCTCAATTACGCGGACTATATCCCCGTCATAGACATACTGAATATTAAATACGCCTTTTATACCAATCCTGCGCCCTATACGTTTAGTATAATCAACAAGAGTTTCTATAATTTCGGCTTTTAAATTTACGGCGGGATATACCGAAATGCTGTCCCCGGAGTGAACGCCCGTGCGCTCAATGTGTTCCATAATGCCGGGAATCAAAATATTTTCGCCGTCGCAAAGCGCGTCCACTTCGATTTCTTTGCCCTGAATATATTTGTCGACAAGCAAACCGCCGTTTTCCAGATATTCGCCCTTGGTCTCCAGATACTTCTCCAGATAGCGTTTATCATAAATAATTTCCATGGCGCGCCCTCCGATCACATAAGAGGGCCTGACAAGCACCGGATAGCCCAATTTTTCAACCGCTTCGTCAAGCGCGTCGCGGCCGGTTACGGCAAAGCCGCGCGGGGCCTGAATATCAATCTCCGAAAGCACTTTCAAAAAGCGCTCGCGGTCTTCAGCCATGTCTATGCTGTCGAAAGAAGTCCCAAGGATTTTAACGCCGCGCGCGGCCAAATCTTTCGCCAGGTTTATTGCCGTCTGGCCGCCAAGCTGAACGACAACGCCCGCGGGCTTTTCTTTTTCGATAATCCGCATAACGTCTTCTATATAGAGCGGTTCCAGATAGAGCTTGTCGGCAGTGTTAAAATCGGTGCTGACTGTCTCGGGATTATTGTTAATTATTATAGACTTGTATCCCGCTTCTTTGATTGCCCAAACGCCATGAACGCAGCAATAATCAAATTCAATACCCTGCCCTATCCTGATTGGCCCGCTGCCCAGCACGAGAATTTTCTCGCCCCCGTCGGGTACGCTCTCGTCCTCTTCGTCAAAACAGGAATAATAATAAGAAGTCTTTGCGTCAAACTCGCCCGCGCAGCTGTCCAGCATTTTGTAAACCGGCTTAATTCCGCCGACGTCGGCAGGAGCGCCGCAAAGCCGTTCTATTTCCGCAATGGGATAGCCCATTTTATATGCGCTTTTCACAAGCCGCTTTCTGTTTTCGCCGTCAGATTCAAGCAGAGCGCGTTCCATATCGACAATATTTTTAAAACCCTGCAAAAACCAGCGGTCGATTTTGGTCACGGTAAAAATCTCGTCAAACGAAACCCCGCGCCGCAGAAGCGCCCCTATGTAAAAAATCCGCTGATCGCTCTGAATTTTTGCTTTTTCCCAGATTTCATCAAGGCTTAAATCATCAAAAGAATAAGCCCGCATTGAGAGGGTCTTGCCCTCCAGAGAGCGCAAAGCCTTCAGGAAAGCTTCTTCAAAAGTGCGGCCAATGCTCATAACCTCTCCGGTCGCCTTCATCTGAGTTCCCAGCGACTTTTCGGCCGTCGGGAATTTGTCAAAGGGCAGCTTTGGTATTTTCACAACAACATAATCCAGGCTGGGCTCAAAAAAGGCCGAAGAATTCTGCGTTATGCTGTTTTTCAGCTCGTCCAGCCGGTAGCCTATCGCGATTTTAGAAGCCACTTTCGCAATCGGGTAACCTGTGGCCTTGGAAGCCAGAGCCGACGAACGGCTTACGCGCGGGTTGACTTCTATGACCATATATTCGTCGCTGTCGGGGCTCAGCGCGTACTGAATATTACAGCCGCCGCAGATTTTCAGGCTCCGGATAATCTTAAAGGCCGCGTCCCGCAGCATTTGATATTGCCTGTCCGTCAAAGTCTGCGAAGGAGCGACGACTATAGAATCCCCTGTGTGAACTCCAACAGGGTCAATATTCTCCATGTTGCAGACAATCATACAGTTGTCGTTTGAATCGCGCATAACCTCGTATTCTATCTCTTTGTAGCCCAGCAGACTCTTTTCAAGCAGAATTTGCTTTATAGGGCTTGCCGCAAGCCCCTGGGAACAGATGTCGACAAGTTCGGCTTCGTCATGGGCGATGCCGCCGCCTGTGCCGCCCAAAGTGTAAGCCGGGCGGATAATCAGCGGGTAAGCGTGAGTTTCGGCAAAAGCGACGCATTCGCCGACGCTCTCCGCGATAATGCTGGGCGCGACAGGTTCGCGGATGTCCTCCATCAGAGCTTTAAATGCCTCGCGGTCTTCCGCCCTGACGATAGCCTCGTGCGTTACGCCCAGAAGCTTCACGCCGTACTCGTCCAGAACGCCCTTCGCGTATAAATCCATTGCCAGATTGAGCGCGGTCTGTCCGCCGAAACCCGCAAGAAGACCGTCCGGTCTTTCCCGCCTGATAATATTAGAAACGGATTCAAGCGTCAAAGGCTCTATATAAACTTTATCGGCTATATGCGAATCCGTCATGATGGTCGCGGGGTTGGAGTTCACAAGCACGACCTCAATATTTTCCTCGCGCATGGAATTGCAGGCCTGTGTGCCGGAATAATCAAACTCGGCGGCCTGGCCGATAATAATCGGGCCGGAGCCAAGAATAAGCGCTTTTTTCAGGGATAAATCTTTGGGCATTTATATAAAACCTCCTTAATTGCGTATTGAGCAGGTTTCCAGAAAATCATCAAAAAGGCTGTTCGCGTCCCTTGGCCCGGGGCAGGCTTCCGGATGGAACTGCACCGAAAAGGCCGGATACTTCCTGTGCCGGATTCCCTCAACAGTGTTGTCGTTAAGATTAATCATAGTAACTTCCAAGCCCGTACCGGCAAGGCTGGACGGATCGACGGCGTATTCATGGTTTTGGCTGGTGATATAGCAGCGCCCTGTTTGAATGTCTTTTATAGCGTGGTTGCCGCCGTGGTGGCCGTATTTTAATTTATAAGTCTTCGCCCCAAAAGCAAGCGATAAAATCTGGTGCCCAAGACAAATCCCAAAAAGCGGCTTTTTCTCCGCAAGAATTCGTACAGTCCCCGCCGCGCCGGGAACGTCGGCCGGGTCTCCGGGACCGTTGCTCAGCATAATCCCGTCCGGCCCGGCCTCAAGAATTTCGCTTGCCGCCGCGCTGAAAGGGAAAACAGTAAGCCGGCAGCCCCGCGCCTGCAGGTTGCGTATAATATTGCGCTTTGAGCCGTAGTCTATAACGGCAATATGCGCGCCTTCACCTGGGATGCGCTCTATTTTGGCCGTGCTGACAAGCTCGACAAGATTTTTCTCAAGCCGGTATTCTTCAAAGCGCCTGTCAAGTTCCTCCGGCAAAAGCTCCCTGTTTGAAACGATCCCTTTAAAGCCCGCGATTTCCCGGATTTTCCTGGTCAGTTTACGGGTGTCTATGTTTTTCAGCGCAATAACGCCCTGTTCTTTCAAAAAATCCTCCAAACCGCCCCGCGAAGTGAAATTGGAATGCAGCGGCGCGGCCTCTTTGATAATAAAGGCTTTCAGACAGGCTTTGCGGCTTTCGTTCACGCCGGGGTCTATACCATAGTTGCCTATCAGCGGATATGTCATGCAGACAATCTGCCCGGCATATGACGGGTCGGTCAGAACTTCCTGATAGCCGGTCATGCACGTGTTAAACACAAGTTCGCCTATGGTTTCGCCGGACGCGCCGAAGCTTTCGCCGCAAAGGCAGGATCCGTCTTCAAGATAGAGAAAAGCTTTCATATAAGTTTAGGGAACTCCTCTCTTGTTTTTACTTTTTTGCGGCGCGGGCCGCTTTTAATCCATTCGCGCCTTTTTATAAAATTGCACTATGCTCTAAGTGGGCAAAAAAAATTTGTGACTTAGACAAATTTTTTTATCCGGGCCTGAAAATTGCTTTGTTATATAGAATACAACCTTTTGGAACGCTTGTCAACTGTTTTGAATAAATATACATAAATAAACATTTGAAAAAAAGCTGTTTTTACGGCGCGGCGGGCAAAGAAAAGAAAATTATAAAAAACACTTGCAAGAGCGCGGGCGCAGATGTATAATACAAAATATTAATATAAAAAGCCTTGCATAAATAATGCATACAGGAGGAAGTTCTGTGAATAAAAATTCGGTTAAAAAAGTGGTTCTGGCCTATTCCGGCGGTTTGGACACCTCTGTTATTATCCCCTGGCTGAAAGAAAATTATGGCTGCGAAGTTATCGCCGTTTCCGCCGACGTCGGCCAGGGCGCGGAGCTTGACGGCCTTGAGGAAAAGGCGCTTAGAACAGGCGCGTCAAAATTATACATTGAGGATTTGAAAAAAGAATTTGTTGAAGAATATATTTTCCCGACGCTCAGGGCCGGGGCCGTATATGAAAATAAATACCTGCTCGGCACGTCTTTTGCAAGGCCGCTTATCGCAAAGCGCATTGTTGAGATTGCCCTTGCGGAGGGCGCGGACGCAATCGCCCATGGCTGCACCGGAAAAGGCAACGATCAGGTTCGCTTCGAGCTTACGATAAAAGCGTTCGCGCCCAATATACGGATAATAGCGCCATGGCGCACTTGGGAGCTTAAATCCCGCGAGGACGAGATCGCCTACGCCGAAGCGCACGACATACCCCTGAAAATTTCCCGCGAGACGAATTACTCAAAAGACAAGAATCTTTGGCATCTGTCTCATGAGGGGCTTGACCTTGAGAATCCCGCAAACGAGCCGAATTACGCAAAGATTCTGGAGATGGGTGTCCGCCCGGAAGCCGCGCCCGACGCGCCGGTTTATATCACGCTTGATTTTGAAAAAGGTGTACCCGTCGCCCTCAGCGGCGAGAAAGCGGACGGCGCGGCGCTTATTGAGAAACTCAATGAACTGGGAGGGGCGAACGGAATCGGGCTTGCCGATATAGTTGAAAACCGCCTTGTGGGTATGAAGAGCCGCGGCGTTTACGAGACCCCCGGCGGAACTATTCTTTATCATGCGCACGAAGTTCTGGAGACGCTTTGCCTTGACCGTGAGACGCTGCATTTTAAGCAGCATGTCGCGCTGAAATACGCCGATCTTGTTTATAATGGCCAGTGGTTCACGCCTTTGCGCAAGGCGCTTGACGCTTTTGTAAATTCAACGCAGGAGACCGTCACCGGCTCGGTAAAACTCAAACTCTACAAGGGCAATATTATCAACGCGGGGGTTGAAAGCCCGTTCAGCCTTTATTCAGAAGACATCGCCACTTTCGGCGAAGACGAAAGCTATAACCAGAACGACTCCGCCGGGTTTATTAATCTTTACGGCTTGCCGCTTAAAGTTAAGGCGCTGATGGAGCAAAAAAAGCTGGTATAAATTATATAGATAAAATTCTGACAAATTCAAAATTATCAAACGGAGGTTTTTATTGTGGAAAATCTGGGCTATTACAACGGCAAATTCGGCCCTCTTGAGGAAATGACCGTTCCCATGAACGATCGGGCCGGGTATTTCGGCGACGGCATTTATGACGCAAGCACGGCCTATAATCACGTAATTTACCAGCTTGACGAACATTTGGACAGATTTTATAACAATGCCGCTCTTGTCAGAATAAAAGCGCCCATGAGCAAGTCAGAGCTTAAGGCCGAGCTTGTGCGCATGGTTGAAAAAGTCGATTCGCGCGAGCAGTTTGTTTACTGGCAGCTGTCGCGCGGCGCGGCCATCCGCGACCATAAATTCCCCGAAGGCGTTGACGGCAATATCTGGATCATGCTTAAACCCCACAAAATGGAAAGTATATACCGGAAAATCCGGCTGATCACGCTGGAGGATACGCGCTTTTTTCACTGCAATATTAAAACGCTGAACTTACTCCCCGCAGTTATGGCCTCGCAGAAAGCCGCGGAAGCCGGGGTTCACGAGACTGTTCTGCACCGCGGCGACAGGGTTACGGAATGCGCTCACAGCAACGTCTCTATACTGAAAGACGGGATTTTTAAAACCGCGCCCGCCGATAATCTGATTCTTCCCGGAGTGGCAAGGGCGCACCTGATTAAAGCCTGCAAAGAAAACAATATTCCCGTGGACGAAAGCCCCTATACGCTTAAAGACCTGTTTGCCGCCGATGAAGTAATTGTCAGCAGTTCGAGCACCTTCGGGCTTGCCGCAACGCATATCGACGGAAAAGCCGTTGGAGGGAAGGCTCCAGAGCTTCTCAAAATTATTCAGGACGCCGTTATGCGGGAGTTTTGGGAGTATACAAAATTATAATTATTTATCAATCTTGCAAGGGCCGCGTTCGCCCTTGCGTTTTTTTCTTACTAAACAAAAAATTCACAATTTCGTAATTGTTTTTTCTTGAAATTTGGTTTAAAATTTAGCTTGAAATGACAGCAGTGTCATATTGTTCGGAGATATTTTATTCAAAGGGGTCTTGTCTACAATGAAAATACTTGTTATAAACGCAGGAAGCTCATCACTTAAATACCAACTTATAGAAACTGACACGGAACAAGTTCTGGCAAAGGGCAACTGTGAGCGCATAGGAATTGGCGGGCATATCTCGCACAAAACATTTGACGGCCGCAGCTATGACAAAGACGTTGATTTCCCCACGCATTCGGAAGCCTTCGAGACGCTGAAGAACGTGCTTCTTGATAAAGCGTCGGGCGTTATTTCTGATCTGAGCGAGATTTCCGCAGTTGGCCACAGGATGGTTCACGGCGCTGAGGCATTTAAATCTTCTGTGCTGATTGACGACAAAGTGATTGAGGATTTCACGGCTTTGCTGGACATTGCGCCGCTGCACAACCCGGCAAATCTGACGGCTGTTTTGGCCTGCCGCAGCGCTTTCGGGAAAGAGGTTCCCGAAGCGGGAGTTTTCGACACGGCCTTTCACCAGACAATGCCCGAAAAAGCCTATATTTACGCTATCCCCTATGAGTATTATCAGGAGGACGGCGTAAGGCGCTACGGTTTCCACGGCACTTCGCACAAATATGTCAGCGCGCGCTGCGCCGCGCTGATGGGCAAACCCATCTCAGAACTTAAAATTATAAGCTGCCATCTTGGAAACGGTTCTTCTGTAACTGCCGTCAAAGGCGGCCTTTCTGTAGACACTTCTATGGGATTCACGCCGCTTGCGGGCGTTGTTATGGGCACCCGCTCCGGCGACGTTGACCCGGCGGCCATTTACTACATCGCGAAAAAACGCGGGCTTAGCTTTGACGAGGCCATAGACATTTTGAACAAAAAGTCCGGATATCTGGGCGTATCGGGCCTCACCAGCGACGACCGGGATCTCCGCGCCGCCGCCGAAAAAGGCGACAAATGCGCCGCCCTTGCGGGTTCCGTTATGCGGTATTCCGTGCTGAAATATATCGGCGCGTACGCCGCCGCAATGAACGGCGTTGACGCGATAGTCTTCACCGGAGGCATTGGCGAGCATTCGTCGGACCTGCGGGAGGAAATCTGCGCCGATTTGAGCTATCTCGGGCTTTATCTGGACAAAGAAGCAAACGCGCCGTCTTCCCTTCCGGAGACGGAAATTTCCACGCCGGATTCAAAAGTCAAAGCTTTTGTAATCCCCACCAACGAAGAACTGATGATCGCCTATGAAACGCTTGCTTTGGTCGGCGGGAAATAAAGCTTTATATCTATATTTATATACCCTGCAAAAACTCCTCCAAAACAAGACTTCGGAGGAGTTTTTTTATATTCAGCTGCCTTTTTTTGCGGGAAAAATTTTTCTGAGAATCAGTATAACAAGATAAAACAGTATTATTACAAGAAAAACCCCGGTCATGCCCGCGCCCATTACTATAAGAGCGTTTATTACATCCGTCATTGAGAATAACCCCCTTTTATATTAATATTAATCGACTTTATTTATCAGGCTCCGCCAAGCAGAAGCGGCACTATCTGCAGGATAAGCCCTCCCGCAATAACCGAACCAAGCTGGCCGGAAACATTCGCGCTTATTGCGTCCATAAGAATAAAATTAGTCGGGTCTTCTTCTTTTGCAATTTTCTGGACTATGCGCGAAGACATCGGGAAAGCCGAGATCCCCGCCGCGCCTATCATCGGGTTAATTTTGTGCTTGCTGAACAGGTTCATCAGCTTTGCAAAAAGAACCCCGCCAGCAGTGTCGAATATAAAGGCGACAAGCCCCATAAGCATGATAAGCAGTGTCTGCGGCCTTAAAAATACGTCGGCGCGCATCGTCCCGCCGATCGTAATTCCCAGAAAAAGCGTGACCAAATTGGAAAGCTCGTTTTGCGCGGACTGGGACAGCTTGTCCAAAACGCCGCAAGCGCGGAGCAGGTTCCCAAACATCAGCGCCCCGACAAGGGCGACGCTTTGCGGAGAGGCAATCCCGGCGACGATCGTGACGGCTATCGGGAAAATAATCAGCGCTATTCTGCTGATCTGGCTGTCTCTGTTGTCCATGCGGATACGGCGCTCTTTTTTGGTGGTCAGCATTTTTATCACGGGCGGCTGAATTATAGGCACAAGGGACATGTAAGAATATGCCGCAACGGTTATCGGTCCCAAAAACTGCTGAGAGAACTTTTGCGCGACATATATGCTCGTCGGGCCGTCGGCGGAACCGATTATGCCTATAGCCGCCGCGTCTTTCAGTCCTATGTTCAGATCTGGAAAACCCTTGCCCAAGGCAAGCGCAACAAGAATTGTAAAAAAAATTCCAAACTGCGCCGCCGCCCCAAAGAACAGCATTTTCGGGCGCTTGATCAGCGGGCTGAAATCAATCATTGCTCCTATTGCCACGAAAATCAAAAGCGGGAAAAGTTCGTTCTGAATGCCCTTATCATAAAAAATTTTCAAAAATCCGGGAATGCCCTCGTGCTCCCAGACCGTTTGCAAGGGCAGGTTGACCAGGATTGCGCCGAAGCCGATGGGCAAAAGAAGCATGGGCTCGTAGCCCTTTGCGATAGCCAGAAAAATCAGGACAAAACCTATCGCGAACATTACAGAAGACTGCCAGCTTAAAGCGGCGAAGCCTTCAAAAAGCTTGAGAAGAACTTCCAATTTATGTGTCCCCCAAATTTTTATTTTTGGAAAAAGTGAAAAAATTTTTCGAACTTACCCCATTATATTTTAGCCTGTATAACAAAATAAATCAAGAGCTAATTTACAAATCTTAAAAATAAAAACAAGGCCGCCTGTATCAGGCGGCCTTGTTACCAGGCTTTGAATTACTATCAGTCAGCCAAGCTTTCTTCGGCCGGGGACGTTTCAGTCGATTGCGTCTCCGAAGGAGAAGTTTCCGCAGAGGGCGGGGTCTCCGGTGTCTGAGATTCCTGTGGCGTCTCATATGCCGGCGGTTCCTGGGCGGACTGCTCCGGCCAGATAAAGTTGCTCTCTTCAGAACTGTCGCCGGAAGCTCCGCCGCTTTCCTGTGAAGAGGATCCGGATTCCTGGCCCTCGCTTTCGCCTGCGCCGGAAGAAGTTTCACTGGAAACGCCGGAGGAACTTTCCTCGCTGGAGCTTACAAGAGCTTTGTGATCCTCCGGCGTGCACACCGGGGGCAGGTTGTCTTTTTTATAATAGCCTATATCGGTCTCTGTGCAGAATTCCCCCGCAAGCTTGCCAGTATGCAGACAATAGCGCTTTTCAACGACATTTGCGCTGGTCGGAAAGCTTCTGGCTTCTGTCTGGGGTTTTCTGGAATAGATTTCTTTCATGACATTTGTCCAGACGGTTGGCGGCGGGTAAAGCCCGGGGTATATAACCGTCCTCAGATAGTCGTAGCCAAGCCAGACGACGCCTACGTAGTCGGGAGTAAGCCCGACAAACCACTGGTCGTTGCTGCTGTTGGAAGTTCCGGTTTTGCCCGCGACGGTGACGCCCGCAAGGTTTTGGGCGAACCTTCCCGTGCCCCTGTCTTTATAGACGATATTCTGCATAAGGCGGTTCATAATCATTGCTGTGTCCTCGCCAATAACCGGGACGGCGGTTTTGTTTTTTTCCAGAATCAAATTGCCTTCGGAGTCCAGAACTTTTGTATAGGAATACGGCTTTGTGTAATAGCCGCCGTTGGCATACATCTGGTAAGCTCCCGCCCATTCCAGAGGGGTCACGCCGTAGGTCAGCGCGCCCAGTGTCATTGGGGCAAGTCCAATATCGCTTTTGACCTTGTTTCCGATATAGATACGCTCGGTAAGGTTTACCCCAAGGGAATTCTTGAGGAAGTTAAAGCTGTATTCCGGCGTGACAAGCTGCTCGACCTGGACGGCGACTGTATTCACCGAACGCCTCAGCGCCATATCGACCGTCATAGGCCCGTCGTAGCGCATATACTCGTTTTTCGGGCTCCAATAGGTTCCGTCGCCCTGCGGGATGTTCAGCTCCTTGTCATAAAAAACAGTTGAGTAAGTGATCTTGTTCAGTTCTATTGCCGGACCGTAAACAGAGACGGGCTTCATGGAGGATCCGGGATGCCGCCTTGTCATGGTGGCGCGGTTATGGCCGCGGTCGACGTCTTTTGTGCCCATGCCGCCCACCATGCCCAGAATTTTCCCCGTCGGGTCAGTCACAACCATAGCGCCCTGAACGGGGGCTTCGTTTGCGATATACGGCCGGAAAAACGTGTCATAATTTGCAAAGACGTACTCAATAGAAGCCTGTATGTCAGTGTCAATCGTGGTGTAAACCCGGAGGCCGCCGTTGAAAAACATGTGCTTTGCCCGCGCTTCGGTATAGCCAAGCTCGGTTTGCAGATCGTCAATAACCTGATCCATGACATACTCCTGGGCATAGCTGTATTTGGCTTTGTAGTCCTCCTGTTCAGTGTAAAGCTCCGCTTTGATTTCAAGCTTTTCCGCCAAAGCCTGGTCGCGCTGAGACTGCGTAATCAGTTCCTGCTCAAGCATCGCGTCAAGAATCTGCTCCTGGCGTTCTTTGTTGTTCGCGGGATTTTTCACGGGGTCATAATAAGTTGGGGCTTTTGTAATGCCGGCGAGACAGGCGCTTTCGGCAAGGGTCAAATCTATCGCGTCCTTGTCAAAATAAAAATTTGCGGCGGCCTGAACGCCGTTTGTGTTGTGCCCCAACGGGATTGTGTTTAAATAAGCTTCCAGAATTTCCTGTTTTGTATAGTGTTTATCGACGTTGAGCGCGCTGAAAATCTCCTGAACCTTGCGCTCTACGCGCTCTTCTTTGCGTCCTGTCAGATTCTTGATCAGCTGCTGGTCAATAGTGGAAGCGCCCTGCCGGCTGGACCAGATGGGTATAAACCAGTTGATTCCCGCTCCGATTGTCCTGTAAAAGTCCACGCCCGGGTGCTCGTAAAAGCGTTTGTCCTCAATTGCGACAACGGCGTCCTGCATGAATTTCGAGATATCCTCAATTTTGACGGGTATGCGGTTTTCGCTGCCGTGAATGCGGAGGGTGTCGCTCTCTTTTGGTGAGATTTCCCCATCCGGGGTGAGTGTGTACATGAAAGTGGTATAGTTCACATTGTCGGGGTTGATGTCCACAAGCTCGTTTGTGTCGACAAGTTCCAGAATGCTGACCGCCATAACAATGGCCACAATGCTTCCGGTGATTATCATCACCATCATGAACGTGAGAAAAATCTTGCCGATTACCGAAAAAAAGCTTTTAATAATCTGAAAAAAAGACAGAAGATAGCTTCTTTTCACTTCCCTGTGGGGGGCGGCGCCTGCTGACCTTGACATATTTTTAAAAATCGCCTCCTGATATTCAAAAACAACTATATTCTTATAAGCTAGTTTTATCAATTTCGTGTTATATTATAGCACAGCTTTTGAAAAAAACAAATATTGATTTAGCTGTTGATAAAAACTCTTTTTGACTTATATTAAAACAGAATATAAATAAATTTTTTGTGCATTATTTTTTCCGCTCCAAAGCGCCTTTCTCCTTTATTTTATTCTTATTTTGTGCTATAATATAATAATTAGGGGAGAAAAATATGTATCTTCATCTGGGCGGAAGCATTGTGATTCCGGAAGAAAATATCGTCGGCATTTTTGATTTGGAGACGGCCTCTATCGGGAAGGACAGCAGAGAATTCCTGAAAAGGCTTCAAAAGTCGGGGAATATTATCGACGTCACACGGGAAATGCCAAAGACTTTTTGCGTCTGCGCAAATGGCGGCAGGCAATGCGCGTATATCTCCCAGCTTTCCACAGCGACGCTCCAAAAACGAAGCGGGGCTTTTTAAAAATTTACGTTAAAAATTATATATTGTTATAAAGGGAGGAACGGATCTATTTTGGGGAACATTGAGAACAGCGCTTCGGCCACAAGCATAGACAAAGACCAAAGCTATGGAGCAAACGACATCCAGGTTCTGGAAGGGCTTGAAGCCGTCCGCAAACGCCCGGGCATGTATATCGGCTCGACAAGCCAGACCGGGCTGCATCATCTTGTTTATGAAATTCTGGATAACGCCATTGACGAGGCAATGGCCGGATTCTGCACCGAAATTTCCGTCGAGGTGCTCCCGGAGAATATTATTCGCGTCACTGACAACGGCCGCGGCATACCTGTCGGGATTCAGGAGAAAATGGGAATCCCGGCTGTCACCGTCGTGTTTACCGTCCTGCACGCCGGGGGAAAATTCGGCGAGGGCGGCGGCTACAAAATGGCGGGCGGCTTGCACGGCGTGGGGGCTTCTGTTGTAAACGCGCTTTCGGAATGGCTGGAAGTGGAAGTTTACGACGGCTCGGACAGGTATATGCAGCGCTTTGAGCGCGGCAATACCGTTTGCGAGCTGAAAAAGCTTGGGGAAACCGATAAAACCGGGACGGTTATCACTTTCAAGGCCGACTGCGAAATTTTTGAAACTCTTGAATATGATTATGATATTTTATTAAACCGGATTCGTGAACAGGCTTTTTTGAATGCGGGTTTATTAATTAAATTTTTTGATAAAAGAACTGACGCCCTTAAAGAAGACAGCCTGCAATACGAAGGCGGGATCGTCAGCTTTGTCGAGTATATTAATAAAAGGCGCGGGTATGAACCGCTGCATGAAAACGTCATGTATTTCTCCGCCGTTGCGGACGACGCTCACGAGACTATCATGGAAGTCGCCATGCAATACAACAGCGAATACAAAGAAAATCTTGTCTCTTTTGCAAATGATATAAGAACCGTTGTCGGCGGAACGCACGAATCCGGTTTTAAATCGGCCCTGACAAGGGTTTTTAACGAATACGGAAAAAAATACGGTTTTTTGAAAGAAAACGACAAGCTCTCCGGCGAGGATACCCGCGAGGGGCTTGTGGCCATTATCTCTATAAAGATGAAAGAAGCTCAGTTTGAGGGGCAAACCAAGGGCAAGCTCGGCAACAGCGAGGTTCGGGGCTTTGTTGACTCCCAGATGAACTCTAAGCTTATGACCTATTTTGAAGAAAACCCGTCCGTCGCGAAGGCCGTGCTGGAAAAGTCGCTTATGGCGGCCAGAGTGCGCGAAGCCGCCCGAAAAGCCCGCGATTTAACGCGCCGCAAATCCGTTCTTGAGTCTTCATCTTTGCCCGGCAAGCTGGCGGATTGCTCAGAACGCAATTCAAATTTGACTGAAATTTATATAGTTGAGGGAGATTCCGCCGGAGGAAGCGCAAAAAGCGGCCGCGACAGCCGCTATCAGGCCATACTGCCGCTGTGGGGCAAAATGCTTAACGTTGAGAAGGCCCGGATCGATAAAATATACGGCAACGAAAAATTAATGCCTGTCGTCAGCGCTTTGGGCACAGGCATGGGCGAGGATTTTGATCTGTCCAGGCTGCGCTACGACAAAGTGATGATTATGGCGGACGCCGATGTCGATGGTTCGCATATACGCACGCTTTTGCTCACTTTCTTTTTTAGATACATGCGCCCTCTGATAGAAGCCGGGCATGTCTATCTTGCACAGCCGCCGCTGTTCCGCGTCTCCAAAGGCAAAAAAATAAGATACGCCTATTCCCCGGAAGAGCGGGACAGATATCAGGCCGAGCTGGATACAAAAGACATTCAGCGCTACAAAGGTCTTGGCGAGATGGACCCCGACCAGCTTTGGGAGACGACGATGAACCCCGAGAGCAGGACTATCCTGAAAGTCGAGCTTGCCGACGCGATGAGCGCGGACGAGACTTTCACGATTCTTATGGGCAGCAAAGTGGAGCCAAGAAAAGAATTTATAGAAAAAAACGCCCTTTATGTGAAGAATCTTGACATATAAATAAAAAAGCCAAGGCAATGCAATTTAAATAACATTTGCATATTATAATGCGAGTTAACATTCAGAATTTTGCGCAGGGAGGCGTTGTTTTATGCTGGCTGTAAACTATTCGACCATCCAAAATAATCTGGAAAAATATTGCGACAGGGTTACTGATGAAAGCGAAATCCTGATCGTGACCCGAAAAGGCGAAAAAAACGTAGTCATCCTCAGCCTTGAAAACTTTAACGCCATGATGAAAGCCGCCAGAAACGCCAAATATCTGGAAATGATTGACCGTTCACTGGCTCAGTTTGAAAAAGGCGAATTCGTAACTAAAACCATGGATGAAGAAAAAAATATAAAGATAATTTCCTGCTCAGGGCACTATGAATAATATATAAGAATTAATTCCCGTACCGGAGGTGACAAATGCTTTGCAGTCCGTTCCAGTATCCTATGAAATAGAATATAAACTTACGGAGATGGACTATTATTATTATAATCTTATAGTTTACGGAGAAACAATCAGAAAAAAGAGCAGGGCGCAAACCGCTTGGGGGCTGGCTTCGGTTGCGACAGCGGGAATTACTCTCAGCGTTTTTTTTATAACAAGCGAGTTTCAGGGCATTTTTCTTGTTCTTGAAATACTGCTGATTCTTTTCGGCGTGTATTCAATTATTTTTTACCCGCTTATTTTCCCAAGCCGGCTGAAAAAAACGGCGTCACGCGAATACCGCAAAAACGCGCTGAAAGATAAGACTTTTTCCCTGCGCTTTTCCGATATGGGAATTGAAGAGAAAATCACGTCCGGCGACAGGATGCGCAAGCTTTTCCGCTGGGTTGATTTCAGGATTATATATGTCTATGATCACTATATAGTTTTTGTCCGCAGGGAGCAGCGGGGGATCATGATCCCGTCCCGCGCGCTCAAAGTAAGATACGACGCGGAGCTGAAAAGCTATGTAATATTTAAAGCGAACGAAAACGACGTAAAGGTTGTATATCAAAAATAACCCTGCCAATCTTATTATACGAGGTGTTGATATTATGTCAAAATTCCTAAAGTTTATTTCGGCGACAGGAGCCGTTTTTGCGGCTTTGCAGTTCTTCTTGGCTTCTTTTGCGGTTTTTGTGAGCATTTTTTCTGCCGTTTCAAATTCAGAAATAAAATTTTCCCCGAAGTCCGCATCGACGGCCATTATCGGCGGCGCGGACGGCCCAACGGCGATTTATATAAACTCTTCCGCCAAAAACATTACGCTTTCCCTTATAGTTGCGTGGGCGATTTCCGCGGTTACGGCAGTTTCGGCCGCGGCGGGCTTTGTTGCCTTCCGTAAAAAAGCTTTGGAGAAATAAATAAAAGTTTTCAAATACAGATCCGCACTAATTCACAACACGAAAGGTAAGTTGCAATGAGCCAGAACGAAGAAACAACGTTCAATCTTGACGGCACAAAAATAGTTAACGTCGATATAGAACAGCAAATGCGGGAAAGCTTTCTTGAATACTCCATGTCGGTCATAGTCCAGCGCGCCCTCCCGGACGTGCGCGACGGCCTTAAGCCCGTGCACAGGCGCATAATATATAAAATGCACGAGATGAGCCTGACCCCTGACAAAGCCTACAGAAAGTGCGCGGATATAGTGGGGAACGTGCTGGGTTCCTACCATCCGCACGGCGACGCTTCCGTCTATGACGCGCTGGTCAGGATGGCTCAGGATTTTTCGCTGCGGTATACGCTTGTCGACGGCCATGGGAATTTCGGTTCGGTGGACGGCGACCCTCCCGCCGCCTACAGGTACACCGAGGCGCGGATGAGCAGGCTCAGTCTTCTCACGGTGGGCGATATAGATACCGATACGGTGGACATGCAGCCCAACTACGACGACCGTTTGCTTGAACCGGTTGTGCTGCCCGTGCGTTTCCCTAACCTGCTTGTCAACGGCTCGACGGGCATCGCCGTGGGCATGGCGACGAACATACCGCCGCACAACATGAACGAAGTGATAGACGCGGTCTGCCGCCTGATAGATAAGCCGGACGCGGATTTGCAGGAACTTATGGAGTATGTCAAAGGCCCGGATTTCCCCACAGGCGGGATTATTATGGGCAAAAGCGGCATAAAGTCCGCCTATGCCACCGGGCGCGGCAAAATAACGCTGCGCTCCCGCGCCGAAACAGAAGAAGCCAAAAACGGCAGAAGACGCATTGTCGTGAAAGAAATCCCCTATATGGTCAACAAGGCGCGTTTGCAGGAGAATATCGGCGAGCTTGTCAACAACAAGCGTATAGAGGGCATTTCCGCCGTCCGCGACGAAAGCTCCAGCCGCATTGGAATGCGCGTCGTCATAGAGCTTAAAAAAGACGCAAACGCCCAGGTTATTTTAAACCAGCTTTACCAGCTTACGCAAATGCAGGTCAGCGTGGGCGTGATTATGCTTGCACTGAAAGACGGACTCCACCCGCGCGTTATGACGCTTATTGAAATTCTTAAAAATTATCTGGATTTCCAGAAGGAGATTGTCACGCGCCGCACGCGCCACCTGCTCAAAAAAGCCATGGAACGCGCCCATATTGTCGAGGCGCTGAAAATTGCGAGCGACTTTATCGACGAGGTTATAAATATAATCCGTTCGTCAAAAAATATCCCGGAGAGCAAAGAAAGGCTGACGGAACGCTTTGAATTCGACGATTTGCAGGCTTCCGCAATAGTCGCAATGCGTCTGGGCCAGCTTTCCGGCCTTGAGCGCCGTAAAATCGAAGGCGAACTTGAAGAACTTGGCGGAAAAATCGCCGAATATGAAAGCATTCTCGGCAACGAGGACAAAATTCTTGAGATAGTCAGGGCAGAACTTCTGGAAATCAAGAAAAAGTTCGGCGACGAACGCAAAACCGAACTCCAGTCCATGAGCGGCGAGGTCGATATAGAAGCTCTGATTCCGGTTGAGGACTGCGTTGTCACATATACGCATTACGGCTATGTCAAGCGCCAGCCCGCCGACGTTTACCACACGCAAAGGCGCGGCGGCCGTGGGGTTTCCGGCATGACCCGCCGCGACGAGGATTTTGTTCAGGAACTTTTTGTCAGTTCCAGTCACGATTATATTTTATTTTTCACCAACAGGGGCCGAATGTACAGAATCAAATGCTACGAGATCCCCGACAGTTCCCGGGCGGCGCGCGGCATGAATATAGCGAACATTCTTTCTTTGGACGAGGGCGAAAAAGTCGAGGCCATGATTTGCGTCTCCGACTTCGACGAATCCCGCTTTGTAACGCTTGTCACAGAAAAAGGGCTTATAAAGCGCACGCATCTGTCCGAATTCAGGAATGTGAAAAACAACGGCGTTATTGCGATTCTGCTCAACGAGGGCGACAGTCTTGCCTTTGTGCGCATGACCAGCGGCGGCGACGAGCTGATTGTCGCGACCCGCAACGGCATGGCCATCCGTTTCCGCGAAGACGAAATCCGCGCTTCCGGGCGCTTCAGCCACGGCATAAAGGCGATCAGCCTGAGCGGAGAGGATTATGTAATCGGCATTGCGAAAATCCGAGAGAATTCCAAGATTCTTACCATCACCGAAAGCGGCCAGGGCCGGCGGACGGAGCTTTCGGAATACCGCCTGCAAAGCAGGGGCGGCAAAGGAATCATAAACTATAAGATTAGCAGGGGTTATGTCTGCGGCGTAAAAAGCGTTGCGGACGACGACGAAGTTATCTTAATCAGTAACAGCGGCATTATCATCCGAATCGCCGTTGAAGATATTCCGGTGCACTCAAGATATTCCGGCGGTGTCAAGACGATGCGCCTTGACGAGGGAAATTCGGTTGTGACTTTCGCCAGAGCGCCCAAAGACGATTCCGGAGGGGAGGAAGAAGCTCCCGAAGAGACGGACGGGGAGGAAGAAGCCCCTAAAGAAACGGGAGAGCTTGAGGAATCCGAAGAATGAAATTAAAAAAAAGGGGGAGCGGTTTTACGCCGCCCCTCTTTTTTGGCCGAAAAAGCATTTATCCAACAAAAATTATCGAACCCGGATAGCGCAAAAGTATAGTATCCGCCGTCAAAAATGGAATACCTTCAGATGCTGCCTGCGCAAGTAATATGCGGTCAAATGGGTCTTTGTGAATAGCTGGCAGAGACGCGACGGACAGAACGTGTTTCGTCGTAACTGATAGTTCTTCATACCCCGCTGCGATAAGACCGCGCCGCGGTCGCAGGGAGTTGGCCGGCAGCCGCCCACAAAATAACATGCGTGTCTAATAGCAGTCTCATAACGCGCTGCCAAATAAATTTGCAATTTCATCCTCGCCCATGCGGTCGAAATCAGCCGGGATAGAAATGCGGTCATTCAAAAACCCTGCGCGCGGGCGCGGTTCCGGCAGCGAATACGGATTGACCACCACTAGAGGCCGCCCAGCCTTGGCAATGATAAACGGCTCGCCTGCGGCGGCTTGTTCAACAAGCGCGGATAGATGGGTTTTGGCTTCGTGAATATTTACTTGTCTTATTTGTTTCATGGCGAACCTCCAAATTGATTATAGACTTAGTTTAACAAACTTAGTCTTTGTTGTCAATAAAATTCAAAGCGCTGGCAAGCGCCGCCGCTTTTGTGTGTTTTCAGATCTCCACGCCGCCCTCGAAAACCGTCTCGGTTTCGCCTTCCATCAGGATAGAGCCATCGGAAGCATAGATTACAGTGAGATTGCCCCCGGGTAAAATAACTGTGATTTTTTCTTCCATGCCGCAAAGCCCGTTCTCAACGGCGGCGGCGGCGCAGGCGCAGGCGCCGGTTCCGCAGGCCATCGTCTCCCCGGAACCGCGCTCCCAGACGCGCATTTTAAGGACATTTCGCCGCGGGACTTCTGCAAATTCCGTGTTGACCCTTTCAGGGAAAATTTCGTTATTCTCAAAAAGCGGCCCAAGCTTTCCCAAATCAAGCGTTTCTATACTGCCAAGGGCGCTTCTGCCGCTGAAAATAACACAGTGCGGATTTCCCACAGAAAGACAGTTTATAAAATACTCTTTCCCGCCAAGATAAAAGCTTTCGTCAATTATTTTTTCCAGATTTTTGTAATTGACCGGGAGGCTTGCCGCAGTAAAGTCGGCTTTGCCCATCTCAACAGTCACGCTCCTGACGCTGTTATTTTCCAGTTGCAGCGAAAGCCTTTTGATTCCCGCGCGGGTCTCAATGGTCAGCGTCCGCTTGCTTGAAAGCCTTTTGTCATATATAAACTTGCCCACACAGCGAAGACCGTTCCCGCACATTTTCCCTTCGGAACCGTCGGCGTTATACATTTTCATTTTGAAGTCCGCGCAGTCGCTTTGGCAGATTTGAATCAGGCCGTCCGCACCGATTCCGGTATGGCGGCGGCTAAGCCTTGCGGCGATTTTGCCGGGACTGCGCAGCTCGAAGTTTGTGCAGTTCAGGCATATATAATCATTGCATGTTCCATGCATTTTTGTAAAGTGCAGTAACATAATATATCACCCCATCTTTCCAGGATAATATATTATATGAAAAAAACGCGCGTTGATTGAATAAGAATATTGGCCGAATAAAATTTTGAGTTTTTCACATGCGTCAGGGGCGGCGGGCTGCCGCCCCTTTAATCAAATACCTGTTTATCCCCTAAGTCCCGCGCCGATCTCTTCAAGCCCTTTCAGCGCTTTCCGCAGTTTCGGCTCAATATCAGAATCGCTGAGCGTCCTTTCTTTTGAGCGCAGCGTCAGGTTGTAGGCCATGCTCTTTTTGCCTTTGCCGATCTGTGCGCCCCTGTAAAGGTCGAACAGGCTCAGCTTCTCCAGAACAGCCCCGAAAGCCTTTTTTATGACGGCTTCTATTTCAGCGGCGCTTGTCTCCTCGCCGCAGATAATCGCCAAATCCCGGCTGACTGCGGGAAAGCGCGGCATTGGCGCATAGTTTATCTCCGGGCTGATATTCTCAAACAGCGCCGACATATCCAGATAAGCAATATAAGCCTTCACGTCTATCCCGTAATTTTTCAGCGCGGAGGGATGAACCTCCCCGATATGTCCGGCGGATTCGCCTTTTATTTTAAGCGCGGCGGCCCTTCCGGGGTGCAAATAAGAAATGCCTGTTTCGGCCTCTATCAAGTAATCTTGCAGGCGAATCTCCCCAAGAAGGGCCTGGACAATGCCCTTTATTGCAAAGAAGTCCGCCCCGGCGCCATAAAGCCCGACAACGCATTTAAGCGGTTCGTCCGGGAGCTGCCGGCCTTCCACAGGAATATATTCTTTCGCAAGCTCGAAAAGCAATGCGGAAGCGTTACGGTTGTTGTAGTTCCGGGAGAGCGTCTCCAGCATTGACGGCACAGCCGTCTTCCGCATGACGGAAGTATCTTCGCCGAGCGGGTTCGCAATAACGACGGACTTTCTCAACGGGGAATCGGCGGGAAGCAAGATCTTGTCGTAATACTTGGGGCTGATAAAAGAATAAGTCATTATCTCGTCCGCTCCCAACGCGACAAGAACTTCGCTCACTTTTCTGTCAAAGCTCTGCCTGGGCGTAAGCCGGCCATCGGCCGCGCCGCGAACCTGCGTCACCGGGATTTTGTCATAGCCGTAAAAACGCGCTATCTCCTCGGACAGATCGGCCTTGTGGCGCACATCGGACCGGAAAGACGGGACTGTTATTTTATTGCCCTCACAAATAAAATCAAGGCTTGTGAGAATTCTGCGCATTTCGTCCGCAGAAGCTTCAATCCCGATGAATTTATTAATCCAGCCGATGTTCAAGTCCAGCACAAGCGGAGTTTTGTCAGAATTATCCACGTCAATAGCGCCGTCGGCGACCTCCCCCGCGCCAAGAAGCTCCGCCAGTTCGCAGGCTCTGTTCACGGCGGGAAGGCAGTTCTGCGGGTCAAGCCCTTTCTCAAAGCGCGAAGACGATTCTGTCCTCATGCCAAGCTTTTTAGCTGTGACGCGAACTCCCGCGCCGCTGAAGCAGGCGGATTCAAACACAACCGCGCTGGTGTCATCCATTATCCCGGAATACTCTCCGCCCATAATCCCCGCGACGGCCACGGGCTTTTCCGCGTCCGCAATGACAAGCATATTCTCGCTTAGACTGCGCTCAACGCCGTCCAGCGTCATGATTTTCTCGCCTGGGCGGGCGGTTCTCACGTTGATACGCGCGCCGCCGACACAGCGCAAGTCAAAGGCGTGCATTGGCTGGCCATATTCCAGCATCACATAGTTGGTTATATCCACCAGATTGTTTATAGGCCGGACGCCGCAGGCGCGAAGGCGTTCGCGCATCCAGCGGGGCGACGGCGCGATTTTCACGTTTCTGACAATTCGGGCGACATAGCGCGGGCACAGTTCGGGGCTGGAAACTTCGACGGAGAGTAAGTCGCTGATATTTCCCGCCCCGCCCCTGACGGCAGGTTCGAGCTTTTTCAGCGGCAGCCCATAGGTCGCGGCGGTTTCGCGGGCAAGTCCGATTATGGAAAGGCAGTCCGGGCGGTTGGGCGTGATCTCAAACTCAACTTTTACATCGTCCAAACCGATTGCCGAACAAACGTCCTGCCCAGGCTCGCACGGTTCTTCTATAACAAAAATCCCGTCTTCGGCCGCATAGGGGAAATCATGATTGCTCAGGCCAAGTTCCGTCAGAGAGCAGAGCATTCCCTCGGACAAAACGCCGCGCAGTTTGCCTTTTTTTATTTTCCTGCCGCCCGGCAGACTTGAGTTGTCCAGGGCGACCGGGACAATATCGCCGGTTTTCAAGTTTGCCGCGCCGGTCACGATTTGCAGCGGCTCCGGTTTGCCGATATTCACTTTGCATACCAAAAGGTGGTCGGAATCGGGGTGATGGGAAATTTCCTCAACGCGGCCTGTCACGACGTTTGAAATTTCGCCGCCCTCTTTTTCCCAGCTCTCGACTTTTGAGCCGGACATGGTGAGATCGGCGGCGAATTTCTTCGGCTCTATTTCTATATCAACAAAGTCTTTCAGCCATTTTACAGATAAATCCATTTCTACTTTCTCCTCTCTCAGAACTGCTCCAAAAAGCGCACGTCGTTTTCAAACAACAGCCGCATATCGTCCAAGTTATAGCGCCGCATGGTAATCCTCTCAAGCCCAATGCCGAAAGCGAAACCGCTGTATTTTTCAGAATCAACGCCGCCGTTTTCCAGCACCGCCGGGTGAACCATCCCCGCGCCGAGAATTTCAATCCAGCCTTCTCCCTTGCAAAGGCGGCAGCCCTCGCCGTGACAGGAGAAGCACATCACGTCCATCTCGCAGGAAGGCTCTGTGAACGGGAAGTGATGCGGGCGGAAACGCACCTGCGCTTCACCGCCATAAAGCCGCTTTGCGAAAGTCTCAAGGCTGCCCTTGAGGTCGCTCATGCGGATGCCCGTATCAACGACAAGTCCCTCAATCTGGTGAAACAGCGGCGAATGCGTCGCGTCCACATTGTCGGAGCGATAAACGCGCCCCGGCGCAATAATTCTGATAGGCGGTTTGTTGCTTTGCATATACCGCATTTGCACGGGCGAAGTTTGGGTTCTCAGCACGACGTTTTCGTCTATATAAAACGTGTCCTGGATGTCGCGGGCGGGATGATTTCTGGGAATGTTCAGCGACTCAAAGTTATAATAGTCCGTCTCGATCTCCGGGCCTTCGGCAATGCTGTAGCCCATTCCCAGAAATATCTCTTTCACCTCGTCGAGCACTTTTGAAAGCGGGTGCTTTTTACCCAGTTTGAAGGGTTTGCCCGGCATGGTCACGTCTATTTTCTCGGCGATAAGACTTTGATTCAGCGCGGCTTTTTCAAGCTCAAAGCTCTTTGCGGCGATGGCGCTTTCTATTTTGAAGCGCGTCTCGTTGGCCAGCTTGCCGATAACCGGGCGTTCTTCCGGCGAAAGGCCGCCCATCTTTTTCAGGATCAGCGTCAGGACGCCTTTTTTGCCCAGAAAACGGACTTTCAATTCTTCCAGGGCTTTGATACTTTCGGCGCTTTGCACTGCGGCCAAAGTCTCGTTTTCGATTTTTTGCAGTTCTTCACGCATTTTGGTTCCTCCCTTGACTAGATATATTTTTGCAAATTCAGTTTTTATAGAGGCGGCAAAATAAACAGCCCCCGCCCCCATTTGCTTAAAAAGGGGCGAAGGCATAAAGCTTCCGCGGTACCACCCAGCTTCCCCCGCTTTCGCGCGGGGCACTTTGCGCGCAATAAAGGGCGCAAACCTTCGGAGCCTACTTGTTTTAAAAAAAACGTTCAAACCCGCCGCTCGTGAGGGAATGTTCGCCGGTTTTTCCTGCAGAGGGCTTTCAGCCTCCGGCCCTCAGTCTCTTTGTCAGGCTTTTGCAAAACGGCTACTTTGCTCAGTCAAAGCGTTTGCTTAATATACGATTAGTTTATAATATAGCACAAGTTTTTGACTTGTGCAAGAAAAATTTTTTTCTGGACATTTTCCAGCCGCAAGTGTAAAATGTCTTATATTCACTAATTAAAGATTGCGAGGGGAAACAATGCCGATTAAAATCCCGGACGACCTGCCCGCCGCCAAAATCCTGATGGAGGAAAACGTCTTTTTTATGCGCGAAGCCCGCGCCCTTCATCAGGACATACGCCCGCTGCAAGTTTTGATATTAAACCTTATGCCAAATAAAATCCAGACAGAGACGCAGATTCTGCGTCTTCTGGGCAACAGCCCCCTGCAGGTGGAAATAGAGCTTTTGCAGGTGGCGAGCCACGCTTCCAAAAACACGTCGGCCGAGCATTTATTAAGATTTTACACAAGCTTTGAAAAAATAAAAGACCGCCGCTTTGACGGTCTTATTATAACCGGCGCGCCCGTGGAGCAGATCTCTTTTGAAGAAGTCGACTATTGGCCGGAGCTTTGTGAAATTATGGAGTGGTCAAAAACAAACGTCTACTCTGTTTTTCATATATGCTGGGGCGCCCAGGCCGGGCTTTACTATCACTTCGGCATAGACAAGTATCCTCTGCCGCAAAAAATGTTCGGCGTTTTCAGCCACTATCTGCTTGACGAAAGCCATAATTTATTCAAGGGTTTCGACCAGCTTTTTCTTGCGCCGCATTCGCGCCACACAACTGTTTTACGTGAAGACGTGGAGCGCTGCCCGGGTTTAAATCTCTTGAGCTGTTCCGAAGAAGCGGGAGTATATGTCGCGGCGGACAAAGAAAACCGCATGTTTTTTATTACGGGGCATTCGGAATACGATGCTGCCAGCCTTTCCAGCGAATATTTTCGCGACCTGGACGCGGGGTTTGAAATAAAGATGCCAAAAAATTATTTCCCCGGCAATGAACCGGGAAAGAAACCGCCGCTGACCTGGCGCGCCCACGCCAATCTGCTGTTCACAAACTGGCTGAACTATTTTGTCTATCAGGAAACTCCTTATGTTTTCACTATGTAAGGGGCAAAAATTATAAAGCCGGCCGCGCCTGCCGGCACACATAAACAGGCCCTCTTTCCCCAGCGGAAAAGAGGGCCTGTTTTAATCGCTCGAAGCTTACAGAGATCTGACTCTTACAGCCCTGAACTTGTTTGTATTCTTCGGATCCTGCTCGGTGTCAAAAGTTACCTTCTGACCTTCGTTTAGGGTCTTATAGCCGTCCATTTCGATAGCGGAAAAATGCACAAAAACATCTTCGCTGCCGTCGTCGCAGGTAATAAACCCAAAGCCTTTGTCTCCGTTGAACCACTTTACTGTACCAGTTTTCATACTAGGTACCTCCGTGAAAATTATATTAAACCCTTAGTACGAAAAAAAGCACACAGCACAAACAATATTTACCAATTTAAATCAGGCGTGTGAACTTGGTACATTAAGAATTCGCTTGATATAATAACATATCTGAATATTTTTGTCAACCACTTTGCTGTTAAATTACGGCGGGCATATTCAAGCAAAAATTGTTTGTTTCGACGAATTATTTAATAAACTGTTAATGATAATATTAGTTACTGTTTATTTCCGGCGTATTATTAGCTTTTTTTATTTGTCGCAATTAATTATTTTTTATTTTTATGATTTATAAACGATAAATAATTATTGATTTTCGATAAGCAGTATGTTATACTGGCCACAGGCGTTATAAAATTCCGCCTGTGTTTTCTCTTAATAAAAAAAATAATTTAAAGGAGCTGTGATTTTTTATGAGCGCAGTACCGCGTTTTGGCATCAGCGGCATTATGATAATAGCGTTCCTGCTTGGTCTGGCGCTGCTGCTGATCGGTCTTTTGTCAAAACAGGATAGAAATATAAAGCTGGTCCTGACTATAATCGGCGGGCTGATTTTGATGGGCTGCATAGCGCTTGGATTATTTATGGCTTTTGTGCTTATTCCAGCTATGTAAAAATTCTACGCTTTTGTAAATGAGTAAGTTCGCCGCCCATTTATAAAGAGCTGAAACCTTTAAAGGAGATGTGATTTTTGATGAGCGTAGTACTGCGCGTCAGCGTCATTACGATAATAGCGTTTTTAGTTGGTTCGGCGCTGTTGCTGATCAGCCGTTTGTCAAAGCAGGTCAGAAAAGTAAATCTGGTTATGAATATAATCGGAGGGCTGATTTTGATGGGCTGCATAGTGGTTGTTCTGGTTTTAGTCGTCTACTTAACGTTTGGGACGCTTATTTCTTTTGTGCTTATCCCGTCTATGTAAGAAATTCTAATCAGTCAAAATATAACAGGGGTGCGTTTTATTGAGAAAAATATTTTCGCTGGTGAAGAAATTTTCTTGTACTCTTTCACAGCGGCATATGAAGGGGGTCAGGTAAATATTTGATGATACAGGTGAATCTTGACGTGATGATGGCCAGGCGGAAAATCAGTCTGTCAGAATTGGCGAAAAGGGTCGGCCTCACTGTCGCCAATCTCTCCGTTCTCAAAACAAACAAAGGGAAAGCCGTGCGCTTTTCAACCCTTGACGCAATCTGCCGCGAGCTGGAATGCCAGCCGGGGGATATTCTTGAATTTATTAACGAGGAGGAAATATCAAGTTACTAAAGACTTGATATAGGGAATTTACGGCAATCTTTGCAAAAAGAACGCTTGTAAAACGTCCGCTTAAGCGATATAATTAAAAAACAAAGGTGGTGAAGATTTGAGAAGAGTTTTCCGGTCAGTTTTAGAATATTTAAAAAAAACAGACAAACTTTTGTGGTTTCTTATTATTATGACGTCGGCTTACGGCGCTTATTTGACGCTTTCTATAGATAAGTCTTTTCCCTATATATATCACGGCAGCCCCAAGACGCAGCTCGCTTCAATTGCGGTGGGACTTTTTGCGGCTCTGGTTTTTTCAATCATGGACCCGGAACTGATAGGCAAACTCTGGAAGCTTCACGCGCCGATTGCCTATGGGCTTGTATTTGCCCTGATATTCTGGGGTCAGGGTCGCGACGCCTATGGAACCGGGGGCATAAACTGGCTTGATATTCCCGGCTTTATTGCCATACAGCCAAGCGAATTTCTGAAAGTTTCGTTTATTATTACTTTTGCGCATCATCTGGCCTTTGTGGGCGAAAGAATCAATCACCCCATGTATCTGCTCGGCGTTCTTATACACGGCTTTGCGCCCGCCGCGATTATATTCTATCTCAAGGATGGCGGCACGGCCCTCATTTTCGGGCTTATGACGGTCGGTATGCTGTTCTGCGCGGGTCTTTCATGGAAATATATAATAGCCGCGGCCGGGCTTGCCGTTGCCGCCATTATCCCTATGTGGAATCACTTGCTGAGCTATGACCAAAAAGCGCGCATTATCGCAATAATAAATCCGGATCAGGCCGAAGCCAAAATTGTTTATCAGGTTAATCAGGCCGTTGTCGCCATTGGTTCGGGAAGGGTCTTCGGCGTGCCGTACTACGGCGGCGCTATGCGCTGGGTCGCGGAGATGCACACAGACTTTATTTTTACGTTCGTCGCGCAGTTTTTGGGATTTGTCGGCTGTCTCGGCGTATTATTTCTGCTTGCTGCGATATGTATAAAAGCCGTCACAAACGCAGTCAGAGCGCTGACCAGACTGGGTTCGCTGATGTGCTGGGGCGTGTTCTCCATGCTGTTCGCACAGGTTCTGATTAATATAGGCATGAACCTGGGCTTAACTCCTGTTGTGGGCATAACTCTGCCGTTTTTCTCCATAGGCGGCACCTCGACCATGAGCGCTCTGGCGGCTGTCGGGCTGATAATAAGCGTTCACGGGCATTCTCACAAGCGCGTATATCTTTTTGATTGAGTAAGTTTTGTTTTTTTACAGGCCCGCATTGCGGGAGAAGCCCCTAAACAGTTTTATTTACAGGATTTTCAAAGCCTCTCTGATATTCCTGACGCCCAACAGCTCAATGCCTTCGAAATTTTTGGCGGAAATTTTCTTCAGCGAATCCATGGGCAGAATACAGCGCGAAAAGCCCAGTCTTTGGGCCTCGCGTATCCTGCTTTCGGGACCGCTTACGCTGCGCACCTCCCCGGTCAGGCCAAGCTCCCCGAAAGCGGCGGTGCCGTCGCCCACCGCTTTGTCCCTGAGCGAAGAAACAAGCGCCAGCGCAATGGGCAGATCCGAAGAAGGCTCGCTGAGTTTCAGCCCGCCCGCCACGTTCAGATATGTGTCCAGGTTTGCAAAAGTGTAGCCCGCCCGTTTTTCCAGCACAGCGATAATAAGCAGCGTCCTGTTATAGTCCAGACCGGTTGCCGCCCGGCGGGGCAGGCCAAAGCCGGTTTTCGCCACAAGCGCCTGAACTTCCGCAAGAATCGGCCTTGTACCCTCCAATACGCATGAAACGCAGGTTCCCGGGACGTCTGTCGGTCTGCCGGACAAAAGCGTCATAGACGGGTTTTCGACTTCTTCCAGGCCGCTGTCGGTCATGTCGAAAACTCCGATTTCGTTAGTGGAGCCAAAGCGGTTTTTGGCGGCCCGCAAAAGCCTGTAGTTCTGGTGTCTTTCCCCCTCGAAATATAAAACGGCGTCAACAATATGCTCCAGGACTTTCGGCCCGGCGATGGCGCCGTCCTTGTTGACGTGGCCGACGATAAAAACCGGGATTTCCTCACGTTTTGCGCAGCGCACAAGAAACTGCGTGCACTCGCGCACCTGCGTCACGCTTCCGGCGGCGGAGCTCAGCGTCTCCAGCGTCATAGTCTGGATAGAGTCTATTATAACTATTCCCGGCTTTTCTGCCAAAATCGCATTGCAGATTTTCTCTATATCAGTTTCGGTCATAAGATATAAATTCTTGGAATCTACGCCCAGGCGCCCGGCGCGAAGCTTTATTTGCCGGCGGGATTCCTCGCCGGAAATATAAAGAATGCTGCGCTCTTCGCCCAGCTGCTGGCAGATTTGCAAAAGCAGGGTCGATTTTCCAATTCCGGGTTCGCCTCCAATCAATACAAGCGAGCCTTTGACAAGCCCACCGCCCAGAACTCTGTCAAGTTCTTTCATGCCCGTGTGAAAGCGCAGTTCGTCCCGTGAATCCACTTCGCGGATTGAGGAAATTGCGCCCTCGTAAGAAGGGCTTTCCCGGACGGAGGACACTCCGGATTTTGGCTTTGCCGTTTCGCGAACCTCTTCGGTAAAGCTGTTCCAGCTATCGCAGTTGGGGCACTTTCCCGCCCAGCGCACGGCCTCGTAGCCGCATTCGCCGCATATATATACTGTTTTTGATTTTGCGGACATATTTATCCTCCTGTTTTATGCGGAATTATGCCGCCTTTACGGTTCCGGCCATGCAAATTCTGTCAGTTCCCCGGCGGTTTTCATTCCGGGGAACTGACGCTGCCGCAGAACCTCATAAGCCGCAAGCGCAACTGAATTGGACAGATTCAAGCTTCGCGCGCCCTCAAGCATCGGAATCCGGACGCAGGATTTGGGCTTTGCAAAAAGAAGCTCTTCAGGAAGGCCCTTGTCCTCCCGCCCGAAAATCAGATACGCGTTATCAGGGTAAGCTATATCAGAATATATATTTTGCCCCTTGGTTGTGAAATAAAAATATTCCCCCGCGTTTTTGTCAAAAAAATCCCGCGTATTTTCATAATAAGTGACGTCAAGATATTTCCAATAGTCCAGCCCGGCGCGCTTCAGCCGCCTGTCGCTGACGGAAAAGCCCAGCGGCCTGACCAGATGAAGGCGCAAGCCCGCCGCCGCGCATGTCCGCGAAATATTCCCGGTGTTCTGCGGGATTTGCGGCTCAATCAAAACTATATTCAGATTTGGCAAAAACAGCGCCCCTTCTTGTGCGTTTATATATATATTTTAGTATATTTATTGCCCCATGGCAAGAGCCGGACGGATGTTTAACACACTGACATGAAAGAAAAGTAAGGCCGCATTAATAAAATATTAATTTTTTTATGCTAAGCTGAACTCATACTTGCTGAGAGAAGGTTCTGTTTGTATGCCAGCTTTTTTTGTAGGCCTGCTTCTGGTTCTGGCGATATTCCTGTTTTACATATGGCTGATCATGCCCGAATCCGGCGGCAGGCAGAAGGGTTCTTTTCTGCTTGGCAAAAACATTGCCCACAGGGGGCTTTATAACAACTCCGCCGGCATTCCGGAAAATTCCCTTGAGGCCGCGCGCCAGAGCTTTCTCTGCGGCCACGGCATGGAGTTTGACCTGCAGCTGAGCGCGGACGGCCGGATTATGGTTTTTCATGACCGGAGTTTAAAACGCATGACCGGAGTTGAAAAAGACGTTGACGAGCTGACCTGCAGAGAACTGACGGACTTGTCATTGCTGGGGACAAGGCAGACCCTTCCCACTTTTGAGCAGTATCTGGAAATCGCGGCGGGAAAAATCCCCCTTATTATAGAACTGAAAACCTGTAAAAACCGCGAGGACATGCAAACGCTTTGTTCAAAAACGGCGGAGCTTCTTGACGGATATTCCGGAAAATTTGTTATAGAAAGCTTTGATCCGCGCATTGTGGCGTGGTTCCGGAAAAACAGGCCGCAGTATATCCGCGGTCAGCTTGCCTGCATTGAAGGCGAAGAGGGCCAAAACCTGCTGTCACGGTTTGCGCTTGCTTTTTTACTGCTCAATTTTTTGGGAAGGCCGCATTTTATAGCATATGAACACACGCAGTTTCGCAACCCGTCTTTTCTGCTGTGCCGGGCGATGGGCGCTCTCACTGTCGGCTGGACGGTCGCCGACCTTGACAGCTATAAAAAAGCTCAGCGGATTTTTGACGCAATTATATTTGAGAACATACTTCCCGCAAACAGCTACCCGAAGACCGCTCCCGCAAAGATTATGCTTGCGGTGAACCAGAGCGAAGTCGCCGCAAAGACGGTTATTCACAGCCCCAAACACAAAAAAATGTGACGCTTTTATATATAAAGCGCACTTTTGATAAAATAAACGCCTTCACAAACAGAAAGGAAGCGAGCCAGCCTATGTCAGTATTAAACAAAAAATCCCTGGAAGATTTTGATGTAAGGGGAAAGAGAGTGCTTGTCCGCGTAGATTTCAACGTGCCTATCAAAGACGGCGAAATAACTAACGACAAGCGCATTGTCGCCGCGCTCCCCACAATTGAGTATCTGATTAAAAACGGCGCAAGAGTTATTCTGATTTCTCATCTTGGCCGCCCCAAAGAGGGCTGGGAGCCGGAATTTTCTCTTGCCCCCGTCGCCGCAAGGCTTTCGGAGCTTCTGGAAAAGAAAGTGATCATGGCCAAAGACGTGATCGGCGAGGACGCCAAGTCTAAGTCGGCCGCGCTGAAAGACGGGGAAGCGCTTCTGCTGGAAAACGTGCGTTATCACAAAGAGGAAAAGAAAAACGACCCCGCATTTGCAAAAGAGCTTGCCTCGCTTGCCGAGCTTTATGTAAACGACGCTTTCGGAAGCGCCCACAGGGCGCACGCTTCGACCGCCGGGGTGACGGCATATCTCCCCTCCGCAAGCGGCTTTCTTATGCGGAAGGAGCTTGAATTTATCGGCGGCGCCCTTGAAAACGCCAAGAGGCCTTTTGTCGCCATACTGGGCGGCGCGAAGGTTTCGGACAAAATCGGGGTCATCAGCAACTTGATTGACAAAGTCGATTCGCTTATTATCGGCGGCGGCATGGCCTATACTTTTATAAAATCACAGGGCTTTACCGTAGGCAAGTCTCTTTGTGAAGAAGACAAGCTCAATCTTGCGAAAGAACTTCTTGCCAAGGCCGAAAGCAAAGGCGTAAAGCTTCTCCTGCCGCTTGACAACGTCGTCGCCGACAGATTTGACCCGGAAGCCGAAAAGAAAACCGTTTCTTCAAGCTCTATCCCGGACGATTGGATGGGCATGGACATAGGCGAAAAAACCGTTAAGATCTATGTCGAGGAAATCAAGAAAGCTAAGACTATTATCTGGAACGGCCCTATGGGAGTGTTTGAGTTTGACCGTTTTGCCGGGGGCACTCTGGACGTCGCCCGAGCGGTCGCCGAAGCCAGCGAGAACGGCGCGGTTTCTATCGTGGGCGGCGGCGATTCCGTCGCGGCTGTCACAAAACTGGGCTTTGCTTCTAAAATGTCCCACATCTCCACCGGAGGCGGCGCAACTCTTGAATTTCTGGAAGGCAAAGATTTGCCGGGCGTCAGCGCGCTGAGCGATAAATAATTCAGGGACTCCGGTTACAGGGGGCGGCGGGCTGCCGCCCCCTGCCGGCTGAAAAGCCGCACAATTTTTTAGAAGGAGAATTTTTAAATCATGAAAAAAGGCGTCAGAAAAGCCGTGATTGCCGGCAATTGGAAGATGAACAAAACCGTTGGCGAAACCGCCAGATTAATCTCAGAAATAAAGCCGCTTGCGGAGGGCGCGGGCTGTGACGTTATGGTCTGCGTGCCGTTTACCGATATTTTTGCCGCTCTGGAAGCCGCCAGGGGAAGCGGCATAAAAGTGTCCGCTCAAAACTGCCATTGGGCGGAGAGCGGCGCTTTTACAGGTGAAATTTCCGCTGAGATGCTTGCTGATATTGGCGTTGAATGGACGCTTATAGGTCACAGCGAACGCAGGCAGTATTTTGGCGAAACGAATATAACTGTGCAAAAACGCGTCCGCGCCGCTCTGAATGCGGGTCTGAGCGTGATTCTCTGCATAGGCGAAACCCTTGACGAGCGCGAGCAGGGCATAACTTCTGAAATATGCGCCTTGCAGCTTAAAATTGCTCTTGGCGGCGTAAGCGCGGAAGAAATAAAGCGCATTATTATCGCCTATGAACCTGTCTGGGCAATCGGCACAGGCAAGACTGCCACAGCCGCGCAAGCCGAGGAAGTCTGCGCGGAAATCCGCGCCCTTCTTGCAAAGCTTTATAATACCGAAACAGCCGAAGCAAGCGTAATACAGTACGGCGGTTCCATGAACGCCTCAAACGCCGACGAGCTTTTGGACAAAGAAAACGTTGACGGAGGCTTGATTGGCGGGGCTTCTCTTAAGGCGGCTGATTTTGGGGTGATCATCAAATCCGCAAGCAGATAAATATGTGGAATTTATAGAGAAGACAGTCAAAAAAAACAAGCCTTTGAATTATCAGGGCTTGTTTTTTTGTTTGATAACAGACTGATATTTTTTGTTTTTTGGGAGATAGCTATTATAAACGCACTATTTTTTCCTGAATAAATTTGATTATATATTAGGAGGTTTTTTCTCTATGAATAACAAAAACGTAAAATCAGCTTCCGCGCTGAAAGCCATTTTAATAATCGCGCTGAATATCGCGATTATTTTCTCTGTTATGACAATTATTGAAAACCGCAAAAGCATGTCCCGGAAAAGCGCGGAAGTTCTCTCAAAAGAAGGCTCCCAGGGGAACGAGGTGAGGGAAATTCAAACAAGGCTGAAACAGTGGGGCTATTATTCCGGAAGCGTCGACGGAATTTTCGGGGCGAAAACAAAAGAAGCGGTCAAGCTTTTCCAGAAAAAAAACGGCCTGACCGCTGACGGTATAGTCGGCAAAAATACCCTTGCCGCTCTTGGAATCAACTCTTCAGCCATTCCGGACTATAGCAGGGACTCGGAAATAGAACTGCTTGCGCGTGTGATTTCCGCCGAATCCAGGGGCGAGCCGTATATAGGACAGGTCGCCGTCGGCGCGGTTATATTAAACCGCGTCGAGCATCCTTCTTTTCCGGATACTCTTTCCGGCGTCGTATATCAGCCCGGGGCTTTTACCGCCATAACCGACGGGCAAATCAACGAAGCCGTGGCGGATTCCGCAAGGCGGGCCGCCCAGGAAGCTCTCAACGGCTCCGATCCTTCCGGCGGCGCGCTCTATTACTACAATCCGGACAAGACTTCAAACGCCTGGATCAGGACGCGGCCTGTGATTGTGCGGATAGGCAAACACCTGTTTTGCGGCTGATAAAATTTTCCGGGGTTCTTTTGGAAGCGTTCCCCCGCTTTTTGCGCTATATTCGAGAAAAGAAATTACAACGGCTAAACATCTTGACTATAGCGGGCTATACTGTTAAAATAACTTATAGAGACGGGAAAGGTTTTTCTGTCTCCGGTAAAAAATTTCTTACAAACAATGCCTCGCGGGGGGAATTCCCCGCGGGGCAATATAGTCTCTTTTGAGAAAAACATAAGGGGAGAAAGCAAATGCAGGTTATTTTAAAGCAGGATGTAAAAGGCTCCGGAAAAGCGGGAGAAATTATCAAAGTTTCGGACGGCTACGCAAGAAATTTTCTTTTCCCGAAAGGGCTTGCCGTCCAAGCCACAAAACAGGCGCTCAACGAAATACAGCAAAAGCACGACGCGGAAATCCGGCGCGCCCAGCGGGAACTTGACAGCGCTAAAAAATTCCGCGACGGGATAGATGGCAGAACCGTCAAAATCATTGCCAAAGGCGGCGAAAACGGGAAGCTTTTCGGCTCGGTCACTTCCAAAGACATTGCCGAAGCGCTTGACCGGCAGTACGGGATAAAAGCCGACAAGAAAAAAATTTCAACAGAAACAGAAATCAAAACCTTTGGGACTTTCACCGCTGAAATAAAACTTTATAAAGACGTTTCAGCAAAAATTTATATTACTGTCGTTGAGGGATAAATTATTACAGAGGGTTAAACTATGGCTGAATACACGGCTTCACAGCCGACTGGGGGCCGCCTTGCCGTTCCCCCATATTCTATAGAGGCCGAACAATCCGTTCTTGGCGCGATTATACTGGAACCGAACTGCATAACAACCGTTTTGGACTATCTGAACGCCGACAGTTTTTATTCCGACCAGAACAAACGGATTTTTTCCTGTATGAGCGACATGTTCGCCACAGGCCGGACGCTGGATTTCGTCACATTGCTGGACGCTGTGGAAGCCGAACACGTTTTCAGAAGCGAGGGAGACGCTAAAGTCTATCTGACGCGTCTTGCGGAAGATGTTCCCACGGCTTCAAACGTGGAGGCATATGCGGCTATTGTGCAGGAAAAATTTTATCTGCGCAGCCTGATCGGAGCGTGCCGGGATATTATCGCGAAATCCTCCGACGGGGAACTCAACGCCCGGACTGTGCTGGACATGGCCGAGCAGAGAATTTATGAAATACGTCAGGGCAAAGAAGCGCGCGGCCTTCGGAAAATTTCTTCTATAATATTAGAGACTTACGACCACTTGCAGCGTATTTCCGGCGAAGACCGGGAAAAATATCTGGGCGTTTCAAGCGGCTTTTCCGCAATAGACCAGATGACCACCGGGCTGAACAAGTCCGACTTGATTCTTGTCGCGGGCAGACCGGGAATGGGCAAAACGAGCTTTGCCTTGAATATCGCCCAGAACGTTGCAAAGCGCGGCAGGGCCGTGGCTGTGTTCTCTCTTGAAATGTCCTCCGAACAGCTTGTGTCGCGGCTGCTCGCTTCGGAATCGCAGATCCCGTCGCAGAAGTTCCGCACCGGCGAGATGAGCCCGGAGCAGTGGCAGCGCCTGGCTGTAAACGCGCAGTATCTTTCGGCTTCCAACATGTATATAGACGACGCTTCCGGAATAACCGTCCCGGAGATAAAAGCCAAAATCCGGCGCGTCCGCGGGCTTGGGCTTGTCGTGATTGATTATCTGCAGCTGATGTCCAGCGGCAGGAAGACGGAAAACCGTGTGCAGGAAGTTTCAGAAATGACGCGCAATCTGAAAATAATGGCAAAAGAATTTGACGTTCCGGTAATGGTCTGTTCCCAGCTTTCGCGCGGGCCCGACTCCCGCAACGATCACAGGCCGGTTCTCTCGGATCTGAGAGAATCCGGCTCAATCGAGCAGGACGCCGATATAGTCATGTTTTTATATCGGGACGCTTATTATAATAAAGAAAGCGCGGACCAGAACATTGCGGAATGCATAATATCCAAAAACCGCCACGGAGAAACCGGGACGGTCAAACTGGAGTGGAACGGCCAGTATACAAGATTCACTTCTTTGGAGGCTTTCCGCGATGATGGATAAAGTGCTTGAGGCGATTGACGCGTATGACATGCTTTCAGGCGGCGAAACGGTAATCTGCGCTGTGTCCGGCGGGCCGGATTCGGCAGCCATGCTGAGCGCGCTTATGGAACTTCGCGCCAGGTTTTCGCTCAGCCTTGCCGTGTGCCATGTCAATCATCTTATGCGCGGGGAGGAGTCCGAGAGGGACGAGAACTTTGTGAGAGACTTCTGCGCCGGGAACGATCTTGACTTTCGTCTTTTGCGGGCGGACGTCTCCGCCGAGGCAAAAAGGCAGGGACTTTCGCCGGAGGAATGCGGCCGGAATCTGCGTTACGGTTTTTTTGAAAAAACCGCCGCGGAGTTCGGTTCAGGGGCAAAAATTGCCACGGCGCACACTTTGTCGGATTCTGTTGAGACCGTTATTTTTAATTTGACGCGGGGCTGCGGTCTTCGGGGGCTTTGCGGCATTCCTCCCGTGCGGGGGAATATTATAAGGCCGCTGGTTTTCTGCCGCCGCATTGATATAGAAAATTATCTTGCCGAAAAAAAATGCGGCTTTGTTTCTGATTCTTCCAATCGGGAGAATATTTACTCGCGCAATAAAATCCGAAATATAATCAAGCCCGCGCTGGAAGAAATCAATCCGGGTTTTGAGGGCAACGTCGGCCGGGCGGCCGGGAAATTTGCCCTTCTGGAAAATTATGTTTCCGAAGAAGCCCAAAAACTGATAGACGGCGCATATATCAGGCGGGAGGACGGCTACGCGCTTGACGCGCTGAGGAGGGCGCATCCGGCGCTTTTGCCGGAGGCTGTGCTGCGTCTTCTGGGCAATCAAGCGCATGATATTAACGCAAAACAAATAGAAGCGATCTGTGCGGCTGTGCGTTCCGGCAGGGGCGGCGTGAATCTTTCCCCCAGTTTTAGCGTTTCAGTCTCAAAAGAAATTTTGAGACTGAAAGAGACAAGCAGGGCGGAAACCGCTCCGGTTTGCGTGAATGCCCGGATTGGAGTTAATAATTTTTTGGAAAATAAGAAAGTATTTTTAGAAATCTATGACTTTCCAGGAGTTGAAAATTTAAAAAAAGTTCATTTGTTTCTATTAAAAAACAGCATTGATTATGATAAAATAAACGGAAAAATACTTCTTCGCACGCGCCGGAAGGGCGACGCGTTCAAACCCTTTGGCAGAGGCAACAAAAGCCTTAAGAAACTTTTCAACGAAAGCTCTGTTCCCCTGGAAAAGCGCGGCGGGCTTGCGGTATTATCTCTGGGGGAAAAAATCCTTTGGATAGAGCGCTTTGGGGTCTCGGCCGAATTTGCCTGCACTGAAGATACAAAGCGGGCTTTGCATATATGGACGGAAAGTAAAGAGGGGGAACTCACAACACAGATCGAATCTGCAGAGGCAAACGGGCGCGCAGATGTGAATTAATAAAACGTGAAGGAATGTTGAAAAATGGACGGGGATCTTATTGAGGTTGTGCTGACGCAAGAAGAAATCGCAACGAGAGTGGCGGAGCTTGGCGCTCAGATAAGCTTGGACTATGAGGGAAAATACCCTCTTATGATAAGCGTCTTGAAGGGTTCCGTCGTTTTTATGTCCGACCTGATGCGCTCAATCAGTATCGACGTTTCGATAGATTTTATGAGCGCGTCCAGCTACGGCACGGGGACGGCTTCCGCCGGTTCAGTCAAAATCCTGAAGGATCTTGACATACCCCTGAATAATCGTCATGTGCTTGTGGTGGAGGATATTTTGGACAGCGGCAGGACGCTTTCATACATACTGGAGCTTTTGAAAGTGCGCAATCCCGCAAGCCTCCGGATATGTGCCCTGCTGGACAAGCCCGAAAGACGGGAGGTTGAAATCAGAGCCGATTATACCGGCTTTGTGATTCCCAATAAGTTCATCGTCGGCTATGGCCTTGACTATGCCGAAAAATACCGCAACCTTCCGGCGATTTATGTTTTAGACCCGGCTGTTTATGCCCCTGAAGATAAAAATTCAGTTTGATTTTAAATATATAATATAGGAGTGATTAGACCTTGGGAAATAAAAACAGGACCAGACATACTATCATTGCCGTGGTTGTGGTCGTTTTACTGCTGGTTTTGATTTTTTCACTGTTTGTTAAAAGCGTAAACAATGAGCCAAGCCATCAGTACAGTGAGATTCTGGACTATTTTGACAGGAATCAAGTGAAAAGCTTTGATCTGGATCTCGGTTCCGGGCTGATGCACCTGATTTTGGACAGTGAAGAAGTAATCGACTATAAAGTCCCGAATGTCAATGTTTTTTTGGACAATATTGACGAACGCGTGCGCCAGCATAATATAGACCATCCGGAGGCTATGATTGAGTATAATTATGAGCCTGTGAAAGAGACTTCATGGATTTCCGCGCTTTTACCGAATGTGATTTTGATTGTCATCATGGTGGCGTTTTATCTTTACATGGCGCGCAGTATAAACGGCGGGCCCGGAAAGGTGAACAGCTTTTCAAAAGCCCGCGTAAAGCACCAGCCGGAGGACAGAAAGACCCTGTTTTCAGATGTCGCCGGAGCTGACGAAGAAAAAGAAGAACTCAAAGAAGTCGTCGAGTTTTTGAAAAGTCCCAAGAAATACAACGATTTGGGCGCGCGCATTCCCAAAGGCGTGCTGCTGATCGGCCCTCCCGGAACGGGGAAAACTTTGCTTGCAAGGGCTGTCGCGGGGGAGGCCGGCGTGCCTTTCTTCTCAATTTCAGGCTCGGACTTTGTGGAGATGTATGTGGGCGTCGGCGCTTCGCGCGTGCGCGATCTTTTTGACCAAGCCAAAAAAGAAAGCCCCAGCATGGTGTTTATCGACGAAATTGACGCTGTCGGCCGCCAAAGGGGTACCGGTCTTGGCGGAGGCCACGACGAGCGCGAGCAAACCCTGAACCAGCTTCTTGTAGAGATGGACGGCTTTGGCGTAAATTCCGGCGTTATCGTCATTGCGGCGACGAACCGCAGCGATATACTGGATCCGGCGCTTATGCGCGCGGGGCGCTTTGACAGGCAGATCGTGGTAAACTATCCCGACGTGAAAGGCCGGGAGGAAATTCTGAAAGTACACACCAGAAGCAAACCTTTGGGACCCGATATAGATTTGGACACTATTGCGAGAACCACCGTAGGCTTTACGGGCGCGGATCTGGAGAATATTTGCAATGAGGCCGCGCTGCTTGCCGCGCGCAAGGGCAAAAAGGCCATAACCATGACCGATATGGAGGAAGCCACTGTAAAAGTAGTGATGGGGCCGGAGAAAAAATCAAAAGTGGTAAGCGAGAAGGACAAGAAAATTACTTCCTACCACGAGGCCGGCCACGCCGTCGCCAACTATTACTGCCCGACGCACGACCCCGTTCACGAGGTTTCGATTATTCCCAGAGGAATGGCCGGGGGATACACGATGTCCCTCCCCGCCGAAGACAAGGCCCACATGATGCAGAAGGAAATGTTCGAGGACATTGTTGTGGCCCTTGGAGGGCGGCTTGCCGAAAAAATTATTTTTGACGATATTTCCACAGGGGCTTCCAGCGACATCAGCAAGGTCACCAAAATTGCCAAGGCAATGGTCGCGCGTTACGGCTTCAGCGACAGGCTTGGCCCCATACTCTATGGCAGCGAGCACGGCGAAGTTTTTCTTGGGCGCGATTTCGGGCAGAGCAGGGATTATTCAGAACAGATCGCCTCTGAGATTGACCAGGAAGTCAAGAAGATAGTTGACCGCGCTTATGCGCAGTGCGAGAAAATTTTGACCGAGCATATAGACCAGCTTCATAAGATTGCGGAGTATCTGTTTGTGAACGAAAAACTGGACGCTGACAAATTCCGGGAGCTTATGGAACAGGAAAGTCTGCCGGGCGGCGCAAAGCCGCTTGATACTACTGACAGTTATTTCACCTTTGACTAGTACACAGACGGGCAGAGTCAAAACTTGATTCTGCCTGTCTTATTTGAAGCGGCTTTTCAAAAGAAAGAAGGCGTATATTTTACATGAAAGCGGTTTTACAGCGCGTTTCTTACGCAAGGTCTGTGACAGAGGGGAAAATTTCCGGGGAAACCGGCGAAGGCCTGCTTATTTTTCTGGGGGTTTTCGAGGGCGACGGCGGCGAGGAAGCCGGTTTCCTTGCTCAAAAATGCGCCGAACTACGTATTTTCTCAGACAAAAACGACAAAATGAATCTTTCGCTGCTGGATACAGGCGGGGGCGCGCTTGTCGTCTCCAATTTCACGCTCTGCGCGAACGCCCGGAAAGGCCGCAGACCGTCGTTTACGGCCTCCGCCCCGCCGGAACGCGCAAACGCGCTCTATGAATATTTTATAAGCAAGCTGAAAGAAGCTGGGGTCAAGCGGGTTGAAAGCGGAATTTTCGGAGCCGACATGAAAATCGAATTAAGCAACAGCGGCCCGGTAACAATAATATTAGACACTCGGGAAATCATGCCCGGAAAGGTGTGAAATAAATGCTCAAACTCAGAAAGTTCGTTCTTGGCGACATGGAGACAAACTGCTATGTGCTCTCCAGCGGGGAAAGCGCGATTATTATAGACGCGGCCGACTCCCCACAATCTGTAATTAATTATATAAAAGATAATAATTTGCAAACGGAGTATATTTTTCTGACTCATGGCCATTTTGACCATATCGGCGGGCTTGAGCGGATTAAAGCCGTCACAGGGGCAAAAGTAGCGATTTCACAGCAGGACGCGTTCATGCTGGAAAGCGCCGAAAACAGTTTGGGGAATATGTCTTATTCTTACGTTCATCACAAAACAGAGCCGGACATCCTGCTGAAAAACGGCGACAAAATCTTTTTCGGGGGAACGCTTGTGGAGATTCTTTTGCTTGGGGGACACACTCCCGGCGACGCGGTTTTTAAAATAGATAATATGCTTTTCACCGGGGATGTGCTTTTCAAAGGCTCAATGGGCCGGACGGATTTTCCCGGCGGGGATTATGCCCGGCTTAAAAAAAGCCTTGAAACCCTGGCGGAGCTTGAAGGGGACTATCACGTTTTCCCGGGCCATGGCGCAAATACGACGCTGGAATATGAGAGAAGAACAAACCCCTATATGCCGGGGACGGAGCGCCGATATGACGATTTTGACTGACGGGCATGTCTGCCAGTATGAGATTCGCGGCTTGGCCGGGATGTTTTTCCCCGGCCTTAAGATTGAGCTTATTTTTGGCGGCGGCGCAAGACCGGAAGGGGATTATATTTATTCCGGCCTTTCCCGCGAAAGCGGCGAAAACCGGCTTCTGATCGAAGTAAAAATCGGAGAAAATTATGAGACGGCGCGGGATATTCTCCCGGATTCCCCGGATTTCAAAAACGACTGCGAACGCGCTTTTGGCTTTATGCTGTATAAAATTCTCTCGAAAATTACGGGCTTTGCGCCGGAATGGGGAACGCTCACCGGAGTGCGTCCGGTCAGGCTTGTTCGGCGGCGTCTTTCCGCGGGCATGAGCGCCGGGGAGATTATAAAAGACCTTCAGGGCAAATATCTTGTCTCGCCGCAGAAAGCCGCTCTTGCCATCAAAACGGCCGAAAACCAGCGCGGCCTGCTTGAGTTTGCGGAGGGAAAAACTTTCAGCCTGTATATCGGCATACCGTTCTGCCCGTCGCGCTGCCTGTACTGCTCTTTTGTTTCGCACTCAACAGAAAAAACGGCCGGACTTATTCCGGATTACGTCAACAAACTGTGCGAAGAAATCAGGCGCACCGCCGAAGTCGCCGCCGGGAACGGCTTGAAGCTTTCCACAATTTATATAGGCGGCGGAACGCCGACCTCGCTCAGCGCGGCTCAGCTCCGCCGCCTTTTCCGGGTTATCGGCGAAAATTTTGATATTTCCAGCGCGCTTGAATATACGGTCGAAGCGGGGCGGGCCGATACGATCAATTCAGAAAAGCTTGCGGCCATAAAAGAGGGCGGGGCGGACAGAATAAGCATAAACCCGCAGACCATGCTTGACAGCGTTCTGGAGGCCATTGGACGCCGTCACACCGCCGCGCAGGTTGAGGAAAGTTTCCGGCTTGCCCGTCAGACGGGTTTTGACAATATCAACATGGACTTGATCGCCGGGCTGAACACGGACACTTTGGAGGGCTTTAAATACAGCCTTGACAGGCTTATCTGGCTTTCGCCGGAAAACATAACGGTCCACACGCTGTCGGTAAAACGCTCTTCCGACGCGGTTTATCAGGGCAGGGCCATTTACGACCCTCACGGCGGGCTTGTCTCGCAAATGCTGGAATACGCCCGCGGGCGGCTTGATTCGGCCGGATATTTTCCATATTATCTGTACAGGCAGAAAAACACCCGCGACAATCAGGAAAACGCCGGTTTTGCCGCGCCGGGCCGGGCCTGCCTGTATAATATATTCATCATGGAGGAAATTCAGACTATTTTGGCTTGCGGAGCCGGGGCCGTGTCGAAGCTTTATATGCCCGGGGCCAAAATCGAACGCATTTTTAACTATAAATTTCCATATGAATATCTAAAAGGCTTTGGGGAAATTATCCGGCGCAAACAGGCGGTTTATAATTTTTACAAAAACGCCGGGTAATTAAAAAAAATCAAAACAAGTATAATTAACACATACTGGAGGCCTCCAAATGAAATATTTTGACTTGCATTGCGACACAATCACCCTGCTTGCGGGAGAAGAAAAAAAGAAGCTTGCTCAAAGCGGCGCGGCAGTGTCTCTGGAGAAAGGCGCTTATTTGGAAAAGTGGGTTCAGGTTTTCGCCGTTTGGATTCCGGACACAAAGCGCGGTCAGTCCGCCGTTGATTATTATAAACGGCTCCGCGATGTGTTTTTTGCCGAGCTTGCGGAAAATTCTGATAAAATAAGCCTTTTTGCGCCTTCCAGCGGGAAGGGGATTGACGGGCGCGCAACCGCTGTTCTTTCTATAGAGGGCGGCGCGGCGCTTGGCGGCAAGCTTGAAAATCTGGAGACGGCCGCCGCTGACGGCGTAAAACTGATTACGCTCACCTGGAACGGCGAAAACGAATTGGGCTACGGCAGTGTGGATGGCGGCGGCGGGCTTAAACCTTTCGGGCGCGAGGCTGTCCGCAAAATGAACGAGTACGGCGTTATCGTGGATGTTTCGCACCTGTCCGACGAAGGTTTCCGCGATGTTGAGCGCCTGAGCGCCGCGCCCTTTGTGGCCAGCCACTCGAACGCGCGCTCTGTGTGCGGCCACCCGCGCAACCTGACGGACGGGCAAATTAAGGCGATTATAGAGCGCGGCGGGCTTATCGGGCTGAATTTCTACCGGGATTTTGTGCGCGGCGAAAACCCCGCGGAAGCGGGGCTGGAGGATCTTGAGCGGCATATATATCATATATTAAACCTGGGCGGGCAGGACGCTTTATGTATGGGTTCGGACTTTGACGGCTGCGTCACTGTTGCGGGACTTAAAGATTTGAGAGACACCGCGGGATTTTATGACTATATGCTTAACAGGGGCTATGACAAAGCTCTTTTGGAAAAAATATTTTTCTTGAACGCATATAGTTTTTTTGCAAAATTTTATGCGTTGTAGGAGCGGCAAACTGCCGCCCCTGTAAGACGCCGCGATTTCAAAATCAGTCTTCGATTTTGAAAGTCCCGCAGACTGTATCGGACTTTGACATTGCAAAACTGGGGCCGACATGGATCTGGTGGGCGTAGCACTTGTCGCTGTCGTTATAGCGGCAGTTTTTGACCTCGCATTTGACCTGAATGGAGTTGTCTGTGTTTTTGCCGTCTGTAAAATCGCTGAAAATAGACATCTTAGCTTTCCTCCAAAATTTAAATATGCATCCCCGACTTAAGGACAGTTTTATTTTTTGTTTAATAATATAGATTTATTCCGCAAAAACAAACTGCTGAAAAATATAATCGAAACGGATACGCCTCTTATGATATATGCAATCGCCGATTTACATCTTTCCCTTGCAAACCCTGAAAAATCCATGAATGTCTTCAGAGGCTGGAAGGACTATATTGCAAAAATTAGGAAAAATTTCGGCCAGACCCTTCAGGAGGGCGACACGCTTGTGATTGCCGGGGACACTTCCTGGGGTATGTCGCTGGAGCAGTCCCTTGCCGATTTTCATTTTCTGGAAGCCTTTCCCGGGCGAAAAATTCTCATCAAGGGCAATCATGACTATTTCTGGACGACAAAAGCAAAAATGCAGAAATTTTTTTCCGACAACTGTTTGCATTCTTTTGAGATTCTCCATAATAACTGTATAATATCCGAAGGCTTTGCCCTTTGCGGCACGCGGGGCTGGATAAACGACGGCAGCGAGCCTTTCGGCCAGAAAATGATCCGCCGCGAAGCCATGCGCCTGGAGACTTCATTGGCGGAAGGCGAAAAAACCGGGCTGCCGGCGCTTTGCTTTTTGCACTATCCGCCGCTATACGCCGGGAACGCATGCGAAGAAATTTTGAGCGTCCTTAAAAAATTCAAAACAGCAAAATGCTATTATGGCCACATTCACGACCCTCAGGGGCACAGGCACGCCTTTCAGGGCATTTACGAAGGAACGCGTTTCCGCATGATTTCCGCCGATTATCTTGATTTTGCTCCCCTTGCGCTCAACCCCGAGCAAACGCCGCAGGGGAAAGAGGGGAACGCAGTTCACCCCTAAGAGCGGGATGGTCGGCGCACGCAGAAATTCAAAAGGTGATCCGCATAATTAATTCAGAGATACGTTATTTGAGCGGTGTGGGCGAAAAAAAAGCCGGGCTTTATCAAAAGCTTGGAGTAAAAACGTTCGGCGATTTGCTGGAGCTTTACCCGCGCAGGTATATAAACTATAACGATTACTGCCTGATAGAAGAAGCACGGCCCGGCCGGATCTGCGCCGTAAAAGCTTCTCTTGTCAGTAAATCCCCGCCTGTGAAAGCATCGGGCGGCCGGGTTATTTTTAAAGCCCTTGCCGGGGACGAAAACGGCGACGAGCTTGTAATCACGTTTTTTAATAACCAGTATGCGCTTTCCCGCGCCTTTGAGCGGCAGGAATATATTTTCTATGGGAAAATCGCCGAGAACCAGGGCGGCAAAGAAATTCTTTCGCCTTATTATATAAGCGCGAAGGACAAAAACAAAATAGTTCCTGTCTACCCCCTGACGGCGGGACTTTCTTCTTTTGTCGTCGCTAAAGACGTGCAGCACGCCTACCGGCTCTGCGCGGAAGAAATCAAAGACTGCATTCCGCAGGAATTGCGCCTGAACCTTGATCTGTGCCACCGCGCTTTTGCGATAAAGCAGATACATTTCCCGGACTCCATGCAGAACGCGCAGATTGCAAAGCGGCGGCTTGTGTTCGAGGAACTTTTCACGCTTAGCCTTGCCCTTGCGAAAATAAAAAACCGGAACACAGCTTTTAGTAAAATCAAAACGGATAAAGACAAGCGCGAGCTGCGGGCGTTTATAAAAAGCCTGCCTTTCACGCTGACAAACGGCCAGCTGGGGGCAATCCGGGACTGCTTTGACGATATATCCGGCGGCAAACTTATGAACCGCCTGATTCAGGGCGACGTTGGTTCCGGGAAAACCGCCGTTGCGGCGGCGGCGGCTTACTGCCTGATCAAAAACGGCTGGCAGTGCGCAATTATGGCCCCGACGGAAATCCTTGCGCGCCAGCATTACGAGACTTTCTCAAAGTTTTTCGCTCCCTTTGGGTTTAAGTGCGGGCTTCTTACAGGAAGTCTCTCTGCAAAGCAAAAGCGCGAAACACTTGCGCGCATTTCCTCCGGCGAGGTCGATTTTGTCGCGGGAACTAACGCGCTTATTTTCGAAGGCGTCAATTTCGCCAGACTTGGCCTTGTGATAACGGACGAACAGCACCGCTTTGGCGTGCGCCAGCGGACGGGCCTTGCCCTCAAAGGCCAGGATGTGCACACATTGGTTATGTCCGCCACGCCCATCCCCAGAACACTTGCGCTTATTTTGTACGGCGACCTGGATATTTCTCTGATAAAAGAACTTCCCCCGGGCAGACGGAAAACCGACACACTTCTGATAAGGAGCGGCAAACGCGCCCGAGCCTACAGTTTTATCCGCAGTATAATCGACGATGGCGGCCAGGCCTATATTGTCTGCCCTCTTGTGCGGGAAAGCGAAACGGAAGGCGCGGCGCAGCTTCTCTCAGTCAACAAATACGGCGAGGAAATAGCCCAAACTGAGCTTGCGGGCTATTCCGTCGGGATTCTGCACGGCAAAATGAAATCAAAAGAAAAAGAGAACATCATGTCCCGATTTTATAGCGGCGAACTTTCCGCGCTTGTCTCCACAACCGTGATAGAAGTCGGCGTGGATGTGCCCAACGCTTCCGTCATGCTGATTGAAAACGCCGAACGCTTCGGGCTTTCCCAGCTCCACCAATTGAGGGGCAGAATCGGCCGCGGGAACCGCAAATCCTACTGCATTTTAATCACGGACTCCATGAACGCGGACACGGTCAACCGTCTTGGCATTGTCGTCAAAACAAACGACGGTTTTGTTCTGGCCGAGGAAGACTTAAAAATCCGCGGTCCCGGCGACTTTTTCGGCAATCGCCAGCACGGGCTGCCCGAATTTAAAATTGCCGACGTCTCCGCCGACGCTGACATCCTTGCCCTTGCCATCGAAAGCTCAAAAAAAATTTTGACTGACGACCCGGATTTGACACAACCGGCAAATTTAGGGCTTGCTCAAAACGTTCAGATCCTGATTAGTAAAATCGCGGAAGGCGGGCTTAACTGAAATTTAAATAAAATGAGCGAAGCAGCTTCGCTCCTATGCGGCAATGTTTGCGCCGCCTGGGGGCGAATTTTTTTTATTTTGCAAAGATTTATTTATAAAAGGGCTCAGCCTTTTTTAGCACTTGTTATTATAAGTCGGTTTTTGCGGTTTGTGTCAATTTCTGTAAAAACGACAAATCACAGATATAATATTACAAATATATCAAAATATTTAAAAAATAATAACATAATTTATAAAAAATCAGTTCAAAAATTATACATGGCAGAGAATTAATCCTGAAAAAATGCAAAACTGGTCGAATTTCGTAATTTTATCTCACAAAATTATTACGATTTATTACAATTTGGTTCTTGCAAAGCTGTAATCAAAAATATATAATTTTAACTGTCGGACGGAAATCAAAAGGGCTGACCCCCTCTCCGTCTGCGAAAACACATCAAATCAAAATCTCTAAAATCTGGGAGGAAATCCAATGAAAAAAATTTTGGCCATAGCCTTGGGCGTGGCGCTGCTCTTGAGTTTATCCCTGTTTGCGCTTTCCGCCGGGGGAAGCCCCGACGGTCTTTCGGACGACATAACTGAAAGCGTCAGCCAGGAAACGGCTTCGGAGGAATCAGCCGCTGAAACATCTTCTGACGTAAACGCCGACGAAAGCGAGGCTGCTTCAAGCGAAGAAACGTCTTATGCCGCAAGCATTGAAGAGAGTTCAGAAGTTACTTCTGAAGAAGAAGAGAACGGCGAAGAGAGTTCCGCAGCTTCTTCCGAAGTAAGCGGCGAAGCAGACAGCACGCAGGCTTCTTCTGTTTCAGGCGGCAAAGACAGCGCCAGCGCCAATGTCGTCACGCTTGAGCCTATTGTCAACGAAAGCGAAAACACCATGCCAAGAGACGGTATAGCTGTTCTTGGCTCCGAATACCGCATAAGCTATTCTATGGGCGACCCGATTGAAGGCGTCGCCGGGTTTATGGGCGACAAAACCGAAAGCGCGGATATAGTGTTTAATTATGTCCCCAAAGGCGTCGGCGGCGTTGAGCTTATGAAAGCCAGTCTCAGGTACAACAGGGAAACAATGACATACGACGTGCTTGTAACAACTTCAGCCAACCCCACGGTCGAAGTTTTCAGCGACCTTGAAATTAAAGTAATAATCAACAAACAGATCGGCGATAAAGTATACACATCGACGACTCCGCTCCCCATCAAGACGCTCCAGAACGCGCGGCACTATTACAGCGAGGTCAGAACCTCGGCGACAGGCTATAAATATATTTCAGCGATAAATCCGGTTGTTGACGTTTCTGTCTTCGACCAGAACTATAACCAGGAGCTTCACATTGATTACGGCAGCTATGACATAGTGTTTCCGAAGGTGAAGAACCAGAACACCGCGCTTTATCTTAAGGCGAACTACAGCTACAATCAGGCTGGGGCGGCCGGCGGGGAAGTTCCCATTGTAAGGCTGCAATTTGAGAATATTCTTGTCAAAGACCAGGTGGACATCCATGTCATGTTCAACGCCGACCAGCAGAACTATTTCAGCTCCAACGTCTGGGTTTACGACATCAACGGCAACGGGCAGCCGATCGGCAAGGGCTATCAGGCCAAAATTTCCAATGACGGCAGCGTTGTTGTGACTGTCCCCGCCGGAAAAGCCCTGTCTTCTATCGGCGTTTACACCGCACAGCAAAACCTGGGATCTCCTTCCGCAGCGCCGCCGCCCTCCAGCAGCAACAGCTCCGTCAGCGTCGGAGCGAACGGCGCGGGCGCGGGCGCAAGCGACAACCCTAAAACCGGCGGCGCTGTCTCCGACCCCGTCAGTTTGGGTTCTCTCTTCGGGCTTATTTCACTGGCCGCAGCAGGTTTCGCGGCCGTCAGAAAATCTTCCAGATAGACGCGCGCGCTTCCTGGGGAGGCTTTTTAAAAAAAAAGCTTCCCCATTTCCCATCTTATATATAAATGTTTTGCAAAGATTGCAAACTCTCTAAATATGTGGTAAAATAAAAGCGCATTTCCGCGGGAGGAAGCGATATTCTAAAAAATCGCCGAAAAAATTAATCAGCAGGATAAAAAATTTTTTAAAGACTTTCGACGGGAAAATTTTAATTATGCCTCCTATTCTTTTATAGTATTAATTAGTATATTTTACCATCACGTTAAATATATATTAAGTGTAAAGAAAAAGGAGGTTTGAAAGTGACTGACTATAGGCCAGAAGGCGCGCTGATTGAAAGAAATACAAATAAAGCCAGGCTTAAAAGCCTTTTCTCTCTGAAAGAGGCAATGGCCTCCGGTGATATATTGGAAGCGCGGGCGCTTATCTGTGACGCTGGCCACAGCCTTATCACGGATTTGAACGGCATAAGGGGCGTAATCCCGCGCGAGGACTGCGTTATCGGCCTGGATAGCGGCAAAACGAAGGATATTGCGATTATTTCAAGGGTAAACAAGGCTGTTTGCTTCAAGATAACTGATTTCCAGGCGGACGAAAAGGGCAAGCCCTATGTGGTACTTTCCAGAAAACAGGCGCAGGAGGAATGTCTGGAAAATTATATAAACAAGCTCAGCCCCGGAGACATAATTCCCGCAAGGGTCACACATCTTGAGCCTTTTGGAGCTTTTGTCGATATAGGCTGCGGCATATCCTCTCTTATTCCCATTGACGCAATTTCCGTATCCAGGATAAGCCATCCGAGTGACCGCTTTAAAGTTGGACAAAACATCTTCGGCATAGTGAAAGAAAAGGACGAATTCGGCCGCATTTGCCTGTCTCACAAGGAGCTTTTGGGCAGCTGGGAAGAAAACGCGAGCATGTTTTCCGCCGGGCAGACGGTTTCCGGGATAGTGCGCTCTGTGGAGGACTATGGGATTTTTGTTGAGCTTACGCCGAATCTTGCGGGGCTTGCCGAGCCGAAAGAAAACGTGAGAATCGGCCAGCAAGCCAGCGTATATATAAAAAGCCTGATACCCGAAAAAATGAAAGTAAAGCTGATTATTGTGGACGCTTTTGACGCGGCGTATCAGGAGACGGATTTATTTTATTTCCGGACGCAGGGAAGGATGGACAATTTCCGCTATTCGCCTTCGGAAAGCAGGCGGGTTGTCGAGACGATTTTTTAACAAAATTAAAAGCGTCCCATTTTTTAGAGTGGGATGCTTTTAATTTTTACTGTATTGTAAGTCTGTATTATATTGTCAGGATTATCTCGTTAGTTTCCCGCAAGTCCTCATAGCGGAGCAAATTTGAGCGCGTCTCCGCCCCGTTGAGCGCAAGCGAAGAAAATCCGCTTTCTTTGCCGCCCGGGTTCCTCACGCTGATATTCAGCCGCTTGCCGCGCCAGGTTTTGATAATTGTGAACTCTTTCCAGTCAGCCGGAACAGCCGGGGAAATCCGAAGCCCTTGCAAATCAGGCCGCAAACCCAAAATTCCCTCGACCGCGCCGACCATGACAGTGCTTGCCGTGCCCGTCAGCCAATGGACGTGAGAGCGCCCGCAGTTCGGGCTTTCCGCGCCCTCTGTGAACTGGCTGTATACGTAAGGCTCGACAGTTCGCAGCTCGGCAATGGCATTCTGCGCGGCGGGGCAGGATTCCGTATAATACTCAAAGGCCCGGCCGCCCCTGCCCAAAAGCGCTTCGGCCAGGATAATCCAGCCCTGCGGCTGGAGGAAAATCCCGGCATTTTCCTTCATGCCCCTGTTAAATGAAATCGCGCTGTACCCTTTGAACGGGCGTTCACTGAAAGACGGCGCAAGAATACAAGCGCCGTAGGCTGTGTTAAGCTTTTCATGAACGAGATCCAGAACGGCTTCGCCGCGCTCTTTTGAGGCCGCTCCGCCGATAACCGCCCACGACTGCGGGTTCAGCCACAAACTGCCCTCGAGGTTTTCCTGCGCGCCGACTACTTCGCCCTCTTCGGATATACCCCTGATGTATCTGTCGCCGTTCCAGCAAAGCTTTTCTATGAGATCCGCAAGAGCTTTTTTCTTGTCCCGCATGCCGGCGGCGGCTTCTGTTTCGCCCCGGAATTCGGCAAACTGCCGCATAATCTCATAGGCATGGTGCAGCTGGAAAGCGACAAAGGCCGATACGCCCCTTTCGCCAAGGCGCAGACAGTCGTTCCAGTCGGCGTAAAGCCCCGCCGGCAGCCCGTGAACGCCCGTGTGCCTCTCCGAAAAATCAAGCGCCTTTCGCAGGTGCTCAAGTACTGTCGCTTCTCCCTTGTCGGCGTAAAGCACAGGCTGGTCTAAAAATTCAAGATCGCCTGTTTCGGCTATATATTTAAAAACAGTCGGGAACAGCCAGAGAGCGTCGTCGGCGCGGTAGCTTGGATGCGCGGTCTGGCGAACATACTCTTCGTCCTCCGGGCCGGTCTCGTGCCCTGCTCTGTGATCAAACTTGACCAGCGGCAAAGCGCCGCCGTGAGACATCTGGGCGCTGAGCATAAAAGCAAGCTTCTCTTTTGCGGCCGCCGGGTCAAGGTGGATAACGCCCTGTATATCCTGAACGGTATCCCTGTATCCGTAGCCGTTGCGCAGCCCGCAGTAAAAAAACGAGGCCGCCCGGCTCCACGTGAAAGTAATAAAGCACTGGTAAGCGTTCCACGTGTTGATCATATCGTCAAAGGCGGCGGAAGGGGTGTGAACCTTCAGGCAATCCAGCTTTGCCGCGAAATATTCCCGCAGCTCTTTTATTTCCCTGTCCGGGAGGGTTTCGGCGGCGGCATAGCGCCCGGCCTCGGCCAGGGCTTCTGGTTCGGGCTTTTCCCCCAATATGAAGACAAAGCGTTTGCTTTCCCCCGGGGCAAGCGCAAAGCCTGTTTGAAGCGCCCCGCAGGAGTTGCCGCCGTAGTTTACCGTATTTGTACAAACGCCGTTTTCAACGGCGGAGGGGTTTCCAAAAGACCTGTACGCGCCGAGAAAGTCTTTTTTCGCGCCGCAGTAGCTGACGACTTCCGCCCCCGCTAACGAAAGAAAGCGCTTTTCTCTGCGCTTCAGATTTTCGTTTACAGCCTGAAAAATCGTATTGTCCCGGAAACTCGTCGCCGAAATATACTGAGTATATTGCAGGTTTACTCCGTCCTGCTCATAATTTCCTTCGTTGGTGAATTCAGCAAAGCCGAAAACTGACAAATCGCGCGGCTTATTTGAGACGTTTTTCACAACGACCGCCCAGACTTCATGCGTTTTGCCCACAGGCACATAGTAAGAAACCGTTGATTTTATGCCTTTATACTCTGTTTCAAAAACAGAATAGCCCGTCCCGTGGCGGCAGATATTTTTGTACTCGTCAAGGCTTTTGCCCACAGGCTGCCAGCTGGCCGACCAATAGTCCCCCGCCGCGCTGTCGCGTATATAAATATAGCGCCCCGGCGTGTCGTCGCTGTTGAACCGGTAGCGCAGAATCCGCCCGGCCGCCCCGCTTTTCACAAAACTATAGCCCCCGGCATTATTTGAGATAATCGCGCCGTATTCCGGCGAACCCAGGTAGTTTGCCCAGGGCGCGGGCGTCGCGGGATTTGTTATGACGTACTCTCTGTTTTGGGAATCAAAATAGCCGTATTCCATTAAATAATTCTCCATAGTTTATTTTGAAATTTTCCACTGATAAACAGGGGAGACCGTGGGCGATCTCCCCCCGAAAATATCAGGCGCATCAGATTATCAACACTGTGCTCAAGCTAGTCCGCGTAAAATTCCGTGCGGCTCATACCGTTCCCGCCAAGCGGGATTTGCGCGTCAAGCCCGATAAAGCGCCCGTCCTTCCGCCAAAGGGAAGCCTTGATAAAATTATATTTTTCTTCATCCCAGGTTTTCCAGTCGTCCAGGAGCAGCCCGCCGGTATCCCCGGAATTCGGGTTAAGACACCAGAAAGTATGGCTCAGTTGCTTTTCCTCCAGAAGCCGCATGAAACAGCGCATCCATGTCATTGTCGGCTCTTTCATGGGGCCGCCCCATTCGCCCACAAAAAGCGGCGCTATATTTTCCTCGTGGATATACAGCCAGTTGTCCATCCAGGCTTCTCTTGTCAGCGATTCATAATTAAAACCCTCGTGAAACCAGGGCTGGTTGGAGACAGACGGCCCGTAGTCGTGCGGCGAATATACTACTTTGCTCTGGAATTCCCCCAGATCTACCGGGCAGTCTTTGACGCCGCGCAGGTTTCCGCCCCACCAGGTAATATAATAATCGCTGTTGTCAATTGAGATATAATTATTATTTTTTATATCCTTTGGGTAGGACTCAATGCCCTCTATTATGATAAGCGCGTTGGGGTTAACGGCAAGAACGCGCTTTGCGGCCTGCTCCGCGACGTATTTCCAGTTGCTGCTCTCGTCTTCCGAATCGTTCCAGACAGCGATAGTCTTGCCGCTGTCCGGCTGGCCGTGCGGTTCATTCTTGAGGTCATAGGCGACGACCGTGTCGTTATTTTTATAGCGCCCGGCAAGAAACTCCAGCGCGGCGTAATATTTTTCCGTTGTCAGCGAAATGTCATACCAGACTGTCAGCCCGTGCGCGCCCAGACTGTCGCGCACGCTGTGAATATCCAGCATGACTTTTACGCCGGAATCTTTGCAGCACTTGATAAAATAGTCGAGATACGCTAGCGTCCCTTCTTCTTTGAAAACGGGATTGACGCGGCTGTCAACCGTGGCGTAAACCGGGAATTCCCCTTTTGTCCATTTGTTTATCAGAGTGACGCTCATGGGCACCCTGATAATATTAAAGCCCCGGGAAGCGATCTCCGCTACTGTGTCCGCAATGCTTATTCCCCAGCTTCCGTCCAGAATAAGCCGCTCTGTGTTGTAGCCAAACCAGTTAAGCCCGGTAAGGCGCACCGTGTTGCCGTCTTTGTCCACAATGCGGTTCCCGTCCGCGCTGAGCCAGTCGTCGTCCGCCAGAGCGACTGGCTCCCGGGGCGCCTCCTCCTGGGCCGAAGGCCGGGAAGTTTCCCCGGAGCCGCCGGGGGACAGGTCCGTCTCTGTGTTTGCGCCCGGCCCGCAGGATGAAAGCGCAATCAACAATACAAATAATATTACAAACAGTTTTAAAAATTTTTTCATAGATTAAACCACCGTCAGCCCTTGACGCTGCCCATGGCGACGCCGCCGACTATATATTTTGACAGGAGCAAATAGACAATCACTATCGGCAAAATAGAAGTGGCGATTGTCATATACAGCTGCCCCATGTTGAACTTGACAAAATCCGCGCTTCGTAAGGCCGCAATTACAATCGGGACGGTTTTCTTGCTGTTCGATTCAAGAATCAGCGCAGGTACAAAATAATTGTTCCAGGAGCCGACAAAAGTAATGATTGCCTGCACGGCAAGCGCCGGCTTCATGATGGGTATCACAATCCTGTTAAACGTGTAGAACTCGTGCGCGCCGTCAATTCTGGACGCCTCCGCAATCTCCAGCGGCAGGTTGCTTTCCATGTACTGCCGCATAAAGAAGAACACAACCGGAGAGGCTATCGCGGGGATTATCAGCGGTATAAAACTGTCGTTGAGTTTCATGCTGAAAACCAGCTGTACAAATCCGGAAACAGACACCTGCGTCGGAATCACCATGATGACCATGATAAAAGTATTGGCCGCTTTTTTGAACCTGAAATCATAGGCATAAATCGCGAAAGCCGTCAGTGTGGAAAAATAGCAGCAGATAAGCGCCGTGCATCCCGACACAAAAAGGCTGTTTATCAGACCTGTCATAATCGGGGTTACGGCTTTGTCCTCAAGCATTGTTTTGAAATTCGCTATAAGCCTTGTGCCCGGCAGGAAAGAGAAGCCTTTTTGTATGTCCGCGTGGGCGCGGGTAGCGTTTACAATCAGAATATAAAACGCAAACAGCGAGATGACCGCCATAAGGCCGAGCGCAAAATACGCCGCAAAACGGGAGATAAACAGACCTATGCGGTACGCGGTCGGTTCTTTGAGTTTTTTATAGGCGCTTCTTTCGTTCGTCATTATTTTTTCCCTCCCTTAAGGCGTCCGCCTTCGGCCATCACCGACTTGAACACAAAAAAGCTCAAAATACCGGTTACGATAAACACTATTACAGAGATAGCGCTGCCCATGCCGTAATTCTTGCTGTAAAGCTGGCGGTTCAGGTACATGATAACTGTCATATTTTCCCTGTTGGGAGTGCCCTGCCCGTTGGTCAGTATCTGCGGCACATCGAACATTTGCAGGCCGCCGATAAGAGAAGTTATCAGCACATAGACCATAACGGGCCGCAGAATCGGCAGCGTGATTTTTGTGAACATTTTCATGGAGCTTGCCCCGTCGATCTGGGCGGACTCGTAAAGACTTGCGTCAATGCCCAAAATTCCCGCCAGAAGCAGCATTGTCGTGTTGCCGTACCAAAGCAGGAAGTTCATCAGGGCTATCAGCCAGCGGGTGCTCCAGACGCCCTCCAGAAATCTGTATGGCTCAGATAAAATTCCCGCGTCTACCAGCAGATTGTTGACAGGACCCCTTGTTGAAAACAGCGCGAAAAACAGCATTGAAAACGCCGCCGCCATTATCAGGTTGGGCAGATATATAACCGTCTTGAAAAAACCCTGCGCCTTTAGTCTCAGCCTTACACTGGAAAACCACGACGCAAAAAGAAGCGCAAGGGTAATCTGCGGGACAAAGCCCATGATCCACATGATAAGCGTGTTTTTAAAATAGCGGAGTATATCAGGCAGTCCCGAGCCTGCGCTGACGGCGAAAGTCTTTTTGAAATTGGCAAAGCCGATAAAATTCGGCCCGATTTGTTTCATGCCGTCTTTGTACATTTCAAAAAAACTATAATAAAATGTCGAAATCAACGGTATAAGCGTAAAAATAGCGAACGCCGCAAAAAATGGGGCAAGAAATATGTATCCCCACTTTGCGTAGCTTACTTTTTTGTTTTTTTTGGCTAAATCCAAAATAAGCGCCCCCTTTTTGGCATGAATGAGAATGGTTTTGTTTGAACTGTGCGAATGCTGACCACTTTGAACTTTGGGTACTACTCCATGAACTGTGCGAATGCCAACTACCCCGCCCTTTGGGTACCCTCCATGAACTGTGCGGATGCTGACCACTTTGAACTTTGGGTACTGCTCCATGAACTGTGCGAATGCCAACCACCCCGCCCTTTGGGCACCCCTCCACAGGAGGGGAATTATAGCTCACAGTGCTATGCAAAACATGTACCCCATGCAAAGAACTTTATTCTTTGCGGATTTGCGGCATGGGGTAAAGACTTTAGAAAATGTGCCGAGTTACAATTCCCCTCCTGTGGAGGGGTGCCCAAAGGGCGGGGTGGTTGGCATTCGCACAGTTCATGGATGGGTGTGGTTGGCATTCGCACAGTTCATGGATGGGTGTGGTTGGCATTCGCACAGTTCATGGATGGGTGTGGTCGCCGACACAGTTTCTAGAATGATGGCGCAGGGGACTAACCCTGCGCCGGAGGAGATTCACTTTATGAATACTTAATTGATTTTATTTAACTTACGCCGCGGGAGGAACCTGCTCCTCTGCGGGAGGCAGCGCAAGAGCCGGATATTTCTCCTGAACGGAAGTGAAGAAATTGTTCAGAGCGGTCTGCTCGTCAACAGTTCCCCGGAAATAATCGGCGAAAGCGGCCTGGAAGCTTTCTGTGAGACCCTGGTCATACGGGCCGACCTTGCTCATGTCGATGCCGGGAGCGGCGGCGGCAAACAGCGCAATGTGGTTCTGTCCGGCAAGGAAGGGAGAACCATAGTCAGGATCGTTTGCAAGCTCGTTCATGGCGGCCATATTGTCAGTATAGTCTTCTGTGTCAAGCGTAATCTGCTTCATTGTGGCAGCGTCGCAGGTTATAGTCTTCATAACTTCGCGAACCAGATCAAGGTTATCGGAACCCCTGGCGGCGCAAATCCAGGAACCGCCCCAGTACCAGTTCTCCGGGCCTTCGCATACGGCGTAATCGCCATAAATGCCGTTGCCTACTTCTTTCGGGCCGTCCGGGTCGGCAAGAGAGTTGCCAAGCAGTGTAAAGTTAATGCCCCATGTCGAATAGAAGAATCCGAATACTTTCCCGTCCGGACCCTGGTCGGCGCTCCATTCGGCTGACCAAAGGCTTGTGCCGTTGGTATAGCCGTTGTCATAATAATCCTTGGTCTGTTTTACCCATCTCCAAAGATTGCTGTCAATGTGGATAACTTTGTCTGCGTCTACCCACGGCGCGGACATATTGTTCGCAAATACTCGATAAGCGTCGTCGAAACCGGAGAGCATCTTGTAGCCTTTTTCAACAACTTTAGCGGCCGTCGCGTCGAAGGTGTCCCAATCGGCAAGAGCTTTCTGGACTTCAACAGGGTCGTCGGTGCCAAGAACATCTTTGGCGATAGAGCGGCGGTAAACAAACAATCCCGGGCAGGCCTGCCATGTCGTGCCCTTCTGTGCGCCGCCGGAGTCTGTAACTATGTCCTTTGTGTACTGATACTGCTGGGAAAGGTCATCGTCCGTCAAACCAACGTCCGCCTTAACGTCAAGCGTATACTCAGTATCGACATACTTGAGGGCGTAGTCGGCCTCAACCAGGAAAATATCAATCGGGTTGTCGCCGCCTTCGTTGCCGGGGAGATCCTGGTCAAGCTTATCCTGATAAGCGTTGCCTTCGTTCGGGGTGATAACCCACTCCACTTCAATGCCGGCGGGCATTTTGTCCGCAAAATAAGCGTTGAATCTGTCCTGGAACTCGGTGTTCCAGCAGTAGATGCGCAGAACGCTGCCTGTGGCGGCTGCGGGGGCCTCTTCGTCTGGAGTAGTTTCCGGGGTATCCGGAGTTTCGGCTTTTGATTCTGCAGCGGGCGGCGCGCTTGAAGCGTCTCCTGTGGGCTGGCCCGCGCATGACGCCAAAGCGACCATCATACAGAGAACGATCAAAATAACTGCTAATTTTTTCATTATTCTTCCTCCTTGGAAAAAAATAAGAATGATTAAGATTTTTTCAAAACCCTCACGTATCTCACATATTAATTTGCCTGAAGCATCAAAGATATGCAGAGATCGGTGGCGGGGTCTTCGATAAATTTAATAAAAATCAATAGCACAAAATAAAGCTTATGTGTAATTGGCCTTTTGCAGAATTTTCACCGTATCCCCGGGCAAAAGCTCCCCGGGAATGGTAATAATATGCGGCGTATCGGTGACGGGATTTTCGATAGATTTGACAAGGCTTTCCGCAGCCGCTATGCCAAGGCCTCTGCTGTCCTGGCGAAGCGTCGTAAGGTGCGGCCTTATGGTCTGGCACATTGTCTGGCCGTCGTACCCGGCCACACTGATATCCCCGGGGATTTTCATCCCCTGAGCGTCAATCTCGTTCATCCCCCCTATAAAAGAAAAGTCGTCGGGGTAAATAATGCAGCTCGGCGGGTCGCGCAGCTTAAGCAGCGCCTGCGTCGCTTTCCTGCTGGAAGCGGGGTCGTGGTACCTTGCGGCAATTAAATATTCTTTGGGGATGCCGATGCGCTTCTCACCCAGAACTTTGTGGAAACCCGCCAGGCGCTTGCGCGTGACGGCTGTGTCCTCGCCATGTATAAACGCTATTTTTGTATGTCCCTGCCCGGCAATATAACTCACAAGATCCGTCATACCCTTCACATTGTCGGACAGGATAGCCGTCCGGCCATTAAAAACATGGTCAATAGTGACGACTGGTATATCAGAGTTGATAAGCTCTCTCACCTGGCTGTCCTCAAAATCGACGCACGCAATGACAACCCCGTCGCACTTTCTGTACCGGCAGTGCTCCAGATAGCTCATCCGCCGGTTCCCAAGGTTGCGGCTGATAAACGTAATATCATAGCCCAGCACCTCGGCTTTTGCCTTAAAACTTTCCAGCAGGGCCGAAAAATATTCATGCGCAAGACCGCTTTGCATATCGTCTATAAACAAAACGCCAAGATTGTTCGTCTTGTTTGTTTTCAGGCTTCGGGCGGCGGCGTTCGGGAAATATCCCATCTCCTCCGCAGTTTTTTTAACCAAACTTATGGTCTCCCAGCTTATATCCGAATAGCCGTTAAGAGCCTTGCTCACAGTAGAAGCGGAAACCCCGCACTTTTGTGCAATTTGCCGTAATGTAGCCATTTAACCTCCGGAAACTAACTAAAACGTTTTCGTATGTTTGTATTATAGCACATCAAATAAAAATTGCAAGCATTTTCCGGCAATTTCTATAATTCTCACAATCTTTTTGCGAAACTTTTTGCGAAATTCACAAAATATTGTTTGCGCCAATATTTTAAAATCTTTACAAGTAATATTCAACAAAAAAAATCAAATAAATTATCTTTAGTAAAAACTATTTTTTTTGGGCAAAAGCTCTTGTTTTTTCCGCAAAAGAATATATAATAAAAACAGTTGTCTAAATCGTTTTCGTCAGTATTTATTTTTTGAGGTGAGTTTTCCCATGAAGTACGGCTATTTTGATGATAAAGCAAGGGAATATGTTATACACACCCCTTTTACTCCGCTGCCATGGATCAATTATCTGGGCAGCAAGGATTTTTTCAGCCTGATTTCCCATACCGGCGGGGGTTACAGCTTTTACAGAGACGCAAAACTGCGCCGTTTGACGCGCTACAGATATAACAATGTTCCGGCCGACAGCGACGGCAGACATTTTTACATCAGCGACGGCGGGACAAACTGGAGCCCGGCGTATAAGCCCTGCAAAACGCCGCTTGATTCTTACCTGTGCCGCCACGGGCTTGGATATACTGTTTTTGAGGGCGCAAAAAACGCCCTTTCCGCTGTGCTGACCTGCTTTGTCCCTCTTGGCGAAAACTGCGAGGTTATGCGCCTTGACTTAAAAAATTTATCAGAAGAAACAAAAAATATAGACATAACGGCCGCGCTGGAGTTCTGCCTGTGGAACGCCGCAGACGATTCCACAAACTTTCAGCGCAACTATAATACGGGCGAAGTCGAAGTCGAAGAAAGCGCCGTATACCACAAAACGGAATACCGGGAAAGACGCAATCATTACGCCTATTTCGGCGTGAACGCGCCGCTGAGCGGCTTTGACACCTCCCGGGACGCCTTTCTCGGTCAAAACGGCTGGGAGGCTCCCGAAGTAATCGGGAAAGGCGAAAGCAAAAACAGCGTCGCCCACGGCTGGGCGCCGATCGCCGCCCTGCGTTCAGGCGTCAGCCTTGGGCCGGGCGAAGAAAAAACGCTTATCTACGTGCTTGGCTATGCGGAGCTTCCCCAGGAAGAAAAGTGGGAGAAGCCCGGCGTCATCAACAAAGCTCCCGCGAAAAAGACGCTTGAGCGTTTCCGGTCGGCGGAGAGCGCAGCGGCGGCTTTGGATGAGCTTAAAGCGTACTGGGACAGCCTTCTCAGCCGCTACACCGTCGAAAGCGGCGACGAAAAGCTGGATAGAATGGTAAATATCTGGAACCAGTATCAATGCATGGTCACGTTTAACCTCTCCAGAAGCGCAAGCTATTACGAGGCGGGGCAGGGCAGAGGCATGGGCTTCCGGGATTCCTGCCAGGATCTGCTGGGCTTTGTGCATATAGTGCCGGAGCGCGCAAGAGAAAGGATTCTTGACATCGCGTCCGTCCAGCTCAGCGACGGGAGCTGCTTTCATCAGTATCAGCCGCTCACCAAGCAGGGCAACGCCGATATAGGCGGGGACTTCAACGACGATCCGCTTTGGCTGATCGCCTGTACAAGCGCATATATCCGCGAGACGGGCGACTCTGGGATTTTGGGCGAACAGCTTCCTTTCGGAGGGGATTCCGGCGAAAAACGCAGCCTTTTTGAGCATCTGCGCCGGAGCCTGCACTTCACGCTGTCCCATCTGGGTCCGCACGGGCTGCCGCTTATCGGGCGGGCGGACTGGAACGACTGCCTTAACCTGAACTGCTTTTCATATGAGCCGGGGGAAAGCTTCCAGACTACTGTCAACAATTCGGACAGCGGCACCGCCGAGAGCGTGTTTATCGCGGGGATGTTTGTCAAATACGCCGCCGAATATGCCCGGCTTTGCGGTTTATACCCGGAATTTGCCGACTTTGACGCCTCCCGCGAAGAAGCTCTCGCCGCCGGCGCTTCCGCAAAAATGAACGCCGCCGCGCTTGAACACGGCTGGGACGGCGAATGGTTCCTGCGGGCTTATGACGCTTTCGGGAGACCGGTTGGCTCCGCCCAAAACCGGGAGGCCAGGATTTATATAGAGCCGCAGGGCTTTTGCGTTCTTGCGGGAATCGGCATAGAAAGCGGCAAAGCCGCAAAAGCGCTCGCCTCTGTAAAAGAGCACCTGACAAGCCGATTTGGGACTTGCCTGCTGTCTCCATGCTACCGGGAGTATCGCCCGGAAATCGGGGAGATCAGCTCCTATCCGCCCGGCTACAAAGAGAACGGCTCCGTCTTCTGCCATAACAATCCGTGGCTCAGCATAGCCGAGACCATGGCAGGAAGCGCCCGGGAAGCCTTTGACGTTTACAAGCGAATCTGCCCGGCCTATATTGAGGAATTTTCGGAAATCCGGCGGGTTGAGCCTTATGTATACTGCCAAACCGTTGCCGGGCAGGAAGCCCCGACTTTCGGCGAAGGCAAGAATTCCTGGCTGACGGGCACAGCCGCCTGGACTTTTGTAAACGTAAGCCAGTATCTGCTTGGGCTTTATCCGGAATTTGAGGGTTTGACCGTTAAGCCCTGTCTGCCGGATGAGTTCGGCGAAGTGAAATTAAAACGCGTTTACAGGGGCGTCGAGTATAACATAACATTGCGGCGCGGGCGGCGAAAGGCGCTTTTTGTTGACGGCGAACGTCTGGAAGGCAATTTGATTCCCTATGACAGCGTGAAACCAGTGCGCAATGTGCTTTGCCTTTATTAAAAAAAAGCGACAGCCGCCGCGGATGAAATATCCGCGGCGGCTGTCGCTTTTTTATCGTCCGGCTGAACTGTCCGCGGCCTTTCGCCCGGCCTGCGCTTTTACCGCGAAGCGCCCAAAAAAGCAAACCAGAAATACATGGATGGGCAGTTGTATCGCGTTGCTGACAAAGCGCGCCTGGGTGAAAAACACTCCCGCCGTCTGGCCGTACAGCAGGCTGAGAGAAATAAAATTTACACCCATACTCACAGTCGCAAAAATTAAAAGGCGGGCAAATATTACGTTCAGCGTTTTTATCTCCCGTTTATATAAAAAACAGGCGTAGATAAAATTAGCCAGCATTTCCCCCACGGCGAACAGAGGGAAATAAGGTCCCACCGGCTTGACGATATAGCCAAAAAAATCCCCAAGAAGCGCAAACGCAAGCCCCGCCCATGGACCGTACAGAATAGCGGCGAGCGCGCCGGGCAGCTCCGCAAAGCTTAGCGCCCGGAACGACGCGCTGACGTAAATATCGAACTGGCTCAGGATAGCGCGCATGGCAAGCAAAATCGCCATAACTGTCAGGTTTCGAGCTTTAAAAACGTCCTTTACCGAAAAGAATTTTTTAAGAGAACTGCGCATAAAACAAACACCTCCGATTTTTGTAAAATTACAAGAGTTATCTTGCGATATAACATAATCGGAAGCGTCAGATCCATCCTCTTATGCAACAGCAGGATGCGGAAAGCGCACCGCCAAGCCGTTTTTTATGGCCTGTTCGTCCCCGCCGCAACTCCCCGTCGGCGTGGCACTTAACGCGCGCTTCCCTACTCTATTGCGCAAAAACTTAATAATTGCTTCTTTCTGATTAGACATTATACGCGATTGCGGCATACAAGTCAAGAGCGCCCTGGAAATATGTCGTTTTTTTCTGTCTGGGCGATTTTTGTTGTGATATTGCCCAAAACAGAACAAGCAGAGACAACAAAAAGCAACATAACGACATGACTTAGTGAAAATATTTTTGTAAAATAATAATTGTTACTTGATTTTTTTCAGCGTCTGTTTTAAACTGCGTGTACATAATATGTACACAAGGTCTATATCGCGCACAGACGGAAAAGGGCAGTTACGGCAAAGGCTGCTTTGGCTTTTGCAAACGCGCCTTAACAAAAAATCTCTCAATACTTATCTCCAGGAAGGAGCTAATAATTATGCTTGATGTTCTTGCCGCAAAAAAAACCGGCAACAAATGGGCCAAGCGAAAGAAAACCCTGCTGCTTATCAGTATGGTCGCTCCCGGCGCAATTTGGCTGATACTTCTCCGGTACCTGCCAATGATCGGAATCGTGGTTGCGTTCCAGAAATACAAGATCTACTCCAAGGCTCCTTCCCTGCTGAATAATATTATACACAGCCAGTTCAACGGCCTGGGAAACTTCAAGTTTCTGTTCAAGACGACGGATTCTCTCAAAATGATCCGAAACACGCTTCTCTATAATATCTGCTGGATTATACTTATGCTGGTGGTGGCCGTCACCTTCGCGATCATGATAAACGAAATAACTCAAAAATTAGTCGCAAAAACTTATCAGACGCTGATGTTTTTCCCGTATTTTCTCAGCTGGGTTGTTGTAAGCTATTTTGTGCTGGCATTTCTTGATCCAACAAGCGGCTTGCTTACCAATTTACAGAAAAGTCTGGGACAAGTTCCTACCAGGTGGTACAACGACCCCAAGCCCTGGCCTTTTATTTTGACGATTACAAATCTTTGGAAGGGTCTCGGTTATTCAAGCATTCTCTACCTGGCCACTATTACCGGCATTTCGGCTTCGCAGTACGAGGCGGCCTCTATTGACGGCGCAAGCAAGTGGCAGCAGGTTATACATGTGACGCTTCCCCATCTGCGCCCGATGATTCTGCTTTTATTTATTATAAGCATAGGCAAAGTGTTCAATGCGGACTTCGGCCTTTTTTATACAGTTCCGATGGATTCGGGACCTCTTTATCCGGTGACGCAGGTTATCGACACCTATGTTTACCGCGCTTTGATGGCGACGGGCGGCGACGTGGGCATGTCGACGGCGGCAAGCCTTTTCCAGAACGCCGTCGGTTTCCTGTTCCTTATGGGCGCCAACCAGATTGTGAAGAAAATTGATGAAGAAAGCAGCTTATTCTAGTTGACAGGGAGGCAGAGATATATATGAGTACATTGGCAGAAACAATCAAGTTCAGGAAATCAAAGCTGAACATGAACGAAGTGAAGCTGCCCGTCAAAATTCTGATACACATTCTTGTCGGCGGATTCAGCATTTTGTGTATTATCCCGTTTTTATTTGTTATTATTATCGCTTTCACCGCCGAATCAAGCATAAGCGAGATAGGCTATTCGTTTTGGCCGAACGCGTGGTCGCTGGATTCAATCACTTATCTGGCAAAGCTGGGCAAACAGCTTTGGGTTTCTTACGGCAACAGCTTTTTAATTACAATTGTGGGGACTATTCTCAGCGTGCTTATGTGCGTTATGTATTCATACGCGCTGTTCAGAAAAGATTTCAAGTTTCGCGGGTTTTTCACAATGTTCAGTTTTTTCACGACAATGTTCGGCGGCGGCCTTGCCCCAACTTACATGATCTGCAAAAACCTGCTGGGCCTCAGCGACAACTATGCCGCGATTATCGTCCCGCTTTTGGTGAATCCTTTTAATATAATAGTTATGCGCACTTTCTTCCGCACTTCTGTGCCGTACGAGCTGATTGAGGCGGCTTCGGTCGACGGCAGCGGCGAGTACAGAACGCTGTTTGAAATAATCGTCCCGATTTCCAAGCCGGGCATCGCGACAATCGCCCTGCTGAACGCGCTGGCTTACTGGAACGAATGGTTTATACCCCTTTTGTATATCCGCGACGCGGCGCATACCCCTTTGCAGTTTCTGCTTTACAGAATGCAGGCGCAGGTCGACTTTCTGGCGAAGAATTCGGGCATTATGGGACCGGAGGCCACAAAGCTTGCGCAGAACACGCCCAAAAACAGTCTGCGGATGATGATGGTTGTGCTGGTGGTTATACCAATCGCCTGCGCTTACCCGTTCTTTCAGCGCTATATCATTTCCGGCCTTACTATAGGCTCGGTCAAAGAGTAAGTACAGCGGGGATTCTTTCCGCTTACTGATAAAAAATCTATTTTTTACTTGTTACAAGGAGGCTAATAATTCTTATGAAGAAAATTTTCGCAGTCATTCTTTGCCTTGCGATGCTGGCGTTCACGTTTGCCGCGTGCACCAGCGCACCCCCGGCCAGCAGCACAGCGCCCCCCGAGAGCGCTCCCGCGGGAACTCCCAGTGAGGAAACTCCCGTAGAACCCGCTCCTCCCTCGGATCTTGTTGAAATTTCCTGGTGGCTGCACGGCAGCAACGTTTCCGACGACGCGGCCGTTATGGAACAGGTTAACGCTTATCTGGCGGGCTATGGCTTTAAGCTTAAACCCATCTGGGGCACATGGGGCGATTTTGACACTAACGTCGTTCTTGCAATCAACGGCGGCGATCCCGTCGATATTTACTTCACCTGCTCATGGAGCGCGGATGAGTACAACGCTTTCGCAAAGAAAGGCGCGTTTGCCCGTTTGGACGACCCGGACGACAACCTGCTTGAACAGTATGCCCAGGACATATGGAGCATTCTTCCGGAGACCCTGAAATCCGGCGCGGCTGTCAATGGCGACGCCGGCTATGGCGTATACGCTCTGCCGGGCTTCAAAGATTATGCCGTCCAGAACTGCTGGGACGTCAACGTCGACCGCCTTACCGAACTTGGCTTTACTCTTGACGACGTAAAGAAGGGCTTTGATTCCTTCGGCGATATCTTCGCGGCGGCCAAAGAGAAATACGGCAATGATTTCTATCCGTTCCTGATTGAAGGCGCCGTTCTTGAAAGAATGGTGACAAATACTATTATCGTGACCGGAGACGCCGGCTCGAACAACCTGCTTTCTTATTATTTGGATCCGACCGATGTTTCTAAGGCCGTCACCGGCAAGCTGGTCAACAAATTCGCCACCCCTGAATACGAAGCTTTTGTCACAAAAGTCAACGAGTATTACAAGGCCGGCTATATTGACCCCGCAATGGCCAACACAAGCCAGGCAAACGACGCGCGTACGGCGCATCAGACCGCCGGCACATATTTGATCGGCACGCAGAGCTATTCTTTCGGCTATGAAGTGCAGGCCAGCGCCGAGCGCGGAATCGAAGTCGCGATGGTTCCCACCACCGAAGCTTATGTCGACACCACGGGTTCCCAGGGCGCTATGATGGCTATCTCTTCCGCTTCCGCTCATAAGGCCGACACCATGAAGTTCCTCAACCTCGTCAACACCGATCCGAAACTTATGACTCTTATTGCTTATGGTATCGAAGGCGTTCACTACAACCTCAACGCGGACGGCAATGTTGAATTCGTCACAGAAGAACGCAACAAGTACACTCCCTGGAGAAACGGTCTCGGCAACGTGACGATTCTTCCCCCGCAGCAGGGCGAAGCCGACCTTGCTCCCGGACAGGATTTCTGGACTGTATTCAAAGATTACTACGCAAGCGCAAAAGCTATCCCGGCGCTGGGCTGGGCTTTGGATCAGACCCCCGTCGCCGACGAAATTGGCGCTCTGGCCAACGTAGCCGCTGAATATGCCCTTACTCTGAGCACAGGCGCCGCTGAAGATCCGGCCGCTTCACTGGCTGAGTTCCGCCAGAAGCTGACCGACAACGGCATCGACAAAGTTGTTGAAGAAGCAAACGCGCAGCTCGAAGCGTTCCTTGCCGCCAAAGGCTAATAATTATTAGACAACACCTCCCGAGGTTGCTATTTGAGAGTGTCTATAGTAAAGAAGAAAAGGCCGGGGAAACTCGGCCTTTTTCTTCCTGACATACGCGTAAATTTTTGATAGCTGATGGGGGGAGATGGTCGGCATACGCAAAGTTCTACCGGCCGGATCTTCGGGCTTTTTCCAGAACCGGCTCAAGCCTGTTCACAAGAATGACGCTCAGCGCTATTTTCAGCGCGTCCCCCGGCACAAACGGCAGCACACAGGTTGAAAGCGTCGCCGCAAGATTTGCCTTGCTTGAAATCATGAACCACGCGCTGCCAAATAAATAGCACAGGGCCAGCCCCAGAATCATGGCGGGGATAAGCGCGATTATTTTCCTGCCAAATTTTTCACAGATAAATCCGACGACAAAGGCGCAGATAATATAAGCCAGAATGTATCCGCCGGTCGGCCCCGCAAGCCTGCCCGGGCCGCCGGTGAAGCCGGCGAATACGGGAAGACCTGTAAGGCCGAGCAGAACGAATGTCAGTTCGCTTATTGTGCCCCACAGCGTCCCGAGAAGCCCCCCCGCCGTAAAGACGGCGATCAGAGCCAGGTTTATCGGTACAGGGCCGACAGGTATGCTTATCCAGGAGAACACCGCGCTGAGCGCAACAAAAAGCGCGCACAGCGCAAGGTCGGCAGTGCGGATTTTTTTTGCTGATTTTTCAGACATTCAGAAAACCTCCATAAAAATATATAATTTTCGCAGATTAACTGCTAAAATAAAGATTATCTAGTCAGCGGCGCCGACGGGCTAAACAGCGCGCGCACAAAAAGACGCCAGAAAGAGTAATTTGCGCAATTAAAAATATTATAAGCGTTTTTAATTATTTGTCAAATAATTGAACGGTCTGTTGAGTAAAGAGGGGAGGAAGCGCAAATATATAAAGTTGTTATTGTCGATGATGAGAATATTATTGTCCAGGGCCTGCAGAAAGTTATGGACTGGGCGAAATATAACTGCGAGGTAGTCGCCACGGCCTGGGACGCGCAGTCCGGCACGCAGGCAATAAGAACCCACAGGCCGGACATACTCTTTACCGACATAAGGATGCCCAATATAGACGGGCTTACCATGCTTGCAAGCCTGCGTTCAGAGTTTCCGGATATGCAGATCACCGTGCTTTCCGGCTACCGCGATTTTGAATACGCCAAAAGAGCTATAAGTATCGGCGTCGCCCGTTTTTTGGTCAAGCCCTCTAAAATGGACGAAATCAACGAAGCTCTTGCAACCATGACCCGGCGCCTGGACAGAAAAAACCAAAAAGAATCCGCGCAGGAAAAAAACGCGGAGCTTTCATCCGGAGAAAAAAACGAGGCCAACAGCTTTATTGTCAACAAGGCGCTGGAGTATATCAGCAGGCACTACAACCAGAAAATATCTCTCTCGGAGCTTGCCGATAAGATTTATGTCAGCCAGTGGTACCTCAGTAAATTGTTGAATAAATACACCGGCAAGAATTTTTACGACCTGCTCAACCAGTCAAGAATAAGAAAAGCGAAAGAACTTCTCGGCGACCCCGCGTTGAAAATAGGAGAGATTTCGGAACTTGTCGGCTTTATCGACGTCTCGCATTTCTCGCGCATATTCAAAAAGTCAGAAGGCAGATCGCCAAAAGAATACCGCAACGCTCTAAAAGGAGAATAAACTCATGAAAATTTACAGGGCAAAAGATTTCAGGGATATGAGCCGCAAAGCCGCGAATATTATCTCAGCCCAGGTAATACTAAACCCGCAGTGCGTCCTTGGGCTTGCAACAGGTTCCAGCCCGATAGGCGTTTACAAGCAGCTTGCGGAATGGTACCGCAAAGGGGATATAGACTTTTCCGAAACAAAATCTGTAAATCTCGACGAATACTGCGGTCTGGGACCGGAAAACGAACAAAGCTACAGATTTTTTATGAATAAAAATTTGTTTGATAATATTAATATAGACAAAAATAATACTTATGTTCCGAACGGCCTGGAGCCGGACGCTCAAAAAGAATGCCGCCGCTATGACGAGCTTATCAGGCGCCTTGGCGGGATAGACACGCAGCTTCTGGGGCTTGGGCACAACGGGCATATAGGTTTCAACGAACCGGGCGCGGCCTTTGATAAAGACACTCACTGCGTCGAGCTTGCGCAGAGCACGATAGAAGCGAATCGCCGCTTTTTCGCCAGCGAGGAAGATGTTCCCAAAAGAGCCTATACTATGGGCATCCGGTCTATCATGCAGGCCAGGCGCATTGTAATAATAGTATCCGGCGAGGGCAAGGCGGAAATCGTCAGAAAATCGTTCTTCGGACCGATAACCCCGGAGGTTCCGGCTTCGGTTTTGCAGCTTCACAACAATATAACCCTTGTCGGCGATGAGGCGGCTTTATCTCTTATTCCTGAGGAGGCGTTCTGAAAATGATTATTAAAGGCGCGCATGTTTTCCGTGAAAGCGGGAGCTTTGAGGACGGCGATGTTTTTATAAACGGCGATGTTTTCGCCGAAAGCGCCGGCGGCGATGTGATCGACGCCGAAGGCTGCTATGCTGTTCCAGGATTGCTTGACCTGCACTTTCACGGCTGCGTCGGCCACGACTTTTCTGAAAGCACGGTTGATGAGATGCGGCTTATGGCGGAATATCAGGCCAAAAACGGCGTGACTTCCATCTGCCCGGCGACAATGACCCTCCCGGAGGAGGTTCTTGCGAAAGCCTGCGGGAACATGGCCGCGCTTGACGGCGAAAACGCGGCGGAACTGGTTGGAATTAACCTTGAGGGGCCTTTTATCTCCGAAAAAAAAATCGGCGCGCAGAACCCGAAATATATCCAGAAACCCAATGCCGGGCTTGTGCGCCGCCTTCAGGAAAAAGCGCGCGGTCTTGTAAAGCTGCTGGATTTAGCGCCGGAAATTGAGGGCGCAATAGAGACTATCGAAGAGCTGAAAGGCGAGATTGTCTGCTCAATCGCGCATACTGAGGCCGATTATGACACGGCTTCGCTTGCTTTTGCGAGAGGCGCGGCGCAGGTCACGCACCTGTTCAACGCCATGCCCTCTTTCAGTCACCGCGCACCGGGCGTAATCGGCGCGGCCTTCGACGCGCCGCACTGCCGCGTTGAGATGATATGCGACGGGATTCACCTGCACCCCGGCGCGGTCCGCGCGGCCTTCAGGCTTTTCGGGGACGAGCGCGTTATTTTGATAAGCGACAGCATGATGGCCGCCGGTCTGGATGACGGCGAATACTCGCTTGGGGGGCTGCCCGTCATTGTGACGGGGAAAACCGCGCGTCTCAAAGAGGGCGGCGCAATTGCCGGCTCCGTCACAAACCTGATGAAGTGCGTGCGGACTGCCGTGACGGAGATGGGAATACCGCTTTACACGGCGGTCAAATGCGCCAGCGTAAACCCCGCGAAAGCTATCGGGGTTTATGACAGAAAGGGAAGCGTTGCTCCGGGCAAGAGCGCCGATCTGGTCATATTAAACCCGGATCTGTCCGTCAAAAACGTGATTCTGCGCGGGAAAGTACTTGCGGAAACGCTTTAAATTTTTTCAGCAATCTGGAGCGGGCTTAATTGGCTTGCTCCAGATTGTTTGTTTTTTGCCGGAATCGGGCAAATCAGTTTTTCTCTCTCCGATTCTTGAAAGCAATAGTTTTTATAACAGAAAAATGCTTGTATCCCAGCAGATAACCCATTGCGGACGCAATAACATAAACCGCCGGCACAAACGCCATCGCAATCATAAAGCGCGTGTCAATATCTTCGATATAGGCCGAAGAAGCCAGAAGATTCATAAAGCCGATAAACGGCAGGTTGATAATCCTGTATACAGTAAAAAGAGGGTTGCTCTCCGTGGCTTTTGCAAGCGCGAGAAGCGGATATGAAAGCGCCGCGGGCAAAGCGGCGAGCAGTCCGGCCTTTATGCCCCGCAGCGGGTCGAAATCGACATGCCCGAATAAAACCAGGTTGCTGTCCCGGTCCCCGTCATACCACATCAGCACATAGAGAAAGCTGACCAGAATCCCCGCGCTCAATATTTGCAAAAGCTTCCACAGGGTTCTGTTTTCGGTTGAGGCTATGGCCAAAAATATCACCGCAGAGAAAAAATATGAGCAAACCATACGCAGCAGCGCCGAAAGAGCCAGCCTGGAGACAGATTTGCGCTGGATAAGCGCTTTTTTTGTTCCGGTTTTTTTCGTACTCATCTTTTTTCAGCTCCGATAAACAAATAATATTTTATTTAATTATACAACAAAATCCGAAAAAGATAAATTATAAAAATCAATAAATTTCAAAAATATTCCGGGCGGGCTAAGCGCAGCCCGGCCCCTATGTACCCGGTTTTTTAACTTCCAGCCCGTTTGTATCAAGAATAAGCCTGTCGCCCTCCTGCAAATAGCTGTTGAAATCCTGCTCGTTGTCCAAAATCCGGGACAGCACATAGTCCTCCTCGCTGAAAATCACGTCGATTTTCCTGTAAAGATCCTCGCTTCCGGCTTTTATCCAGACAATCTGCGCGCCTTTGTCCACAATTACAGGATTGTTGTCGTTGTCGAGCATAATATTGCCCTCTCCGTCATAGTCATAGCTTTCAAACTCCGCATACCTGATGGAAGAAATCGGAACATACAGACCTTTGTATTCGCCGAAAACAACCTGCGCTTTTTTGCGGCGCATAGACGCAAGGCTGCTGCTCATGTTGTCGCAGACAAAGACGACTATACACTCTTCCGCGCCCGCTTTTTCGCTTATGCCGTAAACTTGCGCGGGGACGCGCTCTATAATATCATTTTCAAATTTCAGTTCAAGCCGGGCGCCTTTTTCCAGGCGCTTTGCGTTTTCTTTTGAGACTACGGCGGCATAATACCAATCGTAATCAGTGATGATTTTTCCGACGGACGAGATAAGATCCCGGTTTATTTTTCTGTCCAGCACCTGCCTGAAATCCCGGACATCCATGCCAAGCGCCTCATCGGGGGCAAGAATATTTTCCTCGCCGTCTATCCTGCTCACATAGTAACCCGCTTCCGGCGCTTTTATCTCCATTCCGACGCTGATTGAGGACATAAGCTGCGCAAGCTGCTGTTCCAGCGACTGAATGCGGCTGCTGTAATCCAAATCTATCCCATAGGCCACATTGCGCGAGTTCATATATTCAAGCAGTTTCAGCCTTTCTGAATATATGCCGCCCAAATTTCTCTGCGCGACATTTTTGGAGGCGTTCAGCGTCATGTTCGCGATCTGCTCGGTGATAACGTCGCTGTAGGATTGATGGTTTTCTTTTACGCCGACGTTTTGCAGCATGGCGAGCTCCCGTTGTATTTCCTCCGCCTTTTGAATATTTACAACATCGCTCTCATTGTTGTAAAAAGTCGCGACAGTCACTTCTTTGGAGACTTTCATCCCGTCCTGATAGTGATAAACCGCAAAGCCGCTTGCGTAATTAGCTATCACGTTTTCTTTGCGCAGGACAAGCCCGTCAGTCGAAAAGCCATCCTCAACGACAGTCTTATAGGCCAGCAAAGTCTCTCTTGGGGACTTATACTGATTATAAACCTGATAAAAAATCCCTATTAAAATAACAAGCGATAAAATAATTATAAAAGAGTTCCCGCGCCTCATGCCAAAACCCCATTTCTTCCGCGCGGCAGGGCAAAAGCAGTTTCCAGCAGCTCCGCCGCCGCGTCTGTGATGTCGTCAAAACCTGAATAGTCGTCAATATAAATCCAATTGATGTTTTTTGTCTTTTTGAACCATGTGAGCTGCCTCTTGGCAAAACGCCGCGTTTCGCGCTTGAGGTTCTCCGCGGCTTCTTCAAGAGTAATTTCCCCGCGGATAAATGGGTAAAGCTCTTTATAGCCGATCGCCGCCCGGGAAGTCCGGGAAAGCCCGCGCCGGTAAAAAAAACCGGCCTCGTCCAGAAGCCCCGCCGCAAGCATATGGTCAACCCGGCTGTCTATGCGTTCATAAAGCTTCCCGCGCGAGCGGAAATTCAGCCCAATAAGCAAGCTGTCATAGCGCGGCGATTCCGGACGCGATTCCCTCTTGAAGTCGCTCAGGCTTTTGCCTTCCGCCTCAAAAACAAGAATCCCGCGTATAATCCTGTTTGCGTCATTCGGACTCAGACCTGCCGCAAGCTCCGGGTCAAGCTTTTCCAGCAAAGCGTATAAATCCGCGCTTCCCTCATGGGCGGCGATCTCTTCAAGCCTGGCTTTTCTCTCCCGGTTCACTTTTATATCGGCAAAGCGCAGGTCCTCCAAAAAAGAAGAAACATACAGCCCCGTGCCCCCGACAAGAAAAGGCAGCTTTCCCCGCGAATAAATATCCAGCGCGGCCTTGTGCGCAAGCTCCAGGTAATCCGCGACGCTGAATTCCTCGCCCGGGTCAAGAAAATCAATCAGATGATGCGCAACCCCGCGCGTTTCCTCCGGTGAGGGCTTTGCTGTCGCTATATCCATTTCGCGGTAAATCTGCATGGAATCCCCGGAAATAACTTCGCCGCCAAAACGCAGGCAAAGCTCAACCCCCAGACGGGTTTTTCCGGCGGCCGTCGGACCGACGATCGCCGCAACGGGAATTTTACTGTATCCTGCCAAATTTCTTTTCAATCTCCCTTTTGCTAAGCGTTATTAAAACCGGCCTTCCGTGCGGGCAGCGGCGGATTTCCCCGTTTTGCTCAAGCTGAGCCAGCAGGCTGTAAATATCCTCCCGGCTGGCGGAACGCCCGCCCTTTACAGCGGCTTTGCAGGCAATTGAGCTGTACAGTTCGTCCAAATACTTCGGCTCCGGCTTCATCCGGCCTTTTTTAAAACTGGCGGCGATTTCTTCAAGCGTTGATTTTATATCGGCTTTTTCCAGCGCGGCGGGAAATTCTCGCACTATTACAGTCCCTGTGCCAAAATCGTCAATCATAATGCCAAATTCAGCCAATTCAAGGCTGTTTTCCAGCAAGAGCGCATATTCTTCTTTGGGAAAATTTATGTGAACCGGCGAAAGCAAAAGCTGGCTGTTTCGGCCGCCGGTGTTTTCTTTCAGGCGCTCGAAAATAATTCTCTCATGCGCGGCATGCTTGTCAATAATAAAAAGCTCGTCCGCCGTTTCCAGCAGTATATATGTCGAGAAAATTTCGCCGACAAGACGTTTGCCTTCCAGAAACGGCTTTGCGGGCGGAGTTTCCGGCTTCCCGGGGATTTCTATGCTTTCTATAGGAGGGGCGGCGGCGGGCAAAACCGGTTCATGTTTCTTATACTCCGCGACAGGCTGATTTAAAACCGCAGGTTTTTTTACGAATTCAGCCGCGCTTGCCGACTGGAAAAAATCCGGGCGTTTTGCGGGCGTTACCCTTGTCGCCGGCGGCGCAAAGCCAGTCTGCGAGACAGCTTCGGTCTTTAACGCTTCGTTTTTAAAAAGCGTCTTTTGAATTTCATGGTTTAAATTTATCGCCGGCGGAACAGAAAATTTTGTTAAAGCGTTCTTGACCGCAAAATATATAGCTTCGTAAACATCACGCTCCTGAACAAAGCGCACTTCTATTTTGGCGGGGTGGGTATTCACATCAACAAGCTCTTCCGGAACAGTAATAAAGAGAAAACCTGTAGGAAATTTTCCCTGCATAATCTCGTTTTTATATGCTTCCTCAAGGGCGGTCTGGGCGGTCACGCTGCGGACATAGCGCCCGTTGACAAAAAAGAACTGCATGTTCCTGCTTCCGCGCGAGCTTTCCGGCTTGGATATATAGCCGCTCACGCCTTCACCCTTCACCTCTATCAGGCTTTCGGCGGTCTCCCGGCCGAAAACGCTGTAAATACAGGCGTACAAATCGCCCTTGCCCGGTGAAAAAAACTGCGTTTTGCCGTCGCGTATGAATTTAAACGAGATTTCCGGATGGCTGAGCGCCAGCCTGTCCATGCAGGCCGCGACGGAATTCGCTTCCACAGAGTCTTTCTTGAGGAATTTCATCCGCGCGGGCGTGTTGTAAAATAAATCCCGGACAATAACGGTTGTCCCGACCGGGCAGCCCGTCTCGGCAATATCCTGGATTTCGCCGCCGTCAAGCCGGATTTTGCAGCCCTCAGGTTCTTCGGCGGCGCGGCTTATCATAGTAAGCCGCGCAACCGCCGATATAGAAGCCAAAGCCTCGCCCCGAAAACCCAGGGTGCCGATTTTCTCAAGATCGGCGGCAGTTCGGATTTTACTTGTAGCGTTGCGCAAAAAGGCCGTGGGCAGGTCCTCGCGGGAAATGCCGCAGCCGTCGTCCGCAACGCGCAAATAGCTTGTTCCTCCGCCTTTTATCTCAACGGCAACGGACTTCGCGCCGGCATCTATTGAGTTTTCAACCAGCTCTTTCACGGCCGACGAAGGGCGTTCGACAACTTCGCCGGCGGCGATAAGTTTGGCGACGCTTTTGTCAAGCTTGTATATTTTGGGCATTATTTTCACATCGATTCCGGCGCGGTAATTTTCAGCATCCCAAAGACGTTTTCAATCACGTTTTTAACGCAAAGGCACAGCGCAAGCCGCGCCTGCAAAAGCGGCTCGGCCTCGCCCCTGATATAACAGTTATTATAAAATTTGTGAAACCGCGCGGCAAGTTCTATGCAATAGCGCGTCAGTTTGGCCGGGTCGTACTGCTCGGCGGCGGCGATAATTTCGTCGGGCAGAACAGCCACATGCCGGATCAGCTCCCGCTCCTCTCCTGAAGAAAGCAAATCAAGCTCGTCAAGCGACGTTTCGCGGGACTCTATTCCCTCCGCGGCAAGGTTTTTGACAATGCTGCAAATCCGGGCATAGGCATACTGAACATAATAAACCGGGTTGTTGTTACTTTCTTCGATTGCCAGATCCAAATCAAAATCCAAATGCGAAGCCGGGTCGCGCATATTAAAGAAAAACCGCGCCGCGTCTATCGGGACTTCCTCCAGCAAATCGGCCAGACTTATGGCCCTGCCGGTCCGTTTGCTCATGCGGACGGGCTTGCCGTCGCGCACAAGATTTACCATTTGCATGATCACCACATCAAGGCGGGAGGAATCCAGCCCCATCGCCTTCATGGCGTTTTTCATGCGCGCGACATGGCCATGATGGTCCGCCCCCCAAACGTTTATCGCCTTGTCGAAGCCGCGCACGGCCAGTTTGTCATAATGATAAGCTATATCTGCGGCAAAATAGGTCGGTATGCCGTTTGCCCGGACAAGAACCTCGTCTTTTTCCTCGCCGAAGGCCGTCGATTTATACCATAGAGCCCCGTCTTTCTCATAGGTGTAGCCGTTATCGCCCAGAAGCCCGAGCGCCCGCTCCACAGCTCCGCTTTCGTGAAGACTTTTTTCGCTGAACCAAACATCGTAAAAAACCCGGTAAGTTCCCAAATCCGCCTTGAGTTTTTCTATATTTCTGGGCAGGGCGAATGCAATCATAATATCCTGTCTGAGCTTTTCGTCTTTGTCCAGGTATTCGTCGCCGTGTATATCGGCGAACTGTCTTGCCAGATCTTTGATGTCCCCGCCCTGATAGCCATCTTCCGGGAAAGGCGTTTCCGGCTTGAATATCTGCAGATATCTGGCCTCAAGCGACTTTGCGAATTTCGCGATCTGGCTGCCCGCGTCATTTATATAAAACTCACGGCTGACCAGATAACCCGCAAAATCCAGAGCCGCCGCGAGACTGTCGCCAAGCGCGCCGCCGCGTGCGTTGCCCATATGCATCGGCCCCGTTGGGTTGGCCGAAACAAACTCCACCACGACTTTCTTCCCCCCGCCATAGCTCGAGCGGCCATAATTTCCGCCGTCTTCAAGAGCCTTTTTAACCGCATAAGAGAACCAGCGCCGTTTAAGCCGGAAATTTATAAAACCGGGGCCCGCAACTTCCGCTTTTTCAAAATATTCCGCGTCAATTTCAATGCGCCCGACTATTTCTTCGGCAATTTTGCGCGGCGTCATATTAAAGGGCTTTGCATAAAGCATCGCTATATTTGTGGCAAAATCCCCGTGAGAGCTGTCCGCCGGGATCTCTATTATAAAATTAATCGGAGCGGCATCGTCCGGAAAAATCCCGTCGTCCACGCCGGAGCGTATCGCGCTCTGAAGGCTTTTGCGTATTTTCACCCTTGCTTCAAAGACGATATTAGTCATGTTTTTCGCACTCCTTGATTTTTATATGGACTTCGTTGACGCTTGTCAGGCTGGCGTTTACGTCCAAAGAATATTTAAAGGCAATGTCCCCGCCGCTTCCTGAAAGCGAATTCCTGATATAGTGCGAATAAACGCCGAAAACAGTGTTCCCGAACTCGGTCTCATAGCTGCACAAATACCGCTTGCCGTTTTCGATTATAAACTGGCTGCGGTTTGTGCCGCTGCGCTTTAAAATAACTTGTTTTTGCCCGTCTATTTCAAGCGTGGTGGTGGTGCCTTCCATTCCTGTCATAAAGGACTCGTCATAGGCGACGTAATACTTTCCCCGTCTTTTATAATAATTCCCAATTGTCGTCAGTTCTATGCCGTCCGTCCCTTCGTCCGTCCCATAGGAGCCTTTAATTGATATTATATACTTTTGCTTTTGCATTAGAGTTTTTATCCCTTTCTCTTTTTTTAGTATTCCTGCAAACGGCGTCACCATTTGTGAATTATTGCCGGGGCGCGGAACAGCTCGTCAAGCCTGCGGATAAATGGCGCCGCGTCGTTAAAGTCCAGCGCCCTGTGGTCAAAGCTCAGGCAAAACGGGATAACTTTTCGGACCGCAACAGATTTTTCGCCCGCGACATTATCGACCGCAAGAACTTTATCCTGCATAGCCGATATTCCAATGGCGAAAACCTGCGGCGGGATTATCTCCAGCAGCGTCATTGCGCCGCCCAGACCCCGCGTTGCGGCCCCTATGTTCGACACGGTAATACTGCCCTGCTCCAGATCACCTGCCGTAAGTCCGTCTTTCTCCGGCATATCGCGATGCCGCTTTTTTTCCAGCTTCGAGAATCTGCGCAGGCGGTTTTTCCCCAGGAAAGCGCCGTAAAGCCTGCGTAAAACTTTAATAAAATGCCCCTGCTCTACAAGGCGGCGCGTTTCCCACAGGGATACTTCCAGCATGGCAAGCTCCATGTTCGTGTTCAGAACGCGCCGCCGCATGTCCTCAAGATACTCCGCCATATCCACAAGACTTTTGTTCCCGAAATCCCGCAGCCGGACTGTTATCATGCCGCCGTTATCCAGGAGCCAGGGCATGGATATATCAACGCTTTCCAGATAATCGATGCGCCCTGCCGAAGTGTGGCGGTTGTAACGAATATGCGCGTTCACCTGCGGCGCGGATTTCACCGCCTCAACAAGCATCCTGAGCAGTAAAGTATTAAAAGTAATTTTGCTCTTTCCTGACTGAGACAGCTTTGCGTATTCTTTCAGAAGCTCCGTCGCGTCAGCCTCATATAAAAAGCAGACATGAGGCACGTTCCGCCAGCTCTGCGTAGTGATATGCGATATAACTTTGCGTTCAATCCCAAACGGAATTTGCTTAGATATTTTCAGTCGGACGCACCTCCCAGACAGCAAAACAAAAAAGCATTAAGCGCCCGCCTTTTTTTCAAAGGCCAGCTCTATCAGCCTGTCAAGCAAATTTTTATAAGGCAGGCCGGCCGCCTCAAAAAGCCTTGGATACATGCTGATGTGCGTAAATCCTGGCAGTGTGTTAAGTTCGTTAAGTACTATGGCTCCGTCTGGCTGAAGGAAAAAGTCAACCCTTGCCAGACCTGTGCAAGCCATTACCCTGTATGCTTTTACAGCAATTTCGCCGATTTTTTTTCTTGTCTTTTCTTCAACGCGGGCGGGAACAAAAAGGCCGGTGCCGCCGTCGATATATTTCGCGTCATAATCGTAAAATTCCGCAAGCGGGGCAATCTCCCCGACATCAGAAGCAAGAGGTTCGCCGTTGCCCAAAACGGCGCATTCAAGCTCTATGCCCGTTATGCCCTGTTCAATAATAATTCTGCCGTCTGTCAAAAGCGCTTTGTCAAGCGCGGCCCCAAGCTCTCCCGGCTTTTTGACCTTGCTTATCCCGACGGAAGAGCCGGCATTTGCTGGCTTCACGAAAACAGGATAGCCGAATTTTTGCCGGATAAGCCTGTCGCAAAGCTCAGGATTTTTTGTGTCCTTACCTATAACGCCTATCCAGTCGGCGGTTTTTATGCCCGCGTCTTTCAAAACGCTGTGAGCGACAATTTTGTCCATACAGATTGCGCTTGAAAGCGTATCGCAGCCGACATACGGGATCCCGGCAAGCTCCAGCAGCCCCTGAATTGTCCCGTCCTCGCCATTTTTGCCGTGCAGAACGGGGAAAACGACGTCAATCTGTATTTCTGTAAATCTGTTATCTTCACGCATGGCGATTATCGCGCAGGAATTCGTGCTGGGGCTGATAAAAGCGTCCCTCACAAAGCCGGGCTGTTCCCAGCGCTTGTTTTTTATGCGGTCAATGCTGCCGTTATACAAAAGCCAGCGGCCTTTTTTGTTTATACCCAGAGTGATAACTTCATATCTGTCGCGATCCAGATTTCTCAAAACAGACGAGGCGGACATCAGCGAAACTTCGTATTCGCTGGATTGCCCCCCAAAAATTACGGCGACCCTCGTTCTTTTCACAGCGCGTCCCGTCCTCTCTATCATATCTTCAAAATGCCAGAAATAATTTTGTCTTTTGTATATTTTATTATTTTAGCATATTGATTGAAACAGTTCAAGAAATTTGACAAACAGTTTGAATTGTTTCGCTTGCCAGCCAGGTTTATTTGGTTTATAATAATCTGCACAGGGGCGGGAACCGCCACTGTAAGAATATAGCAGGCGGAGCTGATTTTTTATTACTAAAAAAGTTATGGTGGGGATGAGCGGCGGCGTGGACAGCTCTGTTGCGGCGCTTTTGCTCATGCGTGAGGGCTACGAAGTAGTTGGGGCGACGTTCAAGCTTTTCAGCGACGACTTTCTGCCGGAGAGAGAAAAATCCGGCTGCTGTTCTCTTGACGACGTGAACGACGCGCGCTTTGTCTGCGAAAGCCTTGGCATAGCGCACTATGTCCTGAATTATAAAGACCTGTTCCAAAAAAAAGTGCTGGATTATTTCGCAAAAGCGTATTTAAGCGGGCGCACCCCCAATCCCTGCATAGCCTGCAACAGGCATATAAAATTTGACGCTTTTCTAAAAAAGGCCGTTTCTATGGGCTTTGACTATATATCAACCGGGCACTACGCCAAAATCACGCGCAGGCCGGAAAGCGGCGAGTTTGAGCTTCACAAGGCGCTCCACAGCGCCAAAGACCAGAGCTATGTTTTATACCGACAGACTCAGGAAAGCCTTTCCCGGCTTTTGCTTCCGCTGGGCGGGCTTTCAAAAGAAGAAGTCCGAAAAACGGCGGAAGAAGCCGGGCTGCGGGTTTACAAAAAGCCCGACAGTCAGGACATATGCTTTGTCCCGGACGGCGACTACCCCGGATTTATCAGGCGCTACAGCGGCCTGGAAAGCGGCGAGGGCAATTTTTTGGACGCAGGCGGGAAGATCATCGGTCGTCATAAGGGCTATTACAAGTACACAGTCGGTCAGCGGCGAGGATTAGGGATGGGCTTCGGCGAACGCTTTTATGTCCTGAAAGTCCTCCCGGAAAGCAACGCCGTCGTTCTTGGCCGGGAATCCGAGCTTTACACACGTGAAGTCTATATATCCGGCGTGAATATTATAAGCGGGCGTGATATTCAGGAAGCGTTTGAGTGCGGCGTGAAAACGCGCTATTCCCAGACTGAACAGCGGGCGACGGCAGCGCCCGCCGGGGAAAAGCGCCTGAAAATCGTTTTTGAAAAATCTCAGAAGGCCGCCGCAAGTGGTCAGTCCGCCGTGCTCTACAGCGGGGAGATTGTCCTTGGCGGCGGGGAAATTGAGTAATATGCCTATCATAATTTAAAAATCAAATAAATACAGGAGGTCTTTTCTCATGAACGAAGTATTGAAAACAATTGCGGAACGCTATTCCTGCCGCCGCTTCACGGACGAACCCGTCTCCGGCGAAGCGCTGAACCTGCTTGCGCATGCGGCTATCGCCGCGCCGAGCGCGGTTAACGCCCAGCCATGGAGGATCGTCGTGGTGAAAAACCGCGCCTTGATCAGCGAATGGGAAACCGAAGCCGCCGAAAACCTCAGGGCCGCCGACCCCGCCGCCCATGAAAGAATTATGTCAAGGGGCGGGGATTTGTTTTACAACGCGCCCGCTCTGATAGCCCTGCCGATAGCGCCGGGCGCGGAGCTGGACTGCGGCATTGCCGCCGAAAACATAGCGCTTGCCGCGGCTTCGCTGGGCCTGGGCAGCCTTATCTGCGGGCTTGCAAAATTTGCCTTTGCGGGGGATAAGGCCGAAGAATTCAAAGCCCGGCTGAAATTCCCGGAGGGCTTTGAGCTTGGCATCGCTGTGCTTGTCGGGCGCCCCGCCGGGGACGGCGCGCCCCATGCGCCGGACGAGAGCAAAATTATTGTGATTGAGTGAAAACTGAGTAAAAATCGGCGGGGGCGTTGAATTCAACGCCCCTGTAATTCCGCCACGCCGCGCGGATAAACAATAATCAGCGTCCCCTCCCGGACGGAAACGCCGGAAGCCTTCCCGGTGAATTCGTTGCTCACGCCCAAAGGCCGCGCAGGGTTCAGGACGGCGTTCTCCAGCGGGTACTTCAGGCCATATTCGCGCACGCCGGCCGCCTCGCCGCCGAACGCAAAAACTGAAATAATGCCCTTTGCGTCTGCCGGGAATAAAACTTCGCCGCTGTGAAGCCCTGTAATTACGAACTCCCCGTCAAAGAGAAAAGCCTGCCCGCCGCGCCTTGCGATATCGGCAACGCACTGGATATTGGCGATTGTGTGGTCAATACGCCCGCCCGTGCCGCCATAAATATAAAAAATGCGGAAACCGCGCTCCCATCCGGCCCGAATCGCAGCTTCCGTGTCGGTTTCGTCTTTTTCCGCCGGAAGCGCAACGACATTCTCGTTTGCCGGGGCTTTGCCCAGCGAATCAAAATCGCCGACAACCAAATCGGAGGGGATTCCCCGCGCTTTGGTATGCCGATAGCCGCCGTCGGCGGCTATCACATAATCCCCGGGTTCCGGCGCGGGCAGCGGATGAAAACACTCCCCCGCGCCAAAGATATAACATATTTTTCCGTTTATTTTCAAAATTCACCGCCCCAGTACAGCTGTTTTGAAATTTTCTAGAATTCCATTATAATCGGCAGAATCATCGGGCTTCGCTTCGTCCGCTGGTACAGATAGGTGCTAAGCTCGTCGCGGATTCTCGTCTTGATTGCGCCCCACTCGCGAATATTGTTCTCAAAGCAGTCCGCAAGCGCCGCCGAAACGATTCTTTTCGCGCCGTCCATCAGTTCCTCCGATTCGCGGACATAGACAAAGCCGCGCGAAACAACATCCGGCCCTGTGACGATTTTCCCGCTTGACCGCTCAATAGTCGTGACGGCTATTATCAGCCCGTCCTCCGCAAGATGTTTTCTGTCGCGCAGAACAACGCTCCCTACGTCGCCCACGCCAAGCCCGTCAACCAGCACGCGCCCGGAGGGAACTTTGTTCGTTATCCTGAAATCAACGCCGTCTGTCTCAACCACATCGCCGTTCTGGGCTATAACAATATTTTCTTCCGGGATATTCATCGCCCGCGCAAGACCGGCGTGTTTGACAAGGTGTTTGTATTCGCCGTGAACCGGCATGAAAAATTTAGGCCTAGTCAGGGCGAGGATCAGTTTCAGCTCTTCCTGGCAGGCGTGGCCGGATACATGCACGTCATACATGCGTTCGTAGATCACTTCCGCGCCCAGCTTCATCAGGTCGTTAACCACGCGGTCAACATACTTTTCGTTGCCGGGGATAGGCGTCGCCGAAATTATTATAAAATCGTTTTTTCCGATAGAGATCTGCCTGTGCTCGCCGGAGGACATGCGCGTCAAAGCCGAAAGCGGCTCCCCCTGGCTTCCCGTAGTGATTATCACAAGCTCCTCCGGCTTGCACCTGCCTGCGGATTCTATGTCCACAATCAGCCCGGGATTTACTGTAAGATAACCCAGTTCCATTGCCTTTGAGCAGACATTGACCATGCTCCTCCCGGAAACCGCGACTTTCCTGCGGGTTTTCTGAGCCATGGTGATAATCTGCTGAATGCGCTGTATATTTGAGGCAAAGGTCGCAATAATAACGCGTTTGTTGGCGGCGCGCAGGAAAAGCCTCTCGAAACTTTCGCCGACAGTTCTTTCGCTCTGCGAAATGCCCGGTTTTTCCGCGTTGGTAGAATCGGAAAGAAGCGCAAGAACGCCCTTGCTGCCCAGTTCCCCAAAGCGCGCAAGATCTATCACGCCGCCATAAACCGGAGTATAGTCCACTTTGAAATCTCCGGTTTGTATAACAACGCCTGTGGGGGTGTGTATCGCGAGCGAAACCGCGTCTGGAATAGAATGATTCACCGCGATAAGCTCCACGGCCATACAGCCGAATTTTACAGTATCCCGGGGTTTTACAACATTCAGGTTAGCCTTGCCCAAAAGCCCGTGTTCTTTGAGCTTGCCCTCTATCAGCCCTATTGTAAGCCTGGTTGCATAGACGGGCATGTTAACGGTTTTAAGCAAATAGGGCAGACTCCCGATGTGATCCTCGTGGCCGTGCGTGATGACGATTCCGCGCACACGGTCTGCGTTTTTTTCGACAAAAGAGAAATCGGGGATCACTATATCCACGCCCGGCATTTCCTCGCTTGGGAAAGCCATGCCGCTGTCGACTAGAAATATGTCGTTTGAGCATTCATAAGCGGTGATGTTTTTCCCGATTTCGCCAAGGCCGCCAAGGGGGATTATTTTAAGCGGATTTCTTCTCACTGTTTTTACGGGTTTCACCCTGGATTTCGCTGCGCCTGCCCTGACGTCCTGCTCGTCTGACGTTTTCTTCTCGGCCGCCGCCGTCCTCGCCGCGTTTCGGGGAATTCTCGCCGCTGATGTTTCAGCCGTTTTTTGCAGGATTTTTTCAGTTTGTTTAGTCGCTCTTCTTGTTATAGAATCGGCTGTTTTGGAATTATTTTCTGGCACTAACTGTTTACCTCCATTTATATATAAATTATTTTTGCCCGGCCGCTTTTTGGAGAAGCTTTGCCGCGCGATTATTCAAGCCGCGAAAAATAGCCCCGACATGCGCCATTTGCCCGCGTGTCCGGTTTTTTTGTTCGCCGCAAAATTGCATAGTATTTTTTATATAATTATATTTAAAATTACCTTCGCACAGCCCGAAAGCAATCAAAAATCCTCAGGAATAATATTAACTAGTTTAGCTTTATTTTCGCGATCTGTCAAGCGATTTAATTTTATCTTTATCCGGCAGTGCGCTATGTACCGCACGCGCTGCCGGCGGCGGAACGCCGCCCGCAGCGCACTGTTTTATATTATTCAAGAGAGAAAGTCATTTATAAAAGACGAGCATATTTCCTCGGCGATTTCCTCGCCGTTGGCCTGGGCAATAATTTTAATCCGGTTGCCCCTTTTGGTCGGGCGGACAAAGACAGAACCGCCTCTGTATCGGCACCTGACGCCTTCTTCTATGCCGCCGCCGTTTATCTCGTCAACCTCGCCGCTTATTTTGTCCATAAGGTCGCCGGGTCTCTTGCTTATGGGCAGCGTGCGCTTGACTACGCTGTAATTTTCGGCCTTTTTGATAAACTCCGCCAGCACGGCGTTTTCATATTTGAGCGCTTCCAGCATTTTCAGCCCGCAGCAAATCCCGTCCATCAGCCAGGAATTTTCGCAGAAAATCTCCCGCGCTTTCCCGTCCTCGCCGCCCGCCGGGCAGGACATATATCTCAAAACGCCTTTGCCGCCGTTTTCCACAAGCTCCGACAAAAGCGGCAGGTCGGCCGGGAAAGACACGTCTCTCCCGGAATTTACCACTTGATTGGCCAGATAAGTCTTTGTCAGCGGATCGCCGATTGAGCCTAAACTGCCGCTTTCTATATGACAACCGCTTCCGTCGTCCGTTATTATTAATTTTGTCTCGGCGTTTTTGTCCGGAATTATCCCAAGCGCCTTTGCTATGTCGTAAAAAGCGCTTTTGATTACCCCGTTGCCGCTGTCAAAATAAAGGCGCAGGCCGGAAAGCGGTCTTTCGGCGGCTTTTTCACATCGCATGCTGTAAAGATTGCCCGTGCTGGACATATTCACTCTCCGGCCAAAGTCTTTATAATCCGCGCGGAGGAATTCCCCTCTGGAAAGCGACTGCTCAAGTTCCCGTTCCATGGCGCGCGTGGAACTAAGCCCGCCCCGGAGAATAATTTTGATCCTGCTCTGCTCGCCGCCGGCAATGTGAAGCGCAAAGTCCAAATCGCAGCACTGCGTCAAAAAAGCCGTGCGGCTCTCGAACGACGCGCCGAAGTCCCAGACGTCGCAGCCGGTCGAAAGTATCCCCGCGCACAGGCTTGCGGCCATAGCTTCCGCGCTTGCCTCGCCGGAACAGGAAAGACCGATAACCCCGCGCTTTTGATACGTCCCGGCTGCGCGGCCAATCGCCGCGCAGAAATCCGGAGTAATTTCTATATTAGTTCTGCCCAGCATGCCGTCGTCGTCGAAAAGTTCTTTCCTGCCGTTGCCCATTTGCAGGTTGACTTTCTGGACAGTTTCGTCTTCGACATATTTTTTATTCCAGATTTTAACTCCCGCCTCGATTACGGCCTTTGCGCCGATAAGCGCTCCCGCCCCTATTGCGGCATTCTCGAAAATCTGGGCTTTTTTGCCGATATATGCGTCGTGGCCGACAATCGCGCCGCTGAGATGGCTTTCCGCGCCTATGCTGGCCCGGCTGTAAATCACAGAAGACTTTATATGGCAGCCTTCTCCGATAATAACGTCGCCATCAATCACAGTATAGGGGTCAATATGCGCCGCGCCGCCTATGCGGACGTTCGGGCCGATATAGCAGGGACCTTTTATATAGCTTCCGTCCGCGCTCAGCGAGCCTTTGTAAATAATCCCGTTTATGCTTCTGCCCCGCATGTCGCAGAAAACTTTGCCGTCCAGCATGTCAGTCATACATTGGCGCAGAGTTTTCAGGTCGCCTATATCGCACCAATATTTGTCCGTCTCATACGCGCCAAGCTTCAAGCCGCCGGAGAGCATTTCCGGGAACAAATCTTTTGCGAAATCGACAGAAACGTCTTTTTTTATATTCTTAAGGCAGGAGGGGTTTAAAATATAAACCCCCGTGTTGGCAGTGCTGCACACAGCCTGGGCATAGCAGGGCTTTTCAACAAAGCCTTTTATATAGCCGTTTTCGGCGCGGGCAAGGCCGTATTCCCGCGGGTCGTCCACATGCTTTAAAATAAGAGTGGCGTCCGCTCCCTTGCGGCGGTGATGCGCAAAAGCGTCCCGCAGGTCAAAGTCGCACATACAGTCGCCGGAAATCACCAAAAACGGTTCTGTATAAGTCATAGCGGCGTTCGCGACGCTTCCCGCGGTGCCCAGCGGCCGGTCTTCTTCTATAAAGCTAAGCCGTATATTTTTGTATTTGCCATCCGGAAAATGTTTCTCTATCGCGTCCGGCAGATAGTGCGTCGTCACAGCCCCTTCCGTTATGCCGTTATCGCATAAAAGATCCAGGATGTATTCTATTATCGGGCGCCCGCAAAGCCTTATCATAGGCTTTGGAATATCGCAGGTCAGCGGTTTAAGGCGGCTTCCGCCGCCGCCCGCCATAATAACTGCTTTCATGATTTAATTTTCCCCCGTCTGAAAAAAATTTTTTGATATATTAGTATGTCTCTTTCAAAGGGGGAAATTTCATAAAAATTCAAAAAATTTTTATTTGGAGCCGCGCCGGGAGATAAAACGCGCGTCAGGTGTTTTTCATCACGATGTTATGAATCAGGTTCGCCGCGTCCTCGCAGGTGTCGCAGACCTTTTCAAAACCGTCCAGCATGCGGCTCCAGACCATGACTTCGCGTATGTCCGTCTGCTGGTGCAGCTTGTGCATAGACGAAATATAAAGCTCGTCCGCTTCGCTTTCAAAATTATTCACTTCCACTATATAGCCGTTAAGGCTGGGACTTTTTTTATAATTCGGCAGTTCCTGCACAGCTTCTTTAAGCTTCTGGCAGCATGGCAGAATAATTTTAGAAAACTCTATTGCGCATTGGGGAATCCGCGTGACGCTATACGCATAAAGTTTAATAATAATATCTTCAATGTCGTCCACCACAGTGTCCAGCATGTTGGCCATGTCGGAAATATCCTCAATTTCCAAAGGAGGTATAAACTCTTTTGCCAAAGCGTTCATTATGGCGTGGTTGCGCTCGTCGGCCTCGTGCTCGAACTTGTGGATAGTGTCTTTGTAGTAGTCCAGCTCGTCGGCGTGAAAATTATTGAGCACACTGTCCACCAGCAGAGACGACTGACAGGCAAATTCCGCAATGTCCACAAAGGCGTCAAAATAATTAAACGACTGTTTACGTGCCATAACTTTTATCATCCTCCAGGAATAATTTTAATTTATAAACGCTTCGCCCTTAAAAATATCATGCAAACACTTTGGTAAACAGCAGAGTCATCAAATAGGCGATCAGTCCGCAGCCGGGAAAAGTGAACAGCCACGCCATAAGCATTTCAAGCACAACGCCCTTGTGGACCGAGGAAGCCCGCTTTGCAACGCCCACCCCCATAATCGCAACGGTTTTTGTGTGGGTCGTCGAAACGGGAAGCCCGAATATCGACGACAGCAGCAAACCCAGCGAAGACACTATGTCCGCCGAAAAGCCCTGATATGGCTTAAGAGCCACCATATCTCTGCCCACGGACTTGATGATTTTCTTTCCGCCCATCGAGGTCCCCAATCCCATAACAAGCGCGCAAAAAACCAGCAGCCACCAGCATTGGGTTATGTCAAAGCTGGTCACATCCTGGTTCTGGCTGAGCGCGATGCCGAACAGAAACACAGCCATGAACTTTTGGCCGTCCTGCGCGCCATGCATAAACGCAGCCATGGCGGAGCTGAAAATCTGCGCCTTGCGAAACGCCGAGTTCGACTTGCGCCGGTCAGACGCCGCAAAAATAGTCTGAACCGACTTGGCGACAACATAGCCAAGCCCGAAACTGATCATCGTAGTAAGCAGAAGCCCCCAGACAACTTTCATCCATGCGTCCCAGTTAATTCCGTCAAGTCCGCCGCTGATGGCCAGGGCGGAACCCGAAAGCCCGGCGATCAGCGCATGGCTTTCGCTTGTGGGAATGCCGAATTTCCATGCCGCCGTCGCCCAGGTCACTATGGCGATCATCGCGGCGCACAAAGCGATCAAAGCCTCGCGGTTCTCGCCGAAATCGACCATGGATCGTATGGTATAGGCCACTTTCGGGCTGAACATTGTCATAAGCAGAATGCCCAGAAAGTTGCAGACAGCCGCCATTACAATCGCCGGGTCGGCCCTCATGCAGCGCGTGGTGACGCAAGTGGCGATTGCGTTAGGCGCGTCCGTCCAGCCGTTCACAAGTATAACCCCCGTTGTGAGGAGCACCGTCACAAGCAAAACCGGATTTGAACCCACCTGACGCAAAAAATATCCAAATGAAATATCCATTTTTTTAATATACACCGACCTTTCCTGTCCCGCGCGCAATATTAAAAACAGCAAATCAGGCGCCGGACTTACACAAGCCAAGAATGCGCCTGTACACCTCCAGGCCCATCAGAAGCGCATCCTCGTCAAAATCAAAATTGCCGTTGTGCAAAGGCGCGGAATTTTTTCCGCCGCCGATTCCCAAAAAGAAGAAAAGCCCGGGAACCTCCTGCTGATAGCATGAATAATCCTCCGCCGCCATCACCGGCTCGACAAGCACAACGTCTGCCATATCGTCCATATACCTGTAAAAATCCTCGACCATATGGCGCGGGTTGTCAACGCAGGGATAATGCATAAGCTCTATAATGTCAAACTTGGCCCCAGTCGCCACAGTCAGCCCTTCCGCCATGTAATAAAGTCTCTGCATAAGCTGGTCATAAACATTTTTGCTAAAAACCCGGAGCGTCGCGTTCATGGTGACCTGATCCGCAATGACGTTTCTGGCGACGCCGCCCTTGATTTTCCCAATCGTCAGCAGCGCGTCCTGATGGGGGTCGACATTGCGTGAAATCGCCGTCTGAAAAAGCGTCACCAGCGTGGAAGCCGAAACAACCGCGTCAACGCCCATTTGAGGGCTTGCGGCGTGGGCGCTTCTTCCATGTACAACTATGTCAAACTCGCAGGTTTGCGCCATCATGGAACCCCAGCGAATTCCCACTTTGCCCTTGGGAACCTCCGGCCAGACATGAAGGCCAAAAATTCGGTCCACATCCGGGTTTTTCATAGCTCCCCCGGCGATCATGCGGCTTGCTCCGCCCTTGCCCTCTTCGGCGGGCTGGAACAGCAAAACAACGTTTGAGCGAAGCTCTTCCCTGTGGGCGCTCAAAAGCTTTGCCAAAAGCAGGAGGATAGTCATATGCCCATCGTGGCCGCAGCCGTGCATTTTGCCCTCATGCGTGGATTTATAGGGCACATCGCAAAGTTCTTTGCTGTTAAGTCCGTCCATATCCGCGCGGAAAGCGACGGTTTCCGCCGGGTTTTTGGCGTAATAAACGGCTTTCAGTCCCGTTCCGGCAAGGCGTTCGATTCTGTCGGGGGAACAGCGCCGAAGTTCCCTTTCTATAAAGGCGCCCGTCTCGTACTCTTCAAAGCCCGTTTCAGGAATTCTGTGCAGGCTTTGCCGGAATGCAATACAGTTATCCAAAAGCGAATTGATTTCAGGGTGTATGCGCATAATTGGCTTTCATCCTTTTGATAAAAGAATTCTTTCAAGTTATTCTATCACTAAGCGATAAAATTTTATACACGAAAATAATGATTCTTTTAGAACAATTTGTTATTTTGACAGGTATTATGCCGTCACCGATTAGCATCCGGGACTATCGTTACCGATTTTTTGTCATAATAACTCGAAATAAACTTGTTTTTCCAGTGCGAAGGATCTTGCGTCAGGTCATAAGTGTACAGCAAAGGCGGCTTTGAAAAAAACGCGCGGATTTGAACGTCCTGAATTCCGGGGTCTTTATATAATCTTTCGCGCTCAAGGTTTTCCTGATAATAGGCTTGCGCCTCGCCTATGACAAGAGACTTCACCGCGCTGACGCTCGTTATTGAATCCGGGCTGTCCAAGGCCTGGAAAAAAGCAGTTACCAGGAAAAACGCGGTAAGCAAAGTTGAGAAAATTTCCGCAAGGCCGCCGTTATTCCTGATTCCGTCCGGCCGTTTGGATTTCTTTCCGCCGGGCTGAGCGGCAGGTTTAAGTTTGCGCGAAACCCAGCCGCCCCAATAGAAAATATTAGCCAACAGAAGCAGCGCATAAAGATACCAGCAGACGTTAATCCCGCGCGCAAGGGGCATTGAGGCCATAGAATACAAATTGGGCGTGAAAGCGCTTGAGAAAAGCGCATATGTCGCAAAGCTGAACAGGCCGGGGAACTTGAAAGAAAGCGCGCTTTTTCGGGCAAGACCATAAACCAGCGGAGAAAGCGCGATTATGGCGAAAAGGGCGGCTGTATCCACATATGCGCCTATTATGAAAAATGCTGCGTGTTCAAATGAATGCAATACAGCGGGAACGGCGGACATGCTGTCCATCTGCTGGGCCTGGCGCACGGCGTTTCCGGGAGCGGCGGCGCTGATTATAAGCGCGGCTCCCGAAGCAAGCAAACACAGCGACGGGCCCAGCCGCTTCTTTTTTAGAATAAAAACCGCGCACAGGACAAAAAGTCCCGATAAAACAAACGATATAAGCGCGACAATATAATCACTTCCGCCCAGCGCAAAAAACAGCAGGGCTGAAAACGCCATATACAAGCCCGACAAAAGGCGTTTTTCGCTTTTTATATATAAAAGCAGGAGCGCGGCGGCAAGCATCAAAACCGCATAAAAGCCGGTATAATACATCCCGCCGTTGTACCAGAAAAAGGCTTCGGACGCGCGGAAAGCAAATTGCATTGATATAAATATCAAAACAGCGGCAATAATTAAAAAATCATGTAAATCCGCCCTTAGATAGTTTATTAATATAACTTTAAGCATAAAAGCATATGAAAATACAAACAGCAATATAATTATATAGGGCACAAGAACGTAAAAACGCTCCCCAAACGCCGACGGCACAAGAGCCATGAGAAAAACCCCGCTGAATGAGCCCTGCCAGTTGTTATACGTCGTTTGGACCCTTCCGGCGGCGGCCTTTATAACTGCCCCAATAGAGTGGGTCTCTCTCCAGACATGGGAGGTTTCGTCGGCATAATTAAAATCGTCTTCTACAGGATAATCATAATTTGCAAGAACAAAAAGCGGGATAAGTGAAGATAAAAAAATTATGACAAGAACAACGCTGATAGCTTTTTTGTTAAATATTTGCTTTTTTATGCCGTTTTGCATTTGCGCCGTCTCCCTTTATGAACTAATATAGTTCGCAGACTCATATGGGTTTATGTGCGCTGTCTATCCTACCCAGTCAAAGGCCTTTGCGGCAAGCTTAAAACTTGCCCGGCAGGGGCGGCTCGGTTCCCTTTTAAGTCCGCGCCCGAAAGCTTCCAGCGAGGCGCAGTATTTGTCCACATTGGCAATCAGGAAAGCTTCCGGAAATTTGGGCAAATCCGGCGTTACGGGCCACATATGTTTCAGAATAATGTCTTTTTCGATCTCGTTAAGCTCAAACAGCCTTTCCGCGTTTTCCAGCGCAGTTTGGGGATGTGTGCGCAGATGACGCGCGACAAAGCGGCGGGAGATTCCCTGCCCTGTGTTATACAGATACAAGTCGTGCAGAAGCCCGCCCCGCGCGCACGAACGGAAATCATAGTCCAGCTGCCGGGCAAGTTTATAGCCATAATAAGAAACGTTAAGACAATGCTGAAGCCTTGTTGAGGTGCTGTGCTGGATATATGCGTTAAGCCGCCTTACTTCAGGATTTTCCAGAAGATCCCTTATGCATTCCAAAAAACCCAAGTCTATATTGCTTTCAAGGTCAAACGGATTTAATTTTATTTTCTGGGATTTTGTCAAAACAATTCCTCCTGTTTAAATGTCTCAAAATAATTTTTGTTTTTTAATTATATCATGCCTGATAAAACTTTGTATACGTTTATTTTATGAAAAATTTATTTCTATGTTTCTGGAAATTTTTATTATTTTGCTCTCTGGTTTTTATCCGCTACAAATTTATTGCTTTTTCAGTGCGGCTCGTATAAAATATAATCAGAGCGCAAAATCTGAAAAACTTTGTAAATAAAAAACCCCAAAGGCAAGAAAGGACATACCACATGAAAATCGCCGCTATCGACTCCAACAGCATACTGAACCGCGCCTTCTATGGCATACGGCTTCTGTCCAGCAAGGACAATACTTATACCAACGCCGTTTACGGCTTTATGAATATATTTTTGAAAGTTCTGGCCGAAGCAGAGCCGGACACGGTCGTTTTTGCCTTCGACCGCCCGGAGCCTACTTTCCGGCATGAACTTTACAGTGAATACAAGGCCGGAAGAAAACCTATGCCGGAAGAGCTTGCCATGCAATTCCCCATAATAAAAAAACTGCTTGCGGATTTGGGATATAAAATAATAGAAATCCCCGGTTTCGAGGCAGACGATATTCTCGGCTCAATTGCGAAGCTTTGCGGGGAAAACGGCGGCGAATGCGTGATCGTAACCGGCGACCGCGACTGCCTGCAGCTTGTCAGCGACAGCGTGAACGTCCGGCTGGCCTCCACAAAGGCGGGAAGCTCGCTTGTCACGCTTTATAATACAGAAATTATTAAAGAAAAATACGGCGTAAGCCCGAAGCAGCTTATAGAAGTGAAAGCGCTGATGGGCGACAGTTCCGACAATATTCCCGGCGTTGCGGGGGTGGGCGAGAAGACGGCGCTTGCGCTTATTCAGAAATTTGACAATATTAAATATATATACGAGCACATTGATGAAATCGACATAAAAGACAGCGTTCGCGCAAAGCTCAAAAACGGGAAAGATTCGGCGGAGCTAAGCCGCGTTCTCGGCGAAATTTCCACGGCAGCCCCTGTTCCCGGCAGCCTGGAAGATTACAGAAAAGGCGCGGGCAAACCCGCCGAAGCCGCCGCTTTGCTCAATAAGCTTGAGATGCACAAGCTTATTGAGCGGCTCAGGCTGGATGCGGTCACTGCGGCTTCCGGCGGCGAAACCGTGGAAAGCAGGCCAGCGCAAGCGCACAATTTTGTATATAAGCAGGACTTTGAAAAATTTGTCCAGAAAGCCGGGCGGATTTATATTTCGGTTGAGCTGGAAGAAGATTTTCCCGTCAGGCTGGCTGTCTCGGATGGCGCTGAAATCGCGTGGGCGGACAGTTTTTGCCTGGAGTTCATGACTATTGTCAATTATATATTCTCCTGCGACAAGAAAAAAATCGGGCACGATATAAAAAACATCTACAGGTACGCATTTAAAAACAACGCGCAAGTAAGCGGCTTTATTTTCGACACATCGCTTGCGGGCTATATATTAAACCCACTTGCAAGAAGCTATGAGCCTCAAAGGCTGGCCGGGGAATATTCTGTCGCTGTCCCGCCGTCACTTGATTCGGAATGCCTGAAAAACGCGGCTCTGCTCCCCCTGCTGTATGCGAAAATGTACTCCCAAATAGAAGAAAACGGCCAGATCCCGCTTCTGCGCGACATTGAGCTTCCCCTCTCGGAAGTTTTGGCTTCAATGGAAACTCTGGGCTTTAAAGTTGATGCCGGCGGCGTCCGGCAGTTCGGCGAAACGCTCGGCGAAAATATTCAAAAGCTTGAAGCGCAAATTTATGAATATGCGGGAAAAAGCTTTAATATAAACTCCACACAGCAGCTTGGGAAAATATTGTTTGACGAACTTGGCCTTAAAAGCAAAAAGAAAACCAAAACCGGCTACTCGACGGACGCGGACGTGCTTGACGCGCTGAAATACGACCACCCGATAATAAACGACATTCTGGAATACAGAAAGCTTACAAAGCTTAAATCGACTTATGTAGACGGGCTTCTGAAAGAAGTCAAGCCCGACGGCAGAGTCCACACCAGATTTAACCAGACGGAGACCCGCACAGGCCGCATAAGCTCCACCGAGCCGAACATGCAAAACATACCTGTCAGGACGGAGCTTGGCCGGGAAATGCGCCGTTTTTTCCTTGCCTCTGAGGGCAAAGTTCTGGTTGACGCGGACTATTCGCAGATTGAGCTGCGCGTGCTTGCGCATATCGCCGGGGACGAGAACATGGCGGAAGCCTTCCGGAACGGGCAGGACATACATCGCTCCACAGCCGCAAAAGTTTTCGGCCTTCCCCCCGAGCTTGTTACATCCAAAATGCGCAGCGATTCCAAAGCCGTCAACTTCGGCATTGTATACGGCATTTCGGCCTTTTCGCTTTCGCAGGATATTGGCGTGAGCGTGTCCGACGCCAGGAAATATATAGAAGACTATTTAAATAATTTTTCCGGCGTGCGGGACTATATGAAAAACACGGTTGAGTTCGGCAAAGAGAACGGCTATGTCAAAACCATGTTTAACAGGAGAAGGAACCTTCCGGAGCTTTCTTCCGGGAATTTCAACCAGAAGTCCTTTGGCGAGCGCGTCGCAATGAACATGCCCATTCAGGGCACCGCCGCCGATATTATCAAAATTGCCATGATACGGGTTTTCAGGCGGCTAGGTCGTGAAGGTCTGAAATCCCGGCTGATTTTGCAGGTTCACGACGAGCTTATTATAGAGTCCCCGCTTGAGGAAGCCGAGCTTGCCACTAAGATACTCAAAGAAGAAATGGAGAATGCCGTCTGGCTTTCGGTTCCGCTGACGGCCGATATAAACGCCGGGCAGAACTGGTATGACGCGAAGTGGTGAATTGTGTGCAAACGCGTACACAGTCGGATAAAAACAAAGCGCCGCCGAAATTTTTTTTACTTCTTATGCATTGAATTTGCCGCCGCTTTGGTGTAATTTTTTAAGTGCAGGATCTTTTTTGCCGCGGCGGTATACTTTACTACAGGGGGCGCTTTTTATCATGACGACCGAAAACATTCTCTGCTCGGTTGTAATACCGGCATATAACTGCGAAAAATATATTTCCGAAACCATTTTGTCCGCGCTTTCACAAAGCCATCAAAATCTTGAAATAATCGTAATAGACGACTGCTCTAAAGACGCAACGTCCAGAATCATACTTGATGCCCAGAAAAAAGACAGCCGCGTTATCTGCCGCAAAAATCCCTGCAACCTCGGCGTTGCGATAACGCGCAACCGGGGAATAAGTCTCGCTTCCGGGGAGTATATCGCCTTTCTGGACTGCGACGATATCTGGCTTCCGGAAAAAATTGAGCGGCAGCTTGAACTTATGCAAAGCCGGAACTGTGACGTCTGCTACACTTCTTACGAACTTTTTGACCAGTCCGGCGCGGGTTTCCGCAGACAATATATTGTCCCGGAAGAGACGGATTTTAAACGCCTGCTGAAAGAAAACGTTATCGGCTGCTCCAGCGCCGTCATAAAAGCGGACCTTGCAAAAAAACACAGCATGAACCCGGACTATGCCCATGAGGACTATGTGTATTGGCTGGAGCTTCTCAGTGGCGGCGCAAAAGCCTGCGGCCTCACTGATATTTTGACGCGCTATCGCGTCCGTCCCGAAAGCCGCTCCGGAAATAAAATAAAGGCGGCGGGAAACCGCTGGATTGTTTACAGAAAATTTTTGAAATATAATTTTTTCAAGTCGCTTCGGCTGTTCTGCGCCTATGCTTTTAACTCGCTGAAAAAACGCGGGAGATCCTGATTCAGGTTTACATAATATCTATTGACACATTCTGCGCAAAAGCGTAGTATACAAAATGCAAAATTAAAATTTGCACCAATTGCACAAATCGAAAGGACGAGCGCATACTATGAATCTCCAAAAATTTACGCAAAAATCCCTTGAAGCGATTCAGGACGCGAAAAATATCGCGGCGGAGCGCCAAAACCAGCGTCTGGAGCAGGAGCATCTGCTTCTCGCTTTATTAAAGCAAAACGGCGGACTTATACCCCAGCTTATCGACAAAATCGGTCTTGATTCCGATAATATGGCTTCTTCGCTTGAGGGTTTGATAAGGGCTTTCCCAAAAGTTTACTCCAGCGGCGGAGGGGCTGAAAATATATATATTTCCCAGGGAATAGAAAAAGCTCTTTCCTCCGCCGAAAGCGCGGCCAAAAACATGAAGGACGAATTTGTCAGCGTCGAGCATGTCATGCTCGGCCTTATCGACAGGGCCGAAAGCGATATCTCTAAACTTTTCAAGAAATTCGGCCTTGACAAAAACGCTTTTCTGAAAGCTCTTGCCGAAGTGCGCGGAAGCCGGCGCGTCACAAGCGATTCTCCGGAGGAAACTTATGACGTTTTGAAAAAATACGGCCGGGATCTTGTCGCCGCCGCGCGGGAACACAGCCTTGACCCCGTTATCGGCCGGGACAGCGAAATCCGCAACACAATCAGGATTCTTTCCCGCAAAACCAACAACAACCCGGTTTTAATCGGCGAGCCGGGCGTCGGCAAAACCGCAATCGTCGAAGGTCTCGCCCAGCGTATTGTGCGCGGAGACGTGCCCGACAGCTTGAAAGACCGCGCCGTGTTTTCGCTGGACATGGGCGCGCTGGTGGCCGGGGCAAAATATCGCGGCGAGTTTGAGGAACGACTGAAAAGCGTTTTGCAGGAAATTTCCAAAAGCGCCGGGAAAATCCTGCTTTTTATCGATGAGCTTCACAATATAGTAGGCGCGGGCAAGGCCGAGGGCTCTATGGACGCGGGCAACCTGCTGAAGCCCATGCTTGCCCGGGGAGAACTGCACTGTATCGGCGCGACGACGCTTGACGAGTACCGCAAGCATATAGAAAAAGACTCCGCGCTGGAAAGGCGTTTTCAGCCCGTTCTGGTCAGCGAGCCGACCGTTGAGGACACCATCTCGATTTTGCGCGGCCTGAAAGAGCGCTACGAGGTTTTTCATGGCGTTAAAATCCAGGACAATGCGCTGATTGCTGCCGCTGTGCTTTCAGACAGGTATATCAGCGACAGGTTTTTACCGGACAAGGCTATTGATTTGGTTGACGAAGCCTGCGCGACTATCCGGACAGAGATGGACTCACAGCCCGCCGAAATGGACGACCTGCAAAGGCGCGTCATTCAGCTTGAAATCGAGGAAGCCGCCCTCAAAAAAGAAACCGACAGGCTCAGCGCGGAGCATTTGGGAGATCTACAGAAAGAGCTTTCGGAGCTGCGCGGCAGGATGGACGAGATGAAAGCCCGGCTTGAAAACGAAAAAAGCAGCATTTCAACAGTGCAAAAACTGCGCGAGGAAATAGAGCGGGTCAATGCGGGCATAGAAACCGCCGAACGGGAATACAATCTGAACAGGGCCGCCGAGCTGAAATACGGCCGTCTGCCGGAGCTTCAGCGCAAACTTGCCGAAGAAGAGAAAAAAGCCGAGAAAAAAGGCTCGGGCGGAGCGCTTTTGCGCGACAAAGTGACCGACGACGAGATAGCCCGCATTGTCGGGCGCTGGACGGGCATTCCCGTTGCGCGGCTTGTGGAGGGCGAGCGCGAAAAATTGCTGCACATGGAGGAAATTTTGCACAGGCGCGTTATCGGCCAGGATGAAGCCGTCGCGCGCGTATCCGACGCAATATTGCGCAGCCGCGCCGGGATTCAGGACAAAAACCGCCCTGTGGGAAGTTTTCTTTTTCTTGGGCCGACAGGCGTCGGCAAAACCGAGCTGGCAAAGGCGCTTGCCGAAAGCCTTTTTGACGATGAAAACAATATTATCCGGATTGACATGAGCGAATATATGGAAAAATTCTCCGTCAGCCGGCTGATCGGCGCTCCTCCGGGATATGTCGGCTATGAAGAAGGGGGCCAGCTTACGGAAGCCGTCCGCCGCAGGCCCTATTCCGTCGTTTTGTTTGACGAAATTGAAAAAGCGCATCCTGACGTCTTTAATATCCTGCTCCAAATTCTTGACGACGGGCGCGTTACGGACAGCCAGGGCAGAACCGTAGATTTCAAAAATACGATTATTATTCTGACAAGCAACCTGGGCAGCAATTATATTCTGGAGGGCATAAAAGACGGCGAAATCAGCGAGGAAGCCCGGAAAGCCGCCGACAGGCTTTTGCGGCAAAGTTTCCGGCCGGAATTCCTCAACAGACTTGACGAGATCGTATTTTACAAGCCGCTTGCAAAAAGCGAGATTGCAAAGATTCTGGATCTGATGATAAAAAGCCTTGAAAACCGACTGAAAGAAAAACAGCTCAAACTGGAAATAACAGACGGCGCGAGAGATTTAATCATCAGCCGGGCTTATGACCCTGTTTACGGCGCAAGGCCGCTTAAGAGATACCTGCAAAGTCAGGCGGAGACGCTCGTTGCGCGGGCGCTTATTTCGGGGGATCCCGAGCCGGAATCGACCGTCAGGGTAAACGCGGAGAATGACAGACTGGGCGTTTCTATCCTGTAGGGCGCGGTGTCTGCGCGCAAAATTCCGCCCCTGAATCTGCATAATTTATATTTTGGGAGGTCAAAACCAATGGAAAATTTTATTATCGCGATCACCAGAACATGCGGAAGCGGCGGCACCACTATCAGTAATATGCTTGCGGAGCGCTACGGCATAAACCTGTATGACAAACAGCTCCTTCGGCTGGCCTCGGAGGACAGCGGCATCAGCGAGAAACTTTTTGCCGGCGCTGACGAAGACATCAAAAACAGCATTCTTTACAAAGTCTCAAGAAAAGTCTATCAGGGCGAGCTTATCCCGCCGGAAAGCGGGGATTTCACCTCTGACGAGAACCTGTTTAATTATCAGGCAAAAGTGCTGAAAGAGCTGGCAAAGCAGCAGTCGTATATAGTGATTGGCCGCGCCGCCGATTATGTGCTAAAAGACTACAGGAATCTGATTTCGGTTTTTCTTTACGCTCCGCTTGAAATACGCGCGGAGCATGAGCGCGAGCGGCTTCTGATCGACGAAAAACAGGCGCTGAAGCATGTCAAAAAAGTCGACGCCTACCGGCAGGCTTATTGCAAGTATCATACCGGGCGCATATGGAAAAACGCGGAAAACTATGACCTTGCGCTTGATACCTCCAAATTGGGCTTTGAGAAAACTTTTGAGCTGATTAAAAATTATGTGGACTTAAGGCTTGGCGCAGGCGGTTTCGCATGAAAACGCCGCTGATCGGGCTTACGCCCATGTACGACAAAGAAAAAGAATCCCTCTGGATGTCCCGCGACTATATAAAAGCGGTTTTTTCTTCTGGAGGAATTCCGTTTATTTTGCCTTTAGTCTCGGAAAGCGCCGATCTTGAACGCCTTGCGGAAACTTTCGACGGTTTTCTCTTCACGGGCGGCGGGGACGTTATGCCCCACCTCTACGGCGAGGAACTTCTTGAAGAGTGCGGCGAGCAATGCCCCCAGCGGGACGAATTCGAGCTTGCGCTTGCAAAAATTGCTTTTGAGCGGCGTATTCCGGTTTTCGCCATATGCCGCGGGATTCAGGCGCTAAACGCCGCCTTTGGCGGGACGCTTTTCCAGGACATTCCAAAAACTACTGTCGTTCACGACCAGACAGGCAGGCTTGATCGCGCCTGGCCTGCCCATTCAGTGGAAATAGAAACAAATTCTCTTTTATATAAAATTCTTGGTGAAAAGAAAATCACGGTGAACAGCTTTCATCACCAGGCCGTGAAAAATCTTGCGCCCGGATTCACGGCGAACGCAAAAGCCCTGGACAGCTTAATCGAAGGCATGGAATTTTCCGGGGACTGGTTCGCGCTCTGCGTGCAATGGCACCCGGAAAATATGGCTTTTCGCGACGAAAACGCGAAAAAACTTTTTGACGCTTTTATAGAAAAATGCAGGGGCGAATAATTATCCGCTCCCGCATTGTTTTATTCGGCGATTGCAATGACCTCAATTTCGACAAGCGCGCCTTTGGGAAGCGCCGCGACCTCCACGGCGGACCGCGCCGGGCAGTCCTTTCTGAAAAAGCTTGCGTATATCTCGTTCATTGCGGCAAAGTCGCCCATGTTCCGCAAAAACACAGTCGTTTTCACCACTTTTTCAAGCCCTGTTCCGGCGGCCTCCAAAACGGCCCGCACATTTTCAAGAACTTGCGTAACCTGCCCCGCTATGTCCTGCGCCTCTATTGCGCCCGTTGCGGGGTTCAGCGGGATCTGCCCGGAAGCGAAAACAAAGCCGCCCGCCTTTACCGCCTGCGAATATGGCCCGATTGCGCCGGGCGCGTTTCGGGTTGAGATAATTTCTTTCATGGTTTTGCAAACCCCTTAATTTTGTATTTTTATGCAAATTTCCGGCGTTATCGTGTTTCCAGCAGGCGCACAATCGTTTCGTCCGGCCTTACAAAAATTGTCTTGAAACGGTCATAGATTACTTTACCGGGTTTTGCGCCCCTGGGCTTTCTTAGGTTTTTTACCTGTGTATAGTCAACCGGAACCTGCGACGAAGCCCTGCCTTTCGAGTGCCACGCGGCAAGCGCGCCGGCCTGTTCAAGCGTGCGCGGCGGTATATCCTCAAGCTGCCGGCCCTCGGTCAAAATAATCACATGAGAACCATGTATTCCCTGAGCGTGCATCCAAATATCGCTTTTGGCCGCAAATTTCATGCTGAGCGCGTCGTTTGAGATATTGTTGCGCCCGGCAAGAATAACAAAGCCGTCCGCCGAGAGATATTTCCGCGGCGGAAGTCTTCGCGGCAAAGCGCCTTTTCCCCCGGGCGGCCTTTTGATATAGCCCTGTTCCGCAAGCTCGTCCCGTATTTCTGAAAGCTCGCTTTCGCCCGCGCTGCGTACAAGAGCGTCGAAAACCGAATCGACATAGGCCAGCTCCGCTTCTCCCTCTTCTATCAGAACTTTCAGTTTTTTTTCTGCGGCGTCGGCTTTTCTGTACTCGCGATAATATTTCTGCGCATTCTGCGCCGGATTCAGGCTTTCTTCAAGCTTTATTTCAGTCGGCGCAAGCTCCGGATCATAAAAATTCTCCAGAACGGCCAGGTTTTGTCCTTTTTCCAGCTTATATAAATTCGCGCTGAGAATATCGCCTTTTATTTTCAGTTCCTCGCGCCTGCCGCTTTGCAGCAGTTCTTCTCTTTGGGCGGCAAGGCGGCGCTCTATCCGGGCGCTTGCGTTTGCAAGAAGCTTTAGCAAGTCCTGAGACCGCGCCCTGACGCGTTCGACCCTGCTTTTTTCGCTGTAGAAAAAATCCAGAAGCTGACCCATGCTTTCAAAACGGCGGGTTTTATATTCAAGCGGATACTGATGTATATCCAAAAACGAGAATTCGGCGGGAAGGCCGTCCGGCGCGATAACAGCCGTCGGGGCAATATTGCCGCCTTCGGCCGCTGATTTTATTTTTCCCAGGACAAAGCGCAGACGTTCCCAATTTTCGTCCTCCATAGCGCTTGTCAGCGTGTGAACGCCGCGCGCGGCAAAGTGGGCGGCCTCCCGCGCAAGCACAGGGGAAAAGCCCATCGCCGCGTTTTGTATGGCCCGCGAAAGCTCGCAGTCCTTGCCGTTTCGGATTTTTTTGACTATTTCTTCCGGGCTTGCGTCAAACAGAACAAGCTTGTCCTGCAACGGGGGAAGCTCGTATTTTATGCCCGGCAGGATTTGCCGCACAGAAGAAGTCTCCAGGCCGACGCGCTTAATAGAATCCACAACAAAGCCGCCGCCGTTGAGCAGGATAACATTGCTGTGCCGGCCCATCACTTCTATACAGATGGTGTTAGTAACCCTGTCGCCGAATTCGTCTTTGCACTCGAAATCCAGAAATATAATTCTGTCGCAGGAATGCTGGCGCAGGGCGATAAGTTTGCCGCCGCCGAGACGCTTGCGCAGAAGCATGCAGAACATAGGGGGCTGGCGGGGGTTTTCAACGCTTTCGCCGGTGAGATGAATCCGGGCGCAGGCGGGCGAGGCCGAAAGCAGGATCTTTTGCGCCGCGCCTTTCGCCCGGATTGCGATTATTATTTCGTCTTTCGAGGGGATGTAAATTTTGTCAATGCGACCGCCCAAAGCGGCGTTTTCTATTTCTTTTTTCACCAGCGAAAGCGTTAAGCCGTCAAATGCCATATTTTTTTACTCCCAATTAATTTCATCCACAGTATAATATTCCCCATTCTCTATTTCTTTTCTGCCAGCGATGATTTCTTCTTCCTCATCTGGCAACATTTTATCTTCAGGAAGACTTTCCATGAGAATTCTGAAGACATCTCCAAATCGGTCAGTATTTGCTACGTCGATAAGATGGTGTAGTGCCTCTCGAGTAATATTCATAAAAATACCTCCATTTTATTCTAACTTGAAGTTTCTTTATGTCACCGAAAGGAAGCCTTTCTAAGGACAATATTATTCTGCTTTTTAACCTCGAATCCAAAGTTTCCAGCACTTTCTTTGCTCGCCTTGAAAAAATAACCTCCATAATATTTATGTCCTTTCAAATAAAACAATTTGGCCTATAATCCCTTACAAAATCGGCTTCATTGTGGGGAACAGAAGCACATCCCGAATTGAAACGCTGTTAGTAAGCAACATGACAAGGCGGTCGACGCCGATCCCCATGCCGCCTGTCGGGGGCATTCCGTATTCAAGCGCGCTGATAAAATCCTCGTCAATGTCGTTGGCTTCGGCGTCCCCGGCGGCTTTAAGCTCGGCCTGGCGCACAAAGCGTTCGCGCTGGTCAACTGGATCGTTAAGCTCCGAGAAGGCGTTCGCATATTCGCGGCCAATGATAAACAGCTCGAAGCGCTCGGTGTATTCCGGGTTGTCCGGGCATTTTTTTGCAAGCGGGGAAATTTCGACAGGGTGATTCATGATAAAAGTCGGCTGGATAATTTTTTCTTCGCAGAATTCCTCAAAAAACAGGTTTAAAATATCGCCCTTGAGGTGGTGCTTTTCATACTTGACATGATTAGCGTCGGCGGCGGCGCGGGCTTCCTCCAGCGTGTGAAGCGCGTCAAAATCCACACCCGTAAAACGCTTTACCGCGTCTTTCATGGGAAGGCGTTCAAAGGGCTTGTCTAAATCCAGCTCGCGCCCCTCGAAAGCAATCCGGCCTGTTCCGCAGATCTTGTGAGCGGCGCGGCGGAACAGTTCTTCGGCGATGTCCATCATGCCGTTGTAGTCGGTATAAGCCTGATAAAGCTCCAGCATGGTGAATTCCGGGTTGTGGCGCGTGTCCATGCCCTCGTTGCGGAAAACCCGGCCAATCTCATAAACGCGCTCAAAGCCGCCTACAATAAGCCTTTTCAGGTGAAGCTCAAGGGCAATTCTAAGATACAAGTCTATATTTAACGCGTTGTGGTGCGTGACGAAAGGCCGCGCGGCGGCTCCGCCCGCGTTGCTGTGCAAAACGGGAGTTTCGACCTCCAGGAAGCCCCGCTCGGACATAAACTGGCGTATTTCTGTAATAATAGCCGAACGCTTTTCAAAAACCGCGCGCGCTTCCGGGTTGACGATCAGGTCAAGATAGCGCTGGCGGTACCTAAGGTCGGTATCGCGCAGACCATGGAATTTTTCCGGAAGCGGGCGCAGGGACTTCGACAAAAGCGTGATTTTTTTCGCGTGGACAGAGATTTCTCCGCGGCGCGTGCGGAAAACAAAGCCCTCAACGCCTATAATATCGCCTATATCCCATTTTTTAAACGCGGCAAAGCTTTCTTCGCCGATATCGTTTACCCGGACATACGCTTGAATTTTCGCGCTTTCATCACGGACGTCAATAAAATTGGCCTTGCCCATATCGCGGCGGCTCATCATTCGCCCGGCGACAGAGACGTCTTTGCCCTCCAGCGCTTCAAAATTGCCTATGATTGACTCTATGTCCCGCTTGTTAAACACAGTTATCTCGAAAGGGTTTTGGCCGCCTGCTTTCAGCTCGTCAAGCTTGCCGCGTCTTATGGCCATAACTTCGTTTAAGTCCTGGAGTTCTTCCGGGGCGGTTCCGGTTAAAATTTCATCGCTCATCTTATGCTTCCTCTCTTTCTTTTTTGTTGTTTGAGATTTATAATAACACAAAGCGGCGCGTTTTGGAAGAGTGCGCCGCTGAATAAAAGGCGATATTTTGGCCTATATATTTATATGGGCAATATTTAAAATTTTCACTACACTTTTTATATAAAATGTTGTATGATATATAATATGTATTTTATACAGCGGCTCCGGGACGCAGTGATTATTAAGGGGAATCTTATGGAAAAATATGGACTAAAAAGGCTCTTTGCGCTTGTGCTTCTGCCGCTTAATTATATACTTGTCGCATGGGCAAAGGCTCACCCGACGGCTCTGGAAATCAACTACAGCGAAGGCTTTTACCCGATTATATCCTCCTCGATTAATATACTCACGGCCTTTTTGCAGTTTTCTCTTGCGGAAATCCTGATAGTGGTCGCTTTTTTCCTGATTGTTTTTTATATAATCTCTGTTATAGTAAAAATAATAAACCTGCCCAGAGGCAAAAAACTTGTCGAGCTGTATAAATTTGTCGTAAATATAGTCTGCGCCGCTGTTGTATTAAGCTTTTTATATACCGCTCTGTACGGCATTAATATCTACAGGCCGTCGTTTGCCACAAAAGCCGGGTTTAACATAAGCCCCTCAACGCTGGACAGCCTTTACGCCGCAACCGCCGCAACCGCCGCAGAAGCAAACGCCGCCCGGGAAAACCTTTCGGAAGACGAAAACGGCGTGTTTGTCCTTAGCGGCGCCCTCCACGGCGCGGAAGGCTATCTTGAGCTTTCCCGCCTCAACATGAACGAGCTGGCCGTTGACTATGATTTTTTGTCCGGATTTTACCTCCAGCCAAAGCCGCTGGGACTTTCAAACCTGCTTTCCATGGCGCGCCTGACAGAAATTTTCTTTCCCTTTACTTACGAGGCCGGGATTAACACCGACATTCCGGGCTGTCTTCAACCCGCCGCCATGGAGCGCGGGCTTGCAAACCTGCGCGGCTACGTCAGCGAGGGGGATGCTAATTTTATCGCCTGGCTTGTATGCAGAGTAAGCCGGCACCCTGAATTTAAATATTCCGGCTCCGTGCTTGCGCTGGAATATCTTCTCCCCGCGCTGAAAGACGCTGACCGGAGCAAATATGACGAAGCCTTTGCGCTTTTGTCAGATAAAGTTAAAACAGACCTGGACGCAAACTCCGCCTATTGGGAAAATTTTGGCGGAAAACCGCTTGACATTGGTAATTATGCCCTGAAAAAAAATTCAGAGGACGCTTATATTTTCGGCGGATTTATAGACATATTTTTGGCCTATCGGAGAAGCGGAAAACTTTAATTTCAAGCAATCAGGGAGGAAGCGGAAAAATGAGCAGGGAAGACCGGCTGAAACTTGCCGAATTGCAGGAGCGCGTCAAAATAGAAGAAGCCCCGAAAGCGCGCTATGAAAAACCTAAAGGATTCAAAGCAAAGCTTTCAAACTTTTTTTATCACTATAAATGGCAGTTAATAGGCGCAATTTTTGCCGTCGCGATATTTGCTTTTGCGCTTACAGAATGCTTTAACAAAGTAAAATACGACTACAGAATAATTATTGTCGCCAATTTTTATCTTGCCGGCGAGGACAGTAAACTTGTCGCCGCCAGTCTCACCGAGAATGCCGCCGACATAAACCACGACGGCAAAGTTAATATCAGCGTCGAAAGCATCAATCTGGACAGCGGCGACACCGCGGACATGCAGGCAGCCATGGCCGGCCAGGTTAAGCTTATGGCCGAGCTTTCGATGGGGGAAGTCAAGCTGTATATCTTTGACGACGCAGTGAATTCGCTTGTTTTTGAGCAGCAGGGCATTTTCCTTTTGGAGGACGGCGCAAAGAACTATTTTCTCCTTAATGAAAGAAATTCCCCGTTTAAAGGCACTGTGTATGAGGATTTGAAGCTCTATATGGGTCTGGTGCCCGTCGATAAAGAAAGCCTTAAAACCGACGAGCGGAGGGCGGAATACGAAGAATACGAAAAAATATATAACAAATTTAAGGGGCTGTCGTAATGAAAATAATGGCGGTTGACCTGGGGGACGCGCGGACCGGCCTTGCCGTCTGCGACAGGACGGAAACACTCGCTTCTCCGGTTGGCGTTATAAAAGAATATAACATAAAAAAGACGCTTGAAAAAGTCTTGGCCGCCGCACAGGAATTTGAGGCCAGGATGATAGTGATCGGCCTGCCCCGCAACATGGACGGCAGCGAAGGCATCCGCGCGGCAAAATCCCGCGAATTCGCTCTTAACTTAAAGATGAGGACGGAACTGCCCATTGAGCTTTGGGACGAGCGGCAGAGCACTGTCCTTGCTTCGCGCTATCTGAGCGACGCGAACGTCGACAGCCGCAGGCAGCGCGGCATTATTGACGAAGCCGCCGCCGCCGTGATTTTGCAGAGCTATCTTGACTACCGGAAAAACAGCGGCACAGCATAGGGGCGGCCGCGCCCTTCAGAAAGCGCGAGGATAATACAATGCCTGAACTTTATAATATATCAGTCATACGCGAAGTTTTAAAAAGGCACGGCTTCAATTTTTCAAAAGCTCTTGGGCAAAATTTTATAACAAACCCTTCTGTCTGTTCGAGAATGGGGGAACTCAGCGGCATTGACAAAAACAGCGGCGTCATTGAGATTGGTCCGGGCATTGGCGTTCTGTCGGAAGAACTTGCTAAAAGAGCGGGAAAGCTTGTCTGCATTGAAATTGACAAAAAACTTCTGCCTGTTCTTGACGAAACTTTGGCCGGCTATGATAATATCAAAATAATAAACGGCGATATTTTAAGGCTGGACTTGAAAAGGCTGATACAGGAAGAATTTTCTGGAAAAAAAGTTTTTGTCTGCGCAAACCTGCCGTATTATATAACAAGTCCGGTCATTATGAAGCTTCTGGAAGAAAAGCCGGGAATAAAATCAATCACTGTCATGGTTCAAAAAGAAGCCGCCCGGAGGATCTGCGCCGAACCCGGAACCCGCGAGGCGGGGGCAATCAGTCTGGCCGTGCGCTATTATACAAAGCCGCGGATTTTATTCAACGTTTCAAGAGGCTCTTTCCTGCCGCCGCCCAGCGTCGATTCAAGCGTCATCCGGCTTGAGCTTCTGCCTGCGCCGTCCGTCACGCCCCAAAACGAGAAACTTTTTTTCAAAACGGTGAAAGCGGGCTTTTCAATGCGGCGCAAAACGCTGCAAAACTGCCTTTTGGCGGGCTTCGGGCTTTCTAAGGCGGAAACGGCCGGGATTATTTCGGCCTGCGGGCTTGGGGCAAACGTCCGCGCCGAGGAACTAAGCTTGCGGAATTTTTGCGATATAGCCGACAAAATAAATAATTCAAAGGAGTTATTAATACAGTGAAATGGGTTTATAAATTACAGCGCAAAGTCGGGCGGGATTTTGGAATTCCAAACCTGATGATAGTAATTGTCATCGCAAAGCTGGCGGTTTTTCTTTTTTCGTCGCTTGTGCAGATTAATGCCGCTTCGTTTTTGCTTTTCTCGCGGGAGGCGGTTTTGCGCGGCGAAATTTGGCGGGCGCTGACCTTTGTTTTTATCCCGGACGACAGCAATCTTCTGTGGCTTGCGTTCAGCCTTTATTTTTACTGGTGGATCGGCTCGTCGCTGGAGCATGAATGGGGGACGCTGGGCTTTAATGTCTTTTATTTTATGGGCATGGTTCTTGCGATTATCGGCGGGTTTATCACAGGCTTTGCGACGGATTTATATTTAAATATTACGCTCTTTCTGGCCTTCGCGACGCTGTTCCCAAACGTGGAAATCCGGCTGTTTTTCTTTATTCCAATAAGGGTGAAATGGCTTGGCTGGTTTAACGCGGCGGTTTATCTTTTTTTGATTATCGTGAATTCCTGGCCGGGCAGACTGGAGGCGCTTCTTTCGCTTTTGAATTTGCTGCTTTTCTTCGGCCGGGATTATTACGAGAGCGTCAAGGGCTGGATCCATCACATCAAAAACAGAAAAAACAGGTATAAATAATAAAAAAGCGCGCCGGATTAAATTCCGCGCGCTTTTAATTTATTCGTCAAAAAAGTCCACACAGGCTCTGCCCTCGCAGAATTCGCGGACAAACTCAGACACTTTCACATGTTCCGGATGAGCCTGATACCCCGCCAGCGCGTCTTCGCTTTCAAAAACGGACAGCAGCGCAAAATCTTTGTTGCCGGAAGGAAGCGGGGCGTCAATCGCTTTTATACAGACAAGCCCGTCAATAAGACCGGAAAGCGCCTCAAAACCGGCTTTTGCCCGCCGCGCGCGGGCGCCGAGTTCTTCCGGCGTAAAACCCTTTTTGAAATTCCAGCACACAATATGTTTAAGCCGCACGGTTTCACCGCCTTATTATTTCAATGCGTCAGACAGGGCAATTACCAGGTTCGCGCTTAAAACAGCTTCGCCGTTCACCTCGGCCGAACCGCGCACAAATTTTGTATTTCCGCGCGTTTTAATAATTTTCGCCTCAACAGTAAGCGTCTCCTCCGGAAAAACCTTTCTCCTGAAACGGGCTTTGTCCACAGCGGCAAGACTGACGACCTTTCCGCTGTTTTCGGGCAGCGAAAGCGCGCAGACAGCCGCCGCCTGAGCAATCATTTCGATAATCAGGCTGCCGGGAACAAGGGGATACTCCGGGAAGTGCCCGGAAAACCAGAACTCCTCCCCCGTCAGGTGAAGCTGCGCGATTGCCTGCTGGCCGGGGATAAGCCCCGTTATTTCGTCTATCAGCAGAAAAGGCTCCCTGTTGCGGATGACTTCCCTTATCTGCTCTCTTCGCATTAGCGTCGCCATATGATTTATTTCCTTTCTTTAAAAAAGCCCTCCGGCCTGTACAATACAAAACAAACACAAGTTCTTGGGGCATCATCATTCTTGTTTGCTATAATAATACGTAAATTTTGCGTATTTGTCAACCGCCGCCATAAAAAATTATAAATCAAAGCCCCCTAAGCGTCGAGCTGCTCCGGGGGCTTATTAAAAAAACCGGGTAATTATCTCTTTGAGAATTGGGGCGCTTTGCGGGCTTTTTTAAGACCGTATTTTTTGCGCTCTTTCATTCTGGGATCGCGTGTGAGGAAGCCGGCCTTTTTCAAGACAGGGCGCAGCTCTCCTTCGCTATATTGAAGCATAGCGCGGCTGAGACCGTGGCGGATTGCGCCGGCCTGGCCGGTGACGCCGCCTCCGGCGACTGTGCATATAATGTCAAATTTATCGACGAGACCAACCAGGCTCAGCGGCTGGCGGACAATTAGCTTCAGCGTCTCAAGGCCGAAATAATCGTCTATGTCGCGGTTGTTAATAGTAATTTTTCCGTTGCCGGCATAAACGCGGACACGGGCCACGGATTTTTTCCGTCTGCCGGTTCCATAGAAGTAGGGGCGGCTTGATTCGTACATAGTATTTTAAGTCCTCCTTTTCACAAAATTAATCAGAAATTCCAGGTTTCCGGTTTTTGCGCGGCCTGTTTGTGGTCCGCGCCGCGGTAAACCCGGATGCGGGTGGCCGCGTTTCTTCCCAAAGTGGTGTCCGGGAGCATACCCTTGACAGCTTTTAACAGAGCGAACTCAGGACGCTCGGCCATCAGTTTCCTGTAGCTGGTTTCTTTCAGGCCGCCAATCCAGCCCGAATGCCTGTAATATTTCTTTTTGTCGAGCTTGTTGCCGGTGAGGACTGTTTTTGAGGCGTTGATAACGACGACGTTATCGCCGCAATCGGCATGTGGGGCAAAAGTGGGCTTGTGCTTGCCGCGCAGGATATGGGCGGCGGCGGCGGCGACATGTCCAAGCGATCTGCCCTCTGCGTCAATTATATACCATTTGCGGCTCAGGTCAGCTTTTTTGGGCATATATGTCGACATAACGAGATTTACCTCCATTTTATTAAATTCTCTGCAAAGTTTTCAAAAAGGCTCAATGCAGTAAACGACATGCTATATTATAAAAGCATGTTGAGAGCTTGTCAAGAGCTTTTTTGAAAATTTTAATTTAGGCTTGATAAAACTCTGTTATGCTCGTATTTTCTCGCGAATTCTCTTTTATGCTCCTGCGCCATTTTATTTAACGCAAAACAGATATCCAGCCAAAAGAGCGGGCGCGGGCGCTTGTCTGTCCCCGCTCTTTTGCGTTGTCAGGTAAAAACCGGCTGAATCTGTCTTCTGTGCAGAGCGGCCTCAAGCGCGTCCGGGATTTTGTCAAAATCCGCCACAAGGGAATTGTTCTTGCCTGTCGGGTCGTCCTGGCGCATAGGCACAAAATAAATATTTTTCATGTTGAACAAAAGCCCTATGTTCTTTGCGGAGCTGCTGAGCGCGTCGTTGCTGGAGACGGCGATAAGCGCCGGGCGCAGGTTGCGCAGATGAGCCTTTGCAGCAAGAGTTACGCTTGTGTCGCTGATTCCGTTAGCAAGTTTTCCCAGTGTGTTCCCCGTGCAGGGCGCAATCAAAAGCAGATCCAGCAGTTTTTTTGGCCCGATCGGTTCGGCGGCCACAATCGTGCTGATTATTTTTTTGCCGCATATGCCCTCTATCATATTGATAAATTCTTCGCTTGAGCCGAAGCGCGTGTCTGTTTTATAGGCGTTTTCCGACATAATCGGCCTGACGTCATAACCCAGGGCGACCAGCTTCTGCATTTGCTCCAGCGCTTTTGAGAAGGTGCAAAAAGAACCTGTGAGAGCGAAGCCTATTTTTACCGCCCCTTGTGTTTGGTTTATACAGTTCATGTTTTTTATTACAGCTCCATTTCGTTAGCATAGCAATACGCTTTTTCTGCAATTATGTTTTCGATTGTCTCTAATATGATTTCACCCGCCGTTATCGGCGCGACCTTTCCCGGAAGCGACAGAGCCCAGATGACTTTCAGGCCAAGTTCCCGCGCCGCGCCAAAATCCAGCCCGCCCGGTTTGGAGGCCAGGTCGATTATAAGGCAGTCTCCGGGCACTTTTTCCAGAAGACTTTGCGTCAGAATGTTTGACGGCACTGTGTTGAAAATAATGTCCGCCTGCGGAAGCCTATTTGCCAGCGTTCCCATAGGGACGGTTTCAAGGCCGTCTGCGGCGGCGCGCGCCAGATCCCTGAAGCTTCTTGCGGCAACCGCGGTCTTTGCGCCAAAGGCGGGCAGAAGCCTTGCGACAGCCTTTGCCACGCGCCCATAGCCCGTGATCAGGCAGGACTGCCCGAAAAGCGTTCTTGGGCTTTCCCGCAGGGCAATTTCCACAGCGCCTTCCGCAGTGGGAACCGCGTTGAGTATAGCAAGCTCCTCCCGCTCGAAATAGTCCCACAGCTTAATATTATATTTGGACGCCGTATCCCGGAAGGCCTGAGAAACAGCCCCGGCGAAGACCTGGGCGTCTTTATTTATGTATTTCAGGCAGTCAAACGGCAGTTTTTTCTCCGAAAACGGCGCGCTGATAAATTCGCCGTCAACAGATACCGGGAGAGGGAAAATAATAACGGCGGCTTTGGGGAACACTTGACTTATATCATTTGTTTTATATATTTCCGCGCTTGAAAGTTCCGTTTCTTTTTCCATGAACATGCCGCAGACCTGCGCCCGGCGGCATTTTTGGACAAGCGCGTTTGCGATTGCGGCCTGGCGAAGATCCCCCCCAACAACAGCGTACAGGGTTTTACAAAGCATTATTTGCCTCCCTATTGATAATATTTAAATAAAAAACTAACAAGGCGTGAAAAATCGTTTTTTATATCAGTCTATTCTTTTTGCAGCTTCTTTGTGAATGATATTTATTGCATATTTATTTGCAAACCTGGCAAAGCTAACAACTGAATATTTTTTTAATTCTAAGCGCCCCGCAGTATTAAAACAGAGATTCGCATTTTAAATAATTCCGGAGGTTAAGCCCAATGCCCAGCAAAGCAAAAAAACAGGAACAGAACGCCGCCAAAGTCGCCGAACTCAACAAAGCGCTGAACAGTTATAAGCTTTCCGCCTCACTTGATGAGAATACAGGACTGATAAAGACCCTGTTTGAACATGTAGACCTGATAGTAAACCGGGAATTTGAAAACCCCAAAAGCGGGGATAAATTCTGCCTGTTTTACTGCGACGGCCTTGTAGATTCAAAAGCAATAAGCAGTGATATTATCAGGCCGTTGCTCTCCATGGAAAAAACCGACGGAAATTCTCTTGCAGCAGCCAAAAACAGTCTTCTTATCGCAAGCGACGTGAACGAAACCGGGGATGTGGCCGAGCTTGTGCACGAGCTTACTTACGGCGGCGCGCTCCTTTTTGCCGAAGGCAGCGACAAGGCTCTGATTATCGGCAGCAGGAATTTCCCCGTTCGCTCCATCAGCGAGCCGGACAGCGAACGCATTATAAAAGGGCCCCGCGACGGCTTTATCGAAAGCATCGCCCCCAACTTGTCTCTGATCCGCCGACGGCTCAGAACAAATCAGCTTAAAATCAAAATAAGAAAAATGGGGCGAAAAACTTCCACGAGCGTGGCTGTCTGCTATATAGAAGACCTTGTGGAGCCGAAAATTCTGTCCGACCTGGAGCAAAGGCTTGACCGGGTTGACATTGACGGGATTCTGGACAGCAACTATATTGTGGAACACATCGCCGAAAAATCTGTTTTCGGCTTTCAGACCTGCGGTTACACGGAAAAACCGGACGTCGTGACCGCAAGGCTGCTTGAAGGCAGGATCGCCATTTTTGTCGACGGAACGCCCGTTGTGCTGACCGCGCCCTACATGTTCATGGAAAACTTCCGGAGCAGCGAGGATTATTATATGGGTCCTATTTACGGCAGTTTTACAAGGCTTATCAGAATTTTCGGTTTTTTTGCGTCTATTATATGCCTGGGGCTGTACGTCACAATCGTGGCGTATCACCAGGAAATTTTGAGCGAAATGTTAGTTATCAACCTTGTCAAAGAAAACAGGGTTGTTCCCTTCACCTTTTCGGTTGAGGGGACAATAATGATGCTTATTTTTGACATTCTGCGGGAAACAGGCGTGAGGATGCCCAGCCAGACAGGGCAGTCTCTCAGCATTGTGGGGGCTCTTGTGATAGGCCAGGCGGCCGTCGCGGCAAATCTGGTTTCTTCGGCGATTATCATAGTGGTCGGCTTTGCCGGAATAACCGCTCTGCTTGTGCCCAAGCTTGCGTCCAGCACTATTATATGCCGGTATTTTCTTCTGTTTCTCGGGTCCATTTTCGGGCTTATGGGGATGTCAATAGGGATTTTTATAATCATGTCGCATTTGCTCGGGCTTAAAACTTTTGGCGAGGACTATATTTTTATCCCTCCAAAATTTGATCTGCAGTATATAAAAGACAGTTTTTTCCGCGCGCCCATTCCTTCAATGATAGAAAGGGTTCCTTTTAATCTAAACAGATTCCGTTCTTCGCTTAGAAACAGTGATTTGTAAAAGCTGTGCGGGCGTAAAATAGCCCGCACTGTAAAAAATATATAAAGGCCGGGTTCATTCCACATGAAAAAAAAGATTTGCCTGATCACCGGGATGGCGCTTATTTTTGTATGCCTGTGCTCCTGCTGGGATTACAGGAGCCTGAGCCGCATGACAATCGTCGCCGGGATTGCGGTTGATCAGAGCGACGCGGACCCCGAAAAATATCTTCTTACTTTTGAGACTATTGACGACAAAAATATAAAAGCGGAAGGGCTTTTCTCCGACCTTGTGAAAGCAGAGGGGGGAACTATCGCCGAGGCGATATTCAGCGCGCGCAAACAGCTTAAAAGCGAGCTTTACCTTGGCAACACCGAAATTATCCTGATCAGCAAAGCCGTGGCGCAAAACGGCATTGGGGAAATAGTCGACACTTTTCTGCGCAACGTGGGCACAAGGGAAACTCTCTCTTTGATTATTGCCGACAGTGAAAAGGCTTATGATATTTTTGAAACAGACGCAAACGATATAGTCATGTCTTATATAATCAACAAAAGCTTTAACGAGAGCTATCCCACCAGCGATTCCATACACTGGGAGCATTTGTTTGACATATACGACGATTTGTGCGAAGGGATCAGAAGCCTTACCCTTCCCGTCATCAGAAGAGGCGGCGAAGACGGGGACATCGGCTCCAACGGTATGGCCATATTTGACGGGGATAAAATGGCCGGCCAAATGGAAGAGTGGCAGAAGCCATATTACGCCCTGATAATGGACGCTGTAAAAGACGGTTCTTTTGTATGCTTTATCGACGGCTATAAAGATTTTCCCGACGATCAAGACGAAGGCAAAAGCCTGAAACTTTCTTTGCGTATCAGAAAAACTGTCCCGAAAATAAGCGTCGAAGAAAAAGACGGCAAATACACGCTTGTTTTCAAACTGTTCATGCCCAGCAACGTTATTGATATTTTCCCTGGAATAGGCGGCATGAACACCAAAAACATGCTTATGCTGGGCGGCTATGCCAGCCTTGCCCTCAATCAGGAAATAGAAAAAATAGTCAAATACCATCAGCGGCGCCTTGGGCTGGACATTTTCGGCTTTGGGGAAAGCATATACAGAAACGATCCCGGACATTGGAACCAAATTAAAGACGATTGGGGCGAAATTTTCAAAAAAGCCGACGTTTCGGCGGATACGCAGATTGTTCTGCGCGACGCGGGAATGATGAAAGACTTCGGAGGAGGGCGCGGGGTCAGTTGAAACAGACTCTTATAACAATTGTATTTTTATGCGCAGTTATTTTTGATCTGATTCCCAAAATACAGCGGAAAGAAAAAAAGACGGCGATTATCACCGCTTTATTTATGCTTTCGGGATATACGATTATTATGCTGGACGCGTTTGACCTGCCTGTATCAAAGCCTTTGCAGGAGTTCCACAGTTGGGTCTCGGCTCTGCTTTTCGGCGACGGGTAAACAAGAGCGCGGAGCTTGCCCCTGAACAGGAATTACCGCGGAAAATCAGCGGGCGGCCGCAGTTCGCCCCACAAGAAGGGAGAAAAATTTGGAAGATTCAAGAGATTATTTTTCAAGCGTGCGCGCCGCAATCGCGATTATGATTATCGTCGTGAGCAACAACCTGGTTATGGGTTTTCCGGGCGCGGCAGGGCAGGACACATGGATCGTCATCCTGTTTGGCTTCGTCTTTTCAATACCCGCCGCGTTTACCTGCGCGCGGCTTGTAAAGCTTATGCCGGGGAAAAATATATATGAAATGGCCGAACAGGTCTTCGGCGCGGCGGGCAAATATATTATCAGCGTTATTTTCGGGGGCTACTGCATTTATCTGTCCTCAGGCACTCTTTACAGCCTGGTTCATTTTCTGAACCTGACTTCGCTTTTTCACACGCCGTTTGAAATAATCGCGCTGTTTTTAAATCTGCCATGTCTTTATGCCGCCCGCAAAGGCATGGAGACTCTCAACAAAGTCGGCCTGCTGATTGTCGCGGCGGCAGGCGAGGTCATTTTGATTTTTATCATGGCGTCCATACCAAATATACGCTTCGATTACCTGAGACCCGTTTTAAGCCGCCCGGCTGGGGAACTGCTGGGGAATTCTTTTGTGTTTCTTATGCTTCCCCTGGGAGAATTCACGGTGACGCTTGCGCTTTTCGAGAAATTTAATAAAAAATCCAGCAGTTACAAAGCGTATTTTTTCGGGATACTTTTTTCGGCTTTGTATTTTTTACTGATATTTGTCTGCGTCTGCGGACTGATAGGGCCGCACGCCATAGAAAACACGTATTTTCCAACGTTCAGGGCGATAAGCATACTGCATATCGGTAATATTATTGAACGCGGCGAATCTCTTTTCAGCTTTGTGCTGATGCTTGCTTCAATATGTAAAATAGCCATGCTGACGTCGGCCTCGTCCAAAAGCCTTTCCGCTTTGACTAAAGAAGCTCACCAGACATATATTGTCCCGATTTCGCTGTTCATTTTCGCTCTGTCAGTGACATTATATGAAAGCGTCGCGGATTTCGGTCTCAATGTAAAAATATACCCATATATGGTCGCCGCTTTTCAGATTGGGATACCGCTGGCGCTGTGGGCGGCGGCGGAGATAAAATACAGGAAGAACAAAATAATTCCGCAGGGACAGGACCAAGGCTGACATCCGCTCACGTTTCCATTTTTTACACGGCGCGGATTTTTTCTTTCTGAATTTAAAAGCCCCACAGGGTCAATACTTTTAATGCATGCTATACGGGACACAAATCCCCGAAGGAAGGTAATCTCATTTGCAGCCCATAAAAGTAGAGATCTGCGGTATTAACACCTCCAAATTAAAAGTACTGAAAGAGTCCGAAAAAGAAGAGCTTCTCCGCCGCGTGAAAGCCGGGGATAAAATTGCCCGCGAAAAGCTGATAAACGGCAATTTGAGACTTATTTTGAGCATAATAAAGCGCTTTGCAAACCGGGGAGAAAACCCCGACGACCTCTTTCAGGTAGGCTGTATCGGCCTTATAAAAAGCATTGACAATTTTGACGTCGGCCAGGGCGTGCGCTTCTCCACCTACGCCGTCCCGATGATAATCGGGGAAATCCGGCGGCACCTGCGCGACAACAATTCCATCAGAGTGGCGCGTTCCATGCGCGACACGGCATACAAAGCCATGCAGGTAAAAGAGGCTCTTGTCCATCGCAACTCAAAAGAACCCACTGTGGAAGAAGTCGCAAAAGAAATGGGCATCTCAAAAGAAGAAGTCGTGCTGGCTTTAGAGGCTATTGTCGACCCTGTTTCCCTGCAGGAGCCGGTTTATTCCGACGGGGGGGACACAATCTATGTCATGGATCAGATTAAAGACAGCGGCGACGAAAACGACTGGCTTGACGAAATTTCTATGAAAGAAGCAATAAAAGCTCTTAACGAGCGTGAGAGAAGAATCCTGAACCTGCGCTTCATGAAAGGCAAAACCCAGATGGAAGTGGCCGCCGAAATCGGCATTTCTCAGGCGCAGGTTTCGCGGCTGGAAAAAGGCGCTATCGACAGAATTAAAAAAGATATGTGACAAGGGGGATAAACTGTCTTCTTCCCCCTATATAAAATATCCGCACAATCCTGTAATATTTTTCCTCGTTCATGGTATTACTTGAAAACCGGAACGTTTTACTGTATCATAAAAAAAGCTTATTTTTTATTTTTAATCATCCTGCGAATTTTACCTAATGGGGGTCAATGCTTTGAGAAAAACAAAAAGTCTGTTATGCGTCCTTGTTTTTTTACTGTTTCTTTCGTCAGCGGTTTCCTGCAAAAAAACCGACAGCGGCGGAAGTTCATCTGAAAGTCCGGAGTCGGTCACCATCAAATGGTGGAGCATGAAAATCTTTGCAAGCGACGGCGATGCCGGCTCCGAAAAAGATTCTTTTGTGAAAGAGCTTGCCGAAGCCTACACAGCCTCGCACAGCAACGTCATAATCGATATCTCTTATCTTCCGTATACATACGAAGATGAGTTGGCGGCGGCCATTTCCTCTGGCGAAGTTCCCGACGTGGTGTTCGCCCGCCCTGGCCTTGACAAAGTGCTGGAGGGCCAAAAGCTGGCGGATTTGTCGGGCATTATTTCCCCGGAAATCCCCGCGGAAGCAAGCGCGGCGGATTCCTCCGGCGAAAAAACCAAGGCCGCCCTTCCGATTGACATCCCGGAACCGATTTTAAAAGCGGCCAGCGCCGACGGGGGAAAAACCTATAATTTTTATCCTGTCGCCGTTTCGCCTTATTTGATGGCCTTCAACAAAAATATTCTTGAAGTGGCGGGTGCGCTTTCACTTTTGCCAAAGCTGGACGGAAACCGGAGCTGGACTATGGAGGAATATAAAGCCCTGCTGAAAGAGCTGGCCGAAAAACTTCCGGACAGCACAGACACAGGCATTTTCTTCTATGGTTCCACCGCTGGGAGCGTGGCTACGCAAAGCCTTGCGGAAAACGCTTTCGGCTCGCAGCTGGCAAGCATAAACGACGCAAACGGGGTTAAGGCGCTGGGCGAGCTGAAAGCCCTTGTTGACGACGGCCTGCTGCTCAACGGCTATTCCGCGCAGGCGGAGGATTCCGTTTCGGCCTTTATTGAGGGCAGCCTGGCTCACAGCCTGATTTATACTTTGGGCTATGATTTGAATTATAAAGAAGCCAAAAAAGACAATTTCAACGCAATTTTTATGCCCTATCCCTCAAGCGGCGATCCAAAGCTTTACTACACTCTGCTGGGCGCAAGCGTCATTGACAGCGGGGACGCCGCCAGAACCTCAGCCGCTATTGATTTTGTGAATTTTATCGCCAACGATCCGATTTATTCCCCAGAAGTTGCCGGGCGCAGCGGAAGCCTCAGCGCAAATAAAAACAACAACGCCTTTATTCAGTCCGGCGACTATCAGTATCTTATCAAAACGCTTGACATGCTCGGCGATTATAAAAACGGCGCACAGAGCGAAGAAGTTAAAACCGCGTGGGTTAATACGCTCCGGGATGTATTCACTCCGGATCTGGTCGAAAAAAGCAGCGGCCGCGAGATAGATATTTCCTCTTCGCTTGACCAGTTTGTAAAAACTGTCGCCGAAAAATAGTTTCACGGGCGCCTTCTCAAAAGAGAGCCGCACATCTATATACAGAGTTCAAAAAACGCTTGACATTCTTTCGCAACTGTGATAAAATTTTAAAAAATTTATAACATGATAAAAACTGTGAAGAGGAACAGTAAGTTTTTTTGTCGCGCGCAGAGAGCGGCTGCCTGGTGTAAAGCCGCGGCGAAGGAAAAACTGAACTCGCCTCCGAGTTTCGCGGCTGAAAGTTTTTCGCAATCACTAAGCCGCGACGGAAACGCCGGCCGTTATCACAGGCAGGATGTGTCAGCATCTGTAAAGCGCGCCTGTTTATTTCAAAAATCAGGCGAATCAGAGTGGTACCGCGCGGGGGTCTTTTATGCCCTGCGTCTCTAGTAAAAAGAGACGCAGGGCTTTTTATTTTGGAAAAATGGCTGTTCCTGTCAGGAAACCGCGCCCCTGCAATGCGAAACAAATCACGAAACAAATCACGAAAGGAAGAATTTATTATGATGAACTATGCAAAGTACAAAGCCGCCCCAAAGTTTAATTTCCCCGAAAGGACATGGCCGGACAAAGAGCTCGCAAAAGCCCCTATCTGGTGCAGCAGCGACCTCCGCGACGGCAACCAGGCCCTGCCTGTCCCAATGAATATCAAGCAGAAAATTGAGTTTTTCAAGCTGCTTTGCGAAATCGGCTTCAAAGAGATCGAAATCTCTTTCCCGTCGGCCTCGGACACGGACTACGAGCTGACCCGCCGCCTTATAGAAGAGGATTTAATCCCCGACGGCGTTTGTATTCAGGTGCTTGTTCAGTCACGCGAAGACCTGATTCAAAAAACTTTCGAGTCCCTGAACGGAGCTAAAAAGGCCATAGTCCATCTTTATGTGGCCACTTCCCCCCTGCACAGGGACGTCGTTTTCCAAAAGAGCCGCGAGGAAGTCCGGGCGATGGCCGCCACAGGCGCGGAACTTTTTAATAAATATGCCGAAATATACGGCAGGGACAGGTTTATTTTCGAGTTTTCTCCCGAAGTTTTCACTTCAACCGAGATGGAATACGCCGCCGAAGTTTGCAACGCAGTTCTGGACGTCTGGAAACCATCGCCGGAACGCAGAGCGATTATCAACCTGCCCTCCACTGTGGAACTGAGCAGCCCGAATATCTATGCGGATCAGATAGAATATATGTGCAAAAATCTTAAATACAGGGAGAGCATCGCCGTGAGCCTGCACGCCCACAACGACCGCGGCTGCGGCGTGGCCGCCACTGAACTTGGCCTGCTTGCCGGGGCGGACCGGGTTGAAGGCACGCTGTTCGGCAACGGCGAGCGCACCGGCAACGCCGATATAGTCGTGCTTGCTTTAAATATGTACACTCATGGGATAGACCCGGGGCTGGATTTTTCAAATATGGACAGGATTGAAAGCATATACCGGGATCTGACGGCCATGACCATTCACCCGCGCCAGCCTTATGCGGGCGAACTGGTTTTTACGGCCTTTTCCGGTTCCCATCAGGACGCAATCCGCAAAGGGATGGCGTATATCGGCAATGACTACGACAGGTGGGAAATGCCCTATCTGCCCATCAACCCGGCCGACCTGGGCAAGACCTATGAGGCTATTATCCGCGTAAATTCGCAGTCCGGCAAAGGCGGGGTTTCATTCATCCTAGAACAGAAATTTGGGATTAAGCTTTCGCGGGCAATGCAGAAAGAATTCGGCGGCATTGCGACGCGGCTTTCCGACCAGAGCCAGAACGAGCTTTCCCCGGAGGAAATCCGGGAACTGTTTGACCGCGAGTATATTAATATCGCCGAGCCATACGGGCTTGTGAGCTATAAAGAAAGCAACAACGGCGCCACCCATGTCGACGCCGTGATCAAAGACCACGGCGAGGAAAAGCATATTCAGGGCGACGGCAACGGCCTTCTTGACGCTTTCTGCAAGGCGTTTTCCGCGCACATTGGGGCGCAGTTTGATATAGTCGACTACAGCGAGCATTCGCTGGATTTGGGCACGGATTCGCGGGCTATCTCCTATATTCAGATTCTGGACGCGGGGAAAGAAAGTTTTTTCGGCGCGGGAATAAGCCACAATATCAGCCGATCGTCAGTGCGGGCGGTGGTCAGCGCGGTTAACCGCATGGCGAGATAAACCAAAATATGGGCGGACTTTGCAGTCCGCCCATATTTAGAAACTATTGAGATTATAATCCTTTGCCAATAAGAACTGTCCAATTCCCATACGGAGCAATTTCTTCAAATACGATTGTTTCCCCGCTGTCGCTGAGCGTAACAAACCAAGCAATGTTGCTTATGGAGATTAGAATGTTGTCCGATTCATCCATAATAACAATAGCGTGCCCGCCGCCTGTTTTGGGGTTTCCGGCGCTCTCAACCGTGGCGACGTTTATAGTATGGAGGCTCTCAATAAGCTGGACAGCTTCTTCCCTTGTGAAAGTATATTCAATAATGTCGTCATCATCTATCGGGCTGGTGGTCACAAATATTTTTAAGTTTTTAGGAAGATTGGAAAGTTTATCATAAAACGCCTGAAGTTCTTCTTCCGTTCCCGGCCTAAGCGAATCCAGAGAAGGCAGACCAGGCATATTTTCAAACGCGACGCATTCGGCGCTTATGTTCTCAAAGTCTTCGGCAGGGGCTTCGCTTGGGGCGGGTTCTTCGGAGGGGACAGGCGCGGCTTCCTCGGACGAAACAGGCACGGAGGAGCTTTCTTCCTCCGGAGCCGACGGCGCTGCCGCGCCCGCGCAGGAGCAGAGCAGGCTCACAGTCAGAACCAACGCGGAGAACAGTTTAAGCAATTTCATAAATTTTTATGTCCATTCTCGTAATTTAATGTGTTTGCTCCTCAATTTAAACACAGGTCTGTAAGAATGTCAAGTTACAGTTTTACGGCTGTATATAAAGCGGGAACGGACTGAACTGTCCGCCCCCGCTTTTCGCTCATATTTTGTTTTCTATAAACTTTACAATGTCGCCCACAGTTTTTATGTTGTCCACTTCTTCTTCCGGTATTTCAACGTCGAATTCCTCTTCAAGGCTCATAATAAGGTCAACAATGTCGAGGCTGTCGGCGCCTAAATCATCAATAACGGAAGACTCAAGTATAACTTGATCTTCCTCCAGGTCCAGCTGGTCACACACGACCTGTCGTACTTTTTCAAAAACCATTTGGTTTCCTCCCAAACATCTTATTTTTGCTGTGAAAAAACAAACTTTTTCAAAAAAAGGATGGGGGTTCGCGCCTTAAAAGCGGGTCTCATCCCACCAAGCTTTATGAAAATATCATAACTTTTAAAGCAAATTATATCAATTAGCATTAATCACAACATAAAGCGCAAAAATAATAATAATTATATATATATTTCACAAACAGGGCGTTTTAAGTTTAAACTGCGTGCCGTCTGTGATAAACTCAGCCCTTTATTTTTCTCCGGGTTCAAATACTGAACAGGCGATGAATAATTATTCATCGCCTGTTTATAAAAATAATATCTAACGGATTTTTGCCCCGACCGGAACGCTCTCATCAAGAAAAACCACACTTGCCGCGTCGCCCGCGTCCGCCGCCAATAACATTCCCTCTGACACAACGCCGCGAAGCTTCGCGGGCTTAAGATTCGCAATTAAAATAATTTTCCTGCCGATTAAGTCCTCAGGCGTGTACCATTTTGCAATTCCGGAAACAAGCTGTCTTCCGCCCTGCCCGTCGTCGAGCCGGAGTTTATAGAGCTTATCGGATTTCGGCACAGGCTCGCAGGTTTTTATTTCCGCGCAAACCAGTGAAAGCTTTGCAAAGTCGCTGATGTCGACAAGCTCCGCCTTTGCGGCTTTGGCGGCCAGCGCCGGAGCTTCGGCTTTGTCAGTCAGAGCCTGAAAAGCTTCGTGAGTTTCTTTTTCTTTCAGGCGGCTGAAAAGCGGCGCAGCCGCTCCGACTTTCCCGCCGGGTTTTATGCCGTCTTCAAGCGCGGCGGAAGCCCAAGTCTGAATATCCCCGCCCGCCCCGATCTGCTCAAAGATTTTCGCGGCCGTTTCGGGAATCAGCGGCGAAAGCATAATCGCAAGCTTGCGGATATTCTCCAAAAGATTATACAGAACAGCGCCAAGGCGCGTTTTGCCGGCCTCGTTTTTAGCAAGGACCCAGGGCATAGTTTCGTCAATATATTTGTTGCAGCGCCGCGCCAGCGCGACGATTTCCCGGATTGCGTCGGCGGTATGATAGTCGTTCAGGCAGGCGGCAAAATTCCCGACGGCGGCTTTTGCGGTTTCGCGCAGGTCTTTGTCTTCGGGCGTTTCTTCGCCGGAAGGCGCTTGAACCGCTCCGCCGAAATACTGGTTCTGCATGGAAACCGTCCGGTTGACAAGATTACCCAGGTTGTTCGCCAAATCTGAGTTGTACAGACTGACAACATCGTCTATTGTGATACTGCCGTCCTGCGCGTATGGCATCGCCGAAAGCATATACCAGCGGATCGCGTCTGTGCCGAAAATTTTCACCAGGTCGTCAGTATAAAGGACATTACCGGTTGATTTGCTCATTTTGTCCGCGCCCATCAGCATCCACGGGTGCCCGAAAACCGACTTCGGCAAAGGCTCGCCCAGGGCCATAAGAATTATCGGCCAATAGATTGTGTGAAAGCGCAGAATGTCCTTGCCGATCACATGAACATCCGCGGGCCAGTATTTTTTATAAAGCTCGGCGTCGGGGGTTTCCGGGCTGTAACCCAGGGCTGTAATATAATTGCTGAGCGCGTCAACCCAGACATAAACGACATGCCCGGGGTCGAAATCGACAGGTATTCCCCATTTGAAAGACGAGCGGGAAACGCACAAGTCCTGCAAACCGGGCTTCAGAAAATTATTAATCATTTCGCGCTTGCGGGATTCCGGGCGGATAAAGTCCGGGTTTTCCTCAATATATTTCATGAGCCTGTCCTGGTACTTGCTCATCTTGAAAAAATAGGCTTCCTCGCGGGCGGGTTTGACTTCCCTTCCGCAGTCGGGACATCGGCCGTCAATCAGCTGCGACTCCGTATAGAATGATTCGCAAGCGACGCAATACAAGCCTTTGTACTCGCCCTTGTAGATATCTCCCTGATCGTAAAGCTTTCTGAAAATCCTCTGGACGGCCTTCTCATGGTAATCGTCAGTAGTGCGGATAAATTTATTATACGAAATATTTATCAGGGCCTGGGTATCTTTTATACCCTGCGTGATAATATCAGCGTGTTCTTTTGGGGTGCGGCCGTTTTCGCGGGCGACGTCCTCTATTTTCTGGCCGTGCTCGTCTGTGCCCGTGAGGAAAAACACGTCAAAGCCCTGCATTCTTTTAAAGCGGACAATCGCGTCCGACAGCACGAACTCATAGACATTGCCGACATGCGGCTTTTTTGAAGCGTAAGTTATCGCGGTTGTCAGGTAAAATTTTTCTGGCATATTGTGATACCTCCGAAATTCATTATTGCTTTGCGCCCTATATCAAATCATCTCTTTAAAATTTATTATAGCACAAAAAATTGTTTTGAGCATTAATATTTATCAAAATTTATAACGCGTATTACTGTTTAACCCCCTGTATAAAAGCCATCCGCCCCCGGGAGTAGTGGGGGCGGATGGCTTGCTCAGCGTATATAAAATTGGAAGCGGGCTAAAATCAGTTTGCGATAATCGGGTAACAGGGCAGAGCGTCAATATAGCCCTCATAGCCGCCCTCAACGAAAACCGCATAGATATTGGGCTGGAAACTGTAGTAATAAACCCTTGAAATGCCGTTTGAGGCCATAGCCTGTATTTTGTCCGCGTCTGTGACTTTTGTCACAAGTTCCGGCTGTTTCTCCGCAAGCTCGTCAAGGTATTCCGCGGTTGTGCCGTAGGTTAACATGTTGACTTGGCCGTAGTAATCGTAATACATAGCGCTCACTTTGTTCTCCGGCCATGGCGCCGCGTCGTCCTCATAAATCCGCGAAAGCAGTTCCGAGGCGCTGTTAAAATGCCCCCAGTTTTCCGGTATATTAAAAATATAGGCGCTGTTATATTCAGAAGCGTCAATATTTTTGTAGTCCGGGCAGTATTTATCCAGAAGCTTTATTGTGTTTGTATACCAGGGCATAATAGAAATCTCCGCGCTGTGCCCGCTTGTAAGATTCATTCCCAGAACGCAGGCGCGCCCTTTATCGGGAGCAAGCCTTTGTTCCGCCGTTTCGGACTTCATGTCCGTCTGCAAAGCCGCAAGGAATTCCCCATAGGCCGTTTTCTGAGCGGTCGGGCCATAGCTCATGTTCAGCGCGCCAATCCCGAGCCTGTCGCGGACATAAATAAGACTGACGTGCTCCGGATTGACGGTATAGAGCGTGTTGCTTTTCTCGTCCGCTTCTTCCGAAGCCCCCAGATACAGGTCTTTCACTACGCTTTTGTCAATAGAAGCGCTGCCGTAGTTTCTGGACATATCAAAGCCGGATTTAAGCTTATACGTGAAATTGGCGCTGATACTGTACTCTTCTTGATATTGGGGAGCGATTGCCGGCTCGCGAGGCTCGCGATTATCTACAAAAGCCCTGTGAAGGTTTATAAAGGCGTTTATGCTTTCCAGGCCGTTTAATTCCAAGTCGTTTCTGAAATAATACATGCCTTTTGTGTCATATTCCGGGACATAGCCGTTCAGTCCCGAAAGCTCCTGCGATTCAAAAATCCATCCGGGCACAGTGACGGACTTGACGCTGTCGGCTTTGGGGATTCTTGTTTCATACCCCAGCCCGCCAGTATAGGCGCAGACCACCACAATCAGCCCGCAAAGCGCCATAAGCGCGAACTGTTTCCACTTTTTCAGCATATCTTTGAAGCCCAGCGACAGCGCGCCTTCGACCATCGCAAAAGCAAGAGCCGCTCCGATAATATAAAATATAACCGAAGGCAGGAACCAGTCTTTAATTCTGCCGCCTCCAAGCAGGCTTACGCAGATGAATATCATCAGGATTCCCGCGCCGTACAGGGCAATAATTTTGATTATAAAAGCTATTATAGTCCGCGGCTGCGGCCTTCCGGAAATTTCCGCGCGGCGGCGCCTGAATAAATATGTCGCGGCAAGCAGCAGCAGCGCGGCAATCGCAAACCAGACAAGCGCCGCCAGCCCGTGCCCGAAAACAGACACGCTATAGATCTTCGCCATTGAAGTGTCGACCAGAATATAACCCATCAGAACGCCCGGCGAAGCGTAAATCATCATATTGACAAGCGCCTGGGCCTTGTCGCTAAAGCCATAGAGGGCGCCGCTGAAAAGAATCATGCTTATGCCTGCCAGAATCGGCACAGCGAAATTGATAATCAAGCCGAACAGGAAAGTCTCAAAATGCGTCCCGACCTGTACGGCGACAAAAGCCGTAATCGCATAGACGGCAATCGCCATTGCGCAGGTTTTCACAAACAGGTCAAATATAGAAAGCAGCGGCACATACTGAATATAGCTCATAAAAGCCAGCGGCACAAGAAGCTCAAACAGCCAGTTGAGAATCAGCGGGAGGAGGACGCAGGCGATTCCCGCAAGATTGTGTGAAAGAAAGAGACCTTCCCGCTTGAGCGGCAGCGCATAGTAGGCGTCCAGCGCCGTCCTGCTGTGAAAATGACTGTTGGTAAACGTCGCCGCAATCAACGCCGCAACAAGCGCTCCGACTGTCAGTCCCGCGAACGCGTGGGGGCCAAGATACTCTATAGAATTCTTAAAGTTATTTGTTTCGCCGACCATGTTCATAAAGCATACAAACGGACCGCACAAAAATAAAATAAACGTATAAAGCAGGGTAATGCCCCTGTTCCGCCGCATTACGTCCAAAAACATTGCGACGTTCTTGTTTTTATATAAGTTTTGAAGCGCCATATCCCGCAGCCTCCATTTCGTATATAAATATCTCTTCCAGCGTGGTGGGCAGAATATCCAGAAAGAGCGGGTTCATTGCCTCCAGCCGCGCCTGGGTTTCGCCAAAGCCGCCACGGATGGTCAAAGTGGCCAGACGCCCCCGCATTTCAAAGTTCAGCACGTCAAAATCCCGGAACATCCCCGCGTCCGGCTCCGCCGCAAAGGCAAGCTGCGCTTTGACGATATTGCCCGCATCCCCGCTGTTTTCGCGTTCAAGGACTTTTCTGCCCTTGTGGATAATCGCCACGGTATCGCACAGGTTCTCAAACTCGCCCACGTTGTGCGACGTGACAATGACAGTCATAGAACTGTCCGCTATCTTCTCGGCGATGACTTTTTTAAGCGCCGAGCGCATAACCGGGTCAAGACCGTCAAAAGCCTCATCAAGCAGCAAATATCTGGGGGAGCACGACAGCGACAGAATTATCAGCGCCTGCCGTTTCATGCCCTTTGAGAAGCCGGCGATTCTGGCCGAGGCGTCCAGGGGGAAAACTTCGCAGAGCCGCCTGTAAGTATTCTCGTTCCAGCCCGTATAAAACTTCTTGTAAAATCCGGACATTTCTGTTAGAGAGCTTTGGGCAAAATAGAACGGTTCGTCCGAAACAAAAAACAGGCTGTTTTTAAACTCCAGGTTCTTAAAGACCGTTTTGCCGTCCGCCAGTATATCCCCGCCGTCCGGCGTGTATACCCCCGCAATTGAGCGCAGAAGCGTCGACTTTCCCGAACCGTTGGAGCCAAGCAGACCATAGACGCTGTTGTCGCTGATATTCAGGCTTATATTGTCCAGCGCGGGCCTGCCGTCAAATTTTTTCGTGAAAGAAGCAACGGAAATCATATCCTCTCATCCTCCCTGTAAACTTTTTTGACAAGTTCCAAAGCGTCCTCCAGCCGTATGCGAACCGAGCGGCATCCCCGCGCCGCCGCGCTAAGCGCCCGCCGGGCGTTCTCCAGAACTCTCTCATTTTCCCCTATCCCCTCGCTGACAAAGCTTCCCCGCCCGGGAACGGAGTATATAACGCCCTCCCGTTCCAAATCCTGATAAGCTTTTTGAACTGTGTTCGGATTCACCAAAAGCTCCTTTGCAAGGTTTCTCACTGACGGAAGCTTTTCATTTGGGGCAAGCACCCCGGACGCGGACAGTTTTATTATTTTATTTTTAAGCTGCTCGTATATCGGCTCCCTGCTGGTGAAATCCAGGCTAAGCATGGCAAATTCCTCCTTCCTGATATTAATTTATAAAATCGCACTAGTCACTCTATGTGTATTATTTGATTTAGTACTGATATTACAATAATATATAATTCCGGATCTGTCAAGCTTTATTTTTAAAAATTTCCGGAAAAAATTAATCTTATCAAATTTTTTTTTATTAACAACTGGTGATATAATTGTCTTACAGATATAGAAATTCCAGCGCGGCTTATAGACAGATCCGCAGAAACCCAGAACCACAAGCGCGCTCAATTATTCACAAGACAGTGCATGTTATAACTTGCGGATTTGCTTTATAATTTTTGCTGTATGCACAAAAATATTTGCTTGAAAGGTTATGAAAAGTACTTATGAAATATGGATATTTTGACAATGACAGGCGCGAATATGTTATAGACAGGGTGAACACCCCCTTTCCGTGGACAAATTATATAGGCGTGAACGATATGTGCACAGTATTGAGCCAGGCGGGCGGGGGCTATACTTTCTATAAGTCGCCCCAGAACCACCGCGTGACGCGCTTTCGCCCGAATGCCCCGATCGACATGCCCGGACATTTTGTCTATATCCGCGACGACGACACCGGAGAATTCTGGAGCGTGTCGTGGCAGCCTGTGGCAAAACCGCTTGACAAGGCAAAATATGTCTGCCGTCACGGGCTTTCTTATACTAAATTTGAGAGCGATTATAAAGGCATAGAAGCGTCGCAGACGATTTTTATTCCCTTGGGCGAGCCGATTGAGCTTTGGGATGTCGCTCTTAAAAACAAAAGCGACAAAACCCGCAAACTCAGCGTCTATTCTTATCTGGAATTTTCTTATCACTTTATAGACATGGACAACCAGAATTTCCAGATGAGCCTTTATTCCGCCGGTTCAAGCTATCATGACGGCGTTATCCAGCTTGAGCTTTTCTATGAGCCGGGCGCGTTCCAATGGTTCGCATCGGATTTTAGGCCGGATGGCTTTGACTGCCTGCGCGATCAGTTTTTGGGCTTTTATCATGACGAGCGCAGCCCTGCCGCGCTGGAGAAAGGCGAATGCGCCGGGAGCTTTGAAAAGGGCGGCAACCATTGCGCCGTTTTGCGGAAAAATCTGGAAATTCAGCCCGGCAAAGACATTCGTCTGTGTTTTATGCTTGGCGAAGGCAGGGCCGAAGAAGCCGCGCCGTATAGAGAAAAATACTCAAATCATGAAAATATAGACAAAGCTTTTGCGGATTTGGCCGCGTTTTGGGACAAGAAATGCTCAAAGCTCCAGGTGAACACCCCCAGCGAAGGCTTAAACACGTCGCTTAATATCTGGAATTTGTATCAGGCGGAAGTGAATATTATGTTCTCCCGCTTCGCCTCTTTTATAGAGGTGGGGGGCAGAACCGGATTGGGCTACCGCGACACCTCCCAGGACGCAATGACTGTTATTCACTCCAATCCGCAAAAGTGCCGCCAGCGCATTATTGAGCTTCTGCGCGGGCTTACTTCTATGGGCTATGGGCTGCATTTGTTCCAGCCGGAATGGTTCGACCCGGAAGAAAAAAAAGACGAGGGCTTTAAATCGCCCACTATTGTTCCGGACACGCGGTCAAACTCTAATATTCACGGCGTAAACGACGCCTGTTCCGACGACGCGCTGTGGCTTGTTTCCACCGTTGCGGAATTTATCCGAGAGACCGGCGAGGTCTCCCTGCTCGACGAGATTGTCACTTATGCCGACGGCGGCAAAGGCACCGTTTATGAGCACCTGACGAAAATACTTGACTTTTCGGCCGAGCAGGTTGGCGAGACGGGAATCTGCAAAGGTCTGCGCGCCGACTGGAACGACTGCCTGAACCTGGGCGGCGGCGAAAGCGCAATGGTTTCTTTTCTGCATTACTGGGCAATCCAAAATTTCCTGGGGATTGCAAGGTTTACGGGCCACGAGAGCGACGCCGCCAAATACGAGGCCATCGCCGAGAAAGTTAAAAAGGCTTGCGAGGATAATCTCTGGGACGGCGAATGGTATATCCGCGGGATTACCGCTTCAGGGCGCAAAATCGGCACTAAGGCCGACGCGGAAGGCAAAATTCACCTTGAAAGCAACGCATGGGCTGTGCTTTCCGGGGTTGCCGAAGGCGAAAGGGCGCTTGCGGCCATGGATTCGATCGACAAATATCTTTACACGCCTTATGGCATTGTGCTAAACGCGCCTTCTTACACAGTCCCTGATGACGAGATAGGCTTTGTCACAAAGGTTTATCCGGGCATAAAAGAAAACGGCGCGATTTTCTCCCACCCGAACCCTTGGGTCTGGTGCGCAGAAGCCAAACTTGGCGGGGGCGACAGGCTTATGCGCTTCTATGACGCGCTTCTGCCATATAACCAGAACGATATTATAGAGACCCGCCGGGCGGAGCCGTACTCATACTGCCAGTTTATCATGGGTCCGGAGCATACGGCTTTCGGCCGGGCAAACCACCCGTTCATGACCGGCAGCGGCGGCTGGGCCTACTTTGCGGCAAGCCATTATATCGTCGGCGTCCGGCCGGATTTTGACAGGCTTGTTATAGATCCATGCATTCCCAGTGATTGGGACGGCTTTACCGCGAGCCGGGAATGGCGCGGGGCGCTTTATAATATAACGGTCGAAAATCCCCAGCATGTCTGCAAAGGCGTTGCCGGGCTTTATCTGGACGGAGAGAAAACGGATAAAATCGGCGTTCAGGAGCCGGGGACGGTTCATGAGATAAAAATCATTATGGGCTAAGTAGAACCGGAGACGGTTTCGCTTATATCCGGAAAACCTGGCAGGCAGTTCGCATAAACTCAAGGGAGAGAAATCAAGAATGATACATTTTGGAACAGGCGGCTGGAGGGCCATTATCGGCGACGAATTCACCAAAGACAACGTAAGGCTTCTTTCGGCGGCGCTTGCGCACCACATGAAAGAAAACAACGAAGCGGGCAACGGCTTTATTATCGGCTATGACAGGCGCTTTCTGTCAGAGCTTGCCGCACAGTGGGTCGCGGAGGTTTTTGCAGGCTATGGTATTAACGTCCGCATTATCAACCGCGAAGCCCCGACGCCGCTCATTATGTTCGCGGTGAAGGGGTACCGCACGTATTACGGCATGGCGATAACCGCCAGCCACAACCCGGCAGTCTACAACGGCATTAAAGTCTTCATGAAAGGCGGCCGGGACGCGGACGAGAATTTCACAAAAGCTCTTGAAGGCGTTATTGCTAAAATAGAAACCGGGGAAATTGGGATTCCGCCGTCAATGCCCTACGAAGAAGGTTTGAGAAAGGGCTATATAGAAATTATTAAGCCCATGAACGAATACGTGGACAGCATTCTGCATTCTATCAATGTCGACGCAATCAGAAGCAAGAATCTTAAAGTGGCGGTTGACCCTATGTTTGGCGTTTCAAAGACGGCTCTTCAGACAGTGCTTTTGACTGCCCGCTGTGACGTTGACGTTATAAACGAGCGGCGCGACGCGCTTTTCGGCGGCCGGCTTCCCGCGCCGAACGTCAAAACCCTTGCGGGACTTATCAATTATGTTGAGGAGCACGGCTGCGACATCGGGCTTGCCACAGACGGAGACGCGGACAGGCTTGGCGTCATTGACGACAAGTGCGAGTTCCTTCACCCAAACAAGATTCTTGTTATACTGTATTATTACCTGCTGAAAAATAAAGGCTGGCACGGTTCCGTTGTGAGAAACATAGCTACGACGCACATGCTTGACCGCATTGCGAAAGACTTTGGCGAAACCTGTTATGAAGTGCCGGTGGGATTTAAGCATGTTTCTTCAAAGATGACCGAGACAAACGCCGTTATCGGCGGGGAATCCTCCGGCGGGCTGACGGTTCGCGGGCATATACAGGGCAAGGACGGCATTTATGCCGCCGCGCTTCTGGTGGAGATGCTTGCCATCACCGGGCGCAGGCTTTCGGAGATTTATAACGAAATCGAAAATAAGTACGGCGCGTGTGAGATGAAAGAAAACGACTTTTCTTTCTCCGCCGAGCGCAGGACCGAAATGACAAAAATCCTGCTGGAGGACAGACTTTTGCCGGAGTTCCCGGGTCTTGAAATTGACAGGGTCTCTTATGATGACGGCTGCAAAGTCTATTTCACAAACGGCGGCTGGATTATCGGGCGTTTTTCCGGAACCGAGCCGCTTATCAGGGTTTTCTGCGAAATGCCCACAATGAAAGAAGCCGAGGAAACTTCGGAAGTTTTGTGCAAGTTTCTTGGGCTGTAAAAGATAAAAGGGGGGAGCGGAAAAAATTCCGCCCCCCTTTTGATATTATAAGGCCCAGAGAGAACTTATGAGGGGGGTAAGCAGTTGACTGGAGGAATTTTTGAGGGAGAGTAAATTATCCTGGATAATGCGGCTAAAAAATATAACCGGACATTGCGAAAAAAGCGCAGCTGTTATATAATAGTATAAATACAAAAAAACGGACGCATCACGCGCCTGCAAATATTAAAACCGTAATCCAAAACGAATTTGAATATTAAAGGAGAATCAAAAATTTATGGACGGCGTAGAAACACAACTGCTTGTAACGCAGAATTGGGCGCAGCAATTTTGGGCACAGGCCGCGGCATTTGCCCCCACGCTTCTGGAAGCGCTGATTATCGGCGCGCTTGGCTTTGCGCTGATCAGCCTGCTGGCAAAGGCGATAAAAAAGCTTATTGTCAAAACAGCTATTGACGCGAGCCTGCACAGGGTCATCACGCAGATTGTAAAAATCGGCCTGCAATTTTTGCTGGCAGCGCTGCTGGCGAATATTCTCGGCATAGGCGGGGACGGCACCTGGGCAGCGATTATCGGCAGCTTCGGCGTAGCGCTTTCCCTGTCCCTGAAAGACGACGCGACGGATATTGTCAGCGGGCTTTTCATGCTGGGCAGCAGGCGCTTTAACCTGGGCGACTATGTTAGTATCAGCGGACAAGTCGGCACAGTCAGGAAAATCACCCTTATGTATGTCCAATTGAGCACCAACGACAACAAACAGATTTTTATTCCAAACGCGACCGCTTCCCGCGCAATCGTGATTAACTATTCCGCCGGGAGCAAGCGCCTTGTCGAATTTAACCTGACGCTTCCCGCAAAAGGTTTCGACGAAAGCAGGGCGCGGCTTGGCGCGCTTATTTCGTCCTGCGAGGGGATCCTGGAGGAGCCCGCGCCGAATATTCTGGTGGAATCTTTTACGGCGGACAGCCTTAACCTGATAATACGCGCATGGACTGAAACCGGGAATTTTGCAGACATGGAATATAAATTAAAAGAGCTTATCAAAAAAAGCCTGGATTCGCAGGCGTGATCCTGCGGAAAAGGCCCGGCAAACACGAATAAGCGCAAATTCTCAAAAAAAGAAGCAAAAAAAGTCGAAACCGATAAGAAATTTAAAAAATCTCTTGTGATTGCCAAAATCATGGTGTATAATTGATTTGATTGTTTGATAAAATCACAGCCTGCCGCAAGATGCGGCGCACTGTTGCACAGTTTATCTTAATGTGCCCATGCTCCCGCGTGTGACGGCGGGAAACGGGCGCAAGCAGCAATTAATTGAAACGGAGGAACTCAAATGGACACTGAGAGCAGGATTAACGCGTTGTCCAGGAACCTGAAAACGCTCAGCTCCGATTCGCCCGCAAGACGCAGGGTAACAAAGCTCTTTGACGAAGGGACTTTTGTTGAACTTGACGCTTTTGCCAGAACCAGCGGCGAAGGCGCGGGAGTTGTCACAGGCTACGGCCTTATCGACGGAGCAGCCGCTTATATATTCAGCCAGGATATAGAGATTAACAGCGGCGCGGTTGACGCTATCCATGCGAAAAAAATCAAAAAGGTTTATGAACTTGCTTCGATGACCGGGCTTCCCGTGATTGGGATTTACGACTCGAACGGCGCGCTTTTGGACGACATGCCCGGGGCTTTGGCGGCTTATGGCGAGATGATACTTAGCGCAAATAAGATTTCCGGCGTGGTGCCGCAGATTTCCCTTATTTTGGGGACGTGCGCGGGTTCCGCCGCCGTTGCGGCCTGCGGGGCCGATCTGATTGTGATGAGCAGGGACGCGGAATTTTTCCTGAATTCGCCAAGGATCGCCGACAACAACGGCCTTGGCGCGCCCGGGGCGGGCACCGCCGAGAATGCCGCAAAATCCGGCGTCGTTCACCTTGTGGCCGACGGCGAGGACGAAGCAATATCAAAAGTGCGCCGCCTTGTCGCCTGTCTGCCGCAGAACAATCTTTCCGCTGTATCGGACGTTGAATACGCTGAACCGGCCGGTGCGGTCAAGGCTTTGAGAAGCGCCTGCGAAAATATCGAAAACGTCGCTTTTTCTAATCTGATCAAGTACATTGCGGACAGGCACAGTTTTGTCGGGCTGAGCAAAGACTACGGCGAAAACGCCGTAGTCGGCTTCGCCACTATTCTGGGCGTAAACGCGCTGATAGTCGGCGCGGACGGCAGTCTGGGCATAGACGAGTGCAATAAGATTGCCTATTATGTAAATCTGGCGGACAGCTTTTCTATCCCGGTTATCACTTTTGTAAACACGGACGGCTTCAGCCCGTCGTCGGAAGACGAGCTTTCGGGTTCGCTCCGGCACGCGGCAAAGCTGGCGCATGTTTATTCCCACGCCACAACGCAGAAAATCGCGGTTATAACCGGCAAGGCTTACGGCAGCGCATATGTCGCCCTGGCCGGGAAGAGCGCGGGGCACGATATAGTCGTCGCATGGCCAAGCGCGATTATTTCCGCTTTGCAGCCCTCGACGGCCGTTGCTTTTATCGCCGGGGACAGGATCACTTCCACAAAATCCCGCGAAGAGGTTGAGGCGGAGTATAAAATCACTGACGCTTCACCGTTTGTTTATGCGGCCAAGGCTTATATCGACAGGGTTATCGACCCGGCCGAGACAAGGCAGGCCGTCGCCAACGCCCTTGACATGCTGACCGGCAAGCGCGTCAATCTGATGTCCAAAAAGCACAGCAACATCCCGCTTTAATACGCTTTTTTGTTTGGGAGAAGCGATTTTTAAATAAAAATTAAAAAAACAGAAAGGCTGAGAAATCTTTTATGAAAAGATATTCCGTTACAGTTAACGGCAGGAAATATACGGTTGATGTTGAAGAGCTGGGCGAAGGCGTGAGTGCGCCTGTTTCCTACAGCGCGCCCGCGCCGGCTCCCGAAGAAGCTGAAGAACGCGCCGTATCCGCGCCCGCGCCGCCCGCCGCTGGCGGGGTGACCGTTGACAGCCCGATGCCTGGCAATATACTGGATGTCCGCGTTAAGACCGGGGATGTTGTCAAGTATGGCGAAGTGCTGATTATCCTTGAGGCTATGAAAATGGAAAACGAAATTGTCGCCACACAGGACGGCACAGTCAGCGCCGTTTTGGTCAAAAACGGCGACACTGTAGACACCGGCAGCCCGCTTGTTTCCCTTGGCTGAAAAGCAAAAAATCCCTTTTTTATGGAGGTTGAAATACTAAATGGCAAAAGTAAAAATTACTGAAACCGTTTTAAGGGACGCGCACCAGTCGCTGATTGCCACAAGGATGACCACTGAGGACATGCTCCCCATGCTGGCCGACCTGGACAAAGTCGGTTTCTATTCGGTTGAGGCGTGGGGCGGGGCGACATATGACGCGTGCCTTCGTTACCTTGACGAAGATCCCTGGGAACGGTTAAGAACGATCAGGAAACATATGCCCAAGACAAAGCTGCAAATGCTTTTCCGCGGGCAGAACATGCTTGGCTACAGGCATTATGCCGACGATGTCGTGGATTATTTTGTAAAAAAGTCGGTTGACAACGGAATTGACATACTGCGCATTTTCGACGCGCTCAACGACCCCCGCAATCTGGAGACCGCCGTGCGTTCGGCCAAGGCCTGCGACGCGCATGTTCAGGGCGCGATTTCCTATACGACCGGCGAGGTGTTCACGCTGGAATATTATGTGCGCTATGCAAAGCAGCTTGAGAGCATGGGCGTCGATTCCATCTGCATAAAAGACATGGCCTCGCTGCTCACGCCTTACACGGCTTTTGATTTGGTGCGGGCGCTAAAGGCCAATATCAAAGTGCCGATACAGCTTCATTCGCATTTCACGTCCGGTCTTGCGGCTATGGCCGAACTGAAAGCCGTCGAAGCCGGGGTTGATATTTTGGATACGGCGATTTCCCCCCTTGCGTTGGGCACTTCTCACCCCGCGACAGAAGCGATTGTAGCCACTCTGAAAGAAACGCCCTATGACACCGAGCTTGATTTGGAAAAGCTTAATAAAGTCCGCGAACATGTCGTTGTTCTGCGGGAAAAATATATCAAGAACGGCCTTCTTGATCCGTCGCTGCTGATGGTTGACCCAAAGGCTCTGATGTATCAGATTCCCGGCGGTATGCTTTCAAACCTGCTTTCACAGCTCAAGCAGGCGGGCAAAGCGGGCCTTCTCAAAGAAGTGCTGGAGGAAGTTCCGCGCGTCCGCAAGGATTCCGGAATGCCCCCGCTTGTCACGCCGACTTCGCAGATTGTCGGTTCTCAGGCCGCTCTCAACGTCATTCTGGGCGAACGCTATAAGAGCGTGACAAAAGAGTTCCGGTCGATGGTCCGAGGCGAATACGGCCAAACCCCCGTCGCGATCGACGACGACTTCAAAAAGAAGATTGTTGGCGACGACAAGATTATCACCTGCCGCCCGGCGGATTTGATTCCGGACGAAATCGACCGTTTCAGGCGCGAACTGCCTTTGAATTTGGTTGAGCAGGAAGAAGACGTATTGAGCTACGCGCAGTTTGGCGATACGGCCGTCAAGTTTTTTGAAAGGCGGCGCGACAGAAAATACGGTATTGATTCCGAACACGCCGACCATGAGAAGCTTGTTCATCCGGTTGCGTAAATAAAAAAAAAGCAGGTTCTCCGTTTTTGGAGAATCTGCTTTTTTTTGCGGGGGAACTCGCTGGGGATTTGCGTCCTACTGCGGCATAAAACTTTCGTCGTAGCAGACTTTCGCGTTTGCCTGAGAAATTAATTCCCGGCTGACCGTTTTTCCGCTGCGCTTGTCGACAATATTCCGGTAGACTTTGTTCCTGCGCCGCCAAACGCCGTCGGCTTTTATAAATTCCCTGTCGGTTTCCTGAATGTGATAAGCAAGCGGAAGCGCCGCGTTTGAGAGCAGTTCTCCGCAAAGATGCGTCTGGTCTGTGTAAACAATAATCTGAAAGATATTTTCAGTATTGTTTTTGAGCCTGTAGTCCAGATAGTTATATAAAATAGAAGTACCGCAGCCAAAGGGAACTTGCCTGCCGTAATCCGGGAAAAGGTCAAGCCCGTTGTGGTGATTGCGCTCGGTTATATCAAGAGGGCTGTGCAGCGCAAGCCAGTGCAGCAGATTTGTGAACTGGCACATTCCGCCTCCTGTGCCGCTTGAGGGCGCGCCGGATTTGATTGTCAGGCCCTCGCGGTAGCCCGACTTTGCGCTTGGCTTCCCCACCAGCTTCCAGAAAGAGAAGGTTTCTCCCGGCTTTATAATAACGCCGTTTACTTTGGGCGCGGCAATGGCAAGATTTAAAGCCTTATTTTCCTGAAGATCCATGTTTATATTGCCAAGACCGCGCCTTATCAGCGACTTGTGCTTATAGAGGGAAACCGGGAGTTTCGCAATGGATTTCTCTTTTGCGAATTGTTCTTTGCCTGAAAAATCCTTTATATTCCGCAGCAGACAGAGCCTTGCCCATGAAATTTTGTAAGTAAGAGGCGATATTTCGCAGAAAAGTTTCTTTTTGTTTTCTTTTGGCATAGCTGTCGTCAATCCTTATGTGAATTTTTTTTAACTTCCAGAGAAACCGGGCGGCAGGTCGCGGCCCGGCGTGCGTACAGGCAAAATCTACTGCCGGTAGGTCTCCAAAAAGCCGCGCATGTTTTCAGCCAGATATTCAAGCTGACTCATTTCGGGCAGATAAACAATCCGGAAATGGTCGGGCCTTGGCCAGTTGAAGCCCCCGCCCTGCGTCAGCAGGACATGCCGCTCATGCAGGAAATCCAGTACAAATTGCTCGTCGTCGCTTATGTTAAATTTTGCCGCGTCTATTTTCGGGAAAAGATAAAAGGCGGCTTTTGGCTTGACGACGCTGAGGCCGGGAATGCCGTTGATTGCGTTGTATATATATTCGCGCTGTTCATAGAGACGGCCGCCGGGCCTGATAAAAGAATCGGCGTTGTTATAGCTTTCCAGGGCGGTTTTGATAATCGCCTGCGAGGGCACGTTTGAGCACAGGCGCATGGAAGTCAGCATATTGAGCCCGTCGATATAGTCTTTTGCGATTCTCTTGTCGCCGCTGACGCACATCCACCCGCAGCGGAATCCGGCCACCATATGAGATTTTGAAATTCCGTTCATGGTGACGCAAAACAAATCCGGCGCAAGGGAAGCCATAGCGGTATGTTTATGACCGTCGTAGATTATCCTGTCGTAAATCTCGTCCGCAAAGACAATAAGCCCGTTTTGGCGAGCAATTTCGGCAATCTCCGCCAGAAGGGTTTCCGGATATACCGCGCCCGTGGGGTTGTTGGGGTTTATCACGACGATTGCCTTTGTTCGCGGGCTTATTTTTTTGCGTATGTCGTCTAAGTCTGGCAGCCATTCGTTGCTTTCATCGCATATATAGTGAACGGCGTTCCCCCCGGCAAGCGTCGCCGCGGCTGTCCAGAGCGGATAATCCGGCATAGGGATCAAAATTTCGTCGCCGCTGTCCAGCAGGGCCTGCATAGCAATAGTGATCATTTCGCTTACGCCGTTCCCGGTGAAAACGTCCTTTTCGGTCACGCCCGGAATATTTTTAAATTTGCAGTAATTAACAATTGCCTGACGCGCCTCTATAATTCCCTTTGATTCGGAATAGCCCTGAGTGTTTTTCAGGCTTTCCGCCATGGCGCTCACAACGCTGTCCGGAGCGGCGAAGCCAAAAGGCGCGGGGTTGCCGGTGTTGAGTTTAAGCACGGTTATTCCCGCCTCGGCCATTCTTTCGGCCTCGTCCAGAACGGGGCCGCGGATATCGTAGCCTACGTTATTGAGCTTTGTTGACTTTTTAAAGATTGGCATAATCAGATCTCCTTGGTTTTTTCAACTTTTGATGAGATTCGTAAATTTTATTATATTCTTTTGAGCTTATTATGGCAATATGTTTTTGCGGGCATTTTTTCTCCCAAATATTTTATTTTTTATTAATAATAAGACTTGCTTAAAGGCGCGTTTCCTAGTATAATATTAAAATATTCGCGATAAATAAACAGGGAGGAATAATATTTTGTTCAGTCAGCTTTTATGGGCGGAGGAAGCCGCCGCAGACGCGGTTTCGGAGGCGGGCGGGCTTGGCTCCGCCGGTTCGCTTTTGGGAACGATCGGGATGGTCGTCGTCATGATTGCCCTTATGTATTTTTTGACTATCCGTCCGCAGCGCAAGCAGGAGAAAAAGGCAAAAGAAATGCGCTCGAATCTTGAAATCGGCGACGAAATTGTGACCATAGGCGGCATTATCGGCACAGTCGTCAGTCTGCGGGAGGATTCCATAGTGATAGAGACAGGCGGCAACCGCAATAAAATCCGCATTCAGCGCGCGGCGATCGCGGCGAACAACACTGTCCACGACGACGTGCCCGCCGAAAAAAAATAAAGACAAGCTGCGCCTGAGCATTAATTGCCTTTAGTTTGCCTGGAACGCACGGAATTGTTTTTTTTATCGGAATAAATCCCCGATTCGGCGAATATATTTCAAACAGAGAATTATATGGCGCCGGGAGGTTTTTTCTTATGAATAACAGTTATGTGCTTGCGGTGAAGCATGACCGTTCGGTCTCAAAATATCTTAAGCCTGTTCTGATGGGTTCGCTGGCGGGAATGGCGCTGACGCTTTTTATTCTGCTTGCCGCGTCGCTTATCCTGTCTTCAAGATACATCTCCGGCGGGGCGGCTGTTATTGTCTCCCATGGGGCCGTCGCCGCGGGAAGCCTTGCGGCCGGCTGTATTCCCGCCTTTGCCCTGAAGGAGAAGGGTCTTGTAATCGGGATTTCCTGCGGGGTATTGCTGTATTTTGTCTTTTTCCTGCTGGGCGCGGCGATTGTGGGCGGCGGCATCGGCGGGGGAGCTTTGATAAAGCTGGGCGCGATTGTCGTTCCGGCGGTATTCGGAGGGATTCTGGGCGTTAACTTCAAAAGAAAAAGAAAGGCTTGAATTCCGGGCTTTTCTGTGCTATAATTCTATTAAAATTTTATCATAAAGGAATGTGAGAGTTATGTCTCATGTAATCACGTTAAACTCCGCGACTCTTCGGGAAAGCGCCGAAAAAGGCGGCTGCGGCGAGTGTCAGGCTTCCTGCCAGTCCGCCTGCAAAACTTCCTGCACAGTTGGGAATCAGGTCTGTGAAAACGAGAAGAACTGATTTTTTTGCTCCGTCTCAGCCAATACAGCTAACAAAGACAAACAAGAGGGGCTATTTACGCCCCTCTTAATATTTGTTTGAATATTCCGCCCCGCAGAACCTCTAAAAGGATGATTTATAATACATGATACACAAATTTAAACTTAAAGGTCATAATATAGCGCTGGATGTGGAAAGCGGCGCTGTGCACCTCGTTGATGATATATGCTTTGATTTGCTTGGCGAGCTTGAAAACGGCCTTCCGGGGGAAGACTGCCCGCAGGGGATAAAAGACAAGCTTTCCCAATACGGCGCGGCCGAGCTTGACGAAGCTTACGGCGAGCTTTATCGGCTTTGTTCAGCGGGTCTGCTGTTTTCCGAAGGGGACTATGAAAAATATGCGGGAACGCTCATCGCTTCCCCGATAAAGTCGCTGTGCCTGAACGTCGCCCATGACTGCAACCTGCGCTGCCAATACTGTTTTGCTTCCACAGGGGACTTTGAGGGCGCGCGCTCCCTGATGAGCCTTGAAACCGGTAAAAAGGCGATAGATTTTCTGATAGAGAAGTCCGGCGGTCGCAAAAATCTTGAGACTGATTTTTTTGGCGGCGAGCCGCTGATGAATTTTGCCCTTGTGAAAGAGCTTGTCGCCTATGCCCGCGAAAAAGAAGCCCGAACCGGCAAGCGGTTCAGGTTTACTATAAGCACAAACGGGCTTCTGCTTAACGACGAAATAATAGATTTTATTAACAAAGAGATGAGCAACGTTGTGCTTTCGATTGACGGCAGAAAGACTGTTAACGACCGCATGCGCGGCAGAATTGACAAAAGCGGCTCTTACGACTCCATTGTGCCGAAATTCAAAAAACTTGTCCAGAAGCGCGGCGGCAAAGAATATTATGTGCGCGGCACTTTCACAAGGCGCAATCTGGACTTTACAGAAGACGTGAAACACCTGCATGATCTTGGCTTTGACAGGATCTCTGTAGAGCCGGTTGTAAGCGAGGGCGAAGAATACTCAATAACAGAAGGGGATATTCCGGAAATCTGCGCGGAATACGAGAAACTGATGGATTTTGTTCTTGAAGCAGACAAAAGCGGCAAACCGTTTACTTTTTTTCACTTTATGATTGACTTAAACTCCGGTCCCTGCGTGATAAAACGTCTGAAAGGCTGTGGCTGCGGAAACGAGTATGTCGCCGTCACGCCGGAAGGCGACATTTACCCCTGCCATCAGTTTGTCGGCGCCAGGGAATGGAAAATGGGCAATCTGAACGACAAGAGTTTTGATTCAGGCAAAAAGCGCGAATTTGCGGGGAATAATATTTATTCAAAACCCGAATGTTTAAAATGCTGGGCAAAATACTACTGCTCCGGGGGCTGTGCGGCAAACAGCGCGCGTTACTGCCAAAGCCTCAAAAAACCCTATAAAATAAGCTGCGAACTTGAAAAAAAGCGGCTGGAATGCGCCATTGTCCTTGCCGCCGAGAAAGCCGGACCCAAAGAGGTGTAATATTCATGCTGATTAAAAAAATAAAGCCGTTGATTGCGCTCTGCTGCATTTTGCCGCTTTGCGCCTGCACTGATACAAGCCAGTGGGGGATAACGGAAGAAAGCTCGTCCGCCGAGATTGTCGTGGTTTCGGAGCCGTCCTCCGCCAGCTCTTTGGAGACCGGGTCTTCGGAAGTTTCTTCAGCGCCCATATACGCAAGCTGGGAGGTTGACCCCGACAGCCTTTATAAAGACGAAGAATTAGATCTTTCCAGCTTTGAGCACGTGAACAGAACCGCAAGAATCCAGAATGATGTAATAGATATTAACGGCGCGGACTGCAGCGTCACTGTGGACAACATAGAGCTTTTTAACGACGCGCGCGATTCCGGGAAACATGGCATAGCCATTATTTATACTATTAAGAACAATTCCGGTCAGATTGTCGCCTATGACGGTTCGACCGACAGCATAGCGCGCTTTGCAATGTTCGCGCCGGACGGCACGGCTCTGAAATCCCATTATAATATCAAGAGCGATCCGCCGGAAGACAACGATTATCCCGAAAGAATAAGCTTTAAAAACGCTTCGCTTTATCTTTCCTCAATGAATTCGATTGAGCTTAAAGCGGGAGAATCCTATCAGATGTACAGAATGTATGATTATGCCGGTTTTGGCGTATACTCGCTTTTTTTGAGCACAGATAATACCAGCGCCGACATTTCCGACCCTGCCGCTGTGTTCAGGTTTAAACTTGGATAAAAATGAGGATTTTCACAGCTCCGTAAGTCAAAAAAATATAAGCGACTGTCTGTCAAAACCGTCTTATAATTTGTGAATGTCAATATTAATATAGCCCTCGCCGTCGCTGCCGTTTGAGATGTCTCTGTAGCCAAGACTTTCCTCATTGCACCAGATCACGGCGTCGTCCGGTTCAAGGCTGTAGTCTTTGCTGTCAAAAAAGCCGGCTCCGCTTTCTCTGAACTTGATGCTGCGGTAGATCTTCTCGTCATCACTGGTTTCTTCGGGGGACCAAACGGGCCTGGGCTGATTTACGTTTTGTATTTCGGCCTCTTTTACCCTGTTCGCATAAGCGCGCGCATAAAGCTTGTCCCTTGGCATGTCAGACTGGATTCTTTTTTTTTGTATAAGCGAAACAACGCCGGCGACGAATACCATAAAAATAATTATGTTGAATATGATGATCAGTTGGCTGAGCCTTGGGAGCCCGCTGCCGGGATTGCCCTTTGCGTTAGGTATCAGGCCAGGCACTATTAAATAGCTTGAACAATGGCTTATAGAAAAGTTTGCCGCGCCGCCTGTTATATCAATTTTCTGAATATATTCTACAGTATTCGATTTTGCGTTGTAATAATATAAATATCCCTCGCCGGTTTCAAATAAAATGCCAGTATGAAGCCGTATGCTAAGCTCCCCTGGCAGTTCCCCCTCGTGCCTGAAAGAAAATATAAACGAATTTTCCTGGTCCGCCAGCGCCTTTATGCGTTCGGAATTTTCCCCTCCGCCTTCGCTTATTTCAAGGCTGAAATCCAGTTCCTTTGACAAAGTGGCGGGGTAAAGCTTCCAGACATATTCCGGAGAGCCGGAGGAGAAAGATATTTCCACGTGATTGAGTTTGGAATTTTTTAATAGAGAAATATCTTTTCCCGTCAGTACCGGAGCCTGGTCAAACTCCAGAAAAAGCCCGGGCGTTTTGCAAAGCTCTATAATCCGCCCGAAGACATCCGGATCGACTGCGCCGTCCCTCACCAGTCCGTCCAGATTCAAACCGGGATTTTCGGCCTGAATCTGCGCAAGAGAAGAAGTGTTTTCCTTCGCCTTAAAGTTTAATATAATAGGAATTTTACAGTTAGTGTTGTTTATATCCGCGCCTTCCGGCTGGATAAACGCCGCTATCTCCTCCCCGCTCCGGAGGATATTCCCCTGTGCGTCCGCATACTGGCTGCTCAGAACGTTTTCGCCGGAGCTTAGAATAACGTCAAAGTTCATGCCGGTCGAAACGGAGCTTTTGTCCGAAAGCTTGACGTACGGGAGCAGCGCGTCAAAAACCGCGCTCTGGCTGTAGTGCTCGCTGAAATTAAAGCTGATATCAATAGAAGCGTCGATCATCTCCAGAAAGCGCTGGTCTGTGCCGTCCCGCGGGGAAAGCAGGTTGCCTTCAAAGTTCCATTTGCCGCTTCTGGCGTTTGCCGCGGCTTGTTCCGGAAGCGCGAAAAGCTGATTATAAGAAAGATCAAGCCAGTCAAGTTCGTACAGGCTGTCGTTCCCCGGCAGCTCCGGCAGATTATTGTGGCTCAGGTTGATTCTTGTGATATTTGCGCTTTGAATCTTCCCGAAATCAAATTTATTTAGCTGATTGTAAGACAGGTCGAGCTCCTCCAGCGCGGGCGCGCTGTAAACGCTTTCCGGAACAATCGCAAGGCCGTTGCCGGAGAGATTGACGCGTTTAAGACTGGCAAGCCCCGATAAATCCGGAAGATCTGTAAGCGCCGAGCCGCTGAGATCTATTGACATCAGGGATGACATCTGCGAAACGATCGGCGGCAGCGTATTCAAAGCCTTATCATGAATTTCAATCGCTGTAAGCGAGGCAAGCATTGGCAGCGTCAGTTCGTCTGCCGAATTTATCCTGAGCGTGTCCGTGAGATACTTTGCAAACTCTGGGAAGCCCGCCAAAAGTTCGGCGCCGACAGGCTCGTCCACAGCCCCGGTAAGTCTCAGTACAAAGGGATACCGCGCGTTCAGGTTGTCTTTGCCCGCCGTGGACAGGACAAACTCCCCTCTTATAACGCCTTCCTGAATAATCATATTATTTTTGGAAATATAAGAATATATGCCGTTCTTTTTGCCGTCAACGTCGTCGCTGTATTCTATCCGGAAGGACAGCGAATCCGACAGCGGGGAAATAATCTTTTTGCCGTTCCGGTTGGGAGCTATAATCCAAAGGCTTTTCTTTGCTGCGGAAAGAAGGTCTTCTTCAGAATACTCTCTGTCAAAGTTCAGATTGTTGTACTCGCTCTCCTGGGTTTTGAGCACATACAGGCAGTACTGATATTCGTTGCCATAAGAAGCCGGGAGAATATTTTGGTCAATATTAAGTTCCAGCCCGTCTTTTTTGAGCAGGTAGTCCGGTATTTCGGTAAGCTGATTGTTTGCTAAGTTGAGTTTTTTAAGCCCAGCGAGTCTTTCCATAATGGGCGGCAGTTTTGTCAACTGTTCGTTGGACAAATCAAGCTCAGTTATAGAGGCGAGCTGGGAGGCCTTAACGGCTTTGACCGCTTCCAGCAGGGCTTCGGGGGTCTTTTCGTTATAAGAGATTTCCAGCGCGTCCGCAACAGCCCGCATCACGGGGACTTCGCCGCCCCATTCGCTTTGCGAAACGCTTATCTTGGAAGCGCCGCCACCCACATTGAACCTGAACATGTCAAGCCCAAAGGTGAAAAAAACCAGCATTGAAATAGAGACTACGATCACGACAACTAAGATAGTATTTACTGTTTGATTGATTTTCTGAGCAGAAGACTTTTTTACCGCTGATGGATTTTGAGATAATCTATCAGCATTCATTTTTTTCTACACCTCGTGAAATTATTGTTTGGTCTGTTGATGAGAACAGTGGCGATTTGGATGCGCTAAGTCGGTTGGGCGGGACGTTTTCTGGGTTTCAGGGCACGAGTACGGACACATCAATAAGACATAAAAATGCCCGGCATTTTTTACGCTTTACGGGTATATTATATCATGCCTGTTCAAAAAATCAAATCAATAATTATTAATATAAAAAATAAAAATCAGGCAAAGGTCGGTGACGGAACCCTTTGCCTGATTTTCCCCCAACAACTCCCCTGATGTCAGTCGTTCTGTCCTGGGTACTTTTATGATAAACCTGTTTGTCAGTGTTTGGGTCTAAAAGATGGGTTATGCTTCTGCCATTTTTCTTTTGTCTTATCAGCAAAGCCGTTTGGCGTTCTCTGTCATGCGTACCCACGGAAGCCGCGCCAAACTGTTTTATAAAAAGTTTTTCTTTGCTGATGTAATTATAATAACCTTTTATTTACTATTATACAAGAAATTTTATAGGATTATTTGTCGAACTTGTCATAAAAATTTTCTTGTTTTTTCGACAATCAAGACTTGATTTTTTAATATTCGCCTTAAAATTTCTAAAATTTTACTTAACATACTGGTTTTTAAGGATTCTGACATGTTTTAATCAAAAAATCCGCAAATATTACCCTGTTTTTAGTTACAAATCAGAGATTTTTATTATTAAATTATTACAAAATAATAACTAAGCAGACCGAGATGTCGGTCTGCCCTAAAATAGCGTTTTATTCTGCGCTTTTTGGCGTTTTTTTATTTTTGCGGAAGCGCTCTTCCTCGCTGAAAATACAGCCGCAATATTTTTGCATATAAAGCCCCTGCTCCCTCGCTTTTTGCTGACCTTCGCGGAAATACGGGCGGAAATCTCTGTAGAGAAAGCGCGCGCCGTATTTGGCGGCAAGCTCCTCCGCGATTTTTTTAATCAGCCCGTGGTTTTGATAGGGACTTATAAGCAAGGTTGTGGAAAAGCTTTCGTAAGAATTTTCGGCGGCATATTTTGCGGCGGACTCAAGCCGGCTGCGGTAACAGTTTGGACAGCGGCTGCCGAAATCCGGGTAGATCATGGAGATAAATTCGCGCAGCCCGTAGGAACCCGCAAGGAGAAGTTCCAGCCCGGCAAGGCGGCAATATTCGGCAAGAGCGTTTCTTCGCGCTTTGTATTCGCTCAAAGGGTGTATGTTGGGGTTATACCAGAAGCATACAGGCTCAATATTTTCCGCGCGGAGAGTTTCCGCACACATAATGGAGCAGGGCGCGCAACAGGTATGAAGCAGGGTTTTCACCGGGAACAGCCCCCTTTCAGATAAGCCTTAGAGCCAAATAAATAAAAAGAAAGGCCGCAAACCCCGCGAAATAAATAACTGCGGTTCTCATCTTTCTGGAAAAAAGGCTGTAGTTCGAGCGGCCAAAGAGTTCTTTCAGCGCCCTTACAAAAAAAATAACCGAGAAAAAAAGAGAGGACAAAGCCAGAATAAGAAAAATAAATGTGACTTGCGTACTTTGTTTGAGCATAAGTTACCCAGCACCCTTTGCACATGTAGATTTTATGTCTATGCCGCACGGTATAATTTTATCACATTGACGCCCATATGTAAATGCGCAATTGTGTATTCAGCATTTGTTCAAGAGATTATATTGTTTTTTTTCAGTCCATATTGTATAATTAAAATTAAATCATAAGGCGATTTATTTTTTCTTTTAGGAGGGACAATCAAAAATGATAAACAGCAAACCGGCTTACGGCGTATTGACCAGCGGCGGCGACGCGCCCGGAATGAATGCGGCGATCCGCGCCGTTGTGCGCGCCTGTGCCGCAAACGGAATTTACATCTATGGGATCGACGACGGCTACAACGGGCTTATTTACGACCGCATACACGAACTTAACGTCGACAGCGTATCCGGCATTATCAACCGCGGCGGGACAATACTTCATACGGCCAGAAGCCCCCAGTTCAAAACAGCGGAAGGTATGAAAAAAGCTGTGGAAAACGCCAAAACGAAAGGACTTGACGGAATTATCGTCATCGGCGGCGATGGATCTTTCAAGGGCGCAAGGGATCTTTCAAACGGCTCCAGTCCCGAAGACAGCGCAAAACACCCGGAATTGGCCCGCTCCCCGCTGCCCTGTGTCGCCATCCCCGGAACAATCGACAACGACATAGCGGCTTCGGATTATACAATCGGCTATGATACCGCAATGAACACCGCGATGGACATGATTGATAAACTGCGCGATACCGCGCAAGCGCATTACCGCTGTTCCGTTGTGGAGGTTATGGGCGCGCATTCGGGACACATCGCGCTGAACACGGGCATCGCCTGCGGAGCCACGGTTGTGCTTGTCCCGGAAAAGCACTACGACAGCAACACATATAATTTTTCAAGGGATGTCTCCGCCAAAATCAGGACGGCGTATGAATCGGGAAGGCAGCACTATATAGTCGTCGTCGCCGAGGGCCTTGGCATGGCCGGAACGCTTCCCGACGGCGTTGAAGGGCTTGCGCGGCAGATTCAGGAAGAGATCCATCTTACGCCCAAGAGAGACGGCCAGGAAAACAAAGTGGAGACGCGCGCGACCAGGCTTGGCCACGTTCAGCGCGGCGGTTCGCCCACATTGCGCGACAGGGTCGCCGCCACGGAAATGGGTTACCAGGCGGTGAAGCTTTTGCAGGCGGGCAAGAAAAATCTCGTCGTCGTCATGAATAAAGGCGCCGTTATATCCGTGGATATTAACGAGGCGCTTGCCCTGCCCAAGAAAGACATTGACGAAGAGCTTTACGCGCACCTGAACGAGATGACAGTCTGAAATAATATAATATTCTTTTTAAGGAGACAAGAGCAATACATGAAGAAAAAAATTTTGCCGTTTGTTTTGGCGGCGGCGCTTGTTTTGACCGCCGTTTTTTCAGGATGCTCCAAAAGCAGCAGCGAAGGCTTGCTGCAGTTCCAAAAACCCGGAAACAAAACTCCGCTTGCGATTATAAAAACCACTGCGGGAGATATCTCGCTCATGTTTTTTCCGGAGCAGGCGCCCAAAGCAGTCGAGAACTTTCTGACCCACGCCAAAGAAGGCTATTACGACGGGCTTATTTTTCACAGGACGATGGATGAATTTATGATCCAGGGAGGCGATCCCCTTGGGACGGGGACGGGCGGCGAAAGCATCTGGGGCGCGCCTTTTGAAGATGAGTTCAGCGTTAACCTTTTTAATTTCCGGGGGGCGCTGTCAATGGCTAACTCCGGGCCGGACACCAACGGAAGCCAATTTTTTATAGTTCAAAACACCTCCTGCGCTTATGACGAGGCGACTTTGACGTCATACGGCTGGCCGGAGGCCGCCGCAAAAGAATATCAGGAGGTCGGCGGAACGCCCCATCTGGACGGGGTTCACACTGTTTTCGGCCAGGTTTACGAGGGCATGGACGTTGTGGACAAAATTGCCTCCGCTCCCGCTACAGAAGACGCCCAGGGCTATTTGTCCGTGCCGGTTGACCCGGTGGCTATTATCTCTATCGAAGTCAAAAATTATTAATATTAATAACTGCCGTTATTTAAAGCGTTTTTAAGCGGTGCCATATGAAATTCCGCAAATATCAGGCGTTACTGCTCGTTGCCGTGGCTCTGTTCGGATTGGGCGCTTGCGCGGCGAATAGAAATGCCGGGCCGGATGACAGCGCGGAAAAGCCGAGCCGGACGGAGAATACAGATATATTGTCGAGGGCAGTTTGCGCTGGAAAAACCGCGTGCTGTACACAGGATTTATAACTTTAGCGGCGGGCATGCGCTGTCCGAAGCTGCGGCTGAATATTCATTCGCAGCAAGCGGAGAAGAGAACGCGCTGACGGATGACGCGCCCGAAACAAATATGCTGAGAAACGTCACAGCGGAGTTTCGCGTTAATTAGTTCTATTGCATTAAATTAAAATCCCGCGCATATTATTGCAGGGGCGAATGCGTTTCGTCCCTGCGGGCGCTCCGCGCCATAAAAATTTCAAAGTCAAACAGGAGAAGATTTATGCCAAATACAGAAGAATTCGCTTCGCTTTTGCAGTTCCGCCAACCGGAAGAGGGCGCGCCAAAAGCTATCATCCGGACTAACATGGGGGATATAACGCTTGTGTTTTTTCCGAAACAAGCCCCTCTTGCCGTCGAGAACTTTTTGACCCACGCCAAAAACGGCTATTACGACAAGACGGTTTTTCACCGTGTGATTAATAATTTCATGATTCAGGGCGGCGACCCCCTCGGCACGGGAATGGGCGGCCGCAGCATCTGGGGAAAACCTTTCAGAGACGAGTTCAGCGTTGACCTTTTTAATTTCCGTGGCGCTCTGTCTATGGCCAACTCCGGGCCGGGCACTAACGGGAGTCAGTTTTTTATCGTCCAGAACCCCGCCTGCGCCTATAGCGAGGAAATGCTTGCCAAAAACGGCTGGCCGAAAGCCGCCGCGAAAGCTTATCAAAAAGCCGGCGGAACTCCTCACCTTGACCACAAGCACACTGTGTTCGGGCATGTTCTGGAAGGCATGGACGTTGTGGATTCTATCGCCGCGGCGCGGACCGGAAACGCCGACAGACCTGTTTCCAATATAATTATAAACGGGATTAATATTTTATAAATTTATGCAAAAAAAGAATCAGCGCGGACATAGTAAGTCTGGCTCTGATTTTTCCGCGCGTTTTCCAGGCCACTGCAAGCTATTTTTATGTAGCCTGCGCGATCTGCGCCCTTTCTTCGCTGTCCTGCCCCAAAAGGCCAAAGCTGATAAAAAGCGCTTTATCAATAAGGCGCATGGCAGTCTCGTCAAGCCTGCCCATGTGTTCTTTCAGTCTTCGCTTGTCTATCGTCCTGATCTGTTCCAAAAGCACGACCGAATCCCGTGAAAGCCCGCAGTTGCGCGAGTTCAGCTTGATATGCGTTGGAAGCTTCGCTTTATCTTTCTGGCTGGTGATGGCCGCCGCGATAACCGTGGGGCTGTACTTGTTTCCTATATCGTTCTGTATGATTAAAACAGGCCGTACCCCGCCCTGCTCCGAACCCACAACCGGGCTTAAGTCAGCATAGTAAATGTCTCCCCGTTTGACAGTCACTTTCTCCGCTCCTCTGTCTTGTTAATATTTCTCCAATAGTTTTTTATTTTTCCGGGCAGCTTCCGTCCCGTTATTATGATTAACAATTATACAGGAAATTAATCATTTTTATTTCATATTTTTGGGGAGCATATATGAAATTTATCAAGTTTTATTTGCTCATTAATATAATATTATTTTGTCGCGATTTTTGTTATTATTTTTTTTATATAGTAAAATTAAGTCGAAAACCTGATCTCGCGCAAAATATCGGCGTATATGCGGCGCTTTTTATATAGCTTGCCGCTTTTTTTTGTTTTTTATAAAATTAATAATTTTTTATAAAATTTTAAAAAAAGCTTGCAATCAGCTATGGAATTTGATATTATAAGCTGGTATGACTGCACCAGATATGCGATGAAACGAGAGGTTGCCGTCGTTTGACGGGTAATTTTCGTGGAGTATGTCCGATTTTAAACCGGGCGACAGTAGTATTTACGCTGATGCTTTGCTTTTTTTTGCGCTGTTTTTGCAGAAAAAGCATGTATTGTCCGGAGGCTTGCCGCCCTGAAAACGGCGAAAAGTGTCCGGTTTTTATATGCCCCAGGCGCGAAACGCCCGGGCGGGTATTCAGTTTGTTTTCTTACTTGCTTCGCTCCCAGGTGAAAAAATCCTCAAAACATTTTGCTTAAGGAGGCGATGGTTAAGTGGCAGTCAAGGAAAAAATCAGAATCAGGCTTAAAGGCTACGACCACAATCTTGTCGATCAGTCGGCCGAAAAAATCGTCGAGACGGCAAAGCGCACCGGGGCTATGGTTTCCGGGCCGATACCGCTCCCGACCGAGAAAGAGATTGTGACCGTGCTTCGCGCCGTCCACAAGTATAAGGACAGCCGCGAACAGTTTGAGAGAAGAACCCACAAGCGTCTGATCGACATTATAAGGCCGTCCAACAAGACGGTCGAGGCGCTCATGGGGCTGGAGCTCCCTGCCGGCGTTGACATTGAGATAAAACTCTGATATCTCAAAAATTTATCAGTCAGAGCCGCAGCAGGTCAAGTTCGGGAAGGAAACGGAAACGCCGCGCCATTTTAAGCGCCGGGCCGTCCGGCATTCCGAACCAATAACCAAGGAGGATTTAACTAGATGAAAAAAGGCATTATCGCCAGAAAAATCGGGATGACCCAGATTTTCGGCGAAAACGGGAAGTTCATTCCCGTGACGGTTCTTGAAGCGGGACCCTGCCCGGTCGTGCAGCTCAAAACAGAGCGGAACGACGGCTATGCGGCGGTGCAGCTCGGCTTTGGGGATTTAACGTCAAAGCACGTCAAGAAGCCAATTAAAGGCCATTTCGACAAGGCCAACGTCGCCCCGAAGCGCCGCCTGAAAGAGTTCAGGCTTGTCGGCGAGAGTCTTGAAGCCATGAATATCGGCGATTTGATCAAGGCCGACATTTTCGAGAAAGGCGAGCGTGTCGACATAGCCGGAACCAGCAAGGGCAAGGGATTTTCCGGAACAATCAAGCGCTGGAACGGCCACAGGCTGAAAGCATCCCATGGTACCGGGCCGAACGCGCGTCATGCCGGCTCAAACGGCGCGGCGACAACCCCGGGACGCGTCTTCAAAGGCAAAAAGCTTCCCGGACATTTGGGAGCGGAGGCCGTCACAGTTCAGAATCTTGAAGTAGTAAAAGTCGATGCGGAGAACAATCTTATCGCGCTTAAAGGCGCTGTCCCGGGCCCCAGGGGCGGGATAGTCTATATAAGCGACAGCGTTAAGGCATAAGGAAAGGAGGAAGTTTAGATGCCTAAAGTCCCAGTTTTTGATATGGCGGGCAAAGAGCTTTCCGAGATTGAGCTTTCCGAGGCCGTCTTCGGCATAGAGCCGAATAAATTTGTTATGCACGAGCTGGTGGTCAATTATCTGAACAATCAGCGCCAGGGCACGCAGTCCACGCTTACGCGCACGGAAGTGCGCGGCGGCGGCCGAAAGCCCTGGAGACAAAAGGGCACGGGCCGCGCGCGCCAGGGTTCCATAAGGGCGCCGCAATGGAGACACGGCGGCGTGGCTTTGGGGCCGAAGCCCCGAGACTACTGGCGCAACGTCAACAAAAAAGTCAGGCGTTTAGCCATGAAATCCGCGTTTTCCCAAAAAGTCCTTGATAACGAGCTGCTTGTTCTTGATAAGCTTGAGCTTGAGGATTACAAGACCAAGTCTATAGTGAAAATGCTCGCGGATCTGGGTATTTCCGGGAAAGCCCTGATTGTTCTGGCGGAACCGGATCACAAAGTCTCAAAGAGCGCCGCGAACGTCCCGGGCATAAAAACGGGCTATGTTAATACAATCAACGTCTATGATATTTTAAAGCACGAGAAATTCATCGTTGTGAGAGACGCGGTTTCCCAGATTGAGGAGGTGTACGCCTGATGGAAAAGACAGCGCATGATATTATCATCAAGCCGATTATCACCGAGAAAAGCATGTACGCCGCCGCCGGACGGAAATACACTTTTAAAGTTAAAAAGGACTCTAACAAATTTGAAATTGCCAAGGCGGTCGAAGCGCTTTTCGGCGTGAAGGTCGCAAAGGTGAACACCATGAACGTCAAAGGCCAGATGCGGCGTTACGGGCGTTTCACGGGCTACCGTTCAGACTGGAAAAAGGCGATTGTAACGCTTAAGCCGGATTCAAAGGGTATAGAGTTCTTTGACAGCATGTATTAAGCCGCCGCTTTCTTTAAATAAATTTTTTTGCATATCCCGGCATTATACGCGGCTGTGCAAAAAGCAACGAAAGCAGGCGTGGTATGGGGCGCGCGGCGCCCCGCAAAGCCAAGTATTTTTAAGGAGAGTGAGTAACGCACATGGCTATAAAAGCGTATAAGCCGACAACACCCGGCAGACGCAAAATGACAGTCACCGATTACTCCGGCCTGTCCAAAGTTAAACCCGAGAAGAGTCTTCTTAAGCCGCTTAAGAAGCGCGCGGGCAGGAACAGCTATGGCAGGATAACCGTTCGTCACCGCGGCGGCGGCAACCGGAGAAAATACCGTATAATTGATTTCAAGCGCGACAAGGCCGATATTGAGGCCGTTGTCCAGACCCTTGAGTATGACCCCAACAGAAGCGCTCACATTGCGCTGCTGCTTTACGCCGACGGCGAAAAAAGATATATTCTCGCGCCCGCGGGGCTGAAAGCCGGGGATAAAGTTATGTCCGGGACTTCGGCCGATATAAAGCCGGGCAACGCGCTTCCCCTTTTGAATATACCGGTGGGCACTTTTATCCACAATGTGGAGCTTCATCCCGGAAAAGGAGCGCAGCTTGCGCGTTCTGCGGGGATTCAGGCCCAGCTTATGGCCCGCGAAGGCAAGCTTGCGCTTATCCGCCTTCCTTCCGGCGAACTGAGAAACGTCCCGGTTAACTGTATGGCCACTATCGGCCAGGTCGGCAACGTCGATCATGAGAACGTCAATTACGGCAAGGCGGGCCGCAAACGCCATATGGGCTGGCGGCCGACCGTCCGAGGTTCCGCCATGAACCCGAACGACCACCCGCACGGCGGCGGCGAGGGCAAATCGCCCGTGGGCCGTCCCGGCCCGGTAACCCCCTGGGGCAAGCCCGCTCTGGGATATAAAACAAGAAAGCCGCACCGCGCGTCCGACAAATTTATCGTCAAGCGCCGCGGGAGCAAATAATAGGGAGGCAAGGTAAATAAATGGGTAGAAGCGTCAAAAAGGGACCGTTTGTGCAGCCGGTGCTTCTCAAACGCGTTCGGGACATGAACGAGAAGGGCGAGAAGCGCGTCCTTAAAACATGGAGCCGCGCCTCCACGATTTTCCCGGATTTTGTCGGCCACACTTTCGCCGTTCATGACGGCAGAAAGCATGTGCCCGTTTATGTGACGGAGGACATGGTCGGCCACAAGCTGGGCGAGTTTGCCCCCACAAGAACCTACAGGGGGCACGCAGGCTCCAAAACAAGCAAGTAAAAAAAGCCGAAAGGAGGAATTATTACAGTGGCAGTTGCAGAAAAACCCATCGAGGCAGTTGCAAAGCTGAACTATGCCCGCATCTCCCCCCGCAAGGTCAAAATTGTTCTTGACTTAATACGCGGCGAGGAAGTGAAGACCGCCAGGTCTATCTTAAGGTATACGCCGAAGGCTGCCAGCGAATACCTGATAAAGCTCCTTGATTCGGCTGTCGCCAACGGCGAAAACAACTTCTCTATGAACCGCGACGAGCTTTACGTTGCGCAGTGCTATGTCTGCCAGGGGCCGACGCTGAAGCGCATACGCCCGATGGATCACGGCAAGGCGTACCGCATTAACAAAAAGACTTCGCATATCACAATCGTTCTGAGAGAGAAAGAATAGCCGAAAGGGAGGTAGAAGGCAGAATATGGGCCAAAAAGTTAATCCGCACGGCCTTCGGGTTGGCGTCATCAAAGACTGGGATTCCCGCTGGTACGCCAAAGACAAAGAATTCGGCGATACACTCGTCGAGGATTATAATATCAGGAAATTCTTGAAGAAAAAGCTCTTTCCCGCCGGAGTTTCCCGCATAGAGATTGAGCGCGACGCGGCAAAGGCCCGCGTGCACATCCATTGCGCAAAGCCGGGTATAGTAATCGGCCGGGGCGGAGCCGAGATAGAAAAGCTTCGTTTGGAGCTTGACAAGAAAATTAACGCAAAGCGCAAGGACAAGATTGCGGTTTATGTCAATATTATTGAGATAAAGCAGCCCGATCTGGACGCGCTTCTGGTTGCCGAGAGCATAGCTTCCCAGCTTGAGCGCAGGATCTCTTTCCGCCGCGCCATGAAAATGGCGATCGGCAGGACTATGCGGCTTGGGGCAAAGGGAATCAAGACCCAGGTTTCCGGCCGCCTTGGAGGGGCCGACATAGCCCGCACAGAGCACTACCACGAGGGCACGATCCCTCTCCAGACTCTGAGGGCGGATATCGACTACGGCTTTACCGAGGCTACTACGACTTATGGCAAGCTTGGCGTTAAAGTCTGGATTTACAGGGGAGAGGTGCTCAAACTTCAGGAGGACGCGCCGCGCAGGGAACACAGGCGCGGGGACCGCCGCGACAGCAGAGGCGGCGACAGGCGTCCGGGCGGAGGCGGTAATTCCGGCGGAAACAACAGAAGGCCGCCAAGACGCGACGGCCAGGGCCAGGGCGCTCCCCGCGGAGACCGCCCGCCGCGTGAGAACAGAGAAGGGGGCAGGAGATAAATGCTTTTGCCAAAAAGGGTAAAACACCGCCGCCAGTTCAGGGGCAGGATGACGGGCAGAGCCTATCGGGGCAGTACGGTCGCCTACGGCGATTTCGGCCTTCAGGCGCTGGAGCCGGCATGGATAAGCTCCAACCAGATTGAGGCCGCCCGTATTGCTATGACGCGCTATATCAAGCGCGGCGGCCAGGTTTGGATAAAAATATTCCCGGATAAGCCCGTTTCCAAAAAGCCGCTTGAAACCCGTATGGGCAAGGGCAAGGGCGCGCCGGAATACTGGGTTGCGGTAGTAAAGCCCGGCAGGATCATGTTTGAGATCGGCGGCGTTTCGGAAGAGCTGGCCAAAGAAGCGATGCGCCTTGCCGCGCATAAGCTTCCTATAAAGTGCAAGTTTGTCCGCAGGGAAAGCCCCGCCGAACAGCCCGCAGCAGAAGTGGAGGTTGCTGAATAAATGAAACCGGAAGAAGTCAGAAAGCTTAGCGACAGTGAACTGAGCCGCAAGCTTGTTGATCTAAAGGCGGATCTTTTCACGCTGCGCTTCCAGTCAGCGATTAACCAGCTTGAAAACCCTATGAGGATCAAGTCTGTCAAAAAAGACATCGCCAGAGTTAAAACCGTCCAGCGCGAGCGCGAGCTTGCCGAAAGGAGGGCGTAAATCCAGTGAGCGAAGAACGCAATCTTAGAAAAACAAGGGTCGGAACAGTTGTCAGCGACAAGATGGATAAAACCGTTGTGGTCGCCATTGTGGACAGCGTGCGCCATCCCCTGTATAAAAAAATCCTGAAAAGGACTATTAAGCTTAAAGCCCATGACGAGCAAAACGCCTGCGCCGTGGGCGACAAAGTAAAAATTATGGAAACGCGTCCTCTCTCCAAGGACAAGAGATGGAGAATTGTGGAGATACTTGAAAAAGCGAAGTAAGCTTTAATAAGTATTAATATCCTGATTTTAACAGAGAAGGGAGGAAGGTTTTTTTATGATTCAGATGCAAAGCTATCTGAAAGTGGCCGACAACAGCGGCGCAAAAGAACTTATGTGTATCCGAGTGCTGGGCGGCACCAGAAGAAGATATGCGAATATTGGCGACGTTATAGTCGCAAGCGTCAAGAAAGCCGCCCCGGGCGGCGCAATCAAGAAGGGCGAAGTCGTCCGGGCCGTGATAGTGCGCTCGGCAAGCGGTTTGCGCCGGGACGACGGTTCTTATATACGTTTTGACGAGAACGCCGCCGTAATAATAAAAGAAGACAAGAACCCCAGGGGCACGCGTATTTTTGGGCCGGTGGCAAGGGAACTGCGCGAAAAAGAGTATATGAAGATACTGAGCCTGGCCCCGGAAGTGCTCTAGTTTTGAAGGGAGAAAATTAATGAACACGCTTCATGTAAAAACAGGCGACACCGTTATTGTTCTCTCGGGCGACGACCGCGGCAAAAAGGGCAAGGTGCTGGAAGTCAGCGTCAAAGAGAAAAAAGTGATAGTTCAGGGCGTTAATATAGTCAAAAAACATGTTAAGCCCAAAAAAGCCAACGAGCAGGGCGGGATTGTCGAGGTCGAGTCCCCGATGTACGCCTGCAAGGTCGCGCTGGCCTGCCCGCAGACCGGCAAGCCCATCCGCAAAGCGAGCAGGTTTGTGGACGGCAAGAAAATGCGCTACAGCTCCAAGAGCGGCAAAACTTTTTAAGTGAGGGGGAGAAGACATGGCAAGGCTTAAAGATTATTACGCGAGCGAAGTCGCTCCGGCTCTGATGAAAAAGTTTAATTACAAAAGCGTCATGCAGATTCCGAAACTTGAAAAAGTTATTGTCAACGTCGGCTGCGGCGAGGCAAGGGACAACCAGAAGATAGTGGACGCTGTAATTAACGATTTGGGCGTTATCACGGGTCAGAAGGCCGTCGCCTGCAAAGCGAAAAAATCCGTCGCGAACTTTAAGCTCCGCGCGGGCATGAATATCGGCGCGAAAGTGACGCTCCGGAAAGACAACATGTACGAGTTTATCGACAGGCTGTTCAACGTGGCGCTTCCAAGAGTCAGGGACTTCCGGGGGATAAACGCCAACGCCTTTGACGGCAGGGGCAACTATTCTCTGGGTCTGCGCGAGCAGCTTATATTTCCGGAAATAAACTTTGATAAGATCGACAAAGTGCGCGGGATGGACATCGCCTTTGTCACCACGGCGAAAACCGACGAAGAAGCCCGCGAGCTTTTGACGCTTATGGGCGCTCCGTTCGCAAAACAATAGAAAAGGGGGAAGCTTTCTTGGCAAAAAAATCTATGATCGCCAAACAAAAAAGACCGCCGAAGTTCTCCTCAAGAGCATATAACAGATGCAAAATCTGCGGCCGTCCGCACGCTTATCTGCGCAGGTACGGCGTTTGCAGAATCTGCTTCAGGGTTTTGGCTCACAAGGGCGAGATCCCCGGAGTCAGAAAAGCAAGCTGGTAAGAGGGAGGTTAACGGCACATGAATATCACCGATCCAGTAGCGGATATGCTGACGCGCATACGCAACGCCAGCGCCGCGAAACACGACACGGTAGACGTTCCCGCGTCCAGGCTGAAAAGGGCTATCGCCCAGATACTGCTGGACGAGGGTTATATTAAGAGCTTTCAGTTTATTCCCGAGGAGAAAAAACAGGGGAATATACGCATAACGCTCAAATACGGCCAGAACAAAAGCCAGGTTATTTCGGGCCTCAAGCGCGTTTCAAGGCCGGGGCTGCGCATGTATTCAAGCTGTGCGGATATGCCCAAGGTTATCAAGGGCCTGGGCACCGCGATCGTTTCCACGCCGAAGGGCGTTATGACTGACAGACGCGCCAGAAAAGAAAACGTGGGCGGAGAAGTTCTCGCCTTTATCTGGTAAAAAGGAGGTGTACGCTTAAATGTCCCGTATAGGAAGAAACCCTATCGCAATCCCCGCGGGGGTTGAGGTTAATATCGACGGCTCAAAAGTAACTGTCAAGGGGGCTAAGGGTACGCTGGAAAACACCTTTAGCCCGGAAATCAAAATCGAAATTGCGGACGGGCAGATTAAAGTAAGCCGTCCCAGCGACTCCAGCAGGCACAAGTCCCTGCACGGCCTGACCCGGACGCTGATCGCCAATATGGTCAAGGGCGCTTCTGAAGAGTTTTATAAAGACCTTGAGATTAACGGCGTCGGCTACAGGGCGGCGAAACAGGGCGGCAATCTTGTCATGAACCTGGGCTATTCCCATCAGGTGATTGTCCCGGAAAAAGACGGCATCAGGATTGATGTGCCCGCGCCCAACAAGATCAGGATTCACGGTCCCGACAAGCAGGCCGTCGGGCAGTTTGCCGCCGAGGTGCGCGGCTGGAGACCGCCGGAGCCTTATAAAGGCAAAGGCATCAAGTATGCCGGCGAGCGCATCATCCGAAAGGAAGGCAAGACCGGTAAGGGCAAATAATTTGCCGGAAGCTTCCGCCCAAACGCGGCGGAGGTGACTTCGGCGAAAGGAGATTTTGCAAAATGATTAAAAAGCCGGACAGGAATCTGTCGCGCCTTAAAAGGCATAAAAGAGTCCGCGCAAAAATAAGCGGAACGGCGGGGCGTCCCCGTTTGAACGTCTTTCGTTCAGGCAAGAATATATATGCCCAGCTTATCGACGACGTAAGCGGCGTCACTATTGCGTCGGCTTCCAGCGTCGAAAAGGGCTTTGGTTACGGCGGCAACAAAGAGGCCGCAAAAAAGGTCGGGGAAGCCGTCGCAAAAAGAGCTCTCGACAAGGGCATTGAATCAGTCGTGTTCGACCGCGGCGGATATATTTATCACGGGCGCGTCAAAGAGCTTGCGGAGGGCGCCCGAGAGGGCGGCCTGAAATTCTAATAGGACAGGAGGGCGCTTTTTTGGAAAGAATTGACGCTTCGGTTTTAGAACTGGAGGAGAAAGTCGTCGCCATCAACCGCGTCGCAAAGACTGTCAAGGGCGGGCGTATTTTTAAATTCGCCGCTTTGGTGGTTGTGGGCGACGGAAACGGCACTGTCGGCTTCGGGCTTGGGAAAGCTTCCGAAGTTCCCGACGCTATCCGAAAGGGGATTGACGACGCAAAGAAAAACCTCTTTAAAATATCCCTGAGGGGAACCACTATCCCACATGAGTCAATCGGTGTTTTTGGCGCGGGAAAAGTTCTGCTTAAACCCGCCGCCCCCGGCACGGGAGTTGTGGCGGGCGGGCCTGTGCGCGCGGTGGTCGAGGTCGCCGGCATCAGCGATATCAGGGCAAAGGCTTTGCGCTCCAACAACCCCTGCAACGTCGTGAGGGCAACTATGGACGGGCTGCGCCAGCTGCGCACCGTCGAAGAAGTCGCGAAAGTGCGCGGCAAGACTGTTGCGGAAATTATAGGCTGAAAGGAGGAAACGGCACATGGCTGAAATCAAAGTGAGGCTTGTCAGAAGCCTTTCCGGCAGGAAAGCCGACCAGATTGCCACGGCTCATTCCCTGGGCCTCCGTAAAATAGGCGACGAGAGCAGGCAGCCTGATAATGCGCCGACCCAGGGCAAGATCAAAAAAATAATTCACCTTATTGAGGTAAGTGAGGCGTAAGCAAGGAGGTGCGGCAAAAATATGAAACTGCATGAGCTTTATCCGGCGCCCGGCGCGAAAACCAAACCTTTCCGCAAGGGCAGAGGAGCCGGAAGCGGCAACGGCAAAACGGCAGGCAAGGGACACAAGGGCCAGAACGCCCGTTCCGGCGGCGGCGTGTACCCCGGTTTTGAAGGCGGCCAGATGAAACTGTCCATGCGCATCCCCAAAAGAGGATTTACAAATATTTTCAGGACTGAGTACACTGTCGTCAACCTCTCCGATCTGGAAGAAAAATTCAGGGACGGCGATACAGTAAGTTATGAGAGCCTGAAAGAAGCCGGACTGGTTAAAAAACTGCTGGACGGCGTGAAGATTCTCGGCAAGGGCGAACTGAGCAAAAAACTGACGGTTCAGGCAAGCGCTTTCTCCAAGTCTGCAAAAGAAAAAATCGAGCAGGCGGGCGGAAAGGCTGAGGTGATCTAAATTGTTCAAAACGATCAGGAACGCCTGGAAAATACAGGATCTTAGAAACAAGCTTATTTTTACGGTTATAATGCTTTTGCTTTACAGGGTCGGTTCCGGGATACTGCTGCCGTTTTTAAATCCGACGGCCGTGGCGGCGGCGATGAACACCAACAATATTGACCCGAACAGTATACAGTCGGTCTTGAACGTCATCAACTCCATGACAGGCGGAAATTTGGGGCAGACGACGCTTTTCGCGCTGGGTGTTCAGCCGTATATCAACTCTTCGATTATAATTCAGCTTCTGACGGCGGTTATACCCGCTCTGGAGCGCCTTTCAAAAGAGGGCGAGGAGGGGCAGAAGAAAATGCAGGCGATAACCCGCTGGACGGCTCTTGGGCTTGCGGTTCTGCAATCTGTCGCGTATTATATTTTCATGCTCAACAATGATTTTCTGCGCAGCGGGTTGAACACTTTTGAGAGCATAGTCTGCGCGCTTATGATTATCGCAATGCTGATAGCGGGCGCAATGCTTGTGGTCTGGATGGGCGAGGAAATCGACAGGCGCGGTATAGGCAACGGCGTTTCGCTGCTGATTTTCGCCGGCATTGTCGCAAGGCTGCCGCAGATGATGTATGAGCTTTACGTTTATTTCCGTTTGGGCATTGAGCAGCCAAACTATGCGTATCTTGTAGGTTCGCCGATAATGCTGGTGCTTTATCTTGCGATGATTGTCGCGGTTGTGTGGATGAGCGCCGCGGAGCGCAGGGTTCCCGTCCAGTATGCCAAGCGCGTCGTCGGCCGGAAGCAGTACGGCGGCCAGAACACGCACCTGCCGCTGAAAGTTAATATGGCGGGCGTTCTGCCGATCATATTCGCGTCAAGTTTTTTGTCGCTGCCGCAGATGATAAAGGCGTTCGCGGGCGTTTCGGACACTTCGACCTTTGGAAAGATTCTGAATGTTTTCCACTCAAGGACGCCAGTATACGCTATATTATATTTTGTGTTGATTTTCGCGTTCACGTATTTTTATTCGACCATACAGGTCAACCCCATGGACATGGCGAACAATATCCGCAAAAACAGCGGCGCTGTCCCGGGCATACGCCCCGGAAAGCCGACTGCTGATTTTATCAGGAAGATTGTCACAAAGATTGACTTTGTAAGCGGTCTTTTCCTGGCAATTATTGCGGTTCTGCCGATTATTTTCGGCATTGTCACCGGAATGAACTTCGCTATTTACGGCACGTCTGTAATTATCATAGTCGGCGTTGCTCTTGAGCTGGTTCAGAGCATGGAATCTCAGATGATGATGCGCCATTACAAGGGCTTCCTCAGCTGATCTGCAAAAAGAGGAGAAGATAAATTGAAACTTATCCTTTTAGGGGCGCCGGGCGCCGGAAAAGGCACCCAGGCCGAAATTATCAGTGAAAAATATGGCATTCCGGCGGTGAGCACAGGGAATATACTGCGTGAAGCCGTCAAAAACCAGACCCGGCTCGGGCTGGAAGCCAAGTCCTATATGGACGCCGGCGCGCTGGTTCCGGACGACGTAATTATTTCTATTATAAAAGAACGCTTTAAAGAGCCGGACTGTGCGGGCGGTTTTATTCTGGACGGAATGCCCCGCACGGTTGTTCAGGCCGAAAAGCTTGACGAGATGGGCGTCGAGATCGACAAAGCGCTTGATATAGAAGTTTCCGACGAGGATATTATCAAGCGGCTTTCCGGCCGCCGGGTGTGTTCCGTTTGCGGAAGCAGCTATCATGTGCTTTACAGGCCGCCTGCCGAAGAGGGCGTCTGCGACAAATGCGGCGGCGAGCTTATTATCCGCAGGGACGACCAGATTGAGACAATTCTTGATCGGCTGGAAACTTATCACAGACAGACTGAGCCTCTTAAAGATTATTATGAAAAAAGGGGTAAACTTGTCATTGTGGAAGGCCAGGAAGAGCTTGCCGACACAACGCGGCTGATGCTTGCGGCTGTGGAGGCCTGACGGGATGGTTTTTCTCAAAAGCAAAAAAGAGCTTGAACTGATGCGCGCCGCGTGTGAGATTTCGGCGGAGGCGCTCCGGCTTGGCGGGGAAGCCGTCAGGCCGGGGGTAAGCACCTGGGAGATAGACAGGGTTATACACGAGTTTATCAAATCCCAGGGCGCCGCGCCGAACTTTATGGAAAACGGATTTCCCGCAAGCGCCTGCGTTTCGGTTAACGAGGAAGTCATTCACGGAATCCCATCAAAAAGCAAAATTCTCCAGCCCGGAGATATTGTCAGCATAGATACAGGCGCGCTCTACAAAGGCTACAACGGCGACAACGCCGCTACTTTTCCTGTCGGAGAGATTGCTCCCGAGCATAAAACGCTTCTGGAGACGACCAAAGCCGCGCTTTACTCCGGTATTGAGGCCGCTGTCGCGGGCAACCGCGTCGGAGATATTTCAAATGCGGTTGAGACAAGCGCAAGAGCGAGGGGCTTTGGGGTTGTTCGGGAATTTGTCGGCCATGGTATAGGCAGGGAGCTTCACGAGGAGCCGGAAGTGCCCAATTATGGCTCAAAAGGACGGGGTCGGCGGCTTGCGGCGGGCATGACCCTCGCGATTGAGCCGATGATTACGCTTTCCGGCGACAGTATCGTCATTCTGGACGACGGCTGGACAGTGGTGGCCGAAAGCGGGAAATATGCCGCTCATTTCGAGCACACTATAGCCGTCACAGAAAACGGGCCGGAAATTTACACGCTGGCGTGGGAGCGGAGCTGATGGTTTCTATCAAAACAGGAAGTATAGTGAAGTCCTCCGCCGGGAGGGACAAAGACAGGTTCTTTGTGGTGCTTGGCCTTGAGGGGAATTTTGCCATGATTGCCGACGGCGATTTACGGCGAGTTGATAAACCTAAGCGCAAAAAGCTGATGCACCTTAAGCCCACGCGTTCCCGCTTAGATCTGCCGGAAGCGCCGGGGAACAGCCTGCTGAGGGAAGAATTAAGAAAATTTTGCCAAAAAAACTTTGATCAAGAGGGAGGCGGCGTAGTTGTCTAAAGACGATATGATAGAAGTAGTCGGGACGGTGAACGAAGCTTTGCCGAATGCGACATTCAAGGTAGAGCTTGAAAACGGCCACAAGATACTGGCGCACATTTCCGGAAAGCTCCGCATGAATTTTATACGCATACTTCCCGGGGATAAGGTCACGGTTGAAATGTCGCCCTATGATTTAAAACAGGGCAGAATCACATGGAGATCAAAATAGTTTTTATTTTCTCAGGAGAAAGGAGAATTTCATCATGAAAGTCAGACCTTCGGTTAAGCCCATGTGCGAAAAATGCAAAGTCATCAAGCGCAAGGGGCGCGTTATGGTGATATGCTCAAATCCCAGACATAAACAAAGGCAGGGCTGAAAATCCGTGGATTTTCCCCAGCCCCATCCTGTTATAATTTAAGTATGGAGGTGCAAGACATTTGGCACGTATTGCCGGCATTGATTTACCCAGAGACAAGCGAGTGGAGATTGGCCTGACTTATATTTTCGGGATCGGCCGCAAGACCGCTTCGGATATATTGGCCGCAACAGGGGTCAGCCCTGACATCCGCTGCCGCGACCTGTCGGAGGACAGCGCAACCAAAATCCGCGAATATATTGACCGCAACGTCACCGTTGAGGGCGATCTGAGAAGAAAAGTCGCGCTCGATATAAAGCGGCTGACGGAAATCGGCTGCTACCGCGGGCTGCGCCACAGAAAGGGCCTTCCCGTCCGCGGCCAGCGCACAAAGACTAACGCAAGGACGCGCAAAGGCCCGAAAAAGACTATTGCCAACAAGAAGAAGTAAGGGGGAATATGAACAGTGCCAAAACAGGCCAAAAAAGTGATCCGTCGCCGCCGCGAGCGCAAAAATATAGAGCGTGGCGTCGTGCATATTCAGTCCAGTTTTAACAACACGATTGTTACTATTACAGACGTCAAGGGAAACACTATTTCTTGGGCAAGCGCGGGCGGCCTCGGCTTCAAGGGTTCCCGCAAGTCGACGCCTTTTGCCGCGCAAAGCGCGGCCGAGACGGCCGCCAACACCGCGAAGGAGCAGGGCTTGAAAACTGTCGAGGTTTTTGTCAAGGGGCCGGGTTCCGGGCGAGAAGCCGCGATAAGGGCTTTGCAGTCGGCAGGGCTTGAGGTTACGATGATTCGCGACGTTACGCCCATCCCGCACAACGGCTGCCGCCCGCCGAAGCGCAGGCGCGTGTAGTTTTTTATTTGACAGTAAGGAAGTTCAGCGCAGGCTTTGTTTTTTTAATTAACGGCAGAAAAAACCCGCTGTCAGAATAATCAGTGAATCAGATATTTGATTTATTTTTGTGAAAACGGCAATAATCCATAATATGGCATTATTGCGCCGGATAATTGTGTCACGCCAGCATATCCGCATTGATGATTATATCATGGCAGTCAACCTGCCGAAACAGGGAGGGTTTTAAAATTAGATGATAGAAATAGAAAAGCCCAGGATTGATACAGTAGAGCTTTCCAGCGACGGGGCTTACGGCAGATTTGTGGTTGAGCCTCTGGAGCGCGGTTTTGGCACGACGCTTGGCAACAGCTTGCGGCGCGTGCTGCTTTCGTCGCTTCCGGGAGTGGCGGCCACTTCGGTCAAAATTGACGGTATTCAGCACGAGTTTTCGACTGTTCCCGGCGTTAAAGAGGACGTCACCGAAATTGTCCTGAATATAAAGGGGCTGACGGCGAAAATCCACGGCGACGGCAGCCAGAAGACTGTCTATATTGACGCCGAGGGTGAAGGCGAAGTCACCGCGGGAAGCATTAAGGCGACAAGCGAAGTTGAAATTATCAACCCCGACATGCATATTGCCACGCTTGAACAGGGCGCAAGGCTCAGCATGGAGATCACGCTTGACAAAGGCCGGGGATATGTCTCCAGCGAGAAAAACAAGCAGGGTATGCAGTCGGTTATTGGCATTATCCCGGTCGACAGCATTTATACTCCCGTTTTGAAGGTGAACTACAGCGTTGACAATACGCGCGTCGGACAGATTGTCGATTATGACAAACTGACTCTTGAGGTTTGGACTGACGGCACACTTACAGCCAAGGAGGCTGTGTCGCTGGCCGCCAAGGTGTTGAATGATCACCTCAAACTCTTCGCCGATCTCTCTGATGAAGCTTATCACACGGAGATCATGGTCGAGAAGAGCGACAACGGCAAAGAAAAGGCCCTTGAGATGACCATTGAGGAGCTTGACCTGTCCGTGCGCTCGTTCAACTGCCTGAAACGCGCCGGGATTAACACTGTCGAGGATTTAATCAGCAAGAGCGAGGACGAGATGATGAAGGTTCGCAACCTTGGCCGCAAGAGCCTTGAAGAAGTAATTGCGAAGCTTCTTGCGCTCGGCTTCTCGCTCAAAAGAGACGACGATTAGAAATTCCCACCCGCCCGCCGGGGCGGGTTTTAAGCAAAACCGGAAGGAGTGAATTTTTATGCCCGGAAGCAGAAAGTTAGGCAGGGCGACCGCCCACAGAAAAGCTATGCTCCGCGCGTTGGTGACGTACCTCATCGAAAACGAAAAAATCGAGACCACCGTCCCCCGCGCCAAGGAAGTCCGCTCGCTTGCCGAAAAGATGATCACTATCGGCAAGGGTGAGGATCTCCACTCCAAGCGTCAGATTTTTTCTTTTATCACCAAAGAGGATGTGGCGAAGAAGCTGATTGACGTTATTTCGCCGAAGTACAAAGAGCGCAGCGGCGGCTACACGCGGATTGTCCGCCTTGGCCCCCGGCGCGGCGACGCGGCGGAAATGGCGATTATTGAGCTGGTTTGATTTTTTAAAAACAAAAAGCCCGTGCCTTTAAAAAGCACGGGCTTTAAAAATTTATAGCTTGACAAAAACAAATTTTCGGTATATACTAGCATTAATACATGAACACATAATCATATGTATAAGTGAGGCGATATCATGTCCAACTGCTGCGACGCCGCCGATCTGATTGGCAGTATCGAAAAAGCCATGCCCGATGACGATGCCCTGATTTCCGTCGCGGAGAACTTCAAAGTTTTTGGCGACTCCACCCGAATCAAAATTATTTTCGCGCTGGAACAGGCCGAGCTTTGCGTCAGCCATCTCAGCGAGCTGATGAAAATGAACCAATCCGCCATTTCTCACCAATTGCGGATTCTTCGGGCCGCGAAACTTGTCAAACCTCGCCGAGATGGGAAAAATATCTATTATTCCCTGGATGATGAGCACATCAGTTCTATAATCCGGCTTGGCCTTGAGCACGCGCTGGAGGCTGCCGGGTCAAATTATAACGAGGAGGCCTTATAAAATGCCAGAAAATTCCGCAACGCTCTATCTAAAAGGGCTGGACTGCCCAAATTGCGCAATGAAAATCGAAACGAAAATCAGCGAGCTGGATTATATGCGTGACGTAAGCCTAAATTTTTCCACCGGAGTTCTGAAATATAACGCTTCCGGCAAATACGAACAGGAAATTTTTGCTGAAATAGAAAAAATTGTACATCAGTTTGAGCCGGATGTCATGGTGCAGCGCGAAAAAAAGCCTGACGAGAGTGAGCATGGCAAAGGTGATTTAATCCGGGTGATTATTTCCGGGGGAATATTTCTCGCGGCGCTCTTTGTCCCTTTTCCTGAATATGGAAAAATAATTGCGTTTGCGGCTGCGGCGCTTCTCTGCGGTTATGGCACTATCCTAAATGGAATAAAAAATCTTTTTAAATTCCAAATTGAGGAACATTTGTTAATGACTGTTGCGGTGATTGCCGCCTTCGCCATAGGCGAATATCCTGAAGGGTGTATTGTCATGCTCATGTTCAGCCTTGGGGAGTACATCGAGGGCCTGGCTGTGGCGCGCTCCCGCCGTGATATCAAAAAGCTGACGGAGATACGCCCAGACACGGCGCGGCTTGTTTCCGGCGGCGAGATTCCCGCGGAGGAGGTAAAAGTTGGGGACTTATTGGAAATTCGCGCGGGCGAACGCATTCCGCTTGACTGCCGCATCATAAAGGGAAATTCTTCTATAGATACTTCCGCTATGACCGGGGAAAGTATTCCTGTTTCTGTCAATAATGGAGATTTTCTTCTGTCTGGAACTGTAAACCAAAGCGGCCTGCTTGAGTGCGAAGTGACCAGCACTTTCTACGATTCGGCCGCAACGCGCGTCCTGCGCCTTGTCGAGGAGGCTGTTGGCAAAAAGAGTTCGGCCGAGCGTTTCATCACGCGATTTGCGAAAGTTTACACGCCTGTTGTAATAATTGCCGCAGTTCTAATTTCTGTTTTGCCTCCATTGTTTAATTTTGGAGGTTTTGGTCAATGGTTTAATGCCGCGCTGGTATTTTTAGTTTCTTCCTGTCCTTGCGCGTTTGTGATAGCGGTGCCGTTGGGGTTTTATTCCGCGATCGGAGCCGCCTCCAAAATGGGAGTTCTTGTTAAAGGCGCAAAATATTTAGAAGTTTTATCCAAAATAGATACGGTTATTCTGGATAAAACGGGAACTTTAACCGAGGGCAAGCTTTATGTAAGAAAGGTCATTTCGCTCGACAGCTCTAAAAAAGAAGAAGAAATCTCGCGCCTGGCTGCGCTTTTGGAAAGCCGCTCAAATCATCCTATTGCAAAATCCGTTGTCGACAACTATGCCGGCAACACCGAGGCGGAATTTGAGTCCTACCTGGAAACGCCTGGCCTGGGAGTAAAAGCAAGATTTAACAATAAAAACTATCTATGCGGCTCAGAAAAACTTATGCAGGCTAATAATATTTCTACTCAAAGTATAGAAAATGCAAATATTTATATTTCGGAAGAAAATAAAATTATAGGTCTAATATTTATTGAAGATAAAATTAAGCCAAGCGCAAAAATTATGGTAAAAAGATTTAAAAAATTAGGTATAAATAGAATTATTATGCTCACAGGGGACAACGAAGAGGCGGCAAAAAAAGTTGCGGAAATATGTGGAATAAAAAAATACAAATCAAGACTGCTTCCAGAAGAAAAAGTTGAGGTTTTATCCAAAATAAATAAAACATCCAAGGTTTCTCTTTTTGTCGGAGACGGCATAAATGACGCGCCCGTACTTGCAATGGCAGATATTGGCGCCTCAATCGGCTTGGGTTCCGACATCGCGATAGAAGCGTCCGACGTAGTGCTGATGGCGGACGGTATAAAAGTCCTCCCCGATGCGGTCGCGCTTTCGAGAAGGGCTGTAAGGACGATTAAAGCGCTGATTATCTTCGCGATGGCGGTAAAATTTGCTGTGCTGGCGCTGGCCTTGCTGCAAATTGCCAATATGTGGATGGCTGTTTTTGCAGATGTTGGCGTCACAATCATTGCGGTGCTGCTGGCAGCAAGGATACTGAATTTCTACAAAACATCCAAAATTTAGCAAGTATATGCAAGTTTTCAACTTTTCAACAGTATTTTCTGTTGAAAAGTTGAAAACCTTAATCATTTTCCTTATGGCGACTTTCCATAATAATAATATTTCGCCATTTTCCGGATATATCTTTTGATATTTTTTCACATTCGCCTACTATTCTGAATCCGCAATTTTTATGCAATTCAATGCTGGGTATATTATCGCTCATTATTACAGAATGTAAAGTCCAAAGCCCGTTTTCAAAAGCTTCCTTGCGCAAATCAAGAAGAAGTTTCCTGCCAAGCCCCCGGCGCTGATGCTCCTGCGCAATGTAAATACTCACCTCGCCCAGGCCTTCGCTGGAACAGCCGACTTTCATATAGGAAAGCGCCGCCCAAGCAGCGACAAGGCCGCTTTTTTGTGCGGTAAGGCGGGCAAAGGGATAATGAGATTTATTCCATTCGTCAAAAGCGGGCACGCGGCTGCGAAAAGTCGCATTCCCTTCCGCGACAGCTTCTGTGAGAATTTTTTCCACACCCGGCCAGTCAGCGGAACAAAATGGGCGAATGGAATATTCATGCATGGTTTTTCAGCCATTTTTCAACAAATTTTCCAAGAGTTTTCAAGCTTCCATCAGTAAAGGGAGAATCCATGCCAGTATCTTCCATAAGATCCGTAAATTTGCGCTTACAGCTGTTTTTTATAAAATACATATATTTTTCCCAAGCATTGGCACGGTTCTCTGACATCAACATGTAGAATTGCAAAGCTATGGTTTGAGACAGGCAGTAGTCTATATAATAAAACGGAACTGTATAAATATGGCTTTGTCTTTGCCATGTTCGCCCTTCCCCAAAGAAAGGCAAAGCATCATAGTCCAAATAAGGCCGGAATTTCGCTTCCAGTTCCATCCATTTTTTGTTTTGATCCTCAATCGTGGACTCCGGCCTGTCATAGACAAAATGCTGGAACTCGTCCACAATACAGCCATAGGGGATAAACGAAACCGCATCTTCAAAATGCTGGAGAATATATTTTTCTGTATCTTCCTGAAAAAACAGATGGTACCAAGGCTCTGTGAAAAATTCCATACTCATGGAATGTGTTTCGGCAATCTCCATGCTGTACTTTCCTGCCATGAAGGAAAGGCGCTCGCGGTTGCTGTAGGAGTTGAAGGCGTGGCCGGCCTCGTGGGTCAGCACATCAACGTCACCGGCAGTGCCTCTGAAGTTCGAGAAAATAAAGGGCGATTTGTAATTGGGAAATTCTGTGCAATAACCGCCCGTTGCCTTATTTTTCCGCGCAACAAGGTCAAAAAGATCGCGCTCGTTCATAAACTCAATAAATTCTTTTGTCTGCGGCGACATCTCGCTGTACATGCGCACGGCCTGGGCAAGAAGATGTTCCGGGCTGCCCTTCGGGGCGGGGTTGCCGTCGGCGAACATATAGTTGTCATCAGAAAAGCGAATTTTGTCCAGGCCAATACGCTTTGCCTGGGCAGCTTTGATTTTGGCGACAAGCGGAACCAGGTCTTTTGCGACATTTTCACGGAACTGGCGGACTTCCTCAGGGCCATAACCGTTGCGGCTAAGGCGCAGATAGGAAAGCTGGGTGTAATTCTTAAAGCCCAAAGTTTTTGCCTGCGTGTTCCTGTTTTTCACAAGCGACTGGTAAATTTCGTCAAGCTCGTCCAGGTGTGAGTTATAGAACCCGGCCATAGCCTCGCACGCGGCGCGGCGCACGCTTGCATCCGGATCTACTTTATATTTGCCAAGCTGTTCTATATTTAGCGTTTCGCCCATAAATTCGATCTGGGCCGAAGCGCAAAGCTCATCGTATTTATGCGCAAGCTCCGCTTCCTCGCCCATCAGTCCGACTATTTCCTCGGAAATGCTTTTTACAGACATTTCCATTTCCTCAAAGGCTTTTGCTCCCCATGTATTCTCAAGATCGGGTCGGAAAGGCGAATTAATAAAAACTTTAGAAATTCGCATTGATTTTTCCTCGCAAAGCGGTATAAAATTATCATAAAAACCCTGTTCTTCTTTATAGAAGCTGTCGCTCATGTCAAGACTGTTCCGCGTATAAGCAAGCGAAGCCATAGTTGCGGTGTCATTTTGAAGTGCGGCAAGTTCTTCGCCAACGGCGATTTGTTCTTCTGCGCTTTTCGCGTTTCCCGCCCTGGTCAAAAGCTCGTCCAGTTTTGCAAGCGCGGCTTTTTCGTCCGTGCGCTTATATATATAGTCTTTGAATTTCATGCTGAAGCCTTCTCTCAAAAAAATTTTTTTGCAAAGACGGCGCGCCGCCCTTGCGCTGCTTTTAATATTATACACATTTTATTTTCACATGGAAAGACCTTTTATGAATTTAACGCGCATTTGCGTAAAATAATACAAACAGGTGGTTTTTAAGTCTAAATTGGAAATGACTGATTACATGCAGGATGAATATATAATTCAGCGGATAAAAGTTTATAACTGCGGCTGCAAAAAGGAAAAGCCGCGCCAGGTTTTCAAAAGAAGCTCACCGGATGACCCGGAAAAACTTCCGGTCACTTGCGTGCTATTAAAACATGCCCAAAAAGGCTATGTTCTTTTTGACACAGGGCCGTCTAAAATGCCGCTAAACCGCTTTCAAAAATTTTTTGGCGGAAATCGGCTCAGCTCGGACTCGCCTTCGCTGACGGAACAGCTTGAAAAAGACGGCGTCGACCCCGCAAAAATCCAGTATATTATTATTTCGCACCTTCACCCGGAAAATACCGGCGGCTTAATCCAGTTTGACAAATATTTCTTAATCAGCACCGAGGAAAACCTTTCACGCATACGTGAAAGCAAATATAAAAAGCTGACGCATATGCGGCAGTTCCGCAGCACAACCCTTCTGCCAAGCACAAATACCCTGCTGAACAAATATTTCGGCGAAAGCTATGACGTTTTCCGCGACGACAGCATCTGGATGGCAGGTCTCAACGGCCACACAAAATCTATGCTCGGAATGTATCTGAAAGAGCACAAGCTTTTTTTTGTCTCGGACGCTTTTCTGCTTCGGCGACAGCTTGACGAAATCAGCCCGCTTAAATATTTCTACCAAAGAAAGCAGTGGAGCTACCCGGCCTATCTTTCTATTCTGCGCCGTCTGAGAAAGTTCCACGAGGAACATCCGGAGATACGGATTCTGCCCGCTTCGGATATACCGGAAGATTTAATTATTGCCCTGTAAAATAAAATACCGCAAGCACCAAAATACCCAAGGCTATCCTGTACCAGCCAAAGGCCTTAAAGTTATGCTTTTTGATATATTTCAACAAAAAGCTTATCGTGAAATGCGAAATCATAAAAGTGAACAGCAGGCCGATTACCATCATCTGGACTTCCTGCGTCGTGTAATTAAACCCAAATTTTACTAGTTTCAGAAGGCTTGCGCCGAACATCACCGGTATCGCCATATAGAACGTAAAATCAGCGGCGGCGGCGCGGCTTGCGCCAAGGAGCATTCCGCCCAGGATCGTCGCGCCCGAACGCGATGTTCCCGGAATGAGCGAAAGAACTTGAAACAGCCCTATAAAAAAAGCGGTTTTATAATCTATTTCCCGGCTGGAGCGGATTTTTGGCCTGGCAGGTTCTTTACGGCTTTCTACTATGATAAAAGCAATGCCGTATATAATCAGCGTAATAGAAACCGTCGGCGGGTTGTACAGGTATTTGTCCATAATGTCGTTCAGCAAAAGACCGAGAATAAGCGCCGGAACGCTTGCCGCAGCGATTTTAAGCCATAAAAAAAGGCTGTCTTTTTTTATGATTTTTTCGCCTTTCCTGAACGATAAAGGGAAAATTTTATCCCATTTCAGCGCAACAACAGCCATTATTGCCCCAAGCTGGATAACAACCAGGAACATTTCTCTAAATTCCGCCGTGAACGGCATTTTTATAAAGTTATCCAGCAAAATCATGTGCCCAGTGCTGCTGATCGGCAACCATTCGCTTATGCCTTCTACAATTGAAAGCAGTATTACTTTTAATATTTCATCGATTTTCAACATTGTTTCAGCTCCTTGTAATTTTTGCCAGGCTCATACCGCCGCACCGGGAGAGACGGCTCACCCTAAACAGTATTAGGCATAGATCATCTCTTTAAGCGCGCGCAGGTCGAGAAGCAGACGCGGGCTTTGCCGTTCAAAAGAAACTTTGTTCACAAAAAATATACGGCTTTGGCGCACGGCATCTATATCGGCAAAGTAGGCGTTTTCTCTCAGCCCCTCAAAAGAAATGCTGTTGGAGGCGATTATAAGCTCCGGGTTGTCTTTTTCCAGGTTGGCAAAACCATAATGCCAGTTTTTGCCGTTTTCCGCGATGTTTTTCAAGCCGAGACCTGCCATAAGCTGACCCTCCAAAGTGTCCGGCGTTGCGGCCGTGTCAAAAATGTTCAGGCCGACAATATAAATTGCACTGTATTGCGGCAAGTCGGGCACAGAGTCAAAAATCTGGTTCAGCTGCTGGCTGAAGTTTTCGCAATAGTTCTCGCCGTCCGAAACGCCCTGGTTCAGGCCCCGAAAAAAAATAAACAGGTCTTTATATATATTCAGCATGCCTTCGATAGTGCTTGCTCGGGGGATAAGCAGAACCTGAGCGCCCATCTCCTGAAGTTTTTGCATGTCCAGCGCGCTGAGTTCAATCTGGGTGAGCACATAGTCGGGCTGCAGCGCCAGCAGCTTTTGAATATCCATCATCTGGGCGGTCCCCACTGACTCCAGTTCCAGCACTTGCGCGGGATAATCGCAGAAGTCCGACCGGCCAATCATGCTTTCTGAAAGCGCAAGCGAATAAATCGTCTCTGTAAGCGCGGGCGACAGCGAGACAACCCGCTTGGGCTTGTTCGCTATTGTCAGATTTTCGACCGTCACGGGCCAGTTATTGTCTGAAGGCACAACCGGGCCTGGTGAAGATGGCCTTTCAGCCGCCCCTCCGCAAGAGACAAACAGGACAGCGAAACAAAATGCAAACAGCAGCAATAAGATATTTTTCATGTCTTTTGACCTCCATTGAAAAATATTAACCTAAAAATTTGTAAATTATTCACATTATCCTGATATAATAAACAAAGTTAACTGTGATAATACAAATACTCGCTAGTTTTTTGTCAGTGTCTCTATTTTCAGTTCAGTATTTCTGATAAGATTAAACAAAGAAGCTGCAAATAACGGATACTCCGTCGAAATTTTCTGCGTGTCCATCTCAAAAGCGCTCCTGTCTTCCACAGGGGCTATGCCTCTGCTTTTGTCTCCGTTGACAAAAGCTTTGGAGCGCGCAAGGCTTATCTGCATGGCGGCGCCCGCGTAATAATTCCAGCTTTGGCCGTGGATCTTGAACATTGCGTCAGAATTTCCCTTATTAAAAGAATACAGAAGCCGGAACGCCTTATACACGGCAAGCATGATGTAGCCTGAAAGCTCGTTGATAAGCTCCTTGCCGCCGCTTTTTGACATAATGTCAAAAACAACGTTCAAGGAGTTGGCGATCAGTTTTTTATTCAGCGTCGGCAAAATACTCCCGCCGATTTTGACCTGGTTTTCCTTCCCGCTGGACTCCGGCTCCGGGATGTCCTCAACAGAAAGCGTTATCCCGTTTCTGTCGGGCGAAAGCCCCAGAAGATAATCGGTCGAAACTCCATAGTATTTTGAGCACCTGATAAGAAAATCCAGCCCGCATTCACGGATTCCCTTTTCGTAGTGCGACAATAGCGCCTGAGAAATATCAAGCTCCTTTGCGGCGCTTTTTTGACTGATGCCTTTTTCTTTTCTCAAAAGCGAGAGCAGCCGGGGAAAATCTGAATTCATATGTTGTCCTCTCCTTAGTTTAGATGATATGTTTACTGTTTTTTACATAAATGTAATAAAGAAATAAAGCGGTGTTATTGTTTAAAAATCTAACATTTTGCTTTAGTGCGTTTATTTGACATTTACTACATGTAAATTATAATATATCAGTTACCTTTTGTAAAGTAAAACTTTTATCTTTGCGGATAGAATTCGATTCTAAATAACATATTTCTTCAACACAAACTCTATAGAATTTAACAGGATGTTTTATTATTTATTGTTAAAAAGCGGGTGATTTTATTAAAGACTTATAAGATTCACTTGGCAAAGGGACGGCCTTTTTGAAGTATATGATAAAGTGCCGGAAGCTAGAATAGATTTTTTTGACGAAGAAGAGTATTTGGATTATGCTGAGAGATTACTTGATGATTTCTCCCGGTTTGGGTAAGAAAATTGAGCGATCTCTGAAATAAAATGCAATATTTCAGTCAATAATATCTTTGAGGAGGGAAAAGCGCGTGACTCTAATAAAAAAAATTAAATCGAATTCCATAGTCGCTCTGCGCCGCCATTGGGTTAAAGCGCTTTCAACAGTCTTCCTCATTCTGGGGATGTGGCTGGTCTTCACTATGCTCGAAACGCTTGTGTCAGACCTGTTTAATATCATTCCTTATGCAAGCGCGGTCTCCGGCGGGGATTCCAGAACAAGCCTGGTACCGGAGATATCGGCGCTTTCTGTAGTTTCCGCGGCAATCAGCGCCTTGCTTGCCTATATTATTTTCGTGCCGGTCAGCGCGGGGCTGAGAAGATTTTTCTCTTGCGTCGCATACTCAAAAGAAACGCAGATTTTTAATTTGTTTTATTTTTTCAGGATAAAAAAATTTTTTAAAATCCTTGGGCTGCACCTGAATGTCTTTGGGCGTTCTCTGCTGTGGCTGATGCTTTTTTTCTTTCCCGCTGTTCTGCTGTTTTTCTTCTCGCTGCAATACGGCGCAATTACTTTGCCAATCAGCCGCCTGAATGATATGGAGCTTACTTCTTTGATTATGCTGGCTTTTTGCGTGGCTTTTGCTCTTTTGGCCCTTATTTTTGCGATTATTTTTGCAGGAAGATACTACCTTGCCGTCTATATTCTGATAAGTAATCCAACTATAAAAATTCGCCAATGCATTAAAAAATCTGTATATTGCACGAAAGGCCGGCTTGGAGATCTTTTTATTTTCAAACTTTCGTTTATTCTATGGTTTTTTTCATGCGCGGCGCTAGTCCCGCTTCTGTTTGTGCTTCCCTATTATTCCACAGCTTGCGCGATTTTTGCGGAATATCTCATTGAGCACAACAGGCGCTATGAAATTCCAAAATTTAACTGAATAAAAAGAACCCGCACTGCCAGCCCGCGGGTTCTTTTTTATTTTTTAAAATAAGCTAATCCTTTTTGCTGGCAAGCTTGAGTCGCTGAGCTTTGTCGAGTATGCGCTTTCTTATGCGGGTATTTTTCGGAGTTACTTCCAGAAGCTCGTCTTCAGCGATAAATTCCAGAGCTTCCTCCAGGCTCATCTGCCTAAAAGGAATCAGCCGCAAAGCTTCATCGCTGCCGGACGCTCGCATATTCGTCACGTGCTTCTTTTTGCACACGTTTACGGCGATGTCCCCGGCCTTGGGATTGCTTCCCACTACCATGCCCTCATAGACCGGAACGCCTGGCCCAATGAAAAGACTGCCCCTTTCCTGAGCATTGTACAGGCCGTAAGTCACAGATTCGCCGGTCTCAAAAGCGATCAGAGAACCGCTCTGCCTGCGCGGAATTTCACCTTTATATGGCGTATAGCCGTGAAAAAGCGTGTTCATAACTCCCTCTCCGCGCGTGTCTGTCAGAAACTCGCTCCTGTAACCGAATAAGCCTCTTGATGGAATTAGAAATTCAAGCCGCATTCGGTTCCCCTGCGGCTGCATGTGAACCAGCTCGCCCTTGCGCTGTCCCATTTTTTCCATAATAACGCCTACGCTTTCTTCCGGGACGTCAATTACAAGCTCATCCACAGGTTCGTTTTTAATGCCGTCTATATCTTTAAACAGCACTCTGGGCGTGCTGACCTGAAACTCGTAACCCTCGCGGCGCATAGTTTCTATCAGAATCGACAGATGCATTTCGCCGCGCCCCATGACTTTGAAAGTGTCCGCACTGTTTGTCTCCTCCACACGCAGGGAAACGTCTTTAAGTATCTCTTTGAAAAGTCTCTCCCTAAGCTGCCTGCTTGTAACAAATTTTCCGTCTCTGCCCGCAAACGGGCTGTCGTTAACCGAAAAAGTCATCTCTACAGTCGGCTCGGATATTTTTACAAAAGGAACCGGCTCTACGTTGTTCATAGAGCATATAGTGTTGCCAATATTTATTTTTTCTATCCCCGAAACAGAAACTATATCCCCGACTTCGGCAAAGTCAACAGCCGTTTTAGCAAGCCCGTCAAACTCATAAAGGCTTACTATTTTCGCTCTGTATGGATTGATATTGCCGTGGTAGTCGCTTATCATCGCTTCTGTGTTCGGATATATTTTTCCGCGCTCAATTCTGCCCGTCGCAATGCGGCCTATATAATCGTTGTAGTCCACCGATGAAACCAGCATTTGCAGTTCCCCGTTTTCTTCGCCCTTTGGAGGTTCTATATATTCCAGAATCTTGTCAAAAAGCGGCGCCAGGTCCTTTCCTGTCTGCGTATAATCCAGCGTGGCCGTGCCGTCGCGCCCGGAGCAGTATATTACAGGGCTTTCGAGCTGTTCTTCCGCGGCGTCCAAATCAAGCAAAAGCTCCAGAACTTCGTCCGCTATCTGGTCAAGCCGCGCGTCCGCTCTGTCCATCTTGTTGACAACCACTATTATTCTGTGCCTCAGCTCCAGCGCCTTCTGCAAAACGAACCTTGTCTGCGGCATGGGACCCTCGAAAGCGTCCACCAGCAGCAAAACGCCATTCACCATTTTCAGCACGCGCTCAACCTCCCCGCCGAAATCGGCGTGTCCCGGCGTGTCCACTATATTAATTTTTACTCCTTTATAACGCACCGCCGTGTTTTTCGCCAATATAGTGATTCCGCGCTCCCGCTCAAGATCGTTTGAGTCCATTATCCTTTCACCGACGGCTTGATTTTGCCTGAAAACGCCGCTTTGCTTGAGCATTTCATCCACAAGCGTCGTTTTTCCGTGATCGACGTGCGCCACTATGGCTATATTTCTTAAATCTTCCCTTATCAAACTGTTTTCCCCCGCTTTTAATCATTTCTTTACTTTGCCGCAGTTTCCGCCCTGCACAAAAAACTATAGGCTCCGTCTGCTTTCCCGGCAAGAATTATACTTTCCCTTTCAAGGCTTTTCTCATGCTTTTTGTAAATCTCTATAGTGTCTCCTAAATGCGTCTCCTGCCGGAAATCTATCTGATAATCGCTGATCCTGAATTTATCAAAGTCTATCCCGCAATGATCGCTGAAGATTCTTGAATATACGCTGTTATTTACATGCTGGTTGCAGTCCAGATCGCTGTAATATATCTTCCGGCTGTCTGAATATTCCATATCTTCGGCGGGCTTTATTTTCTTCACGCTATTTATTGATATTTTCTTTTCCTCGCAAGTCGCAAGCCCGACCGGGTTGATTTTTGGGTTTTCTATCCTGTGCGTCTTTGCGTTTAATAAAATCCATTCGCTTAGCGCTTCGGCAACTATTTCCCCGGCTTCGCCTTCTACGCTGAAATTCCTGTATGTCCTTGCGCCTTTGTATTCCTGAGGCCATGTGTATATTTTAAAACGTTCCTGGCTTTCTATGCGCCTGTTGAAACTTATTCTTAAAGCAGTGATGTAATATACATAACCCCGCCTTTTTAATTCTTCATATCCACAGCCATGGCTGAGCGTGTGCCGCTCCGCCACCTCCTGCAGCATCTTCTGAAAATCGTCAAGCTTTATATTGCGCCCTTTGTCAAGGCTGTATTCCGGAATGCTTACCTCTTCGTAGTATATTTTGCCGCCATATGACTCTGAATAAGGCATTAGAGTTTTCTCCTTTTAGTATCTGCTGTTTTTATTGATCCCCGCAAGCGTATATGCAATATCGTTGAGATCTTCTTTGCTGAAAAATTCTATTGTAATAGTTCCGCCGCGCTTGCCGCTAACTATGCTCACCTTGCGGCCAAGTTCCTGGTTTATCGCCAGTTCAAGCTCTTTGTAAAAAGAATCTTTCCCAAAATACTCGTCGTCCGCTTCCTCCCTTTCGGGATTTTCTTCCGCTTTTGACGGCTCCTTGCGCTTCCCGCCGGAGAGCAGCTTCTTTACCGCCTTTTCCGTTTCGCGCACGGAAAGCTTGTTAGTTATTATGCTGTCCGCCATGGCTTCGTTTAACTCTCGGTTTTCTATGCCGAGAAGCACTTTTCCGTGCCCCTGGCTTAGTCTGCCCTCTTCAAGATGCTCTATTACCACTTCGGGCAGGTTTAAAAGCCGCATTGAATTCGTTATCACCGGCCTGGATTTATTCACTCTCTTTGCAACGTCTTCCTGTGTAAGCTCGAATTCTTCCATCAGACGCCTGTATCCGCGGGCTTCCTCTATAGGGTTCAAATTCTCTCTTTGCAGGTTTTCTATCAGCGAAAGCGCCGCCGCTTCGCTGCTGCTCAGTTCCCGTATAATTACGGGCACCTCCGAAAGCCCCGCCATCCTTGCCGCCCGCCATCGCCGCTCTCCCGCCACAAGCTGATAGTTTCCCGCAGGCAGCGGCCTGACCAGTAAAGGCGATAATATCCCGTGCTGTTTTATAGACTCCGCAAGTTCGGCCATCGACGACGCTTCAAAGTTCCGCCGCGCCTGCTCTCTGTTTGGTTCTATCTCTGATATTTTCAGCTCTACTGAATTCTTGCCCTCCTCGCCGGAATTGTCTTCAAAAAGAGCGTCCAAACCTTTTCCAAGTCCTTTTTTTTTCTGCGCCATCTCTTTATCCCCTGCCTTTCATACTGTTCGCCAAAAATTCTTCCACTACTTTGTTATAGGCATATGAACCCTTGGATAAAGGGTCGTAATATTGTATAGGCTCACCATGGCTTGGCGCCTCGGAAAGCCGCACGTTCCGCGGTATAGTAGTACTGTAGACTTTGTTCGGGAAAAATTTTTTAACTTCTTCTACAACCTGAATGGTTAAATTGAGTCGCCCGTCATACATGGTCAATAAAACGCCCTCTATGCTGATCCCTGGATTATACAGCCTTTTTACTGTCCTCACAGTGGACATAAGCTGCGACAACCCCTCCAATGCGTAGTACTCGCATTGTATAGGCACTATTATACTGTCGCTGGCCACAAGCGCGTTAAGCGTTATCAGTCCAAGCGACGGCGGGCAGTCAATAAATATATAATCATACGCTTCTTTAACCTGAGAAAGAGCATAGCTAAGCCGCGATTCTCTGTTTGCCATCTCCACAAGCTCAATTTCCGCCCCTGCCAGCGATATGTTCGCGGGAAGTATGTCCACGTTTTTGTATTTTGTCCCTGTTATCGCCAATTGAGTTTTAACGCTCCCGGTCATCACATCATAACTTGAATGCGCAATCCCACGTTTATTTATGCCATAGCCGCTGCTTGTACTCCCCTGAGGATCAATATCTACAGCCAGTACTTTCTTGTCTTTAAGCCCAACCCCGGCGGACATATTCACAGTTGTTGTCGTCTTACCCACTCCGCCTTTTTGATTTATAATTGATATGACTTTGCCCAATTTATCCAGCACCTCTCTGTTTATATAATAATTAATAAAAACCGTTTCTACGGTTTTTATTATAGCACTTTCTTCTCTCCAGATAAAGTGCTATTTTAAGAAAATGTTCCACGTGGAACGAAGAAAGCAGCGCGGATTTTAACCTGCGCTACTTTCTCTGGTGTTGTTTTTTTTTGGGATTTCTTTTGCAATTGTGACGACGTACTCTATATATTCGCCGCGGTCTATTTTTATGCCCCGAACGTCAAGCCCGGCGTTTTTCATTATATCAATTGCCTTGTCAACCGTGTTGAAAAATATTCTTATGTCTTTTATCAGTATTGTGGGAACTTTTTTCTTCTTCTTTTGCTCCAGCAATTTATCTATAAGCGCTTCCGTTTGGTTCACGTTGAGGGATTGCAGGATGACGTTTTCGATTATTTTTTTTCGCAAGTCTTTGTTTTCTACCCGTAAGAGACTTCTAGCATGGCGTTCTGTCAGAGCGTTTTCTACAATGATTTTCTGTTCGCCCAAATCAAGTTTTAAGAGCCGAAGTTTGTTCGCTATGGTAGACTGAGCTTTGCCAAGACGTTCCGCCGCCTGTTCCTGAGTGATTTCCCAGTCTAGAATCAGAGATTGATATGCCCGGGCTTCTTCAAAAAAAGTGAGATTTTGTCTTTGAAGGTTTTCCATGACCGCGAACAGGGCTGAATCTTTTGCGCTTGCGTCAAGCGCGATACAGGGGACGGAAGTAAGATTCGCAAGTTTTGCGGCGCGCAGGCGCCGTTCGCCCGCGATAAGTTCGTAAGAAGCATTAAGCTTTCGAACTGTTAAGGGCTGCAGCACTCCATTAAGCCTTATGCTTTCGGCCAGAGACGCGAGTTCCTCCATGTCAAAATTAGTTCTTGGCTGGGCTGGATTAGGGGAAATATTCTCTATTTGGATGTCTATCACTTTGTTTACAATTTTTTCGTGAAAAAAAACGTTTGAAAAGGCCATTAAGAAAACCCTCCCTAGACCTGTAAATTACAGGTTAAGTATAATTCGGAATAATATAACAAGATGTTATTTTTATAATAGCACAAGCAAACGTTTATTTCCAGAATTTTACATCTACACAAATATATAAAAAAGTTAAAATAGTGACAGCGCTTTTAGTCAAAGCAAGGGGTTTTTAAGTATTTTTCCGGATTGGCGCGGATATTTGGAGGAAGTCTGCGATATTTTTTTAATTAATATAATAGATCGTTTTTCACTTTCCGAAAGCTGAAATTTTTCCAGCGCCTCAAATTGGCCGCCCAAAGTTTTGACAGCGCTGCGGGCTTCTTCCAATTCGGCTTCGATTTCAAAGCCTTTCAGAGCGATAAAAAGTCCGCCTGGCATTACAAAAGGGAGGCAGTATTCACAAAGTATATTCATCCTTGCGACGGCTCGGGCGGAAACCAGGTCAAACTTTTCCCTGTACAAAGGACTCTGCGCGGCGTCTTCCGCACGGATGTGAAGAGCTTTCCCCTTGAGGCCAAGCGTGTCCAAAAGGCTTTGCAAAAAGACTATTCTTTTATTAAGGCTGTCCACCAGGGTTATATCAAGGCCGGGGTACATAATTTTGAGTGGGACTGAAGGAAAGCCTGCGCCGGAGCCTATATCGGCGAGTTTTTGGCGCTTAGACAGAGGGACATATTTCGCTGCAAAAGCCGAATCCAAAAAATGTTTTATAATAATGCCTTCGTCACTGGAAATAGCAGTAAGATTAACTTTCTCATTCCAGTAGAGCAAGAAATTGCGGTAAATTTCAAATTTTTCTTTTTGTTCGGCGCTAAGCATAAAACCGTTTTTTTCAAAAACGACAGCTAATCTTTCTGCAAAACTGGACACTAATAATATCCCCTTTGTTTAAGAAAAACGAGCAGAACGGAGACATCAGCGGGGGAAACACCGGATATTCTCGAAGCCTGCCCCAGGTTAAGCGGACGTATTTTATCTAATTTTTCCTTTGCTTCCAGCCGAAGGCCCGTTATTTCGGAATAGTTAATATCCGGGGGAATAAGCCGTGATTCGCTGAGCTGCATTCGGGCAATCTGCTCAAGCTGACGCTCAAGGTAGCCTTTATACTTGACAGTAATTTCAACTTGTTCGCTTATCTCGTCCGGAAGAGCAGGGCGGCCGGCAAGTGGGGCTAAATCTGAATAAGTCAATTGCGGCCTTCTTAGAAGCTCAGAGAATTTAAGACTTGCGCTTATAGGGGAGGAATTTCTTTCTTCCAGAATTTTGTTCAAAGCCTCTGAAGGTTGAACGGAAATTTTTGAAATCTCGGCCAGTTCCTGTTCTATGGCAGCGAGTTTTGCAAGAAATGCGCTGAAGCGCCGTCGGGAGATAAGTCCAATCGCATGCCCGAGCGGAGTAAGGCGCTGATCTGCGTTATCCTGACGGAGGAAAAGGCGGTATTCCGAGCGAGAAGTCATCATCCTGTAAGGTTCCGAGCAGCCCTTAGTGACAAGATCGTCAATCAAGGCGCCTATATAAGAATTTGAGCGGCTGAGCACAAGCGCTTCTTTATTTTTGATCTTGAGAGCGGCGTTAATTCCCGCGACAAGCCCCTGGGCGGCAGCTTCTTCATAGCCGGAAGTGCCGTTAAACTGTCCCGCCCCATAAAGCCCGCCGACAGACTTGAACTCAAGCGTGGGGAAAAGCTGCGTTGGGTCGCAGCAGTCGTACTCTATGGCGTAGGCGCTGCGCATGATCTCGACGTTTTCAAGGCCTTCTATGCTTCTGTAAAATTCAAGCTGCACATCTTCCGGCAGGGAGGAGGACATTCCCTGCAAATACATTTCTTCGGTGTCAAGCCCCATCGGTTCTATAAAAAGCTGATGTCTTTCTTTTTCGGCGAAGCGCACAACTTTGTCCTCTATGCTTGGGCAGTAGCGGGGTCCTACCCCTTCGATTCTTCCTCCGTAAAGCGGCGAACGGCGCAAATTATCCATAATAATTTTATGGGTGGAGGCATTGGTATAAGCGATATGGCAGGGGACAAGATTTCTAACTGGGCTTGTTGTTTCAAAAGAGAAAGGTACGGGCTTAGCGTCGCCCTCCTGCGCGGCAAGCCTGGAAAAATCCACAGAACGCCTGTGAACTCTTGCGGGGGTTCCGGTTTTAAAGCGCCGGAGAGATACGCCGTTTTTTTTCAAATTTTCCGAAAGCATATCAGCGGAAAGATTCCCGTCTGGGCCGCTGCGGTAAACCGCGTCGCCGACATATATTTTAGCTTGCAGGTATGTGCCGGAGGCAATAATCGCGGCTTTGGCCCCGTAAACGGCGCCCAATTTTGTGATAAGCGCTTTGACGTTCCCATTTTCCGTCTCAAGCCCGACGACTTCAGCCTGCTTGAGGTCAAGGTTTTCCTGGGCCTCAAGGGTTTTCTTCATAATAACGTGATAAAGCCGCCTGTCAGCCTGTACCCGAAGGCTGCGGACAGCGGCGCCTTTGCTGCGGTTAAGCATACGGCTCTGGATTGCGGCGGCGTCGGCGGCCCTGCCCATTTCCCCGCCGAGCGCGTCAATCTCGCGCACAAGATGTCCTTTTGCCGTCCCGCCAACAGAAGGGTTGCAGGGCATATTGGCAATGGAATCAAGAGAGATAGTAAAAAGCGCCGTCCGCAAGCCAAGCCGGGCCGAAGCCAGCGCGGCTTCGCAGCCGGCGTGCCCCGCGCCTATTACGGCGACGTCATAGGCGCCCATAAGATATTTTTCCATAGAATCATTCTTTCAAAAAGTCACTGACTAATATTTACAAGAGTGAGGGAAATCTCCGCCACCTACTTGCCGACGCAAAATTTTGCGAAAACGGCGTCTATTGTTTTATCAATCGTTCTTTCTCCTGTAAGCTGGAGCAGACTGTCGGCGGCGGCTTCGATCATGACGGAAACCGCGTCGAGGCTTTCGCCGGCGGACAATAAACTTTCCGTCTCTTTCAGAAAATTATATGCGTTTCTGGCGCATTCCAGCTGACGTTCATTTGCCAGCGAGGGGGAGTCCGTATCAAAATTTCCAAGTCTGAGGGAGGACTCAAGCGCGGCCTTAAGAGAATCCAAGCCTTCGCCTTTTCTGGCGGAAATCACAACTACATGCTCAAAATTTGCTCTAAAAAAAGAAGTTTCCAGATTTAAGCCAATATCGGACTTGTTTAAAATTATCACTGTATTCCGGCTGTCCAGTTTTTCCAAAAGCCGCCTGTCTGATTCATCAAGCTCTTCCGAAGCGTCAAACAGAGCCAGAACAATGTCCGCCACGCGAAGCTTTTCTTCTGCGCGCAAAACGCCAATGCGCTCAACAGAATCGTCAGTCCGCCGGATCCCGGCGGTATCCACAAGCCGGAGGACATAGTCCCCCAAAAGCACGTTTTCCTCAATAAAATCCCTCGTAGTGCCGGGAACGTCAGTGACGATGCTTCGTTCTTCCCCGGAAAGCAGATTCATCAGCGTGGACTTGCCGACGTTAGGTTTTCCGGCAATCACCGTGAAAATACCTTCCCGGACAAGCCGTCCCTGATCATATCCCTCAATAAGAGCGCTTATCTCCAAAAGAGCGGAATTTATCTCCGCCAAAATATTTTCACCCGACAGCTCCGGAATGTCTTCTTCGGGAAAATCAAACCACGCGCTGAAATACGCCGAAAGGTCAAGAAGCTTTTCCGTTATGGAACGAATTTTGCTCCACAGCTTCCCCTGCGAGGCGCTGACGGCCATTTTAAGCGAGCGTTCAGAGCTTGCCGAAATCAAATCCGTGACGGCTTCGGCCTGAGTAAGCGAAAGTTTGCCGTTTAAAAAGGCCCGTTTTGTAAACTCTCCGGCCTCGGCCATTTTGGCGCCGTTTTCCAAAATAAGCCGGAGAATTTTCCTAGCAATAAAAATCCCGCCGTGGCAGGACAGCTCGACAACATTTTCGCCCGTATAGCTTTTGGGAGCTTTGTAAACCAGGGCAATTCCCGTATCAAGCCGGATCTTTTCAGATCCCTCAAAAAAAAAGCCATAAGCGGCGGTATAGCCCTTCATGTTACCAAGGGCTTTTCCGGAAAAAGGCGCAAAAACCCTTTCCGCAATAAAAATCGCTTCTTCCCCGGAAATTCTCACAGCGCTTATGCCGCCCTGTCCAAACGGCGTGGAGATTGCGGCTACGGCAGGTTCAGGCATTTTCAGAGCCTCCTTGTTCCATGTGGAACAACCGAAATGACAAAGCCACATGAACCCATGCGGCTTTGTTTAAAAGTTTCACAAAATCATCAGTCGTCAAGCTTGATTTTTTTATAAAGGCCGCTGTTTATGTCTTTATCGGAGATAGCCTCGGCTTTTTCGCGGGGATCCTTTCTGTTATAGTCTCGGCTGTCTTTGTAGTCCCTGTTATAGTCCCGGTAGCCTTTATCCTGGGAGGGATATCGGCTTTTGTCCCGGTCGGAATCGCGGCGGGCGCCCTGTGAAGGACCTTTTTTATAGCCGCTGTTGTTATTTGAAGTCTGACTTCTGCCGGGATTATTATAGGGGCCGCGAGGGCGCGAAAAGCGCTCGTCGTTGTTAAAACGGCGGCGCGGAGGGAGCGTGGAGCTTATCACAACGCACCTGTTAGGTTCTTCTCCGGTTGAAGAAGAAGTGACATTATCAATTTTTTGTATAGCGGAGTGAACAATTCTTCTTTCGTATGGATTCATAGGCTCAAGGCTGACCGGCTTGCCATATTTCAGCACCTGCCTGGCAATTTTTTCGGCAAGCCCTTCGAGGGATTTTTCGCGCTTTTTGCGGAAATTTCCACAGTCAAGCGTAATTCGGAAATATTCGCCGTCCTCCTGATTAATAACAAGGCCAACGATATATTGCAAAGCGTCAAGGATTTCGCCGTGATGGCCGATAATGCAGCCCAAATCTTCGCCGTTAAGGGTAAGCAGGGCGCTGTTCTCTTCTTTTTTGACATTAATGGCAACGCCCTCAAGTCCCATCGCGTCAACGACGGAAAACAGAAATTCACGGGCATGGTCGGCCTTATCTATCTGGAAAGTAACTTTCACTTTGGCGGGAGCGCTGTTGATGCCAAGAATTCCCTTTTTGGGGCGCTCCAAGACTTCTATTTCCACGCCGTCGTCATCTTCATGAACGCCAAGCTTATCACAGGCGGCTTTTATGGCGAGTTCAATAGTTTTTCCGAGTTCAATAGCTTCTTTTGTCATAGTTTTCACATTCCCTCCGCTTATATCATATTAATAAAGGGTGGCTAATCAAGGTCATCATCGTCAGCTTCGACATATTCTTCACCATATTTTTCGGCGGCTCTTTTGCGGGCTTCGGCAAGCTTGCGTCTGTTGGCTTCTTTGACGGAGAGGAACTCTTCATAATCCTCCAGGTTTTCTTTTACGTCGGGCTTTTTGCGGACTTGTCTGGCTTTGCCTCTGGCTTTAGCCTGATTTTCCTTCATCTGGGCGGTCGCTTTTTCGACAAGAACTTTTTGGGGCATTACAAGTTCCAGGACAACTTCCTGCATAAGAGAGAAGATATTCCTGATAATCCAGTAAATATTAATCCCTGCCGGGAAACCAAAGCCGATCCAGAGGGACATAACAGGGCCGAGAAGAAACATCATGATCATGGTGCCGCCGCCGCCGACAGCGCTGCCTTTCGGCGCGGACCTTCTCCTGACATATTCCGAGAAAAGCGACATGGCAAGGGCCGTGACAGCGGACAGGACAGGGATAAACGTATACTTGTTTATTGGGGAAAGGGCGGGGGTAACGGTTGCGTCAAAGCCCAGGATGTTTGTATTCAGGCTTGCGATTTTAGGAGCCCATTCGCCGAAAACTGCGGTGATTTGTTCCAGGCCCTGGCGGATAAGGGGTATCAAGTGCACTTCATTCTGCAAAAGCCCCGCTTTCATCGCGGGGTCAACGCCAAGCTCAATCGCCTTACTGACGGCGCTGTTAATCAAGTCCGCAGGGACTTTCAGGATATGCGTAAGCGGTTTGTACACAACGTCCATCAGGCCGAACATAATTACAAACTGAATCAGCATGGTCGAACAGCCCATAGACATTTTGTGGCCAGTTTCGTCATAAAGTTTCTGCTGCTCTTCGACAAGCTTTTCGCGATTTTTAGCGTACTTCTTTTGCAGCTCGTTCATTTGGGGCTGAATGGCCATATTTTTCGCGTTCGACTTCCGTTGTCTGACGACCATAGGGATCATCACAAACTGCATAATAAGAGCGAACAATAGAATAGAAACGCCATAATTCCCCGTCCAGTCATAAAACAGCTTCATTATCCAGCCCAAAGCAAGGCCCAAAACAGAATATATTTGATTCATCAGAAAAATCCAATCTTTCGGCGTATTGTGTTATTCTTTCGGCGCCGCGACGCGCCTTTTTTTAAAAGCGTCCCCGAACTTTTCGGGAACATTATCAATCCCGCCCCTGGAAAAGGGGTTGCACCTGCAAAATCGGTAAGCGGCAAGGACAGAACCGCCCAAAACGCCGAAACGCTCAATAGCGTCCATTGCGTATTCAGAGCAGGTGGGCATATACCTGCAAAGCGGAGGCAGCGCGGGCGAGATATATTTCTTGTACAAACGGATAAGGGCGATAAAAAATTTCTTCATCATAATAAAAAACGCAAATCTTGATTAATTAAGGCCTTTTGATTATATTGGCCTCGGACAGGTGTTTGTATAAAGCTCTTTTGAGAACAGGCATTTTAATCTGGGCAGTTTTTGCTCTTGCGACAAAAATCACATCACAGCCTGTCCCGCTCCCGGCAAGTGAATATTCCTCCGCAAGCAGACGAAAAGCCTCTTTTATGATTCTCCGCGCCCGGTTCCGGCTGACTGCGCCGCCGACTTTTTTGCTGGCGGTGATGCCGTAACGGATTTTGCCGGAATTGCTGGGGAGAAAATAAGAAACCAGAAAGGGACTCACAAAGGACTTGCCTTTGCCGTAAATCCGCCTGAAGATTTTATTGTCGCTGATAACGTCAAGTTTCATGCAACCCGGCTTTCATGAAAAAGTCCAACTGGCAAAGAAAGACCGCAGTGAATATCGCGCTGCCCATTACAGCAAGCGGTCAATGCGTCAGTCTTACTCTGCCTTTAAGCCTTCTTCTCGCAAGAACTTTGCGGCCGCTGGAAGTAGACATTCTCTTGCGGAAACCGTGTTCCTTGCTTCTCTGACGTTTCTTTGGCTGATATGTCCTAAACATTACAGATCTTTCCTTTCGATAGCTTATAAATGGCGAAAAGACCCCAAAAAGGTCCGCGCCATACATTAGATTATTATATCCCAAATAGCCTTGATATGTCAACCCAAAAAAATATACTGAAAACAAAAAGATTGAAAACTTTTGAAAAAATACAGTTTTTCCGCAACGCTGAGCTGTGTCCGTCCGCCGCGCTCGCGGCTGGACAGAATGCGCGTAAATTTCAATAATGTTGTATTTTCCAAAAAAACCTGCTATAATTATTTTCATTAAATTACCGGCAATTATCGGCTGAATTATATAATAGCACGTTAAGAAAGGAAAACTCTCAATGGTAGTAATTTTAAAGTTTGGAACTCCGCAGGAGCAGATAGACAAAATTATAGAGAATATAGAAACCCTGGGTGTGAAAGTCTCTCCAACCTACGGCGAAAACATCACTATTCTGGGGCTTGTCGGCGACACCAGCCGCATTGATCCGCAGAAACTTGAAGCCAACAAAAGCGTCGAAAGGGTTGTGTATATTCAGGAACCCTACAAAAAGGCCAACAGAAAGTTCCGGGAAATGGACAGCGTTTTCAAAGCCGGAGGGGTGACCGTCGGCGGAAAGCGGATCACGGTAGCGGCCGGGCCTTGTTCGGTGGAGGGCGAGGAAGCGCTTCTTGAGCTTGCCCGCTCGGTTAAAGAAAGCGGCGCGGCGTTTCTGCGCGGCGGAGCCTTCAAGCCGCGCACATCTCCCTATGCTTTTCAGGGGCTGGGGCTGGAGGGCATAGAATACCTGAAAAAAGCGAAAGCCGAAACAGGACTTCCTATTGTGACCGAGATTATGTCGCCGGCCTATCTGGAGACTTTCGTCGATTATGTCGACGTGATTCAGGTGGGCACACGGAACATGCAGAATTTCGATTTGCTCAAAGAGCTGGGCAAAACAAAAACGCCAATTTTATTAAAGCGCGGCATGTCCTCCACGATTGAGGAGCTGCTGATGTCCGCCGAATATATCATGTCGGAGGGCAATGAAAACGTAATTCTCTGCGAGCGAGGGATACGCACTTTCGAGACTTACACGCGGAACACGCTTGATATATCCGCCGTTCCCGCGCTGAAAAGGCAGACGCATCTGCCGGTTTTTGTCGATCCCTCTCATGCTTCCGGAAAATGGTGGATGGTCGAGGCCCTCTCAAAGGCGGCCGTCGCCGCCGGCGCCGACGGCCTTGAAATAGAAGTCCACACGAACCCGGAATGCGCCTGGAGCGACGGGCCGCAATCGTTGAAGCCGGAGAAATTCGCCGCGCTTATGCAAATACTGCGCGGGATCGCCGGGGCCGTCGGCAGGGAGATCTAGCGCCTTTGCCAGGGGCGCCAGGCCGCCGCCGGGCATCGCGGCATACTATGGAGGACATCTCAAAATGAAAAAACTAAAACTGAAACTGGGCGAACGTTCTTATAATATAATCATAGAAAGCGGCGTTCTGGACAGAATTGGGCTGGAAGTTTCCGGGATATTTCCCGGGAAAAGGGTCTGCGTAGTGAGCGACGGCAACGTCGCCGCGCTCTACCTGAGCCGCGTTAAAAATTCTCTGGCCTCCGCCGGTCTGGAGGTTTCGTCCGCCGTTATCCCCCCCGGCGAGCAAAGCAAAAGCATAAACAGCCTTCCCACCCTGTATAACGCCTTTCTGGACGCAAAACTCAGCCGCAGCGACCTGGTTATTGCGCTTGGCGGGGGCGTTGTCGGCGATTTGGCCGGCTATGCCGCCGCAAGCTATCTCCGGGGCGTCAATTTTGTGCAGGTTCCAACTTCTCTTCTGGCTCAGGCTGACAGCTCCGTGGGAGGCAAAGTCGCGGTTGATTTGCCGCGCGGCAAAAATCTGGTCGGGGCGTTTTTTCAGCCTAAAAAAGTACTGATTGATCCGGACGCGCTGGACACGCTTGAACCGCGATATTACCGCGACGGCATGGGGGAGGTCATCAAGCACGGCTGTATCTGCGACCGCGAATTTTTTGAAAAGCTTGCTTCCGGCGGGATTGACCGCGAAGAAATGATATACGCAAACTGCCGCATAAAAGCCGCGTTTGTCGAGCGGGACGAGCGCGACGCCGGCGAGCGCATGAAGCTCAATTTCGGCCACACGCTGGGACATGCTATAGAGCAATACTATGATTTCAAAAAATATTCCCATGGCGAAGCCGTGGCAATCGGGATGTATAATATAACAAAACTTGCCGAACGGAAAGGTCTTACAAAAGCCGGCACCGCCGAGAGAATCCGCATGATTCTGGAGAAATATTCCCTGCCGTATGAATTCCCTGAAACAGACAGAGCCGCTATTGCCCAAGCCGTTTCGCACGATAAGAAAAATTTGAACGGCAAGCTGAATCTGATTCTGATTAGAGAGATTGGCGAAAGCTTTATTTACAGCATAATGCCAGAGGATTTTCAGGACTTTTTTCGCGGCCTTACGCGGGGAATATAATATACCTGACATGTGAGAGGGAATTTAAAGCCATGGAAAAAAGAATCAAGCTGATCCCGTCAAAACTGAGCGGCGCGGTAAGCCCGCCGCCGTCGAAAAGCCTTGCTCACCGCGCGATTATCTGCGCGGCGCTTGCCGAAGGGCTTTCACATATAAATAACATTGCCTTTTCGGATGATATAACTGCGACAATAAGAGCAGTTGAACGGCTTGGAGCGTTTGTCGAAATTCAAAAAAACAGCCTTGTTATAGACGGCGGAAACACTTTCTCAAAAAATGAGCTTTTGATTGACTGCAACGAATCCGGCTCGACGCTGCGGTTTATGATTCCAGTAGCCCTTGCGCGCCCGCGCAAGGCGAACTTTACCGGGCGCGGGCGCCTTGGCGAAAGGCCGCTGGATCCCTTTTACCCCCTGTTTGAGAAAGACGAAATAAACTGGGCAAAATCTAAAGGCGCCGCGTTTAACTTTGCCGTTCGCGGCAGTTTAAAGGGCGGCAATTACCAGATTCCAGGAAATATAAGCTCGCAGTTTATAACGGGTTTGCTGTTCGCCCTGCCGCTTCTGGAGAAAAACTCCACAATAGAAGTGACCGCCGCGCTTGAGTCGCGGCCGTATATAGATTTAACGCTTGATGTATTAGAGGCTGCCGGTATAGAAATCCAAAACGAGAATTACAGGTTTTTCCGAATAAAAGGCGGCCAGAAATACAAAAATATAAATTATACAGTAGAAAGCGACTACTCGCAGGCGGCGTTTTTCCTGTGCGCAAACGCAATTGGGAACGCGATAGACGTACAAAATCTGAACCCCGCTTCCCGTCAGGGCGACAGGGCAATTATGGACTGCCTGAAAAAAACCGGCGGCGGGGCGGTAATAGACGGTTCGCAATTCCCGGACATAATTCCCGCGCTGTCCGTGGCCTGCGCGCTTTCGCCGGGCAGCAGCAGAATAATAAATATTGGCCGCCTAAGACTGAAAGAATGCGACAGGCTGAACGCCATCGCCAAGGAACTCGGGAAAATCGGCGCGGATATAAAAGAACTGGAGGACAGCCTTTTAATCAGGGGCGTGGAAAGTTTAACGGGCGGGCAGGCCGACAGCCGCGGCGACCACAGAATGGCGATGTCTCTCGCCATTGCCGCGACAAGGTGCGAAAAGCCGCTTGTGATAAATGATTTTGACTGCGTAAAAAAAACATACCCCAATTTCTGGGACGACTACAAGATGCTTGGGGGGCGGGTTGAATGAGCGACTTTTGGGGGAACAAAATAAAGCTGGGCATTTTTGGGGAATCCCACGGGCCGGCCGTTGGCGTTGTGATTGACGGCGTTCCGCCGGGGCTGGAGCTGGACCTGGATTTGATAAACGCGGAAATGCTCCGGCGCGCTCCGGGGCGCGGCAGAAGCTCCACCTCCCGCAGGGAAAACGATGCTGTTGAGATTCTCAGCGGATTTTTCAGCGGCAAAACCACCGGCTCGGCGCTTTGCGGTCTTATCAGGAACAGCGACGCGCACAGCTCCGACTACGAAGAAATCAAAAAATTCCTGCGCCCCGGCCACGCCGACTATACCGGCGCAATAAGATACAGGGGCTTCAACGACTACAGAGGCGGCGGCCATTTTTCGGGACGGCTTACTGCTCCTCTGCTGTTTGCGGGGGCCGTGTGCAAACAGTTTCTTCTTCGCGGGGGCATTCGCGTTTTTGGCCGCGTCAAGCGCATAGCCGGCATTGAAGACATGGAAATTTCCTATGAAAAGCTTCCCCCTTATGAAGTTTTTCAGAAGGCCGCCGAGCGCGAAGTTCCCGCATTGAATGATCTGCTTGCCGGGCGGATGCTTGCCCGCATTCTGGAGGCCAAAAAAGAAGCGGATTCTGTGGGCGGCGTCCTGGAGCTTTTCGCCACCGGTCTGCCCGCCGGGCTGGGCAATCCTTTTTTTGACTCGATAGAAAGCGAGATTGCGCACCTTGCGTTTTCCGTCCCGGCGGTAAAGGGAATAGAGTTCGGCCTGGGTTTCGGCTTTGCCGACCAAAAAGGTTCAGAAGCAAACGACCCTTTTTATTTTGAAGATGGGAAAATTATAACGGGCACAAACAACAACGGCGGGATTCTCGGCGGGATCACCAGCGGGATGCCGCTGGTTTACCGCGTTGCGCTCAAGCCCACGCCTTCTGTTGGCGTCAGGCAGCGCACGGTTGACGTCGAAAAAATGGAGGGCGCGGAATTTTCAGTCAAAGGCCGGCACGATCCCTGCGTCGCTGTCCGGGCGCTGCCTGTTATGGAGGCTGTGACTGCCGTTGCGCTGGCCGATTTTCTGGTTTAAAAGGCCGCGCGCCCATTGCATATAATTAAAAGAGCAGGAGGAAAAACATGGATCTTGAGGATGCCCGAAAAAATATCGACAAAATAGACGCGCAGATTACAAAGCTTTTCGAGCTGCGTATGGGTGAGGTTCTGAACGTCGCGCGCATCAAAAAAGCGAAAGGGATTCCGGTTCTTAACAAAGCGCGCGAGGCCGCCGTGATCGAAAAAAATTCCGCCTTGCTTTCAAACCCCGAATTCAGGCCCGCTCTGGAACGCCTGTACAGCGGCATTTTCAGCATCGCTCATGAGTACGAGGGGGAATTCCTGAAAGAAAAATATAATATAGGCTATCAAGGCGTGGAAGGCGCGTTCGGCCACACGGCAATGCTGCTCATTTTTAAAAACGAGCTTGCGGGCGGCTGTGCAGAAGCCCGGAATTACAGAGATTTTTCCGATGTTTTCGACGCGCTTGAAAGCGGCGAAATAAAATATGGCGTTGTGCCCGTGGAGAATTCCTCAACAGGGGTAATCCGCGCAAATTACGACCTGCTCCGGGAGCGCGACGTCTACATACTGTCCGAGCATTCGGTGCGCGTTGAGCATAATCTCCTTGCCCCAAAAGGCGCAAGGCTGGAGGATATACGCCGGGTTTACTCCCACCCGCAGGGCTTTGAGCAAAGCGGGAAATTCCTTGCCAGGCATAAAGACTGGGAGCGGTTTCCATATTATAATACGGCCATCAGCGCGAAGTTCGTCGCGGAGCAGGCGAGTCCTTCTTTTGCGGCGATTTCCAGCAGGGACGCGGCGCGGCTTTACAATCTGGAAATTATTGCTGAAAATATCGGCGACAACAGCAAGAATTACACCCGTTTTGTCAAGCTTGGCCGCGAACTTGCCTATGATAATAATGCGGACAAAATTTCTTTTATTTTCGGCCTTCGAGATGCCGTAGGAAGCCTGCTGCGCGTTCTGGAGGCTTTCCGCGACAATAATATTAACATGAATAATCTGGAATCGCGCCCGATTCCAAACCAGCCCTGGGAATACGTTTTTTATTCGGACGTCGCTTCCAATCTTGACGATGGGAATTTCAAAAAGGCGATAGACCGGGTGAGGCGGGACGCGGCTTTTGTGAAAATCCTCGGCTGCTATAAACGGGAGGTGTTTTAAAATATGACAAGCCTTTACGGCCTGATCGGCAAAAAACTGGGGCACAGCCTTTCGCCGAAGATCCACCGTTTTATTGCGGAAAAGCTGAACCTGGAGCTTGACTACCGGCTGTTTGAAGTTGCCGGGGAAAACGCCGGGAATATTGTCGCCGCGTTAAAAACTTTGAGTATAACCGGCGCTAATATTACTATTCCGTATAAAACAACGGTGCTTTCCCAGCTGGACGAGCTTTCTCCGCAGGCCGCCGCAATCGGCGCCGTCAATACAATTAGTATAAACTCTGGAAAAGCTACCGGATATAATACTGATTATTATGGCATAGAAAAGACTTTTGAAAAACTGGGCTTTGAGCCGGAGGGAAAATTTGCGGTTGTTCTGGGCAACGGCGGGGCTTCTAAGGCTGTTCAGGCCTGCCTGATAGATAAAGGCATAGCCGAGCTTGCGGTTATCACTCGCCACGACGACTGGTACCCCGGTTATGAACATCTTGCGCGGATATCCGAAAAAGATATAATAATAAACGCGACCCCTGTCGGCATGTACCCGGACGAAGAAAAAAGCCCCGTCAGCGAGGAAATACTGCAAAAATTCGACTATGCTTTTGATTTGGTTTTTAACCCCTTCAGCACGCTTTTCACAAAGCGGGCCAGGAATGCCGGGCTTAGGGTTGAAAACGGTTTGTACATGCTTATTTTTCAGGCGATACGCGCGCAGGAAATTTGGCACAATATTAAAATCGGCGACGCCGTGGGGAATCTTTTATATGAGCAGGCCAAGACGTGGCTGTAATCCTGCGGAAGCGGCCGCCTGCCGCCAGACACGCGCAAGAGCAAAAAGGTGATGTTTTGTTGAATATAGTTTTAATCGGGAATATGGGCGCGGGAAAGACCAGCGCCGGAAGAGTTTTGGCAAGGCGCCTTGGCCGGGTTTTTATCGACATGGACGAATATATAGAGCTTAAAGAGGGCAAGAGCGTCGGCCAGCTTTTCGAGCCGGGCGAGGAGAATTTTCGCCGCGCCGAAGCCCGCGCCGCAGAGGATATATCGCGGCTTGAAAGCTGCGTTGTTGCGACGGGCGGCGGCGTTGTGAAAAACGCCGCAAATATGCAGAAGCTTTCTCGCAGCGGCATTATTGTCTATATCAAGCGCCCGCCCGAACTGGTTCTTGCCAGCGCGGACATGCGCGGCCGCCCGCTTTTGCGCGATAAACCCGAACGGCTTTATGAAATTATGGCCGAGCGCGCGCCGCTCTATGAAAAATACGCCGATTTTATAATAAAAAGCACGGGAACAATCGAAGAGGCGGCGGAGAAAATCTATCAAAAAATCCAGGAGCTGAAAATATGAAATTTATGCTTATCAACGGCCCGAACCTGAATCTTCTGGGCATACGCGAGAAAAATATATACGGCACGACAAATTACGCCAGCCTTATTGCGACTGTAGAAAAGGCCGCGGCCCAGCGCGGCGTGGAGCTTGAATGCCGGCAGAGCAACATAGAGGGCAGGCTTGTTGATTTTATACAGGAAGCTCTTACAAACGGCTTTGACGGCATTATAATCAATCCCGCGGCATATACTCACACATCCGTCGCGATTCTGGACGCGCTGAAAGCCGTAAACCTGCCCGCCGTTGAAGTGCATATCTCGAACATCCACAAGCGCGAAGAATTCCGGCGAAAATCCATGACCGCCCCGGCCTGCGCCGGGCAGATCGCCGGTATGGGGATTTACGGCTATGTGCTGGCCATGGACGGGCTTATCAACTATATAAATGCCCGGCGGGAGGAAAGCGGATCATGAAAACTGCCGTTGTCGGCCTTGGCATTGTCGGCGGTTCAATTGCGCTCGGCCTGAAAGAGAATCCGGATTATACGGTTTTCGGACTGACGCGGAGCGAAAGCACTGCGGAATACGCGCTGTCCGCCGGAATGATTTCCAAAGGGAGCACAAGGCCGGAGGAGATCCTCCCGGAAGCGGAGCTTGTTATCATCTGCCTGTACCCCGACGCAATGGAAAGCTTTGTAAGGGAGAACGCCGCGTTTTTCAGGCCCGGCGCGGTTCTGATGGACGTCACGGGCATAAAGCGCGGAATTGTACCGCAGATTCTGGCCGCAAAGCCCCCGCAGTGCGATTTTGTCTTCACGCATCCAATGGCCGGGAGGGAAAGCCGGGGAATTAAATTCGCTTCCGCCGATGTGCTAAAGGGCGCGAATTTTTTGATTGTCCCTGCAGAAGGGAACAGGCCGGAAAGCCTTGCCCTTGTTGAAAAGCTCGCGAAAGACTGCGGCTTTGGAAAAATAACGCGGCTTTCGCCGGAAGAGCATGACAGGGGCATTGCGTTCACATCCCAGCTTTCGCATGTGATAGCCGTCGCGCTTGTCAACGCTTCCCGGAACGAAGCAAAAGTCGAAGCGCTCAGCGGCGACAGCTACCGGGGAATAACCCGCATCGCAAGTATAAACGAGGATCTGTGGGCGGAGCTTTTCATGGGAAACCGGGAATATCTTCTTGAAATGATCGCTTTATTTGAGGCCGAGGTTGACAAAATAAAGCTCCGCCTTGAAGAAAGCGACCCGGAGGGGCTGAAAGAGCTTTTCCGGAGTTCCGCCAGGATAAAAAATACTTTATGATTTAACAGGAGTTTAACAATGGGGAAAGTTTTTAAAAACAAAAATATATTTTTCTTTGCGGTTTTTATGATTTTCTGGCTTACGCTTATCATCTGGAATATATTAACGCCAACGAAAGCTTTCTCAGAAAACGAAAACCGCGGCTTGAAGCAGTTCCCGGAATACAGCTGGAAACGCCTTGTAGAAAACGAGTTCGCAATGGACATTGACACGTTCGTCAACGACCAGTTTATTGGCCGCGACGGATGGATCAGCCTGCAAACCGGGCTTGATTATCTGACGGGCAAGCGGGAAGTCAACGACGTTTTTATCTGCGGCGACCGCCTTATGGCCGACCTGCCCGCGCCGAATTCCCGGCAGACGGGCTATATTGAGGCAAACATTCAGGGAATAAAAGATTTCGCCGGGAAATATTCTTTGCCGTCTTATTTTATGCTTGTGCCCGGCGCCTCCGAAATCCAGAAAGAACTTCTGCCCTATACCGCCCAGCCCTGGGATCAGGGCGCGTTTATCGGCATGGTTAACAGCGCTGTCGCGCCCTTCACAGAAGTTATAGACGTCTTGAGCGTTCTTGCCGCCCACAAGGACGAGTATATTTTCTACAGGACGGATCACCACTGGACCAGCTATGGGGCTTTTCTCGCTTATAGAGAGTTCTGCGGCGCCGCCGGGCTTCCGGCGAAATATCAGGAAGAGTTTTCTATTACGGCGGTCAGTCCCGACTTTTGGGGCACGCTTGATTCAAAATGCGGCTTCCGGGGAAAGATACAAGCCGACACAATCGAGATATATAATACCGGAAGTATAAATAAATTCACCATTTTTGACGGCAAAGAAAACCGGGAATTCAGTTCGATTTATTTTGACGAGTATCTCTCCAAAAAAGATAAATATTCTTATATTTTCGGCCCGCTCCAGCCGGCGATTACTTTTGAGACAGGCAGTCAATCCGGAAAATCTCTGCTGATTTTCAAGGATTCTTATGCGCACAGCCTGGCGCCAATGCTGGCCAGGGATTACGAAAAAATCACGCTTATTGACCTGCGCAGCCTTGTCGTGGACTTGGAGGAGCTTGTCAGCCCGGCGGACTACGACGCTGTTTTGTATCTCTACAGCACGGAGACTTTTTCGCAGAATCTTGTGACCTCTAAACTGGGATAAAAAAACCAGGGGCAGGTTTTAAAATCTGCCCCCTGCATATTGTAAACTGCCTTTATAAGCGCTTTGCGTTTGCGCAAAAAAATACCCGGCAGAATTTCTCCCGCCGGGTACCTCTGGGAACGCCCCGCCGCAAGGCTAAGGTGTAACCTCCCGGAGAGGCATTGCACAGACTATGCTGATTATAACCCCCTCCTTTCTTATTAAGATAAGTTTATTATATACTATTTAAATTAATTTTGCAAGCCCAAATTTATATTTTTTTGCTTATTTACAAAAATATTTATTAAAAAAATTTTTGTAATTAATTTAAAATATTATTGATATATTTTAAATATAAATAATATTGAAGAATACAGGCCGCACAGGTATAATCAAAATAGTTAATAAAAGGGGATATGACAGGCATGAAGAATCTTGGCGAGCGTATCGCGGCCGCTTTGCGGCGCTTTTTGTACGGCAGAAACGGTGTTGACCAGCTTACATGGGCTGTGCTTACCGCCAGTTTTATAACGTTTTTTATTGCCCGGCTTGCCGGTGTCCCATGGCTTATGCCGCTTTATTATATTGGAATTATATACTGCCTGTTCCGGACGCTCTCCAAAAATATATACCAGCGGCAAAAAGAAAATCAGTGGCTTGTTCTGCGCCTTAATAAGCTTGCCGGCCGGTTCAAAGTCAGGCTGCAAATTATAAAAGACTCCAGAAATTACAGGCATATACGCTGCCCCAACTGCGGCAGTAAACTCCGCGTGCCCCGCGGGAGGGGAAGAATCGCGATTTCCTGCCGCAAGTGCGGCGGAAAATTTATCCGAAAGGTATGAGCTTTATGTTTTTTGATACAAATGACTTGCTGACGGAGGAAATTTTTTTAAAGCTGACCCGGACAAGCCCGGCTGATCCCGAAAAAAACTGGGTTCCGGCTTATCACTTTAATATATGCCGGGCTTCTGACGGCTGCGAAGTCGGCAAATGCGACTTGCGCATAGGCTACAACCGGAACACTTACTTTGGCGGGAATATAGGTTATGCCGTTCACGAAAATTTCCGGGGAAATCATTACGCGGGCAAAGCCTGTCTGCTCCTGTTCCGCCTCGCCCGGAAGCATGAAATGCCGTATATTTATATTACCTGCGCCCCGGACAATTTCGCGTCCAGAAAGACCTGCGAATATGCCGGGGGCGTTTTGGAGAGCATAGCCGACCTTCCGGAGGACAGCGACATATATATACTTGAGGGAAGAGCGAAAGAGTGCATATATCGTTTTAATCTTCAGTCAGTTTTCTAAGCAGATATTTAAAATATTAATGGCTAATTGTAAAATTATTGTTGACAAAATATAGTTTCCGGTGTTATGCTTAAACTGAACTCAATGTAGACCATAAACTAGTACGAAAGGAAGAACCCAAGTGAGATTCAGCAAAAAACCACATAATATAATTCAAAAAAGTCTTGTAATGCTTGTCACGCTTCTGTTTGGCTTGAGTTTGTTTTCCCTTTTGCTGTCCGCTGAGGAATCGTCTCTCAGCGATGGCCTGATTCTCCCGGAGGAAGACTCCAGCGAAGTTTTCTTGGCGCCCAATTTGGACGAAAGCAGTGAAGGCCCGGTTTATCAGCCGCCAGGGGAAAGCTCGGGAGAATACATACCTACGCTTTCTGACATTTATGCACAGCTCAGCGGCGCCAGCCTGGAAACCGCCTCAACATCCAGTTCGGGGGGATCCAGCCAGCAGCAGTCGCCATCCACAGGGATGGAAAGCGAAGTGGTCGTTATAGCTTTTTGCGTAGGCGCGGTAATCTTTTTTGCGCTTTCTGTATTGATCGTAAAAAAAACAAAGTAGCCATGCTCCCCTTGCTTATAAAGCGAAAGGCGGCGGGAAAGATTCCCGTTGCCTTTTATTTCTGCTCACTGCGCGGGGGGCGGCAAGTCATCTCCCTATTTCAACAGCTTTTTCAGTACAAGGCTTGCGGCAATCGCCGCCGCGCTTATGCCCAAAGCCGCAAACAGGACTGCAAAGGGCGGGGTTTTCTCATCTTCAGCAATAACAACAGAGACGGCCGGAACGCTTTCTTCCTGAGAAGAGGAGAATATTGGCGGCGAGGAAAATTCCTCTTTGGGTTCGCCCGCGCTTTGTTCCGGCGGCTTTCTGGCGACATTCTGAATAATTATTGTTTCTAAGCCTTTCGGCGTTTCGGGGATTTGAAGGTCAACGCTTTCCGCGTCTCCGATTCCGGAAGTGAAGGCCGTATTTGGGTCTTTTCTTTTCGCATATGGATCAGCGCTTCCATGGGAAACTTCCCCGCCATTTACGGCTTTTCCCTCGTTACTGCCTTCACTGTTGGGCACCGTCGGCGTTTTTTCAGTTTCGGAGCCGGACAGCGGTGAACTGACCGACAAACTCGGCAATGGCGGGGGCTTTGATACTATATTAGACGAACTGGAATTTTGCGGAGGCTTTTCCTCCGGTTCCCGGGAAGAAGCGGGCGGCGCGGGGGCCTGGCTGGAACTCCCGGAGGACAAAGGCTCAGAAGATAACAAAGGCGCCGCAATTTCGGAAGACCGGGAGGTTTGAATAATTTTCACGTTGGCCAGCAGAATGCGCAGATTGATCTCGTCATCCGGATCGGCGGTGATAATTTTAATGCTGACCTGACTTGCTTCTGCGGGGAGATCTGCATCAAGCCTGTAGTAAATGCGGCCGTCAAACCCTGCTCCGCCATAGGAAATACTTTCCTGAATATGCGCTGAACCGGCGTAAATAAAAACTCCAAGTTCCATGTCCGAATACGGGATGTTTTCTTCAAGCCTTTCTGTTATGTAAGTTGAAGCGTAAAAATTGACTGTTATACTGACCGGCTGGGAAACGCTGTAAACAACTTCGCCTGTCCTGATAAAGCCGTTAGCGACAGCCAGTTGGGTTGAATCTGGGCAAGTTTCAAAGTTCCTGACAATCATATTGTTATACGCCGCGATGTTTGAACCCGGCGAAATATCCCCGCAATCGTCGACTATTTCAGCCCCGTCCTGCGAAAGAAAAGCGGAACCCGCCGCAAGTATAAAAAATACAAGCAAAAACGCTGCAGTTCCGGCGGCATATATCTTTTTGGAGTACATGCTTGAAAACTCCTCCCCGGCAAAATATTAGTCTAATCCCTGTATTCAACATTTATTTCTATGATAGCACTAAAACTTTGAAAAAGCTACTTCAAATTTTATATTTCAATATTTTTAAATAAATTAATACTTTTCACGCCAGGAAAAAAGCACTCCCAAAAAACAGCATATGCAAAAGGTAAAATTAGCAAAAAGCGAAAAACAATAAGTTTATTTAAGTCGAATACAATCGAATACTAATCATAAGTTTATTTACTAAATATATTATCGCAAAATAACCTAAAAAAATTTATATAAATACTTGACTATTATATAAGAAAATATTACAATTAGATTTAGGCAAGTAATAAAGCCGATAACGTCACTGAAAAGAATCGAGATGATAAATTTGCAAACCTACGTTGAGCTAAAAAACCTTACAAAGTCTTACCGCATGGGGGACATCACTATAACTGCCTTGGAGGATATAAACTTTGAAATCCAAAAAGGGGAGTTCGCCGTCATTGTCGGGCCGTCCGGCGCGGGAAAGACGACAGTTCTTAACATTCTTGGTGGTATGGACAGCTGCGACAGCGGGACGATAACTGTTGACGGGAAAGCCATAAACGGCCTTTCGGCAAGAGCCCTGACAAAATACAGACGTGAAGATATTGGATTTGTTTTTCAGTTTTATAATCTTGCCCCCAACCTGACGGCGCTTGAAAATGTCGAGCTTTGTACGCGGATCAAAAAAGAGACTCTTAAACCCAAAGAAGTTCTGGAGGAAGTTGGTCTGGGGGACAGACTGCGCAACTTTCCGGCGGCGCTTTCCGGCGGCGAACAGCAGAGAGTCGCCATCGCGCGCGCTTTGGCGAAAAAACCGAAGCTTCTGCTTTGCGACGAACCCACAGGCGCGCTGGACTACAACACAGGCAAAACCATTTTGAACCTGCTGAGTGAGACATGCAAAAAAACCGGCACCACGGTTGTTGTTATCACACACAATCAGGCTATATCCAAAATGGCGGACAGGGTTATTGAAATTTACAGCGGCAGGGTGCGGAACATGCGCACAAATCCGGAGCCTTTGCCTATATCCGCAATTGAATGGTAAAACAGGCTCGCGGCTTTTATAAATCCCTGCGGAATTCTCACAGTCGCATAAATTCAAAATAACAAAAAGAAAGGAGGAAAATTTTTCATGAATGTGTTATATAAAGATTATGTCAGGGCCATATTTAAGTCCTTCCAGCGTTTTTTGTCTGTTTTTATGATAATAGCCGTCGGCGCGGGTCTTTTCACTGGTCTTAAATCAGTCGGCCCGGCCATGCGCGCCACCGCAGACAAGTATTACGCCGAATCCAAATTTATGGATTTCAAAATGATGGGCAACTACGGCTTGGACGACGGAGACGTTAAAGTCCTTAAAAATCTTGAGAATGTCGATAACGCTACCGGCTCATATTCTGTGGACGCTTTCGACAGGGCTACAGGGGACAATCTTCGCTTTATGTCTGTACCGGCCCCGGGCGACGTGAACTCAATAAACCTGATAGACGGCAGGCTGCCCGAGAAAGCCGGCGAATGCCTTGCGGACGCGAAACTTCTGCGCGAAGGTAAGTATAAAATCGGAGACGCGATAGAACCTTATTACAGCGCCCGCGAAGGCGGCGGCGCCGTTTATGAGGACAACAGCCTGAGCAAGCAGATCATCAATCCGGAAAAAGCCTTTAAGCTGGAGAAATTTACGATAGTCGGCAGCGCAAGCTCCCCTATGTACCAGAGTAACGACAGGGGCGTGAGCAAGCTTGGCGACGGCACCTCGAAAGGTTTTATATTAATCAGGCCGGAAGATTTTGCCTACCCGTATTTTACAGAAGTTTATGTCCGGTTCAAGTCCAGCAGCGAGATTTCTTCTTTTGATAAAGACTTTGACCAGGCTATGTATCAAGAATACGCTTTGGCAATAGAAGCGATCACAAGCGCTATGCCGGAACGCTTTGTAAGGCTTTCGGCGGAACCCCGCAAGAAAATCAGCGACGCGGAGGCCATGGTCAAAAAGGCTAAAGAAGATATAGAACTTAACGCCACGCTTTTGTCGGACGCAAAAGGCCAGCTTGCGCTGGCCCAAGGCATGAAAGACGTGGATATGGCGCCGCTGGAAGCCCAGCTTGCGGGAATAAGCGAGAGACAGGATTTTATAGCGGACGCACAGGCGACGCTTGCCCACGGCGAAGCGCGCATTGCGGAAAATCAGGCTTTTATCCCCAAAGCGGAGAAAGAGCTTGAAGATGAAAAACGGAGAATTGTCACACGCTACGCGGCGTATATGTCAAATTATAACTTATATAACTTTCTCCCCGACGGGCCGGCAAAAGACAAAATGTTTGAGGTAATTAAGGAAAATAAAGCGTGGCTTGACGCGGCGCAACAGGCTTTTGACGCAAAGACCGCGGATGTCGCAAACAGAAAGGCCGAGACGGAAACGCTCAGTGCGCAGATCGCCCCGCTTAAGTCGCAGATCGCCGCCGCGCAGACATGGATCGAGCAGACGCAGGCGGCCTATGACACAGCCTATGCCGAGGCTATGCGAATCATCGACTTCAAAAAAAACACAGTGAAAAAAAGTCAGGCGCAGGTCGATAAATCCCAAAAAATTCTTGACGATTCCAAAATAATCCTTGAGGAAAAAATGCAAGAAGTGGAGGACGCGACGCAGGCGCTCAACCGCATGGAAAAAATCACATACTATGCGGACAACAGAAGCGTCGTCGCGGGATACACCGATTACGGCGCAAACGCCGGGCGGCTGGACGCCGTCGCCACGGTCTTCCCTATATTTTTTATAGTCGTCGCCGCGCTTGTCTGCTGGACCAGCATGACGCGCATGGTTGAAGAAGACAACGTATTAATAGGCACATACAAGGCGACCGGGCTTAGCGATCTGGCAATAAGCGGGAAATATCTGAACTACGCCGTAAGCGCGGCTGTTCTGGGCAGCGCGGTGGGGCTTGCTTTGGGCTTCCGGTACATGCCCTCAATGATAATGCGGGCTTATGGCTCGCTTTACAGCATACCGATTATAAGCACGCCATTCCACTGGGATTACGCCGCTTATGTTCTGCTTGGAGCGCTGTTCTGCACGCTTACGCCGACGCTGACTGTCTGCGCCGATCACTTGAGACAGTGCCCTGCGCAGCTTATGCGACCAAAGGCCCCGAAAAGCGGCAAAACAATTTTGCTTGAAAAAATCAAGCCCATTTGGATATTTCTCAGCTTTAACATGCGCATGACCATGCGCAATCTGTTCAGGTATAAAAAGCGCATGTTTATGACGATTGCGGGCATAGCGGGCGGCACGGCCATGATGTTGACCGGTTTCGGGCTGAAAAACGCCCTGAGCGGCGTTGTAAATCTCCAGTATGGGCAGATACTGCATTATGACATAAAAATAAGCCTTGAGGACAAGGCGGACAAGGCGCAGAGGTCGGAGCTTGACAAACTGCTGAAAAAATACTCCGCCAAGAGCCTGAACTGCTACGAAGAATCTATCCAAATTGAAGCAAACGGCAAAAGCGAAAACGTCTCTATGATAGTAGGCGAAAAAAACAAGCCTATAAACGACTTTATAACTCTGCGTTCCCGGGAATCCAAAGAAGAAATCGCTTTTACATCCACCAGCGTGATTATATCGGAAAAGCTCGCTCTGCTGCTGGGCGTTGACGTCGATGACCAGATCTCTTTCAAAGACGGCGAAGGCTTCCAGTATATGGCGACAATTACGGACGTCACGGAAAATTACACCGGGCATTATATCTACATGGGCGAGAAAATCTACAGCGACTATTTCAGCATTGTGCCGGAATATACGACGGTTCTTATCAAGGCCGACAAATTTGAAGAAGGCTCCGCAAGCCTTATCGCGGAACAGGCCAACAAAATGGATTTTGTGCGCTCGGCCACTATGACCGACGTTTTGAAGCTCCAGTACGGGGACGTTGTCAGCAGTATGGATATCATAGTGTATTTTCTGATTTTCGCGGCGGCGGTTCTGGCCTTTGTTGTGCTGTATAACCTCAGCGCAATCAACATCGCCGAACGCATGCGCGAGCTGTGCACTTTCAAAGTTCTCGGCTTCAACAACTGGGAGCTGACCGGATATATCGGCCGGGAAAACGTTATTCTCACAGTCGCGGGCATTTTGATCGGTCTCGGCGGGGGGATTTTCCTTTGCCGCTATGTAGTTGACAGCGTTGAAGTAAACGCCCTGATGTTCGGGCGCGACATAAGCCAGGGAAGTTTTATTTTCGCGGCGGCGCTGACGCTGGCGTTTACGCTTTTGGCCAATTTCGTCATGATGTTCAGCATGAAGAAAATAAACATGGTCGAAGCGCTCAAGGCGAACGATAATTAATAAACGCGGGTTGCTGTTTAAATTCGGCGTTCGTCGAATTCAAGCGGCAGCCCGCTGTGTTTTTTATTGGATCTCCCGAAGAAGCGAGATAAGCCATGCCGAAAAAGCCCAGGCAAGATTATACAGCATGACCGTGAGCGGCGTCACCATATCAAGACGTGAAAAAAACGCACAAAACGTGATTATGGCGTAGCCGGCGGTGAGCAGAATCGTCTGCGCGCCGGTCAAAACAGAGGAAGTCGTCCATATGCGGACAGCGCTTATAACAGCGTTAAGGCAGGCCGTAAGTTTTTCCGAATAGACAAGCTTTGCGTCAATGCGCGGGCGCGGGCGGGTCACTCTCTCAAAAGCGCCGCCGGAGCGTTCCGGTATGATATGAATCCCCGCCATGTCGTCCTGCGGGATCTCAAAAATTTCCCCGATTTTCTTTGCGCTTATATTCGGGTCGGACGTCCGGACAATCACAGAAATCCCGCTGGCCAGAAGCTTTTTCAAAAGCGCTCCGATGTGAATCTCGCCCATATATTTTATTATATACATGGCCATCAAAACGCTGGAAGAGGCAAGATAAACAACCTCCCTGCCGTCGGTCTTGTATTTTTCCTCAAAGTCTGCGGCGGGCATTATGATATTATTATGGTTGCGCATTAGTTCCCGGTTGCCAATAAGCACTCGCTTGTTTTTCACCCAGGCGGAAACCCCCATGCCCTCCTCGTAAGTTATAGAATCGACGTCGCTTAATATATCCGTGCGGTTCTGGATAATGCCCAGAAAAGTGTCTTTAAGCGTGCCGTTCATGGCGTTCATCACGCTGGTCGCGTCTATTATGCATTCGTCAATTTTGCCGCCGTCAAAAGTTTTGATGCCTTTCAAAGAAATTGAGCCTTTCGGGAAAAGGCTGGAAGCGTTTACCACTATAGAGTTCACCTGCGAAAACTCGTTGACGGCCTCATTCCCGCTGACGATGGCGCCCATTTTGACGAGCTTTTTGGCGGCGAAGCCGAGGGGCAGATTTGTGCACAGCAGCGACGTAAACGGGGCGCACACGCACAATATGGCCATAAACACGGAAAGCGCCTGAACAATTCCCTGGCCAAGCGCCGCTCCGCCGTTTCGCCAAAGGATAAACGCTCCGACGGAAACGGCGACGGCCGCAAGGAAAGCTATCGGGCTTATTATTTTCTCGGCATTGCCTTTGTCGTCGCCCTCCAGCGAAAGCTCCAGAAAGCGCTTGCAGAACCCCGACTTCACCGGCACCGCCGAGGAACCCAGCGGGTCGCCCATAACCCTGTTAAGCTCGTCACGCAAGTCCAAATCCCGTACGACTTCCATAGAGGTTTTGTCTTTCATGGTAGAGAGCAGGTTGAAATTTTCCAGCGTGCGCTTAATCCTCAAAAGCCGCCCCAAAGCGTTGAATGCAAACGCGGCCACTATGACGGGATTGTACAGGTGCACGCCGTCCAGAGCCAAAACCGAAGGCGCGGCGGCGGCGTATATATTAAAGCCAAGCGCAAACAGCGCCGCAACGGAGACCAGAGAATCCGCGCTTGATTTCAGGCGGACAAAACGCCGCAGACCGTCCAATACATATCGGTTGCAGATCAATACGGCGGCGACAAGCCCCAAAAGCGATATGACAGCATAAGTCTGCGCCGGTTCCGAACCCAGTTTAGGGCTTATATCCGGAATGGCAAAATTTGATAAGAATGGCGAATATGTTGACAAAACCAGATAAACCGCAAACAGCGCCAGCGCCGCAAGGCAGACAAAGCTGACAAGCGCGGAAAGCTTCATGCTTTCAAGGCGCTTGAGCACTTTTTTTGTCTCGCCGTAATTTTTATAGTCTTCATACTGTTCTCTCGGCTCTATATAGGGGGCATCAGATTTTACAGCGCGCTTTTTCGCGGATTTTTTTGTGAAAACAGGAGAAAAAAGCTTAGCGCGCGGCGCGGCCTTTATTTTTTTGCGCTCGGGAAACTCCCGGTCTTCGGCAAGATCTTTCTCGTAGTCATAAAGCTGCCTTGGCTCGTATTCCGGCATTTCGGCGAACCGAAGCCCGGTTTTTCCTGAAGTTTCCGCGGGAAGGCGCACGGCGTCTATTTCAACGGTTGGGTAGGCTGTCTGCTGCACTCCTTTTAACATATTCGAGGCATTATTCGCGTCTTGCCTGACCGGTGCGGCGGAACCATGCGGGGCGGCTTTTGCGCCCTGTTCCAGCTCGGCCGTGGGCGCGTTATAAATCGGAATTTTCTCACTGGCGGGTTTATGTGCGGGCACAGCACCTTTGTACTCCCGCACAGTGGATTTGTTTGCTGTCGGGGTTATTTTCGTAGCCATTTTCAAAAACTCCTTTTCTTGCGTGCGTTAACTTCTCGCAGGGGGATAAACCGTATCCGCCGGCTTTATTTTTGTAAACTCCGGTCGTTTCTCTGTCTTACAAGCTCATACATAAAAATCCCGCCGGCCACAGATGCGTTCAGGGAATTTATTTTCCCGTTCATGGGAATGGAAACAAGCGCGTCGCAGCGCTTTTTTACAAGGGTTCCAAGGCCTTTGCCCTCGGAACCGACGACAAGAGCCGCGCTGCCGCTGATGTCCGCCTGCCACAGCGGAGTTCCGGATCTATCCGCGCCGTAAACCCACACGCCCTCTTTTTTGAGGGTTTCTATAGTCTCGGCGATGTTGGTGACTTTCGCGACGGCCAGATGAGCGCAGGCGCCGGCGGAAGTTTTGTAGACTGTGGAGTTGACAGTTGCGCTCCGCCTTTTGGGGATGACAAGCCCGTGCGCTCCGGCGGCTTCCGCCGTCCGGATAAGCGCGCCTAAATTATGCGGGTCTTCGATTTCGTCCGCAATGACCAGAAACGGAGCTTCGCCCTTTTCCCGGGCAATATCAAGAATATCCCGCAATGAAACATACTCAATAAGTGAAGTAGTGGCGGCCACTCCCTGATGGTTCCCTCCATTTGTCAGAAACTCAAGCTTCTGGGCGCTGACCTGTTTAACGGTTGCTCCGAGTTCTTTTGAGACGGCTATAATTCGGGAAACATTCCCTCCTGCGGAAAAATCCTGGATATAAACTGTGTCAGGGGCCTTGCCGCTCAGCAAAAGCTCCAGAACGGCGTTACGGCCATAGACTATATTTTCGTCTGTGCTGCTGTGGCTTTCATGTTGTTTCACAAAAGACCTCCCTTAAAAAAATGCTGCTGGCGTTTTGCTTGCTGCCGGGGGGCAGGGGGGAAGAAAAAAATAAGTAGAAGGCTTTGCAAGTCAGTTATTTATGTCCCGGTACTGCGCCGCTGTCCGCATACAATTTTCCTGACAGAGACAGCGGGCGGCGGTTGGCCGCCCCTGCGCCGTATGACATGCGGAAAACTGGTTTTTAAAAACATTTCATCAAAAAAATATAGATACATGCTAAAAACGACACATTTTTAATATATATTAAAAACGTCATAAAAGCAAGGCTTAATTTGTAACAAATGGGTCCGGGAGCGTAAAAGATTTAAAAATATAGCCCTGTTCCCTGGCCGAATCTATAAATTGCGGCAAAATGTCTGTGTTTGTTTTGGAAACGGCATGAAGAAGATATATCGCTCCGGGGTGAAGTTTGCTTAATATTTTATTGAGCGCGGCCGTCTCTTCAGGCTGATCGCCAGGATCCCAGTCCTTGTACGCAAAGCTCCAGAGCACGCTGATATACCCCGCCGAATGCGTCAGAGCCAGGGTGCGTTCGCTGAAAGCCCCCTCCGGCGGCCGGAAAAGCCACATCTGATAGCCGCCGAAATTCTGGGATATATAATCGTGCAGGTCCCGAATCTCCGCAATGCCGGTTTCATCGGGGATAGCGGTCATGTTCGGGTGATTGCAGGAGTGATTGCCAACTGTGTGCCCTTCGTCAATCATGCGCCGGATAAGCTCCGGTGAGCTTTTCGCATAGGCAAGCGTGACGAAAAACACGGCTTTCACGCCCTTTTCTTTGAGCCTGTCCAGAATCTTGGGAGTATAACCGTTTTCGTAGCCCTCATCAAAAGTCAGATATATGTCTTTCGATGCGGGCGGGGCAATAAAATAAGCGCCGAGTTTGCCGTATTTTTCCTGCAAAGCTATCGGGTCAATGGGGCGGTTCTGCTCGTCGACGTTTGTTCCCGGCCCCCATGTCACCTGCTGAACGCCAAGCGTGCCCGGAACTGTTTCCCCTGCCGCAACGACAGTGATAGAAGCCGCTTCTTCCGGTGAGCTTTCGGCCGGGGCGTTCTCTCCGGAGGCGGGGCGGCCCTCGTCTTCCTGCAAAGCCGACGATATTCCGGACGGCGTCTCAAAAGAGGGCAGGGAATCCTCCGGCGGCGCAGACGGCTGCTGAGAAGAAGGGGCGGCGGAACTCCCGCTGTTTTTGGCCGCTCTGGAGCAGGAAGTCAGGGCAATCAAAAATGCCATGAACATCACAAATATTTTCAGAAACTTCATAATTAATACCTGCCTTTTTGTTATACTATAGCATGGAATTTTCTGACGGGCCTTATTTGCCGGCCGGAAAATAAGCAATTTTTGACAAATTTTTGCTGCGTCATATCAAAATGGTATATGCAAACGCGCATAATGTCAATACTTATGATGGGATTTTTTTTGAAAAATATCCGCCCCAATAACTAAAAAAAACGGCTTTTATTGCCTGAAATATTTTAAATAAGACAATAATACAGACGCGTTTTGTATTATAAATTAATTTATATATAATTCTGGGAGGTCAAAAAAATGGCGAGATCAAAGATCGTAGCGGTAAAGGCAAGAGAAGTTCTGGATTCGCGCGGTAATCCTACTGTCGAAGCGCAGGTAGTGCTGGAAAACGGCGCTTCCGGCCTTGCGCTGGTTCCCTCCGGCGCTTCCACCGGAATTTTTGAGGCGCACGAGCTCCGCGACGGCGACCAAGGCCGCTATTTGGGCAAAGGCGTTTCCAAGGCCGTCGAAAACGTAAACACAAAAATTGCCGACGCGCTTTACGGGCTTGACGCGACAGATCAGGTTCTTATCGACCGCAGACTGATTGCCGTTGACGGAACCGAAAACAAGAAAAACCTAGGCGCAAACGCGATTCTTGCGGTATCCCTGGCAAACGCAAGAGCGGCGGCGCAGTCCGTCGGCTTGCCGCTTTACCGCTATCTTGGCGGCGTAAACGCAAAGGTTTTGCCCCTGCCGATGATGAACGTGCTCAACGGCGGCGCTCACGCTTCAAACAACGTCGACATTCAGGAATTCATGATTATGCCCGTCGGCGCGCCCAGCTTTAAAGAAATGCTCCGCTGGTGCGTCGAGATTTACCACACGCTCAGCAAAATCCTGAAAGAGCGCGGGCTTTCCACGTCGGTCGGCGACGAGGGCGGCTTTGCGCCGAACCTGGCCACGGACGAAGAGGCGATTCAGCTTCTGGTTGAAGCCATTGAAAAAGCCGGATACAGGACCTATGACGACGTTATGATCGCGATTGACGCCGCCGCTTCCGAATGGGCAAAAGAAGGCGGAAAATACGTCCTCCCCAAAAAAGGAACGGAATTTACTACGGGGGAACTTGTAGATTACTGGGCAGGCATCGTGGAGAAGTACCCGATCGTTTCGCTTGAGGACGGCGTCGGCGAAGAGGACTGGGAAGGCTGGCGGCTTTTGACCGAAAAACTCGGCGGCAAAGTTCAGCTTGTCGGCGACGATCTTTTTGTCACGAACACCGCGCGTCTCCGCAAGGGTATCGAAACGGGCTGCGCCAACTCTATTCTGATCAAAGTAAACCAGATCGGCACTTTGACGGAGACTCTTGACGCGATTCAGCTTGCGCACAAAAAGGGTTACACCGCCGTTATTTCCCACCGTTCCGGCGAGACGGAGGACACCACTATTGCGGACATCGCCGTCGCCACAAACGCCGGGCAGATAAAAACCGGCGCGCCCGCAAGGAGCGACCGCGTCGCAAAATATAACCGGCTGCTCAGAATTGAAGACTTTTTGAGCGCTGATTCCGCAGTGCTCGGCAAGGACGTTTTTAATCAGAAATAACCCGTTTTATTCAAAACCGTTATATTAAACAAGCAGTTCGGAAATCTGTCATTTCCGGACTGCTTGTTTTTATCGGCTGGTTTTATTGCGCGGTAAAATAGCTCATGGCGTTGACGGGTTTCCCGTTTATCCTGACTTCAAAGTGCAAATGAGGGCCTGTGGAGTTGCCTGTTGAGCCCACTTTCCCAAGCTGCTGGCCCGCGGAGACCTGCTGGCCCTTTGTGACTGAAATGGCGCTGGCGTGGGCATAAAGCGTGGTAACTCCGCCGCCGTGGTCAACGATTACATAGTTTCCATAGCCGGTGTTGCCATATATTACTACAATGACAGTGCCGTTGCCCGCCGCGACAAAAGGCGCGCCGTAAATAAGCCCGGCGGATTTGCCGACTATATCCGTCCCGGTGTGGCCGGGATAGCCGTTGAAAGGCATGCTGATTCTGGTATAGCCCGGCGCGGGCCACACAAACTCCCCGCCGACATAGACAGTATCGGCGGCCTGGGCATAAGCTTTTATCAGCGCTTCTATCTTGGCCTGAATTTCCTGCATTTCTTTCTGGGTCGTCTCATACTCCATACGGGCGGATTTTTCCTGGCTCTCCAGCGTCTGCAGCTCGCTTGCCGCCTGTACTTTCAGTGAATTAAGCTCTGTCCTGGCGGCTTCCTGCTCCTGCTGTTTGCTTTCGTAATAGGTCTGGCTCTGTTCCAAAACAGTCTTTTGTTCTTTGATGCTGTTTTCTTCGTCAATAACGGCGGCTTTGTCGTTTTCAATCTGTTCTTTTTCAGATATAATCTGTGTTTTTTTGTCTATCAGGTAATTCATATCACTTTTGTCTTTTTCAGAAATTTTCTGTAAATACTCTATTTTATCAAAAAAAGATGTAAAATCCCCCGCGCCGAAAAGCATTTCAAGCGTAGAAGCGTTGCCGTTGATATAAATTATCCTGATGCGTTCTTTAAAAAGGTCATAGCTTGCGTTGTATTCAAACTCTTTTATGGCAATTTCTTTTTCTTTCTGGTCAATCTCGCCCTGCTTCTGCGTTATCAGCATATCTTTCTCATAAATTTGCTCTTTCAGGTCTTCAATCTGCAATACAATGGCGTTTATCTGCTGAGAGACAATATTTATCTGAGCTTCCAGATTCACGATTTTTAGGTTTATATTATTAATACGCGTCTGCACATCGTATTTTTCGTTCTTGATAGTGTTGATTGCGTTCTGATATTTTTTCGCTTCTTCTTTGAGCTGGTTGAGTTCTTTTTCCAGCGCGGAGGTATCGGGGCCTTCCGCGCTGTATATTACGCTGAAACTTGACATTATCAGGACAACAGTAAAAATAAGCGCTATAGATTTTTTAATAAAATGCGAAATTTTGCGCTGCATTATTGGGCGGGTCTCCTTTCCGGCGCGATTTGACGTGAGTCCGGCGCCTGCGGCCATCACACGAACGGACAGGTTCTTTCGCTAAACCTTAAGATGCCTGCCGATAAAAAACGAGCTGCCGATACCGCTGACGAAAATCCCGCCCGCGGCAAAGCAGACAAAAATCTTCCAGCCGATTTCCTCAAACGGAATCAGATAGCTGAAAATATCTTTTACAAAGCCGTTTGTCCATTCCGCCGACATAGCCGTCAGATAACTGTACGCCCACCAAATCAAGCCAAAAGCAAGCCCGGCGGCAATCAGCCCGATGTATATGCCCTCTATGACAAAAGGCAGGCGTATAAAGCCGTTCGTAGCCCCGACAAGGCGCATGATGCCTATCTCGCGCTTGCGGTTTAATATAGTAAGCTTGATTGTGTTCGCGGTTATCACCAGTGAAACAATGGCCAGGATCGTCACAACGGCAAGGCCCATAAACGTCACCATGTTTCGTATGCTGGCGAGGGTGTCCGCAAGGTCGGTCGAACCGCGGACGTTTATCACGCCCTGGACGCGCTTGAGTTTATCCATCACCTGCTTCTGCTGGCTGAGATCGCTGATAGAAACCCGGAAAAGCCCGGGAAGAGGGTTGTCGCTGATCAAATCCGTAAAAATGATATTCCCGCCTTCCATGTCTCTCACAAGGCTTTCCAGCCCTTCCTGCGGGGTCACATAGTCCCCGACGTATTCGACTGTTTCGATAGAGCCGAGCTGGTTGCGCACCCGCGCAATCCCCTGGTCGTCAAGCTCCGGGTCGACATAAACGGCAATCTGGTTGCGGCGCTCCACTGATTTCAGAAAGCCGTCAATATTGGCGCTGAACAGAAGCGAAGCCCCGATGAGCAGAAAACAGACCATCTGAACCATAATCGAAGCCAGGGACATCATTCTGTTTGCGACAAGACTTCTGCCGCCTTCTTTTATCAGGTACCGGATGCTGCTACCAGTCATAAACCGTGCGCCTCCTTATAGCGTTGGGTTCGGCAAGGGCGCTGACGGGCGCCGGGTCCGCGCTATGAATCAGCCCGGTTCGTCTTTTTTTTTGCGCGGGCGCGTCAGAGACGATGCGCCCTTTGTTAATAGTTATAATGCGCTTGTTAAAATGGCTCACCATATCCTGCTCGTGCGTCACAACAAGCACAGTTGTTTTGGCGGCATGGTTTATTTCTATCAGAAGCTCCATAATTTCAAAAGTCAGGTTTGGGTCGATATTGCCCGTCGGCTCGTCCGCCAGAAGCAGCATCGGGTTGTTGGCAAGCGCCCTTGCAAGCGCCACGCGCTGCTGTTCGCCGCCGGAGATCTGCGTGGGCATGGCCTTTGACTTTGCCTCAAGGCCAACCAGATTTAAAATATAAGGCACGCGCTTTTTAATCTCCCGCGAGGGGATATTTGTAACCCGGAGGGCAAAAGCCACGTTGTCATATACGTTCATAGTGGGTATAAGCCGGAAATCTTGAAATACGACTCCCATTGTTCTGCGAAGGGCGGGGATGTGTCTGTTCTTGATTCGGGAAAGGTCATAATCGTTGACGTATATTCTGCCGGAAGTATGCCTTTCTTCAGTAAGTATGAGCTTGACCAGCGTGCTTTTGCCAGAGCCCGAGTCTCCTACCACAAAAACAAATTCCCCGTCTTCTATGCTGAGATTTACGTTTTCAAGACCGCTCGTCCCGTTGGGATAGACTTTATTGACATTGACAAATTTAATCAAAGCGGAAAATCTCCTTTCATAAAAAGACTGATTTTTGTTGTATGAATGACGAAAAATGTAGAAAATGTGTTGGGGCATGTGCTGAATTTTCCTGCCAGGCAGGACTGAAAAGGATTTTTGAGAAGGGGGATTCTTTTGGGGAAGGGGGGATTTCTGCGTGTGCGGACCACCCCGCCCTTTGGGCACCCCTCCACAGAGGGGAATTGTAGCCGGGCACATCGTTTACAGCTTTTACCCCATGCAATTATTTGCTTTTGCGCTATGCTACAAATCCGCAGATAACAAAATTCTCTGCATGGGGTAAAAATTTTGCACAGCGCACAGTGTTGCAATTCCCCTCCGAGGAGGGGTGCCCAAAGGGCGGGGTGGTTCGCACACGCAGAAGCTATAAACCAGCAAACGCAAGCATAATACCAGACAAAAAGCGCTAAAAACAGACAAACTCAAGCGATAAGTAAAGGCAGCCATATAATATAACTGCCTTATCCGGAGCGTAAATCTTTTACCCATGGGGATTGGAGGTCAGATATTTTTTCACCATAAGGGCCACTTTAAATACAATTGCGTCATCGAATTCCCGTAGGTCAAGGCCGGTCAGTTTTTTGATTTTCTCAAGCCGGTAAACCAGCGTGTTCCTGTGGACAAACAGCTTCCGGGAAGTTTCGGAGACATTCAGGTTATTCTCAAAAAAGCGCTGTATTGTAAAAAGTGTCTCCTGATCAAGGGATTCGATAGAGCCTCTTTTGAAAACCTCGCCGAGGAACATGTTGCAAAGCGTAGGGGGAAGCTGATATATAAGCCTTGCTATACCCAGATTATCGTAATTGACGACATTTTTTTCCGTATCAAAGACTTTGCCGACTTCCAGAGCGACATGAGCTTCTCTGAATGACTTTGCAAGGTCTTTTATTCCGGGAACAATTGTGCCGATGCCGACGGAGGAAGGCGTATAGAACTCGCCGGAAAGCGTGTCTACAATTGAATTCGCAAGTTTTTCCAGGTCTTTTGACTCTATATTATCCCGGACTTCTTTGACGAGCACTATATCTTTTTCGTTGATATTAAAAATAAAGTCCTTATGCTTGTCTGGAAACAGGTTTTGAATAATGTCATAGACCGAGATATCGTTGCCGGAAAGCACCCTTATGAGAAAAACGACTCTGTTGACGCCGGAATTAAAGTGCAGTTCCCGCGCCTTCGCATAAATATCGCCGGGGAGAATATTATCAAGAACTATATTTTTGATAAAATTGCTCCTGTCATATTTTTCATCGTAGTACTGTTTGATATTAGAAAGCGAAACGGCAAGGATAGCGGAATAGACTTTCGCGCGTTCATCGGAGCCTTCCACAAAGGCGGCATATTCCGGCCTTGAAGTTCCCCCAAAAGGTTTATAGGTATACCCGTCTTTTTCAAAAGAATCCAAGCCTTCTACAATGTCTGAGGCGACGTAGTTGGCCTCGCGCATACGGTTTGGGTCGCTGCAGGCAATCACGGCGGAGGTTTCGTCAATAACCCCGAAAACTCTGTCATAAATGGCCTCGCGCATTTGGTTTATAACGCCCTGAAATAATTTTTTTGACATTGCTAAGACATTCCCTTCGACCGTATTGGTGAAACCCGTTCTCAAGAACTATTTTACACAATAATTTTAAACTTTTCAAGCAGTCTGTTAAGAATTTTAGGATTTTTTTAAACAAACTATACGTTTTTTATGGCGGGCAAATATTTTTATGCTGTATATCCATATGCGGAAGCCCAAACTACCGCAAAAAAATTTATTTACTCCATTGATTTTCGCCGCCGCATGTGGTATAATAAGCCCGTTGTGTATCCGGGGGGCATAAATCCCTCCTGTTTAGATAAGCCGGGGTGTAGCTCAGTTTGGTATGAGCGCTTGGTTCGGGACCAAGAGGCCGCGAGTTCGAGTCTCGCCACTCCGACCAAGGATAAGTCAAGCACAGAATTAAAAATAAATTTTAATTCTGTGCTTGCTTTTTGTCTGAATTTATAGCGTTGCCGGAATATTATATCTTTTTTTTGCCTCGCAGGATAAGCAGTCAAACTCAGCGCAGAGCGACTCAGCAGCTGGCGCTCCGGCGTTTCCGTCCGTGCCGCCGAACCGACGGCGTGCGGCATAAGCGTCTTCGCGCGCGACCCGCTCGTGAATTGAGCGCTTGAATATGCAAATTAATAATTTACAGATTTTTCAGTAAGCGAGAGAAGTCAAAAAGAAGAGTTTTAGCAGGCTGAAAGGCCTTTCAAGAGCAAAAATACAAAGCATACCTGTGTAGTTTTCCAGTGGAGCTGATGGTGAGAATCGAACTCACAACCTGTTCATTACGAGTGAACTGCTCTGCCATTGAGCCACATCAGCAATTTTTGATATTTTATCATATCGAAATAAAATAAACAAGAGTTTTTTTAATATTATAAAAATAATTTTATACGGCGCTCAAATAAACTTGACATAACCCGAGAAACATATTATAATAATAAGCGCATTTGCGCCAAATAAAAATAAAAAATATTTTTTTCCAGAGACAGCGGGTTCCCCCAGGGGGAATAAAGGCCATCGCCGCCCGCCGAGGATGCCAGTAAACATGCCGTTTTTTGCGGTCTTTGCGCGCCTTTTTGTCTTTGGAAAGGGGCGTGTTTTTATTTTTGGCGAAATCTTTATATTCAGGAGGTGAAACTTAAATTGCCGGGTGAAAAATCGCTGATCAAAAATAAACAAATCGTCGCCGAGCTTTCCGGGAAGCTGAACAAAGCGCTTGCGGGCGTTATTGTCGATTACCGCGGGATAAACGTTGAGACCGACACCAAACTCCGCCGGGAGCTTCGCGAAAATACGGTCGACTATTTTGTAGTCAAAAACACCCTTTTGAAGCTTGCCGCAAAAGAAAACGGCCTGAGCGGTCTTGATTCCGTTCTGGAGGGCACCACAGCCGTCGCTCTTTCCAACGAGGACGCTGTTGCCCCCGCAAAATTCCTTGGTAAATTCGCCGAAAGCCAGGCGAACTATTTTAATATCAAGGGCGGTTTTGTCGAAGGCCGCGTCATCAGCGCCGAAGAAGTCATGAGCCTTTCCAAGCTGCCTTCAAAAGAAATCCTTGTCGCTATGGCTCTGGCCGGCTTGAACGCGCCGATTTCTGGCTTTGTCAACGTGCTTAACGCCAACATCCGCGGCCTTGCCGTCGCTCTTAAGGCTATTGCCGAGCAAAAAGGCGAGACTCCCGCGGGGGCGTAAGCGAAAAGCGGCGGCAAACGCCGTCCAGTATCAAAAAATAAAATTATATATCACGGAGGAACTTTAATCATGGCTTCTGAAAAAGTATTAAAATTAGTGGAAGACGTAAAAACCCTTACTGTTCTTGAGCTTTCCGAGCTTGTCAAAACCCTTGAGGAGGAATTCGGCGTATCCGCCGCCGCTCCGGTCGCAGTTGCCGCTCCGGTCGCCGGCGCCGCCGCTCCGGTTGAAGTTGAGCAGACCGAATTCGACGTTGTGCTGACTGACTTTGGCCAGACCAAAATGAACGTCATCAAGCTTGCAAAAGAAATTACCGGACTTAACCTCAAAGAAGCGAAAGAACTTGTCGAAGCCGCTCCGAAGGCGGTTATCAAGAGCGCTGTTTCCAGGGCTGACGCTGACGCGCTTAAAGCCCGTTTTGAAGAAGCCGGCGCGAAGGTTGAGATCAAGTAATTTTTGCCGCATATATAAAAGCTCCCGGATTTTTGGAAAAATCCGGGGGCTTTTTGTTTTACAGTGCGCGAAGCCGCGGCTTTCAAAGCTCAACCTGCAAAGTTCCGCCATGCATGAAAAAAATTTTCCTGCCGAAAAGCGCGTCGCAGGCCGTCCTGTCGCAGCAGGTGATAAAAACCTGCTTTCCCTCAAAGCGGGACAGAATATATCGTTGCCGCTTGAAATCCAGCTCGCTCAAAACGTCGTCAAGAAATATAACCGGTTCTTCTCCTATACTGTTTTTCAGGATAGCGCTCTCCGCCAATTTAAGGGCCAATACGGCGCTTCTTTTCTGCCCCTGGGAAGAATACTGCTTTGCGCTCCTGGCGTCGATTTTAAGGCCTATATCGTCTCTGTGAACGCCTGTGGAAGTGAAGCCCAGTCTTCTGTCCTCTTCCAGGCCTTCGTCAAGTTTTTTTCTGTAAAGCGCGGCGACGGTTTTCAGGTCGAAATTTTCAACCAATTCACGCTCGTCCTGTTTAAAAATCGACTGGTAGCTGATTTCAAGATTTTCGCTTCCCCCGAACAAGCCGGAATAAAACCCGGCGGCCTGAGGGTTCAAAAGTTTTATATATTTCCGTCTGTAATTAATAATAGACGCGCCAAAACCCGCAAGACTTTCGTTCCAGACCGCCATCAAATCCCGTTCCGGGTTTTCAGCGCGGAGAAGGCTGTTGCGGTGGAAAAGCGTCCGGTTGTATTTATAAATCAAATCAGAATAATATGGCCTTATCTGGCTTATGGCGCAGTCAATAAAGCGGCGGCGCTCTTCCGGGCCGCCGTTTATAAGCTCCGTTTGGGCGGGAGAAAAAGCCACGGCGCAAAACGTCCCGGAAAGGGCGTTCAGCGAGCGCTTTTTTACTCCGTTGAGCGTCGCCGGCTGTTTCTCTGCTTTCTCCGCCCCGGACTGCCTGAAAAGCCTCAGCTCTGTCTTTTGCTCCCTGCCAAAGCCCTCAAAAGCCATACTGATTTCCGCACAGGGCTTTTTAAAGGCTATCATCTGCGGCAAAGCCGCTCCCCGGAAGCTTTTAGATCCGGAACAGAGCCACATGCCTTCGATCAGATTAGTCTTGCCCTGGCCGTTGTCGCCGTATATCACGTTAACGCCCGGAGCGGCGGACAAATCCAGTTCCGGGATGTTTCGGAAATCTTTAAGCCTCAGCGACAGAACCCGCATTTTTGGCCGTCACCTCAATATTAAACGACTGGAAAGAAACTATATCCCCATCGCGGAGTTTTTTCCCGCGCTGAAGGCAGGTTTCGCCGTTAAGTTTCACCTGGCCGCTCTGGATGGCAGCCTTTGCCAAACCGCCGGTCTCGGCAAGCCCGGCAAGTTTCAAAAGCTGCTCAAGCTGAATATATTCGCCCTTAAGTTCAATTCTTTCTTTGTGTTTTTTAAGCCGCATTCTTTTTCCTCCGTGTTTTTTCAACAAAGCGCACAATTCCTGTTGAAGAACTTTCGCATTCCATAGGCAGCCGCAAGCAATCTAAACTACGCTTCGTTTTTCAACCTCATAGGCAAGACCAGAAAGACAAACTTGTCCCCTGCCTTCGGCAGAACTTTCATGGGCGAAAGAGGCCCGTTTATTTCAAGTCTTATTTCTTTTTCTCCGGAAGCTTTAAGAGCGTCAAGCAAAAAACGGCTGTTAAAGCCAATATCGACTATCGAGCCGTCAATCGCGCAATTCACCTCGTCGTAAGAGCGGCCGTTTGCCGTGACGCAGGAAATTTTCAGCGAATTGTTCTCAAATAAACAGCGCAATGGGCTTTTCAGCCTTTCGGTTATCAAAGTCGAAACCCTGTCTATGCTGTCGGAAAGGCCCTGCGTATCGGCCGTCACAACCGTTTGCGCCCCCGCAGGGATTGTATGGCTGTAATCCAGGAACTCCCCTTCAAGAAGTCTTGTAAAAACGGTGTACTCGTCCAGCGCAAAGACCGCGTGTTTTGTTGAAAACTTTATCTCCAGCCTGGCGTTTTCGGCGGAATCCTGTTTGCCGGTGTACTCAATCAACCGCGAAAGCTCGGACAGTGTTTTGCCGGGCACAATAAATTTAAACTCGTCCTGTCCGCTCTCCAGTTTTTCCCGCCGAAGCGCAAGCCGGAAGCCATCCACAGCAACGACATACAGAACCCCGTCTTTTGCCTCGAAGAGCGCGCCGGTTTGCACCGGTCTTGTCTCGTCGTTCTGGGCAATGGCATAATGCGTCATATCAATCATGTCTTTAATCAGCGTTCTGTCCGCCGCAAAAGCGCTCCCGGTTTCAACTTGCGGCAGTTCCGGGAAATCCCCCGCAGGCAGGCCAAGAATATTAAAAATGCTAAGCCCGCTTTCAAGAGTAATCCGGTCTTTAATATCGCTGCTTATTATTATCCTGTCCTCCGGCATTTTTCTGATAATGCTGTAAAAATAGTTCGCCGGGACAACCACCGTTCCGGCTTCTTCGACTTCCGCCTCGGTCGATGTGCTTATGCCAAGCTTTAAGTCATAGGCCGTTAATTTCACAGCCCCATTGTCCGCCGACAAGAGTATGCCCTCAAGCACAGGGTTGACCGCGCTTGTTTTTCCTGACACGGCTTTCATCACGTTTGTCACTGCTTCGGTCAGGCTCAGTCTGTCACAGTTAATTCTCATAATTGTTTATAACTCCTTATTTTTAATATAGTCTGCGAGTTTTGCATTAAAAATAAATAATATATATAAATATATAATAGTAGTAGTAGTAGGGGCTGTTGAAACAGTGGAAAACTCTGCAAACGCACTGATGACGCCAAAAAACAGGGCTAAATTTTCCACATCGAGCTGTGGAAAAAAAGTTGAAAAGTTGAAAACAAAGCCCTGGGAAAATTTACATGTGAAATCGGTTGAAAGATTGTGGAAAATTTGTTGAAAACCTGTTGAAAACTGCGCTTTTTTGGGGCTGTTGAAAACTCGAGTTTTAAACGTTTATAAGTTGAAAACTTTTTTGTTGAAAACCCTTAATTATCGCGTATATTCTTGATAATATCCTCAACAGTCTCCTGGTATTTTTTGTTTTTGGCCATATTCTTTTCTACTATTTGTGTAGCGTAAACCACAGTCGAGTGGTCGCGGCCGCCAAACTCGTCGCCAATCGCCGTTGTGGAAATTTGTGTAATTTCTTTTACTACATACATGGCAATCTGACGCGCCGCCGAGATAGGCGCGCTGCGCTTGTTGGAGCGTATTTCCTCCGGTTTGACAGAATATGTTTTGGCAACTTCTGATATAATTTTTTCTATAGTAACTGGAAGAGGCTGATTGTCGCTTAGTATATCGCGTATGGCCGTCTGAGCAAGCCCGATCGACGGGGTGCTTCCCGCCAGCAGCTTGAAAGCTTTAAGTTTTTTGACCGCGCCCTCAAGCTGGCGTATATTATTTTTGAGCTTGTTTGCGATATATTCGGCCACATCGTTGGGGATTTCCATGTCGAGCAGCTCGGCTTTGCGGCGGATAATCGCAATCCTGGTTTCAAAATCCGGGGTGGAAACGTCGGCCATCAGCCCGCTTTCAAAGCGGGTGAGAAGTCTGTCCTCAAGCGTTTTTATTTCCTTCGGGGGCCGGTCGGAGGTCAGCACGACCTGTTTTCCCGCATGGTAAAGCGTGTTGAAGGTGTGGAAAAACTCCTCCTGCGTCTGCACTTTGCCGGCGATGAACTGCACGTCGTCCATCAGAAGAATGTCCACTTTGCGGTATTTATTGTGAAAATCCGAAGTAGTGTTGTTGGAAATAGCGTCGATAAGCTCGTTTGTAAACTCCTCGCCTTTAACATACATGATAAATTTTTCCGGAAAATTTTTCGCGATCTCGTTGTTAATGGCATAAAGCAAGTGCGTTTTTCCAAGACCGCTGGGGCCGTAAATAAAAAGCGGGTTATACGCCCCGGAAGGGTTTGTCGCCACGGCCAACGAAGCCGCGTGAGCGAATTTATTGGATGCGCCGACTATAAAAGTGTCAAACGTGTACTCATATTCGCCGCCGGATTCAAGAAGGGCAAGTTCGTCCGCGCGCTTGGGTTCCTCCTGCGGGAAGTCCGTGAACCGGAAGAAATTTTTGCCTTTATCTTTATCTTTTTCGGTAAATTCGATGTCAAATTCTATATCAAAGCCTATGGTATTGATAAAACCCTCCCTCACTATATTAGTATATTTTTCCATTATTATAGATTTTTGGAACTCAGTCTCTACCTGAAAATAAGCCGTGTCGCCTTTTAAATCAAGCAGTTTAAGCTTGCTTACCCACAGATCATAGGCGGCGGGGGAAATTTTACTCTTGCAGTACTTTTTGACCACATCGAACATTTCATCATAAGAATTCACGCTGAAAACACCTCAAAAATAGCTATTACTCTATGTATAAACAAGCTGTCTCGCCGGGAAATATTGCCTTTTTCTGACCTTCAGGCAAGGGCAAAAGTTTTTAACAAAATTTTCTGTGGAAAGCTGTGGAAAGCTGTTAAACTAACAATTCCACAATGCCGCTTTCAACATTTCCACAGGCATAATTTTAGCATATTTTTCTAGAGAGCGCAAGGTTTTCAACAGGTTTTTTTGAAAATTGTTGAAACTAGTACAGTTTTATTACTGGAAGCGCAGACAAATATTAGAAAAAAAGCGCAATAAAAATCCCAAATAAGAGCGCAAGCAAATCCGCAGGAAAACAGCGTTTGCAATAATATCGCCTGTGGGGAGAAATAAATCTACGAGACGGGGCTTAACTCTAAATATTTTATCAAAACGGACTTAATTTTTAACGCTTTTACTATTGCACATGAATATTAGTTTAAAAGAATGTTTAAAAGAATCAAAAAAATATATAAACAGGGGTATAGTCCTGCATCCTCGTTAGAATATAATACAAAAAAATATTAATTTTTTGTAAAATAGTGAAAATCTTTATTTACACTATTGACAATTATGAATTAGCAGGTTTATAATGCAATTACTGGTACTGGTACTGGTACTGGTACTGGTAATATTATCTAGATATGTGAAAATATTAGCTCGCGCGCGGTAAAGACAATTTTTATAGAAAACTATCTTTATTGGGCTAATACTTATATCAGTTAACAATGGGGAAACATTTTGGTGATTATATTTATATGGAGGTTGAAAAAATGTCATTTAAAAAAACTATATCGTTGCTACTGGCGCTTATTATGGTGTTCTCTTTCACAGGGTTTATGGTTAGTGGTGGTACTGACGTGAATGTGGAAGGTGGCTCATCCGAGGAGGATCCACCACCGGTAACGCCGGAAGAAAAGCCGGAAGAAAAGCCAGCCACGGGCGGCAGCACAGTCATTAATAATTATTATGCCCCGGTAACTTATGTCTCTATTGACCCTGTAGCAGCTTTCCTTGCGACCAGGTATACAGTGTTTGACACGGTTTTTGCGGCGAATGTGAAGGCTTTGGACGTTCTTCTGGCCGGAGGCGGGCTTAACAGCTTGTATTATGATTTCACCTCCAATACGCTTCGTTCCAATGGCGCGGGCGATGAGGTGGGCGTGGTTACTATTGTTGTGCCCTCGGGAGTGATTGGCATTAAGCATGGCTTCCTGCTTCAGGTTGTCAAATACGCTCCTGTTCTTAAAGTGGTGAGCGGCGATAAAACATATGTCGTTTATTCTGAGTATATCACTTATCTTAATCGGCAATATGGCACGCTGTTTAATATTAACATACCGATAACGGCGGGCTTGTCTGCAAAATATGTGGGCAAATAATAAATAAATGTCATTAAAAAAAACCATATCACTGGTACTGGCGCTGAGTATGCTGTTCTCTTTAACAGGGATCATGAGCGTTGCCGTCATGGCGTATGATGGTCTTTCCCAAACCGTTGTTGTCAGACCTGAGGGACAATCAGAACCAGAAGAGCCGGAAACGCCGAGCACGGGCGGCGGCACAGTCATTATCAATAATTATTATGCCCCGGTGACTTATATCACTATTGACCCTGTAGCGGCTTTCCTTGCGACCAGGTACGTAGCGTTTGACACGGTTTTTGCGGCGAATGTGAAGGCTCTGGATGTTCTTCTGGCCGGCGGCGGGCTTAACAGCTTGTATTATAATTTCACTACCAATACGTTCCGTTCCAATGGCGCGGGCGATGAGGCAGGCGTGGTCACTATTGTTGTGCCTGCAGGCGTAAACGGCATGAAGCATGGCTTCCTGCTCCAGGTTGTCAAATACGCTCCTGTTCTTAAAGTGGTGAGCGGCGATAAAACATATGTCGTTTATTCTGAGTATGTCACTTATCTTAACCGGCAATATGGCACGCTGTTTAATATTAACATACCGGTAACGGCGGGCTTGTCTGCAAAATATGTGGGCAAATAAAAAGTAGATTCGGGCAATTAAGAAATTCCATATTACTCCCATAATGGCAGCGCCAATTTGAACTGGCGCTGCCATTTTCTGTGCAAAAACTTGCTTTTTATTAATTTATTTGATTCTCCTGTGCGGAAAGATTGAATTTTGGCCTATATTAGTGTATGATTATATAATATAAAAATGTAAATCACCTTTGAAGTATAAAAAGTGAAAATGGGAGAATCATCATGAAAAAAGGAGTATCTATCGGGCTGACAGTGACTCTTATGGCTATTACGGCCACAGTTGTCTTTTCTATGACTATGATATTTTCAATGGAAAATTTTAATTCCAGACTGAAAAATGTTTCGGAACGCGAAGCTATGTACGAAAAAGCAGCGGAAATAGATCACATTGTCCGGCAATATTATATACGCGATATCGACGAGCAAAACCTGACCGACAATATTGCCCGCGGGTATATGGGCGGGCTGCAGGATCCGTATTCAAATTATATGTCCGTTGAGGAGTATCAAGCGTTTTCCGAAAGCCTTTCAGGAAAGACAAAGGGCATAGGAGCGCGGGTTTCCCCGGGGGAATCCAACTTTATGCATGTCGACGAGGTTTACAAAAATTCCCCCGCCTTCGACGTCGGGCTTGCGGCGGGAAATCTTATCGTGAAAGTCGACAATATTGATATAAGCAACGAGGCTACCTATGAGGAGGCAAAGGCCGTCCTGACAGGCGAAGTGGGGACGAAAGTGTTCATCACTTACAGGAGCGAAACGCAGGAGCAGACCGTTGAGGTGACATTGCGCGAATACGAAGTTCCTACAGTCTATTCAAAAATAATGGGCAAAAACGGGGTTATCAAGATAACGGAATTTAACGAGGGAACCAGCGCGCAGTTCAGCGACGCTCTGTCTTCACTTATCGCGCAGGGCGCGGACGGGCTTATTTTTGACGTGCGCGACAACGGCGGCGGACAGGTCGATTCTGTCGTGGCCGTGCTGGACACTCTTCTCCCGGAGGGAAATATAGTCACTATTGAGTACGAAAGCACGCCGCAGGAAGTCTATGTATCCAAAGAAGGAGAAATCAGCCTTCCGATGACGGTGATTGTCAACGGGAACACGGCTTCGGCGGCGGAACTTTTCGCCGTTGCCCTGTGGGACTATGGAAAAGCCAAGATCGTCGGCACAAGCACCCTGGGCAAAGGTACTATTCAGACGCTGTACAAGCTCAACGACGGCTCGGCGATACGCCTGACGTCCGCAAAGTATAACCCGCCCCAAAGCCCCAACTATGATGGGATAGGCGTAAGGCCCGATGTTGAAGTAAAAATTGAAGCCGAAAAAGAAAAAGAACTGAATTCCCTTATTTTTGAGGACAGAAACGAATACACAGACTCGCAGCTTAAAAAAGCTATAGACACCATCGAAGTGTTCAAAAAAGAGCTTGGCATACAAAGCAACGCCCCGACGGAGACAAGCTCTCCCACTGAGATCGAAGAAAGCGCGGAGGTTTCGTTAGTGGCGGAATCGGGTGAAGAATAATAGTGACGACGGGTGAAAGCCATGTAATTTGCGCGTGCGCCTTACTTGCTTTTTGCAGAATATTTACTTGCAATTGCGCAGGAAAATGTTAGAATAGACTTGTGACCGAAAAAACCGAAGGCGCAGTTTGCAATATAACAGGGAGGGAAATTTTGAGAAGACTGACCAGGCTAAACGCGGAAAAAAAGTATCTGCTGGAGTACAGCGACTTGCAGGAAGCCATAAACCGCCTTGCCAGATTTGAGAATCTTTGTGAGGAATTGGTGGAAGAAAGCAAAAGTCTTCCGGCGGAACTTGAAAGGCTTAAAGGCGAGGGCAAAGAAAAAACGGTTTCTTACCGGGAACTTATGGCAAAAAAATTGCTGAACAAGAGTGTTCTTAATGCCTTAAAAAAGCACGGGATAGACGTATTTCTGAACGAAGCGCCTCCGGAGAAACTGGTGGAAGAAGTGGAAAAATCAGGAGCCTGAAATATAAGGCTCCTGATTTTTTTCAGGCGGAGTTCATTTTTTTATCACAAAACTGTCACACAAACGTCTTAAAATCATAGGCGTAAGGGGAATTTTGTAAAATAAGGGAGTGGCCAAACTGAAAAATATCAAAAAAATAATATGTCTTATTGCGGCAATCTGCCTTGTGTTCCCGGCCTCAGCTTTCCAGCTTAGCGCAAAGAGCCTGAACGCCTGGGATATTTATGCCGAAACAGCCGTCGTTTATGACGCGGGCACGGGCAAAGTGCTGTTCGGCAAAGACATAAACAAGAAAATGATTCCCGCAAGCATCACAAAAATCCTTACGGGTATGCTCACGATTGAACGCGTCAAGACCACAGATATTGTTACGGTGAACCGCTCCGCGCTCATTTACGGCACAAACATGAGCCTGAAAGCCGGGGAAAGGCTTTCGGTCGACAGCCTGATGTACGGGCTTATGCTGCCGTCCGCAAACGACGCGGCAAATGCTTTGGCTGAGTACATATCCGGCTCCCAGAAAGCTTTTGTGAAGCTGATGAACCAGCGGGCCGCCGAAATAGGCGCGAAGAACAGCTATTTTTCCAACGCCAGCGGGGTCACCTCGCGCAACGGCGAACACTATACCACGGCTTATGATATGGCGCTGATTACCCGCGAGGCGATCAGATATGACAAGTTCATGAAATACTTTTCTGCCCCTTACGCTACAATCCCGGCGACAAACCTAAGCTCCAAAAGAAGCTACACAAATTTAGGCTATATGCTTGTTCCCGGGCTGTGGCAATATGATTCGAGCGTTACCGGCGAAAAAATCGGCTGGACGCGTCAGGCGGCGCACACCATGAGCACCGTCGCAAAAAGAGATGGGCACACGCTGATTTGCGTAGTTATGAAAACGACCAAAGACGGCAAATTCACAGATACGCAAAAGCTGCTTGACTACGGCTTTTCTTTGCTGGATTAAAAATCTGCGGGGGACGAAAATGTTTGCGTCCCCCGCAGGTTCCTAATACATGAAATATAAGCTTATTACAGCTCCTGCGGCGGGGTATCCAAAAGGCGGAGCAGCCAGTGTTTGCAAAGTTAAAACGGCGATTTTCAGCGCATTGTATATGAAAAATATAAATAAATCCCTTGACAAAATAAGCGTTCTTGTGCTAAAATAAAAAGCATAGCATATGGGGTTTTTATGCGGATATGGTGAAATTGGCAGACACGTAAGATTCAGGTTCTTATGGGGTAACACCCGTGCAGGTTCAAGTCCTGTTATCCGCACCAGTTCTCTCTTATCCCCTCGGCAGGCCGGTGTGATGGAATTGGCAGACGTGCGGGACTCAAAATCCCGTGGTGGAGACACCGTGTGGGTTCGACCCCCACCACCGGCACCAAAAATTTAATTTATCAGCGCGAGTGTGCTGGAACTGGCAGACAGGCACGTTTGAGGGGCGTGTGTCAACAGACGTACGGGTTCAAGTCCCGTCACTCGCACCAGGAGTAAGTCAAGCACAGAATTAAAATTATTTTTAATTCTGTGCTTGTTTTTTAGGTTAAATTTGTGGAATTGTTGTAAAATTATACCTTAATAAGAGAGCGCTGACGGAGGCCGCTGATTTTGTTGGTCAATTCGATTTTAAGTTCCAGCCAAGTCTCTGCGTTAATTTCCTGCATGAGGAATTGTTCGTAAAGTTGCATTTTTTCATTTTCGAGAAACGCAATCTGTTCCTCCATATTAGCACTGATTTTAGGCTTATTCAATCTGTTTAGAGCGTGGATTTGAGCAGAATTTTCCTTTTGTTTTGACTTTCTTTTGCTTCGGCTGGATCTTTGCAATATCTCCTGGGCGGCCTCAAAGTCGGACTTTTCAATTATAGCGGGATGATGTTCAGGAATTTTTATCCATTCACTTTCCTCCTTCTGAACAGGTCTGCTACTACCCACTTCCTGTTGCATTTGTTTTCCAGCGACATAAGTCCCGATATAGCGCTCGTCTGATAAAATTTTCCTTAAAATTGAGCGTTCCCATCGGAATTTGGATTCAGAAAGTTGGCTTTTCACTTTTTTTCCTTGTGTCGCCCGGTACACGCTGGGCGTAAAGACTTCTTTTTTATACAATATTTCTATGATTTCCTTGATTTTTCTTTTTTCGAGAAACAGTTTGAAAATCAGCCGGACATTTTCAGCGGCTTTTTCATCAATTTCAAGCCGACCATTTGCGGCCTTTTGGTAGCCATAAGGTGTATAACTGCTTTGGTAATCGCCACGATTCATTTTAATTTGTTGGCTACTTCAGATTTTTTTGGATAAATTTTTGCTATATTGTTCATGCAATAGATTTTTAAACGCCGATTCTATGCCTCCTGTGCTACCCTTGAATTTGTCGGAATCAAAGTTATCTCCAACTGAAACAAAACTAATCCCATATATTAGAAAAATATGCTCAATGAAATAGCCTGATTCAAGAGCATTTCTACCAAATATTGAAAAATCTTTCACAATTATATAGTCAATTTTTCCTTGCATAACAAGATTCAAAAGCTCCTGAAAAGCTGGTCTCTCAAAATTCGTTCCGGTATGGCCATTGTCAATAAATTACAAAATACATATATTGTTATATAGTATAGAATTTGTAAAATCATCCAGAATCAACCGTTGGCTTTCTATGCTCATACTTCCCGATTGTGAATCTTCTAGCTACAGCCGGATATATTTGGCAATTGCATATTTATGCATTGCGGCATCCCCTCCATTTCCTTGATTTCGTCTGCGAAGCAGAAATGAACCTCGAAGCTTTTGTCGTGCGAAACAAGAATTTTTTCAATCAGCAAGTCTATCAGATTCGCAGTCAGGTTTAAATCGGAATTTAATCCAGAAACTGCTTCTGATAAATCATGATATTTGGAAACTCGGTTTTCTATTTCCCTTTTTTTGTTTCGCAATCTATCTATTTGTTCTATTAAAGAAGAAACATTATCCTTATTTTCAGACTTGATTTTCCTGTAATAATCTTCTGTAATCAAGCCGGAAGCAAGGTTTTCATACAAACTTTTCAGGAAATTACTATTTTTCTCCAATTTTTGGCTCAAAATGCGAAGCTCAGCGTCAATTTGGCTGGTTTAAATTGATATAATTATCTGTTTTAAATTGATATATCTCCCATAAATTACTTCAGCATACTTTTGTAAAAAAGCAAAAATCTCATATTTGAGAGATTCTTCCTTTACGGATACCTGAATGCAGGATTTCGAGGAACGTACCACCGAGTCTGACAATTGAACCAATAAACCTCTTTGGAACGGTGCCGATGCATGGCGTACCCGCAGTGAGTGCAGAAAATTTTACCTTTAAAAATATTTTCAGTATAGGAAATTGCCTCCATTCGATTGCTTTTATCAAGTGAAGCATTGTCTTGTAAAATTTTTTGAACCTCAAAAAACATCTCCCTGTTGACAATAGCCTCATGAGTATTTGATCTAATTATCCAATTTTGTTGACTAATGGCGATTTGCCGCCCATTCATTTTTTTACTTTTTCCTTGAACCAAGTCGCCAGCGTAAACCCTGTCGGCAAGAATCGTCCGTACCGTCCATTTTTGCCAATGTTCGCGCCCTACAAGTTCGTTGCCAGTGAAAAATCCCCTTTCCAGTTTATACCTACTAGGGGGCAAAATTCCAGCATCATTCAGTCGTCTCGTGATTTCGTAAACGTTCAAACCCGCGTAAACGCACTCAAAAATTGTTCGCACAATAGGCGCAGTTTCCCTATTAATCATTAAAACATGACAATTTTCAGGCGATTTGCGATAACCATAAGGCGGACGGCTTCCAACGAACATACCCTCTTTCATGTGTTGCTTGTGAACCGCGCGGCATTTGCGCCCAATATCTAAAGAATAAATTTCATTTATTAGATTTTTTAGGGGAAAAATAATGCCTCCATCGTAGCTGTTGCTGTCAACATCGTCCGTAACTGCGATGACGCGAACGTTAATTGATGGCAGATATTTTTGGATATAATAACCTGTATCAATAAAATTTCTACCAAATCTAGATAAGTCCCCGTATGTTATAATAGGAATAAATCGAGAAACCCGCTATTTATCAGGGTTTCTCGGTCAAGGGCGGGCAATCCGCACCTATTATAACTTTCAAAAACGGGGCAGATTCCTCCGTAAAAATACTGGCTTGTCGCATTAGGAATAAAAATTCAGCCCCGTAGAAACGGAGGATTCTATGGGCAAGAAAGGCAAAATCATCGCGGTGTCCAACCTGAAAGGCGGGGTCGGCAAGACAATGACCGCCGCAAGTCTGGGGTTCGGGCTGGCAAGACAGGGCAAGAAGGCGCTTTGCGTTGACCTCGACCCCCAGCACTCCCTGACCGTCAGTTTCGGGGTTGCTGAACCAAACAAACTGACAGCGAGCGTGGCGACGGTGCTGAACGCACTAATCAACGATGACGAGTACGACACGACGACAGAGCTAATCCGTCACGCGGAGGGCGTTGACCTGCTCCCGGCAAACAGCACCCTCGCGGGAATGGAACTGGCTCTGGTGCAGATTATCGGGAGGGAGACAATCCTGCGGCAGTATCTCGATAATGCGAGGGCAGACTACGACTACATCATCTTGGACTGCTCGCCGTCAATGGACTTGCTGACGGTGAACGCGCTCGCGGCGGCGGACAGCGTAATCATTCCGGTCACGCCGAAGTTCTTGGACGCAAAGGGAATGGAACTGCTCCTGCGGAGCATAGCGCAACTGCGGCGGCAGATTAACCCATCGCTCATCATTGAGGGCATTCTGCTGACAATGGCGGACAAACGCTCGGTTCACTCGCGTGAGGTCATCTCCCTCGTGGAGAACGCCTACGGCGGCAACATCAAAATCTTCGGTGAGCATATCCCGCGTTCGGTTAGAGCGGCGGAATGTTCCGCGCAGGGAGTGAGCATATTCGCTCGCGACCCAAACGGCAAAGTCGCGGCGGCGTACCAATCCTTAGTTGGGGAGGTGCTGGCCAATGCGTAAAATTTCCTCAAATAACCCAATCGCCCTCGCGGGGTTTGACGACATCTTCGGCGGCGTTATGCCTCAATTCGGGGAAACCGTTATCGAAATCGCTCTCGCGGAATTGTTCCCGCCCGACTGCCACCCTTTCCAAGTCAACAACGACGCGGAAATGGGCAGACTGGTTGAGAGCATCAGAGAGTTCGGCGTTCGCGAACCGGGATTGGCAAGGAAACGCGCCGAGGGCGGCTATGAACTGCTCTGCGGGAACAGACGCAAAATGGCTTGCGAGATTATCGGGCTGCCTACGCTCCCCGTCATAGTCAGGGACTTAGACGATGACAGCGCGGTCGTGGCGATGGTCGATTCCAACCTCCAACAGCGCGAGACAATCCTGCCCAGCGAAAAGGCGTGGGCATACAAGATGAAGATGGACGCGCTATACCATTCGTCAAAACGGCAAGATAAGCACTCTCACGAGATTATCACCGAGCAAACGGGCGAAAGCCGCAATCAAATCTTCCGCTTACTTCGGCTCTGCGAGCTAACAGAAACGCTTTTGACCAAGGTGGACACTCGTGAATTGGCGTTCAATCCCGCCGTGGAACTGAGTTACCTCTCATTCGTGGAACAAACGGCGGTCGTGGATTGTATGGACAAATACACCGTGAAGCCATCGCTTTCGCAAGCCGTGCGGTTAAAGAAGATGAAACAGGCGGGGACGCTGACGCTCGAAGCCATCGACACTGTGCTTAGCGAAGAAAAGAAACCGCCGCACACCACGCCAACCGCCGGAACGCACTACCGCAAGTTCTTCCCGCCTGACTACTCGCCGAAACAGATTGAGGAAGTCATAATCGCCCTGCTGAAAGACTGGCGAAAAAAACAATCGGCATAAGCAAAACAGCGCACAAAGTAAAGCGCGGAGATTCCTTTCAGGGAGTTTCCGCGCTTTTTCTTTTTGCTCAAAATCAAAATTTATGGAGGTCTGACAGATGAAGTACGTTAACGGAACGCGGTTCACGCGAACTCAGGAAAGCTCAAGGTTCCAATACTACGCCGAGGACTGCGACTGTTCCGCGTGTCTGTACAATCGCCGCAAGAGCAAATCGCTCAAGGCGGACTGCGAACTTAAAACGTGTTGCTGCGCCGATATTTTCGCTGAAGCCGTAAAAGCAGGAAGAACCAAACGACCTAAAGGATGGGCTAAACAATGTACAGAGTAAGCAAACCTGATTATTGCCGGGATGACGTGCCGGAAGCAATAGCTCAACGGGCGCGCGTACTCACCGGGAAACGAGGCGGCGCGGTATGCCGTTAAGAATAATCAAATACCGCTGTAAATACTGCGAGCGGCAATATGACAGCTACGCCGCCGCAAAAATCTGTGAGAACAAACACCTGACGCCCGTGTCGGTCAAGGCGGAGCTTTATACAGTCGCCGCCAATTATCCGTATAAGGTGGAAGTCACATTAAGCAACGGAGAGCGGCGCATATACAATGCCGCTGACTTGGGAGGTTAACGTGACGCGCGTCGAAGCCGCAAAAGCGGACATCGTTATGCAAAGAAGGGAGAAAAACAGCATATGCCGGGAGTAGGAAAAGAACAAATCGCCCGCGCAAAGGAAATCAGCATTGAGGACTATATCCTCCGTAACGAGCCAAACAATGTCCGGCGTGTCGGGTTTGCCTACTACCTCAAAGACCACGAATCCCTCGAAATCAGCAATGGTATGTGGAACTGGCACAGTCAGGGCGTGGGCGGCAAGAATGTTATCGACTACCTCATAAAGGTACGTGGGTATGGCTTCGTAGACGCTGTTAGGACGCTGACGGGCGAGGACTATTCCATAAGCCTTTCTCCGCCACAAAAGGCGCGGCCGCCCAACGCAAAGAAAACCGAACAGGAGCGAATGACATTCAAACTCCCGCCCCGCAACGCGAACAATGACCGCGTAGTCGCCTACCTTCAGGGGCGCGGCGTTTCACGGCAGCAGATTGAAGACTGTATCCGGCGCGGCAATCTCTATGAGAGCGGCGACGGCTGGCACAACTGCGTCTTTGTCGGGCGCGACGAGCATAACAAGGCGCGGTTTGCCGCCATTCGCGGCACTATGGGCGATTTTAAGCGTGACGCTGACGGTTCGGATAAGCGGTTCGGGTTCGCCCTGCCTCCTGATAATCCCCGAAGCGCGGCGGTTATGGTGTTCGAGTCGCCCATAGATTTGTTCTCATACGACACGCTTTGCGAGATGGGTTCAGTCGAAAAGGCGGATGCCTGGCGGCTCTCCCTCGGCGGCACGTCTATGGTCGCGCTAACGCATTTTCTCGAAGCCCATCGCGGCGAAATAGCAGAAGTCGTAGTCTGCACGGACAATGACGAGGCCGGA
>JAITEB010000042.1 GCA_031282245.1 Oscillospiraceae bacterium | reverse complement strand
ATTTAGTCCAAATATTGTCAATTGATTTTCTCCCTCGTAGATGTCCTCGCCGCAACAAGCGCAGGTATATTTTCCCTTTGGCGGCTCCGGAGGGCTTAAATAAGCCCTCTCCGCCGCTGTAAATCCGTCGTATGCGTTCATTTGTTCACACTCCAGTCTGCGCCGCGTCCGCAAAATACTTGAATAGGCTGTTGATGCACTCAATCGTAAAATTTACGTCTTTAGTTGTCTCTTCGCAAGTCTCTTCAGGCTCGGTCAAAGCAAAGAAATTTCCAAAAAATTTGTCAAGGCATTTGTAACAACTGCTCGCATCCGCGCCTTCGCCTGCCTGCTTATATATTTTATTAAGCATCTTGTATTATTATGTTGAATTTGTTATGATATAATAAATTTATCAGTACAAAAATCAAAATCGGTGTCCGCGGCTTTGAAAAAGCCTTATAAAAAGCGCTAAAGTCTATGGCGCAATATGCGGACAAAATTCTGTATTCTGTATTAAATTGCACATAATTGCTATTTTGTGCAATTCAAAACCCATATTTTTTATAAATTTGGGTTTTGATAATACAAATTAAAGGCATATATGTTATAATTTATAACATATATGCCTGCCGAAAGGATTTATATGGAATTTTTACCTGCCGTTATTGCTGTCCGGGACGACCTGAACAGGGCGAACTGCACAAAATAGCAATTAGGTGACTGTAGGCTTTCGCGCCGCTGATACTGGTTTTGCTTTGCTGTAAATGGATTTATTATTAGGAGGAAAATTATTATGAAGAAACTGCTTGCCATCCTGTCAGCAATAATCGCTCTCAGCCTGATTCTGTCCGCCTGTTCGTCCGCGCCGCCGGCGACAGACAGCTCGGCTCCTGCGGAAGCGTCCGCGCCGGAGGCGTCCGGAGAGGAACCAGCCCCTGCGGAAACGACAGGTTCTGTTCCCCTTGTCATCGCGCAGAGCGATATGAACGGCAAATTCTCACCGTTCACAGGTGAGACCGCCTATGATATGGCTGTTGCGGACATGGTTCTCGGCCAGGCGCTTATTTCTTATGACCGCGTCGGCGAACTTGTCTATAACGGCATTGAAGGCGAAACCCGCGCGTACAACGGCAGCGACTACACTTATACAGGCATTGCCGACGGCACGGTTGCCCGCGACGAGGGCACAGACACAACCGTTTATCATCTGAAGCTCCGCGAAGGCGTTAAATTCAGCGACGGCGAAGAAGTTACCGCTGATGATGTGATTTTCACATATTATGTTTACGCCGACCCGGCTTATCAGGGCAACTCCACTTTCTATTCCATTCCGGTTCTGGGAATGGCCGACTACCGCAAGGGCTATCAGGACGCGGCGCAGTCTTTTATGCCTTCCGACGAGGAACTCGACGCTTCTTTTACAGAGTCTGTACAGGCTATTGTTGACTTTGTAAACGCCAACTATGCCGACTACGCCGCCGACATCAGCGACGCTGATTTGGCCGGCACCCCCGGTTTTCAGGTCGCTTTGGGCATGTATGTCTGGGGCTTCGGCGAACCGGCGGAGGACGGCACTTTCGTGGGTTCCGCAACTAAAAAAGTTTTTGATATCGCCAATGGCGAATGGCCTACAATCGAAGACTACAAAGCTGAAATGGCCGCTTCTTATCAGGGCGGTTACGCCGATATAGATCCCGCCGAATGGGAAGGTACGGGCGCGGAAGGCTATGACGCCTACGTCGCCGGATATATCAAAGAGCAGCTTGCGGCCAACCCCGACGCCGTTAAACAGGTTGTTCCGAATATTTCCGGAATCACCAAAATTAACGACTATGAACTTGAAATAGTTACTGAAGGCTTTGCCGCAAACGCCGTTTATCAGATTTTCGGCATCCAGCCGGCCCCGCTTCACTATTACGGCGATGAAAGCCAATATGACTATGAGAACAATAAGTTCGGCTTTGAGTACGGCAAACTTGACTTCCTCAGCAAAACCGAAAGTGAGCCGATGGGCGCGGGCCCCTATAAATTCGTCAAGTTCGAAAACAAGATAGTCTATTTTGAAGCTAACGAAAACTATTGGAAGGGCGCTCCCGCCACCAAAGAAGTCCAGTTTAAGACAACTTCCGATTCCGATATGATCCCCGGCATTGAAACCGGCACTATCGATATCGCGGAACCCGCCAACTCCCTTGAGCGCCGCGCCGAAATCGAGAGCAAAAACTCCAATGGCGAAGTCAGCGGCGACGTCATCACCTATCAGGCGGTTAACAACCTTGGCTACGGCTATGTCGGCCTGAACGCCAAGAACGTCAGCATAGGCGGCGAACGCGGTTCAGAAGCCAGCAAGAACCTCCGCAAAGGTCTCGCCACTGTTCTGGCCGTTTACCGCGACCTGACCGTCAACAGCTATTACGGCGAAAACGCCACTGTTATCAACTATCCGATTTCCCTCACATCCTGGGCGGCGCCGCAGCCGACAGATCCGGGCTATGAGGTCGCTTATTCAAAAGACGTTAAAGGCAACCCGATTTATACGGCCGAAATGACCGAAGAAGAGCGCTACGCAGCCGCAGAGCAAGCCGCGCTCGGCTTCTTTGAGGCCGCGGGCTACACCGTTGAAAACGGCAAAATTACCGCGGCCCCGGCAGGCGGCGAGCTGACTTTCGACGCTCCGATTATCGCGGACGGCACGGGCGACCACCCGTCTTTCCTGCTTCTCACCAAGGCGGCCGAAAGCCTTGCCAATATCGGTATTACCATGAACGTTATCGACATTTCCCAGTCAAACGCAAGTTCCTTCTGGGATGACCTCAGCTCAGAGAATCTTGATCTCTGGTGCGCCGCCTGGCAGTCCACCCTGGATCCGGATATATACCAGATTTACCACTCCGACGGACTTATCGAGGGCGGAACCGGTTCTAACAACTACGGCATTAATGACTCTGATCTTGATACGGCTATCGTCGCTTCCAGAACCAACCCGGACAACAACTTCCGCAAAGAAGTCTTCAAAGAGGCTTTCGGGATTATTCTTGACTGGGGCGTGGAGCTTCCTGTTTATCAGCGCCAGAACTGCATGATTTTCAGCACGGAGCGCATCAACACAGCTACCCTTCCCGGCGATATGACCACTTATTATGCCTATCTCATGGAAATTGAGAAAATCGAAATGAACTGAATCAGCGGCGAGACAAAGGCGGGTCCGCCAAACAGCGGACCCGCCTTTGGCGTATGCTTATCTGTGCATATGCCGTGCCAGCTTTTTAAAACTAACACGAAAGGAATCGGATGCTATGCGCAAATATATAATCAGACGTATTTTTATAAGCATCATCATCCTGTTTTTTGTTGCGCTGCTGATATACTGTATCATGAGGCTTATGCCGACCTCCTATGTGGAAAACCTTGCCCGCAAACGCGCGGAAACCCCCGGCTCCACCAGGACATATAAAGACTGGCTTGATCAGCTCAACGCCGTCTACGGTCTCAATGAAAATGTCGCCACGGGATTTTTCAGGTGGCTGGGCAACGCCGTTCGGGGCAATTTCGGCGAATCCTGGCTGTTCGGCATATCAGTCACAAAAAAATTCAGCCAGGTTATTCTGGACTCGGTCTATCTTATTTTCACCGCCACTATATTAGAGTACTGCATAGCAATTCCCCTGGGCATGCTGGCCGCCAGAAAGCAGTACAGCAAAACGGACTACGCCGTTACGGTTTTCGCTTTGCTGGGAATATCTCTTCCGTCGTTTTTTTTGGCCACAATGATGAAACTGGTTTTTTCTGTCAAGCTGGGCTGGTTTGACCTGTACGGCAAAGTGGGGCGGAATTTTCTCTCGCTCTCGCCGTTCATGCAGGCGCTGGATATAGCCCATCATTATATAATGCCTATTCTGACGTTGACGCTTATCAGCGTCGGCTGGCTTATGCGCTATACGCGGACAAACATGCTGGAGGTGCTCAACTCCGACTATATACGAACGGCCCGGGCAAAGGGCCTGCCGGAAAGCAGAGTTGTAAGCCATCACGCGTTCAGAAACACGCTTATCCCGATTGTGACTATGCTGGGCGGTCTGCTGCCGGGGCTGTTCTCGGGCGCAATGATTACTGAAATGCTCTTTCAGATACCCGGAATAGGCTATACGTCCTATCAGGCAATTATGGCCGGGGACATACCCTTTGCGATGTTCTATATGGTCTTTCTGGCGTTTATGACTTTGATAGGCACGCTGTTGTCAGATATACTTTACGCGGCGGTTGATCCGCGCATACGCATTGCCGGATAAAAAATTCAGGACAGAAGGGACTGAGTTCGATTAAGAACGCAAACATAAGCCCATCAGCGGAACAAAAAGCCGCGGTAACGGCGGCTGTGCGGCTTGGACTTGACGATGAACGGCGCGTTAAGTCGCTGTCGCCGTCCGCGCTGGTGGTCAGGCGCTTTATGCGCAACCGCCTGGCAATAGTGGGTTCGGTGATTATTATCGCAATGTTTTTGTTCGCTTTTTTGGGCGGTATCGTCACGCCCTATGGCGAAGCCCAGCTTTTCACAAAAGACACTCCCGTCGTGCGCGATTTTGCCCACGCGACATACAGCGGCGACATAAGCGTTATCTCGGCGGAGGGAAAACCGCTTTCCGCAACTGTCAGGGGGGCGCTTGTCGCGGCGATCAAAAAGGGCGAAAATCTTACTTCGTCCGGCGGCGTCAGCTACGGTATAGCCTCCGTCGGCGAAAACTCCTGGGTAATCGGCGAGCTGCAGGTTTTCGCAACCGGGCGCAAAATCGGCAATAGCTGCCGCTTTACTCCTGTGGAAGGCGCGCGGGCCGACGGCGCTTTGCTGGAGGAAGCCGAAAAAGCGGTTCTTGCCGGGGAATCCGAATTTGAATTCAACGGAGAATTGTATATGGCGCTCCTGAACGGCAAAAATTACGAGCTGTCCGCCGCCAATGAAAGCGGCCTGGCTTCCCGCCTGCTTGCCCAGCCGATTGAACCCGGCTTTAAGGCCGATTATCTCACGCTGCTCGCCATGGAGAACGCCATCGCCGACGGCAAAACAAGTTTTCAGACCGCAGGCGGCGAGCAAGCGGACGTTTATGACATCCGGGAAAACAACGGCTCTTATATCATAAGCCAGGGAGGAGCGGACAAATTTTTGGCTTCCAGCCTGGTGGTTCAGGCTGTTCAGACTGATATTATTATCAGCATCCCTTTCAGAGACGCGATTGAAAGCGCTATGCAGTCCGGCGCGAAGAGCTTTTATTTTGAGGGCAAAGATTATGTCCTGCAGGCCGAAAACGGCAATTATCAGATTAAAACAGAACAGATAACGCATGTTGTGAGCATGTATGAAAGGCCGTCGGCCGCGCACTGGCTGGGCACAGACGGGAACGGCATGGACGTTGTGACGCGCCTGATGTACGGCGGCAGAGTTTCGCTGATGGTCGGATTTATCGTCGTTTTAATTTCTATAATTATTGGGGTTATTCTGGGCGGTCTGTCCGGCTATTTTGGCGGATGGGTTGACGCTGTAATCATGCGCGCGGTTGATATATTCAATTGTATACCGTCTATCCCGCTGTATCTGATTGTCGGCGCGGTCATGGAAGGCAACAAAGTCGATACCCATGCCAGAATATATGTTCTGATGTTTATGATGGGCGCGCTGACCTGGACGGGCGTTGCGCGTATCGTCCGCGGCCAGATACTTTCCCTGCGCGAGCAGGAATTCATGATTGCCGCCGAAGCCACCGGCCTTCCGGTCAGGCGGCGCATATTCAGGCACCTTGTGCCCAATGTTATCCCGCAGCTTATAGTTATCGCCACGATGAATCTCGGCGACGTTATTCTGGCGGAAAGCACGCTGAGCTTTCTGGGGCTGGGCGTGAAATACCCGCTGGCTTCCTGGGGGAATATTCTGTATTCGGTCAACGACATGCATGTCATGACAAACTATCTGTATTGCTGGATACCGGCCGGTTTTTTGATTCTCATCACCGTGCTCGGGTTTAATTTTGTCGGCGACGGTCTGCGCGACGCGTTTGACCCGCGCATGAAACGATAAGGGGGGACACAAAGTGAGCGAAGACTATATTTCCGCAAAAGAGGCAAGGCAGATTGCCAGATATAACAAAGCCGCCATTGCCGAGCTTGAGAAAAAGCTGAAAACAGCCCCGGCGGAAGCGCGCCGCGCCGAAATGCGCAGCCCGGATAACCTGGTTGAGTTTGACGGAGTGAAGACCTATTTTTACACGGACGTGGGGACGGTCAAGGCCGTCGACGGCGTCACTTTCGATGTGCCCAGGGGTAAGACCGTCGGCATAGTGGGCGAAAGCGGCTGCGGCAAGTCCATCACCAGCCTTTCCCTCATGCAGCTTCTGCAGAAACCCACAGGCCAGATCGTCGGGGGCGAAATCCGCTTTGCGGCGCGCGATCATGTTTATAATATCGTGAATACCCCGGCGGAAACGATGCAGAAAATCCGCGGGAATTACATGTCCATGATTTTCCAGGAACCTATGACCAGCCTTAACCCTGTTTTAAGAGTAGGCCATCAGCTTGACGAAGTTATAAAACTGCATTCGACAGATCTGATAGAGCGCAAAATTATTTCCGACAGCGGCAAAGGGTCGATCAAACAGCGCAGCGTGGAAATGCTTGAGACTGTGGGAATTTCAAATGCCGAGGGCGTTTACAGGATGTACCCGCACGAGCTTTCCGGCGGTATGCGCCAGCGCGTCATGATTGCCATGGCTCTTGCGTGCTCGCCCTCGCTGATTATCGCCGACGAACCGACCACCGCGCTTGACGTTACTATTCAGGCGCAGATTCTGGACCTGCTCCGGGATTTGAAAGACAGGATCAACTCAAGCATAATGCTTATCACCCATGATTTGGGCGTTATCGCCGAAATGGCGGATTATGTCGTCGTCATGTACGCCGGGCGCGTTGTAGAGCGCGGCACGGCGCGGGATATTTATTCCCGTCCCTCTCACCCCTATACTGTTGGACTGATGAAAAGCAAGCCGATTGCGGGAAAGCGTGTAGGAAGACTTTACAGTATACCCGGGCGCGTGCCTAACCCAATTAAAATGCCGGATTACTGCTATTTCAAAGACAGGTGCCAGTTTGCCTGCGACAAATGCGAAGGAAGTTATCCGCTTGAAATCGCCCTGAGCGACACGCACCGCGTGACCTGCTACAGGATGGATATCGCCGAGAAAGGGGGCGGGCTTCTGTGATTGCCAGAACTGACAATACGGCTGCGGATATATTAGAAAGCGACGGCGGGGATTATGTCCTGGAAGTCCGGGATTTGAAAATGCACTACCCGATTAAGTCGGGGCTGACGCAAAAAATTGTCGGCTATGTGAGGGCGGTTGACGGAATCAGCTTCAAGATAGAGCGCGGCACCACGCTTGCTCTGGTCGGGGAATCCGGCTGCGGCAAGTCTACCGTCGGCAGGACACTGCTCAAACTGACGCGCAAAACCAGCGGCGAGGTTCTTTTCAACGGCGAGGAAGTTTACGCCTATGACAACAAAAAGCTACGCTCAATGCGCCCCAAAATGCAGATTATTTTCCAGGACCCGTATTCCAGCCTTTCGCCAAGGCTTCCCGTCGGGGAAATTATCGGGGAAGCCGTCAAAGAGCACCACATTGTCCCGCCTGAGCAGTACGAGGACTATCTCGGCAAAGTGATGGACGACTGCGGGCTGCAAAGCTATTATAAGCAGCGCTATCCGCACGAGTTTTCCGGCGGTCAGCGGCAGAGAATCTGCATTGCGCGGGCGGTTGCGCTCAACCCGGACTTTATCGTCTGCGACGAGCCCGTCTCCGCGCTGGACGTTTCTATTCAGGCGCAGATAATCAATCTGCTGATGGATTTGCAGGAAAGCCGCAGACTGACCTATCTGTTTATCTCTCATGATTTAAGTGTAGTCGAGCATATTTCGGACGCCGTGGCCGTTATGTACTTGGGGAATATTGTCGAATACGGCAAAACAGGAGATATTTTTGCGAACCCCCTGCACCCGTATACAAAGGCGCTTTTCTCCGCTATACCCCTGCCTGACCCTGATGTGAAAACAAAAAGGACTATTCTGACCGGTTCCCTGCCTTCGCCGGCAAATCCGCCGAAGGGCTGCAAGTTCCACACGCGCTGTCCAAACGCCATGCCGATTTGCTCACGGGAAGAACCGCCCGTTTATAACTCCGGGGACAAGGGGCATTACTGCGTCTGCCATTTGTTTTCAGACAAAATCAAAGAAAACTAAATAATTCAATCAGGGGCGGCCCCTGGGCCCGCCCCATTTTTGCGATGGCAATAAACTCGGAAATTATAGGGCTTTTGCTAATTTTGACCGCAAGCCTATTGAAAAAAAGCGTTTTTGCTGTTATTATAGAAACAGCAGGAATAACGGGCGGCAACCCGCCGCCCGTTATACGCAGAATTTCAACAGGTGATCCGTACTGCTGCTTAAATCTAACGGGAGGATTGAGACAATGGCTTTAACAAGAATCGTCCGAGAAGATGAAGCCCAACCGCTCAAGGACTTTTTGAGCGGGAATAATTTCAGAGCTTATAAGTATTTCGGGGCGCACAAGCTGAGCATAGACGGCCGGGAGGGCTACAGATTCCGGCTTTGGGCGCCGCACGCCGCCTCTGTTTCGCTTGTCGGGGATTTTAACGGCTGGAACCCCGAGGCAAATGTCATGCACAATCTTGAGGGCTACCCCGTTTGGGAGACGTTCATTCCTGATCTGGAAGATTTTACGACATACAAGTACTGCATTGAATCGACAAAAGGCTATGCGTTACACAAAAGCGACCCTTACAGCTTTCATATGGGCACGCGGCCTGATAACGTTTCCAAAACATATGACATAGAGGGCTATCAGTGGCAGGACGGCGAGTATCTGGCCAGGCGCGCCGAAACGATTCAGTACAGAAGCCCCATGAACATATATGAGCTTAATCTGGCTTCGTTTATGCGCTTTGAGGACGGCAATTTTCTGCCTTATAAAATGCTTGCCGAAAAAATTATCCCCTATGTGAAAGATATGGGTTATACGCATATAGAGCTTATGCCAGTCACGGAATACCCGCTTGACGCCTCCTGGGGCTATCAGGTGACGGGTTACTTCGCGCCGACTTCCCGCTATGGCGCGCCCAAGGATTTTATGGCTTTTGTGGACGCCTGCCATCAGGCCGGAATCGGCGTGATTCTGGACTGGGTGCCCGCTCATTTTCCAAAAGACAGCAACGGTCTTGTGGAGTTTGACGGCGGGTATTGCTACGAATATGCCGACCCCCTCAAAATGGAACACAAGGGATGGGGGACGCGCGTTTTTGATTACGGCAGGAACGAAGTCGTCTGCTTTTTGATTTCCAGCGCGGCTTACTGGTTTGACAAGTATCACATAGACGGCATAAGGGTTGACGCTGTGGCGGCCATGCTTTACCTGGACTATGACCGCGGAAACGGCGAATGGAGACCCAATCAGTACGGCGGGCGCGAAAACCTGGAGGCCGTCGAGTTCCTTAAGCGCCTCAATTACGAGATGTTTTCCAGCTTTAAAGGCATTATGATGGTGGCCGAAGAATCGACCGCATGGCCGCTGGTGACAAAGCCCACCGAAGCCGGAGGTCTGGGGTTTAACTTCAAGTGGAACATGGGCTGGATGAACGACATGCTTCACTATATGAAACTTGACCCGATATACAGGAAATTTAATCACGACAAAATTACGTTTTCGTTTTTTTACGCTTTCTCAGAGAATTTTATCCTGCCGATTTCCCATGACGAGGTTGTCTACGGCAAAGGTTCCCTGATCAACAAGATGCCCGGAAGCGACGAGGAAAAATTCGCAAGCATGCGCCTGTTTTTGGCCTATATGATGGCTCACCCCGGCAAAAAGCTGCTCTTTATGGGACAGGAATTCGGGCAATATATGGAATGGGACTATCAGCGCGGGCTTGACTGGAATCTGCTGGCCGACGAAAAGCATAGCCGGCTTAAGGGTTATGTCCGGGAGCTGAACCTGTTTTATAAAAATACCGCCGCGCTCTGGAAGTGCGACGACAACTGGGACGGATTTTCATGGATAGCCAGCGACGACTACATGCAGAGCATCGTCGTGTTTATGAGAATGGCCGACGACAACGACAGGATGATAGCAATCTGTAATTTTACGCCGGTTTCCCGCCCGGCCTACAGGATAGGCGTTCCGCTTAAGGGCAAATATAAAGTCCTGTTTAACAGCGACGGCGCCCGGTTCGGCGGCAGGGACGAATTCCAAGACAAAGAGTACAGGACCGAAGAAACAGAAATGCACAACCTGCCCCAGAGCATTCTTGTCAACATACCGCCGCTTTCGGCGATTTATCTTAAAGTGCCGAAAGCGCCCGTCAAAAAAATAGTCTCCTCCAGAAGGCGCGCCAAAAAAGACAGCGAAGAAGAATTTATAGATCGCGCCGCCCTTGGCGCGTCTGACGCTCAAACAGTATAAAAAAATAAAAAGCAAAGAAACAAATCCCCCTTACGACAGGGGGATTTGTTTACACGCGCGGTTTTTAATTCTGATCGAACATGTCTTTTTCAACGCCGCAGACGGGGCAGACAAAATCTTCCGGTATGTCTTCCCATTTGGTTCCCGGCGCAATCCCGCCGTCTTCATAGCCCTCGGCCTCGTCGTATTCCCAGCCGCAGACAGTGCAGATATACTTCACGTTAATCCAAGCCTCCTTGCCAGTAATGCGCATAATCCAGATTTAATATAGCACATAAAAATAAAAATTACAATTTTTTTGGCTTATTTGAATTTGCCAAATATTTCTTAAGATACTGCCCTGTATAAGAAACCGGGTTTCCGGCAACTTCTTCCGGCGTTCCGCAGCAGAGCAGCCGGCCGCCGCGGTCTCCGCCCTCGGGACCAAGGTCGATAATATAATCCGCCGTTTTTATTATATCCATATTGTGCTCAATCACTATAACAGTGTTGCCGCCTTCGACAAGTTCCTGCAAAACTTTTATCAATTGGTGCACGTCCGCCGTGTGAAGCCCCGTCGTCGGCTCGTCCAGAATATAAAGCGTTTTGCCCGTGGAGCGCTTGGAAAGCTCGGCCGCAAGCTTGACGCGCTGCGCTTCGCCGCCCGACAGAGTAGTTGCGGGCTGGCCCAGTTTGATATACCCCAAACCGACGTTATAAAGCGTCTGAAGCTTGCGCTTTATTTTCGGGTGGTTTTTAAAAAATTCCAGGCCCTCTTCGACAGTCATTTCCAGAACTTCGTATATATTTTTTTCGCGGTATTTGACCGAAAGCGTCTCACGGTTATAGCGCCTGCCTTTACAGACCTCGCAGGGGACATAAACATCCGACAAAAAGTGCATTTCTATTTTGATAATGCCGTCGCCCTCGCAGGCTTCGCAGCGGCCGCCCTTCACGTTGAACGAAAAACGCCCGACGCCGAAGCCCCGGATTTTCGCGTCCTGCGTCTGAGCAAAGACATCGCGTATATCCGTGAAAACGCCGGTATAAGTCGCGGGATTGGAGCGCGGGGTGCGCCCTATGGGGCTTTGGTTAATATCAATCACTTTATCCAGATATTCTTCGCCGAGAATGTCGCGGTGAAGCCCCGCGCGGGTTTTGGCGCGGTTTAAATCGGCGGCGAGCTTTTTGTAAATTATCTCGTTCACAAGCGAGCTTTTGCCGGAGCCGGAAACGCCCGTCACAGCGATAAAAGTTCCCAGCGGAAACGCGACGTCTATATATTTTAGATTGTTTTGCGCCGCCCCGATAACGGTGAGAAAATTCCCGCTGCCTTTCCTGCGCGCGGCGGGCAGCCCGATCTTTTTCCTGCCGCTGAGATACTGCCCTGTCAGGGAGTTTTCGCAGTTTTTGATTTCCTCTACAGTCCCGGAAAAAACCACTTTGCCGCCGTGAATTCCCGCCGCCGGGCCTATATCGACTATATAATCAGAGGCGTACATGGTGTCCTCGTCGTGCTCGACTACTATAAGAGTGTTCCCCAAATCGCGCAGTTTTTTTAAAGTCGCGATAAGCTTGCCGTTGTCGCGCTGGTGAAGGCCGATGCTCGGCTCGTCCAGCACGTAGAGAACGCCGGTGAGCGAAGAACCGATCTGTGTGGCAAGGCGTATGCGCTGGCTTTCGCCGCCGGAAAGCGTGCTTGCGTTTCTGGCAAGCGTCAGATATTCCAGCCCGACGCTTGCCAGAAAATTCAGGCGGCTTTTGATTTCTTTCAGGATTTCGGCGGCGATAATCCGCTGGCGCTCGCTTAGCCGGACGTTTTGCAGAAACTCCAGCGCGGATGTCACCGACATGTTTGTAAAATCGCTGATGTTTATTCCGCCGACAGTCACGGCCAGATATACAGGCTTAAGCTTTTTGCCGCGGCATTCCGGGCATTCGACCGCGCTCATCAGCGATTGCAGCTCTTCTTTCATCCAGTTGCTCTGCGTCTGGGCAAAGCGGCGCTCCAGATTATTTACAAGACCCTCGAAAGCTGTGTTATAAAAGCCGGAGCCATATTCGCTGACGCGCGTCAGCTTTATTTTTTCCTCTCCGGTGCCATAGAGAATTTTGTCCAGTGTTTCCCGGGGCATGTCTTTTATTTTGTCGTCCAGCGTGAAACCATAGTGGCCGGCCAGACCTTCATAATACATAGAGGCGATAGTGGGTGTGTCCGAGTGCCCAAAATACCAGCCGGAAGCGTGAATCGCGCCCTCTCTTATAGAAAGGCTTTTGTTGGGGATAATCAAGTTCTCGTCCACCTTCATGAAAACCCCGAGACCCGTGCACTTTTCGCACGCGCCCAGCGGGTTGTTAAACGAAAACATCCGCGGGTTTAATTCGTCAATGCTTATATCATGGTCGGGGCAGGAATAATTCTGCGAAAACAGCATTTCCTCGCCCTCGTTCACGCTTACAAGGGCGAGGCCGTTCGCCATAGACAGCGCCGTCTCAAGAGAATCGGCCAGCCGGGACTTTATATCTTCTTTTACAGAGAGCCTGTCCACTATTATCTCGACATAGTGCTTTTTGTTCTTGTCCAGCGGAATTTCTTCTGAAAGGTCGTAAATACTGCCGTCCGCGCGGACGCGCACAAAGCCCGAGCGCTGGGCCGCTTCCAGTTCTTTTTTCTGCGTGCCTTTGCGCCCGCGCACAATCGGAGCCATAACCTGAATCTTTGCCCCTGGCTCAAGCTGCATAACGCGGTCGACCATTTGATCCACAGTTTGCTGGGAGATTTCCCGCCCGCAGATTGGGCAGTGAGGAACGCCTATTCTTGCGTAAAGCAGGCGCAGATAATCATAGATTTCCGTTACAGTCCCAACGGTGGAGCGCGGATTTTTGTTGGTCGTCTTCTGGTCTATTGAGATTGCCGGGGAAAGCCCTTCGATCGACTCGACGTCGGGTTTTTCCATCTGGCCGAGAAACATCCTCGCGTAAGAAGAAAGGCTTTCCATGTAGCGGCGCTGGCCGTCGGCATAAATCGTGTCAAAAGCAAGGGAGCTTTTGCCGGAGCCGGAAAGCCCCGTGAAAACGACAAGTTTGTCGCGGGGGATTTCCAGGTCAATATTTTTCAAGTTATGTTCTTTTGCCCCGTGGATAATAATCTTGTCAAGAGCCACAGAAAAACCGCCTTTCACTTTTTATATCTTTTTATTCACACCAAGCTATTTTATAGCATACTAAAAATAAATGCAAGAAGAATAAGCAAAAAGAACGAATTTCCCGCTGGCAAAAACAGGGCGGAAAAATGCGGCCGGGCAGCACACCGCCGCCCGGCCGCGCATAAATACAAGCGCGAGTCAGGCAATACTGTCAAAATAATCAAGCGCCCTCTGAATCGCAAAATCCCAGTAAGCCCACACATGATCTCCGTCGAACTCTTCATAGAGAAAATCAACAGAAGAATTTTTCAGGCGATCGTTAAACGCCTTGTTCATGGGACAGAGAAAATCCTGTTTGCCGCAGGTGAGATAGATTTTCGGTCTCTGAGAACCGTCAAGCTTTTCAACCTCTCCCAGCAAGTGGTAAATATCAATTTCCGGCCTGATTTCGTCAAAACTGCCTATAGCCGCCAAAAAGTCGTTTTTTTCACGCTTCAAATCCGACTCGGCGACCATCTGGCAAATAGCTTTTATATCAGTAACGCCGGAAAGACTGGCCAAAGCCGCGAATTTGTCCGGCTTTGCCAGGCCAATCCGCAAAGCGCCGTAGCCGCCCATTGAAAGCCCTGCGACAAAAGTGTTTTCGCGGGAGGGATCAAGCCCGAACATGTTCTTGCAGATTTTGGGAAGCTCCTCCGAAACATAGGTGAAATATTGCGGACCGTATTTCATGTCCTGATAAAAACTGCGGCCCACCTCCGGCATGATTACCGCCCAATTTCTGTCTTTTACATAGCGCTCGATGCTGGTGTCTGAAACCCATGAAAGCGCGTTCCCTCTCAAACCGTGCAGAAGATAGAGCGCTTTCAGCGGTTTTTCCGGGTCCGGGTATTCGGGAAGGATTGCGACCAGCTGTGTCTTCAGCTCCATGACAAGCGAATCAATTGTTCCCATAAAAAACGCCATTTTTTTAAACCTCCCTAAGAATTTTAAAAATTATTTTTACCCGAGCTTTGCGCCGTTTTCAACCGGTCTGTCCGGCTGAATGAGCGCAACGCCCTCCGGCGTGTACAAGCCCAGGACTAAAACCTCCGATATAAAATCCGCAATCTGGCGCGGCGGGAAATTCACCACGGCAAGAACCTGGCGGCCCGTCAAGTCTTCCGGCGAGTATAGTTCCGTAATCTGCGCGCTGGATTTTTTCCGGCCGGCTTCGCCGAAGTCAATCAGCAGCCTATAAGAAGGCTTATGCGCCTTCGGAAACGGCTCGGCTTTTATGATTGTCCCGGCGCGTATATCAAGGCTGAGAAAATCGCTGAATTCCGCCAATTTCCCGGCGTTCTGACTTGTTACGTCGCGGCTAAAATCGTCAGGACTGAACAGGTTCATAGCTTCATCTCCCTATAAAAAACGCGGATTAACTTAATAAAACATTGTGCCAATGCCCTCGTCGGTCATCATTTCGATTAAAATCGAATGCGGAATCCTGCCGTCGATAATAATAGCCCGCGACACCCCGCGCCGAACCGCCGATACGCAGCTGTCCACTTTGGGAATCATACCGCCGGAAATAAGCCCCTGACTGATTAAATAGGGCACCTCGCTGACCTGCACAGTCTGAATAAGCGTGTTTTCATCGTCTTTGTCCTCCAAAAGGCCGCGGATATCAGTCATCACTATATAATTCGCCGCGCCCAGCGCCCCCGCGATATATGCGGCGGCGGTGTCGGCGTTGATGTTATAAACGCTGCCTTTCCTGTCCGCGCCCAATGTCGCGATAACCGGAATATAGCCCCTGTCCAGAACATCCATGATTGGAGTGACGCTCACTTTTTTGATTTCACCAACAAAACCCAGGTCTTCGCCTGATTCGGAGCGCATTTTTTCGGCGAAAATCATCCCGCCGTCAAGACCGCACAAGCCGATGGCCCTGCCCCTGTTCTGATGAATCAGCGTAACCAGGTCTTTGTTTGTCTTGCCGGCAAGAACCATCTGGACAACTTCGGAAGTCTCCGCGTCAGTGTAGCGCAGGCCGTCGATAAATCTCGGCTCAAGCCCCATTTTTTCCATTGTTTTGGTGATTTCGGGACCGCCGCCGTGCACAAGAACCACCTTTATCCCAACAAGCCGCAGCAGCACCAGATCGCTCATGACGGCCTGCTTCAGCCCTTCGTCCACCATGGCGCTGCCGCCGTATTTTATAACGACTATTTTGTTTGCATAGTCCTGAATATACGGCAGCGCCTGAACAAGGACGTTCGCTTTATCCATATTACTTAATTTCATGATATAATATACCTCTGCTCTGATAATATGTGTCGGTTGTGAAAATTTTCAAGTCCTGTAATCCCCGTTTATTTTAACATAATCATAAGTTAAATCACAGCCCCAGGCGACGGCGGCGCCTTCTCCCCGCCCAACCGAAACAAGAATTTTAACCTCGTCCTCAAGCAGGATTTTTTTCGCTTTGTCCTCGTCAAAAGCAATCCCCGCGCCGCCTTCGCAAACTTGAATTTCCCCCGCCGCGGATTTAAAACTTACGCTTACGCCGAAAGGGTCAAACTCCGCTCCAGAATAACCCAGCGCGCAAAGCACCCTCCCCCAGTTCGCGTCCGCGCCGAACATCGCCGCTTTCACAAGATTGGAATCCACAACGGATTTTGCGAGAATCCGCGCGCTTTTTATATTCTCCGCGCCGGAAACTCGGACTTCGATAAGTTTAGTCGCGCCCTCGCCGTCCTTCGCCAGCATTTTGGAAAGCTCTGCGCAAACTATGCCAAGGGCGTTAAAAAAATTCCTGAAGTCCGCTCCGGAAACGTCTTCTATAAGCTTATTCCCTGCCGCGCCGTTTGCCAGAACCGTGAGCATGTCGTTTGTGGAAGTATCCCCGTCGACGCTTATCATGTTAAAGCTGGACTGAACGGCGGCGTTCAGCGCAATCTGCAGAACAGCTGGGTCAAGCGCCGCATCAGTCGTAATAAAAGCAAGCATCGTCGCCATATTCGGCGCAATCATGCCGGAGCCCTTTGCCGTGCCGCCCATCATGCAGGTCACTCCGCCGGCCTCAAAAGAAACGGAAACCTGTTTCGCAAAAGTGTCGGTGGTCATAATGGCGCTTGAGAAATCTTCGCCGCCCTCCGCGCTGAGCTTTTCAACAAGAACGGGTATGCCTTTGCGGACAGCTTCCATCGGTATGGAAGGCCCGATTACGCCGGTTGACGCAACGACGACGTCGGCCGCCGAAATACCAAGAGCTTCGGCAACGTAAAGGCACATCCCGCGAGCTGCGTCAAGCCCGCCGGCGGCGCAGGCATTGGCTATGCCGCTGTTGCAGATAAGCGCCCTTGCGCGCCCGTCCGCGACATTTTCCCGCGTAACGGCGATCGGCGCGCACTGCACTTTGTTCTGCGTATATACACATGCGGCCGAGCACATTCTTTCGCTGTATATCAGACCCAGATCTTTTTTAGTTTTATTTTTTCTTATCCCGCAATATACCCCGGCGGCCTTAAAGCCTTTCGGGGCGCATACGCCTTTGTTCATGTAATTTTGCTCCTTGTTTGATTTTTCCGGATCAGTCTATATCTTCAACAACCCTTTCCGGCGGGGAATCCAGTTCGTCCGGATGCGCCATGTAATGCTTGAACGCGCCGAAAGCGACCGAGAAATAAAAACCGTCGCAAATACGCTCGTCAAGGCCAAGACCGAAATCTATATATTTCTTCTTTACGATGCCTCCGTCGTCCTGCAGGACGTTTTCTGTTTTTTTGCCGCCCAGCACAACAAACAGGGGGATATTCCCAAACTCATACAGATGATGATCCAGATTGGGCAGCCTGATGGAAGCCAAATCCGATATAAACATACTCCCATGGAAGGGGCTGCTGTCTTCTATTGATTTGGGCATTGCGCCATAATAGTCCAGAAACGTCAAAGTCTTGATAACAAAGCGCAGAAACGGTCTTGGTATTACCGCAAACAAACGCGCGAGTTTGTCTGTGTCGTCTGTATCGCCCTTTTGTATACCTTCGTCCACAGCCTTTTTTGCAATCTGATAAACCTGCGCGGCGGTCAAATCACGGTCGAAATGCATTTTGACGACGGATTCCTGACCGTCCAGCGCAAGCTTTTTCTTAACGGTGAGATTGACGACAAACTGTTCCCGCGCAAAAACGCGCTGTCCCGAAACAAAGCGGTTGATTCCAGGATGTTTTGCGGAAATCCTGACAAAGGCCGCCAAAACCAGATAAAGCATGCCAAAGCCTTTCAGACCCTCCTCGCGCTTGCGGCGGATATACTTCTCCGCCTCTGTAACCTCTATTTTCTCATGAAAATAGTCTGTCGAGCCTGCGCGGTTGTCCATTATAAAAGGCATCATCGCCATAATCGGGTCAAGAGTACGCAAGCGGCGGCCGTCGCGCCTGTCGCCCAAGCGGCGTTTTCTTTTTTTCGCGGTGTTTTTTGTCATCAGCTCTCCCTCATTTTTATAAAAAATTTTGCAAAGCCTTATTAAAGCTTTGCACTGAAAAAACAAAAGCTGTTTTAATAACAATTTTATATTATTTTTGGATGGATTGCAAACAGTTATTCAAAATCTGCGCGTTTTGCCCGCTTTTCTCAAAAAACGGGCGGCACAGCCCCAAGCCCCTCGATCTCCGGAAGATTAAACATCAGATTCATGTTCTGCACAGCCTGCCCCGCCGCGCCCTTCACCATGTTGTCAATCGCCGAAACTATTATAAACCTGTTCACATGCGCGTCATAGTGCAGAGAGATATCGCAGAAATTCGAGAAACGGACGTTTTTCAAGCTGGCCGTTTCGCCTTTCTCCAGCACCCGCACAAAAGTTTTATCTTTATAAAAATCTTTATAAAGCGCGTGAATTTCGTCAAGACCTGCGATTTTTTCAAGCGTGAAATATATTGTCGAGATAATCCCGCGGTTTATCGGCAAAAGGTGCGGCGTAAAGCTGACGCGCACTTCGCGCCCCGCCAAAAACGAAAGTTCCTGCTCGATTTCCGGGAGATGCCTGTGAGCCGCGATTTTATAAGGCGCGAAAGCTTCGTTGCATTCGGCGTAGTGCAGGTTTTGAGCAAGCCCGCGCCCCGCGCCCGTCACTCCCGATTTCGAGTCTATAACAGGCGGAAAATCCCCCAGCCGCCCTATTGCCGGAGCAAGACCGAGAATAACCGAAGTCGGGTAGCAGCCAGGATTCGCGACAAGCCGCGCGGCCTTTATCTTTTCGGCAAAAAGCTCCGGAAGACCGTAGACAGCCTCGTTGTGCAGAGCTTTTTCGGCAAATTCCCCGCCGTACCATTTTTTATAATCTTCTTCGTTCACAAGCCGGAAATCCGCGCCGAAGTCGATAAATTTTTTACCGGCGGCGAGACACTTTTTTGCCAGCGGCTCGCAAATTCCGTGCGGAAGCGAGGCAAAAATTATTTCCCCCGCCGCAATAGCCTCATCTTTGCCGCAAAGCACCCTGTCAAAAATATTATAAAAGCCCGGATAAACCTCACTGAGCTTTTTCCCCTCAAAACTGACGGAACTCACCGCCGCTGTCTCAACGCCGGGATGGTTCAGGAGCAGGCGCAGAAGTTCCACCCCAACATAGCCAGTCGCGCCTATTATAGCAGCTTTTATTTTTCCCAAGCGGCAAGTTCCCCCCTGACAAGCTCAATCTGGTTTCTGACGGACTCCGGCGAAGGCCCGCCATAGGAAAGCCGCCCCCTAAGGCAGTTTTCCAAATTTATCGCCGCATAGACGTCCTCGTCAAACAAGGGCGAACCCTCCCGGAACTCGCCCAAGTCAAGCGTTTCCAGTGTTTTGCCCTCCGCGACGCATTTTGCGACAAGCCCTCCCGTGATTTTGTAAGCGTCCCTGAACGGCAGGCCTTTTTTAACAAGATAGTCCGCGCAGTCGGTCGCGTTGATAAACCCGCGCGCGGCGGCGGCGCGCATGTTTTCTTTCAGAACCGCCATAGTCCCCAACATAGAAGAAAAAATCCCCAGACATGCCTGAACGGTGTCCAGCGCGTCAAAAACGGCCTCTTTGTCTTCCTGCATATCTTTGTTATAGGCCAGCGGCAAGCCCTTGAGCATAGTCAGAACCGCGAGCAAACCGCCATAAACGCGCCCTGTTTTGCCGCGCACAAGCTCTGCTATATCCGGGTTTTTTTTCTGCGGCATAATAGAAGAACCCGTCGCAAAGCCGTCGTCAAGTTCAATAAATTTGAATTCCCACGAGCACCACAGAATAATTTCTTCTGAAAAGCGCGAAAGGTGCGTCATAATCAGCGAAAGCGCCGAAAGAAACTCAACGCAGAAATCGCGGTCGGAAACCCCGTCAAGGCTGTTCGCCGACGGGCTGCCCAGCCCGAGCAGCTCCGAAGTCATAAAGCGGTCAATCGGGTAAGTCGTTCCGGCAAGCGCCCCGCTGCCCAAAGGGTTCTCGCGCATTCTTTTCATGCAGTCGCAAAGGCGGCCTCTGTCGCGCAGAAACATCTGTGCATAGGCCATAAGGTGCTGCCCAAAGCTTACCGGCTGGGCGCGCTGCAAATGCGTATAGCCGGGCATGACCGTCTCTGTATGTTCTTCCGCAATTTTGCATAAAGTTTCAGTCAAAAGCCTGAGCCCTCCCACAAGCTCCGGGATTTTATTCAGAAGATACAGCCGCAGATCAAGCGCGACCTGATCGTTGCGGCTTCTCGCGGTGTGAAGCCGCTTGCCGGCGTCCCCAATCCGGGAAGTAAGCTGCGCTTCTATAAACATGTGTATATCTTCGGAGTTTTCGTCTATTTTTAGTTTGCCGCTTTCCAAATCCTCAAGAATCCCCCCAAGCCCGCCCCGAATCAGCGATAAATCCTCCGCGCCGATAATCCCCGACGCCGCAAGCATCTCCGCATGCGCAAGCGAGCCCCGGATGTCTTCCCGGAACATGCGCGAATCAAAACCTATAGAAGAATTAAAGCTGTTCGCCTGCGCGTTCAGCTCTTTTGTAAAACGTCCCGCCCACATTGGCATAATTTTTTTCGTTCCCCTTCCGGCAATAGCAAATTAGAATATTTATACGTAAATCATGAATTATCATAACACATCTATAAACTTTAGGCAAGCGCCGTTTTAAACAAAAATTTACTTAAAACAGCGGGCTTTATTCATCCGGAAAATCCGGCAGGGCCGAAATCTCGTTTTTTATCTCTTTCAGGGCAATGTAAGTCCGCGTCTCTGAAACGCCCCTCATATATTTTATGCGCCGGTGAACAAGCTCAAGCTCTTCTGTTGAGCCTGCAAAAACTTTCAGAATAAAGTCGTAATCCCCGGTGAGATAAAAACAGACAGAAATATTCTCGTTTTGCCGCGCCATTTCTGTAAACTCATCGTAATATTTCGGGTGTTCAAGCCTGACCGTAATAATCGCCATAATATCATTGCCAAGCAGCTTCTGGTCAAGAACGGCTGTATATTTTTTAATTACGCCGGATATTTCCATTTTTTTGATTCTTTCCAGAACTGAGGAAACCGAAAGGCTGACCCTTTTGCTTATTTCTTTGGCTTTTTGGCGGGCGTTTGCCCGAAGGCATTTCAAAATCTTGTAGTCTATTTCGTCCATTTGTTTTGCCCCTTTCCAATCCTTCTTGAAGTATAGGCCAAAAGAAGCGCGGGGTCAAGAAAGTTTTGAATATTTATTTAGACCTGAAATAAATTACCATATTTTTACAAAAATTTTATTGCTGATAGTATAAAATAATTTAATATACAAATAGTTGAAAGGCGCATCAAAAACAGGGGGCTAAGAAAATCATGTCCACAAACACAGTTTTATCCAAACCAAAAAACAGAAATATCAAAGCCCTTGTCAGCGGCAAAAGCGAAATTTTAAAAGGCGCAATGAGCTTCGTGATAGGTTTCGTCATGTCCTACGCAAGCATGGTCGGCTCACTGTCGCCTTTTGGAGCGGCGGTCGTCGCGGCGGCCCCGCCCGTTTATGCCGTTCAGGTGATGCTGGGCGCCTGCCTTGCTTATATTATACCGGGGATTCTTGGCGGAAGCATGAAATATTTTGCGGCAGTTCTTCTGATCGGCATTATAAAAATTCTGGCCGGCCGGATTTTCCGTGTCAACGCAAAAGAAAAGCGCTATATCGCGCCGGTTCTGGCCTTTGTGGTGATGGGCGGGCTTTCGGCCTATATGCTGATCCAGAAAGATTTCACGCTGTATGATATTGTCATGGCCGCGACGGAGGCGCTTCTGGCGGGCGGTATGGCCTATTTTTTCACGCAGGCTTTTATATTATACGAGAATGGGCTTACTGCCGTTTCTGAGAAGCAGGATATTGTAAGCGTCGTTCTGGCGTTCAGCGCGGCGCTAATAGCGCTTTCCGGCGTGCGGATTTATGGCTGCTCTCTGGGAAGATTTTTCGCGGTGTTTATAATTCTCATTTGCGCTTATAAAGGCGGAGCGGGATTCGGCTGCATGGCGGGAGTGACCGCCGGGGTTTCGATAGGGCTTTTTGACACGGCTTTTTTCCCGATAACGGCGGCGTACGGTCTTGCGGGAATAATCGCGGGGCTTTTTTCCGGCGCGGAAAGAATCGGCGTTGCGGCCTCGTTTATCGCGGTGAACGGGCTTCTTGCCCTGCTGAACAGTTCCGACCAGAACGCGCTTACGCTTTTGTTTGAGGTGATGGGCGCTTCTGTTTTGTTTATGCTGACCCCGCAGAAGCTTTTGTCTCTTTTCAGTTTCGGGAAAGTCTTTGACGGCGCGAATGTCCGCGCCGACGCAAAAGAGCTTGCCACAACAAAGCTTTCGTTTGCGGCGGGGGCAATGCGGGATGTGGGCAGAACCGTTGAGGTCGTGTCCGAAAAGCTTTCCGGCATGGAGCGCATGGATATTGCGTCTGTCTTTATGGACGCTTCGCAGAGCATATGCAAGCGCTGTTCCAAATGCCGCCAGTGCTGGGAAGACGAATACCAGAACACGATAAATTACATGTACGAGACAGTTGCGCAGCTGCGGCGGGACGGCCAAATCAGCCAGGAAAGCTTCCCCGAAAAATTTAAAAAAAAATGCGCTTACCCGCAGGAAATAGCCGAAAACATAAACACAAGCTATTACCGCTTCAGTTCAAAAGAAAACGCCAGGCGGCGCATTGACGAGATCCGCTCTATCGTTGCGGAGCAGTTCGGCGGAATCTCAGACTACCTTGAGCAGCTTGGACAGGAATTTCAGGAGACGGAAAATTTGGATTTCGGCACGGCGCGAACCGTCAAAAAATATTTTGAAAAATATGGCGTCGAACCGATAAGTGTAAATTGCGGCCTGGATAAATATACGCGCATGTCGCTGGAAATAACCCTGCGCAGCGACGAGATTGAAAACCTCAACCGCAAAAAAATCGGTCTGGACTTAAGCGAGCTTTGCGACCGCGTATTTGAACTTCCCTGCCTTGATAAGGCCGGGAAAGTCCTGAAGCTTTCCCTTTACGAAAAAGCCAGCTACAGCGCGGAATTCGGCGAAAAACAAATTGCCTGCGGCGAGGAGCGTCTCTGCGGCGACACGCTGGAATGCTTCTCTGATTTAAAAGGCATGGCCTATATGATTCTCAGCGACGGCATGGGCAGCGGCCCTGCGGCGGCGGTGGATTCCGCGATGGCGGCCTCGCTGATAAGCCGTCTGGTCAAGGCGGGGTTTAATTTCAGCGCCGCCCTCAAAATGGTTAACTCCGCACTGCTGGTCAAATCGGTTGACGAGTCGCTTGCCACGGCGGATATCACCGGGATCGACCTGTACACCGGCCAGGCGACGTTTATCAAGGCGGGAGCCGCGCCCACTTTTGTTCGCAGAAAGGGAAAGGCTATTATGATAGAGGGCGATTCGCTCCCGATCGGCATCCTCAAGGGCGTTGATCTGTATAAAAAGACGCTTTTTTTGGGCGAAGACGACATGGTTCTGATGGTCTCCGACGGCGTGACCACAAGAGGGGAGAACTGGCTGATTGCCGAGCTTGAAGGCTTTGCGGGCTATGACATGGATCTGTTCGCGCGGCAGATTTGTGAACAGGCCAAAAAACGCCGTATTGACGGGCATGACGACGATGTGAGCGCGGCGGCGTGCATTATCAGAAAAGGTATTTGAGAGCAGCTGGCTGACTGCGCCCGCCCGCTGCTTTTAAAAGGGACGTTTGCAGCCGCAACAATTCCAACACTCGCCAGCGGCGGCAACGGCCGCGCTTGGCATTTTTCCCTCTTGACAAATCGTTAAACAAGATATATAATATATTTAGTTTAACCAGTAGTGGGATGGGAGGTAGAAATCATAGGATATTCAACTTCATTCACACAGGGAATTACGTTGCTCTTAACCATTCATTCGCTGAATGAGGCAAATGGCGCGCAGGCAGTCCCAAGCAAATTGCTCGCCGAATACGCCGGTATCCCTTTTGCATCGGCGGTCAAGACGCTGAAAAGCCTGAGCGCGGCGGGGATAGCCTCTTCAAAAGAAGGCGCTGGCGGCGGCGCGTTTCTTGCAAAGCCAGTGTCTGAGATTACCCTGCTGGATATTTTTACGGCGGTCGAACAGGACACTACCCTTTTCAAACTGCACACGGGAATCAACTGTGACCAAAGCCATGTCGACAATCTAAAAAAGCGCGTGGAGGTTTGCATTGCAGATGCCGCCAACGCTATGAAAGAATCCCTGCGGGGCGTCACCTTGGAAAACATATGGACGGGGGATAAGCTGCCTTGAGGAAAAAACTAATTATTGTCACGCTTGCGGCTGTTATCATGCTTGCGAGCGCTGCAGTCGTCAAAATAAAAAACCCTTTCAACTTCGGAATAAGCCCGCTTTATGTTGATGACGGCTTACGGCAAACCGGCAGGCGGTTTGAGGTTTCTTTCACATACGATAATCTGCTCATGGTGGCTTCCAACCAGTACGCAATCTGGATTGAGGATATGGACGGCAACTATGTCGATACGCTCTATGTGACCCGCTATACCGCTGGGGAAGGACACCGCCGCCGGCCGCAATCCATACGGGAGTGGGTTTCCGCCGCCAACCCTGGCAATATGCGCTCTTCGGAGATTGACGCGATAACCGGCGCCACGCCAAAACCAGGCGATTACGCCGTGTATTGGGATTTCACGGACGGCAAGGGTACACCCGTGACAGATTCCCGGTACCGTTATTTTTTCGAGGGGACACTATACATGGACGATGATGTGCTGTACTCCGGCGTTATCAATTTGGGTGATGGCGCGTGGGAGGAATACCCTGAACCCGAATATACTATCGCTGACAGTGCGTATAAGGCAATGCTCTCGAATGTTCGAGTTGCGTACTACCCCGATTGAGCCGGAGGATACTATAAAAGACTGCCAAAAAGCCTATGATATCGGACGCCGTCTCGCGGTTTTTCTTTCAGCGAAAGTGAGAGCGAAAAAGCGGCTATCTTGTCTAACGCTTGCAGAATAAAGCAAGTAAGAACGTAAATGACGAACGCTTTTGCTGGAAACGGAGAGAGCCGCCGCCCAAAGGGAGAAACAGCGCAAAGTACCAAAAAGCCCCGCCCTTTCTGTAAAAGGCGGGGCTTTGTGCATTATGCGAATTTTTTTCAGTTGCAGTCCGGATCGCGAAATTTAGGTGGGAAGAATTGGTCAACGGGGAATTTGATCTTGCGGAACAGCTCGCAGGGGTCGTCCTGGCTTGTGACCATGTCCCCGTCGCAGCTCTTGTCCGGCAGGCAGAAGTCGTAGGCCGGGATCATCATCTGCACGCGGCGCGCAATGCTTATAATAGTGAACATGCCGATGCTCACGTAAATAGCGCGTTCGGCGCGGATAACGTTGAAATTTCCGTCGTAGTAGTCGCATACGCCTGTCGGAACCGCGTTCAGGCAGCAGGAATTTGTGCTGCAGTCCTTAGGGTCAAGAATCTTGATCCCCAGAGCAATCGGAGTGGCCACAGAGACAGTAACTTTCGGCAGGTCGGTCACGGGCTGTATGTCTTCCCCATAGCCGTCAAAAGTTTTCACGCTCCCAACGCTCCCGTAGAGGATCACTTTTTTGGTAAAAATTGCAAGGCCGTGTACGGTGACGGGCTGGCTGCCCTGAGTTATGTACACACAGCAGGTTACGTCAAAATAAAAAGTAAGCTCTACAGAATAGAAACCCTGGTTAAAAGGTATCTCTTCCATGTCTACCGCTACCTGGAGCACTTCTATTTCTTTGATTTTTACATTCATTGCTTCGTCGATAATTTGCTGCCCTTCCACAGTAAAATATACTTGTAAATCTTCAAGGCAGTCTTTATCACTGCATGAATCATATATTTTTTCTGTGTTTATGCATACAGCTTCCCGAAAACCTTCTGTGTTATACGACTTGCCGCCGTCTTCAGCAGCAGCCGCAGCGGACGAAACAGATTTATCGCAGCAGCCTGAGCAACCAGCGGCTCCACAAATTGTGGACGTTCTTGAGTCTGCCATGTTAAAATCCTCCTATGTTATTAAGTTATTAAGTTACATAGCATAAGGTAAAAATCAAATCAAAATCTCCGCTGTGCTTTTTATATAGGAGTTATTTTTTTACCTCTATCTAGTATCACTAATATTTTATGAGGATTTAGAAATTTCGTGCAAGGTTTTGGCTTGAAAAATCAGGATTGCGCCCGGGCAAACGCGATTGCCGCTTAAAACTTGTATATACCGGTCGTCAGAGCAAAATATTCTCCGCACCGTTCGCATTTTTATTTGTTTTCGCACTATGATTTTGCTCTGAAATGCGGTAGAATAAATACTATAATTATTGCAAGGGGTTATAATACGCCAAATGGATGAAAAAAAACTGTTTACTCTCAACGCGCCCTGCCTGTTCGGACTGGAAAGCGTTCTGAAATACGAAGCCGGAAAACTTGGGTTCGCCGATGTGGAAGCCGGTAATGGCTATGTTAATTTCTCCGGCGGATATGAGGAAATCGCAAGAGCAAACATCAGCCTCCGCACAGCGGAACGCGTCCGGATTCAGCTTGCCGCCTTTAAAGCCGAAACTTTTGAGGAACTTTTTGACAATGTTTACGCAATTAATTTAGAGGACTTTATACAGGCCGACGAAGCCTTTCCCGTGACCGGATACTCACTTAATTCCAAACTGGCAAGCGTCCCCGCCTGCCAGTCCATCATCAAAAAAGCCGCCGTGAAACGACTGGAAAGCAAATACCATATTCAGCGCTTCCCGGAAACCGGACAGACTGTCCGCATTCAGTTTTCCCTCATGAAAGACCAGGCCGCGATTTTTCTTGACAGTTCCGGCGTCGGCCTGCACAAAAGGGGATACCGCAAAAACTCCGTTATAGCGCCTATAAAAGAGACCCTTGCGGCAGGAATCGCCGACTTTGCCCACATTGGCCGCGACAGCTTTGTTGTTGACCCGCTTTGCGGTTCAGGAACGCTTCTGATAGAAGCCGGGCTTAGGGCTTTGTCCGTCGCGCCGGGACTTGGCCGGCGTTTTGCCTTCGAGTTTTGGAAAAAATTCCCGCAAGCCGCCGCCAAAACAGAACGCGAACGCGCCAGGGATTTAATACGGCGTGACGCAAAATTTGAAGCCTTCGGCAGCGATACAGATCCCGAGGCTGTGGAGCTTACGCGGGAAAACGCCGGAAAAGCGGGGCTTGGCTCGCGCATAAAAATAAAACGGGGCGAACTGTCGGCATTCAAGCCGCCTCGCGCAGGCGCGGCGCTTTTGACAAACCCTCCCTACGGCGAACGCATGCTTGATATAAAGCAGGCGGAGGAGATTTACGCGCTTCTGGGCGGAATTTATAAAAAAGAGGATGGGCTTAGTTCGTATATTATATCCCCGCACGAGAATTTCGAGCGGATTTTCGGCAAGGCCGCCAACAAGCGCAGAAAACTTTATAACGGCATGATAAAATGCCAGCTTTATATGTATTTTTAAATATTAAGCCGCAGTTTTGAGGATTAGAGCGCCGGCCGGCGCCTTAAAAAATTCAGGCAATACGCACAATATAAAACCGGGGCTTAATATAATTGATTTATATCGGGCTTATGTGGTATAATTAATTAAGTACCCCAGTTTTCGGACAATTTTTGCTTACAGGAGCTTGATCATAAATGGATATGGAAAAATTCATGGGCTACAATATTCTCTACAAGCTTGGGCAGGGGGCTTTTTCATCGTCATATCTCGCCGAACAGAACGGCAATATGCTTGTTATCAAAATGATTGACATACCCAACCCGACCACCACAAAAAATATGAGCAGGAAAGACCTGCTTGGAAAAGAGTTTCAGACCAGTCTGCGGGATACCTGCTCGGAACTGAACAAAGTCTTGCGCACGCTTGTCTCCTCCGCCGGAGGAAAGGGCATTCTGCGTTATTACGACTACCAGATAAGCATGAACCGGCAGACAGGCGTGTATCAGCTTGCCATTCTGACCGAATATAAAGACTCGCTTTTTCTCTATGCCAGCCGGAACCCGCTCAACGTGCGCAAAGTTATCAAAATGGGCATGGACTGCTGCGACGGGCTGGAGTTTATGCGCAACAGGGAAGTCATGCACGGCAACATAAAAGAAAGCAATATTTTTTACGACCCAATCAAGGGCTTTAAGCTTGGGGACTTTTTCTTTAATGACGTGCTGATCAACACACTGAAGCCGCGCGAAACCTATGAAGACTACGGCTACAGGTTCCTTGCGCCGGAGGCTTATTCCGTCTCGAAATTCTCCAGCAGGCTTGATATTTTCTCTCTTGCCATATTGATATACAAGCTTTTGAATAATTCGCTGCTGCCTTATCAAATCCAGACGGGGCTGTACTCCCCCAAAGAACTGCGGGAAAAATTTATTGAGAAAGGGCTTCCTCCTTCGCCTTATATAGACCCGGCGATATATTCCGTCCTGCGCCAGGCCGCCGCCCCGGACGAGCGCCAGCGCTACAAAAACTTTGCCGAACTCCGCGACGCGCTCAAAGAAGCCCGCGGCAAAATGGAATACGAAGATTTGGACAGAGCTGTTTTTTACGAAGGCGAGGATATCCCGCTGGACATGCCGTCCGCGCAGGATCCGCCGGAAATCCCGAAAGAAGCGCCTAAACCGCCTTCGTTTGAGATAGTGCTTCCCCCTTCGGACAGGCCGGAGCAAGAGACCGCGAAAGCTCTCCCAAAAGAAGACAGGCCCCTTCCGGAAGAAATCGAGCCGCCGCCGGTAATAAACATCCGCGGCAAAGCAAGACCGGAGCCGCCGGCTCAGGAAGCGCTCACTTCGCCAAAAGCTCCGGAAATTGAGATCGTTAACCTGGCGGAGACAAGAATGCTGCCTTCGCCGCCGGCGGCCGATACTGCCGAGATAGACTATACTCCTGGGGCGCATGAAAAAAGCCTTATGCGGGACCATCCGGAGCTGAACGACAGCACGGTCGGCTCCCCGCCCGCCTTTGACAAAAACGACAAAGCGCTTTACAGCTATTATGACGAAGAGGACGATGAAAACAGAATAAAAAATACGCTCTCTACAGTGGCCTTTGTCATTGCAATTGTTATTATAGCTGTTGTAGTTTTCCTTCTGGCGCCGTATCTGGGCAAAATTTTTGGCGAAGCTTTTGGCGCGTCCTCACAGTAGGCGGACTGGACGCCGTTCGCAGGCTTCAAACAGTGATTCGCACTTAAATATTTAAAATATTTGAAAGAGAGAAAAAATAAAATGTCCTATGAAAGCGCTCGCGCTTACCTGAAGAAATGGGGCAGGGACAAAGACATTATTGTGCTGGGGGAATCCATCGCAACAGTGGAGCTTGCCGCCGCCGCCCTGGGCGCTTTGCCCGAAAGAATCGCAAAATCAATCGCCCTGAAAAAAGATGAAAACTCCTGCCTTGTTATTGTGGCCGCCGGGGACGTTAAAGTTGACAACCGCAAATTCAAAGACGAATTTGGCCTGAAGGCGAAAATGCTTAATTACGACGAAACGCTGGCTATGACGGGGCATCCGGTGGGCGGGGTGTGCCCGTTCGGGCTTCCGGAAACCGCCGAGGTATATATGGACGAATCCCTGAAACGCTTTGATATTGTCTATCCGGCCTGCGGATCGCGCAACAGCGCGATAAAGCTAAAACTTAAAGAGCTTGAGGAATATTCCGGATTAAAAAAATGGGTTGATGTCTGCAAAGAAAAATAAATAAAAAAGCGCAACCCACGGATAAGCGGACTGCGCTTTTTTTATATTTCCGCAAAACTAAAAAAATCAACTGTTCTTTTCGGCAATGTCGCTGACGAAGGGAAGCTCAACCTTTTTGCCGTTGTAAGTCTGGACAATCAAGTAAATCGTGAGAACAAGATAGGCAAGACCGAGCAGGCCGAGAATGATGCTGAAAATCCAGCCAAGCACAGGGATAACCGCAAGAATCGAAAGAATAATTTCGATAACGGCTACAGCAACGCAGATAAGTATGGACTGGAGGGCATTAAACCGCACTGTTTTGTTTTCCTTCTCGGAAAAATAGAAAATAAGACCCGCAATAAACGTGATGTACGACAGAGCCGCCGCAATGTTTTCATCAAGGCCGAAAGTCGCTTTTTTCATAGGGATTCCTCCAAAAAATTTAATGTTTTTTACATAATAACAGTATTTGATGCTGAATATAGTATATAACAATTTTATGAGCGTTTCAATAGGATATTGCTAAATATGTGTAAAAAAAAGCGGATTGACCTGTAATTTTATTTGCCGCAATATTTTTACGCACCTGCGCCGCTGATTTTGTATATAATAAATCAGAATAATTATCGGAGGTGATTCGTGTATGATATACAGCAATCAGCAGTGGGGGCATGATTATTACTGCCGGCAGCGTCCGCCAGAGCCGCAGCCGCCGTGTCGCAGCCGGAAACCTGGAGAAACCCTCGCAGAAAAACCGCCCGCGCTTGCTTTCGCGTTGATCGGCTTTGGAATTATACTGCTTATCACAAGTTTTTGCTCGGTCAAAGCACTTGTCGTTGTCTGCGCCCTGCTGATTGTCGCGCTGGGTATTTATATGATTTTGCGCCATAAATAAGAGCCGGCCCGGTTTCTTTGCGGAAAACAACTAAGGAGGAAATTTTTTATGAAAGTCGTTCTTGTAAAAAGCCCGAAAATCCTTTCGCCGATACTTCGCTTTATTTTTAAGATTAAAAAAGAAACAAACTGACGCTACATAAGAAACGGCGCGCGCCGGGGCGGACAGAAATGCCCGCCCCGTTTTATATATATATCAAATTGATCGAATCCGGGCATTGTTTAGAAAAAGTTTTCCGAAAATTTAAAATTTTGAAGAAATACGGCTTTAATTTTGTTTTAATATATTAAATAATTTACGTTTGTATTAGTTAGCAGCCGTTTTTTCCTGAAAACCGAAACTTAGCATAAGGGAAGTGATATGTTTGGCAAAACGCATTTTGAAAAAAAGCTTTTTTTCCGGAGCATGGGAGGAATACGAAACCGACACCGAAGCGCTTTCCCTTCAGCAGAAAATATACAGGCTGAGCGATCTTGACCTGATAATCAAAAAAAACGAAGGGCTTTCCTCCAGAAGATGGGCGTGGCTTGCCCTGCCCGCAATCGTTCTCCCGATGTCCATCCTGGTGTTCAACGTGCCCAAAAGCAATATATGGCCGCTGTACGCAATTCCTGTGCTGGCGGGCATAGTTATTTTGACGTATATTGGCCAGCTGATTTTAGATACCAATATCGGCGCGAAAGGGCGCTGGTGGAAGCCTTTGGCGGTGAGCGGCCTGCTTTGGCTTGCGTGGCTGTTCTGGCCGGATGTTCCCGGGGGAAGCTACGGGCTTAACTGGATTCTGACGGCTTTGTCGGCGGTGGCTTCTTTTTCTTATATTGCCTTGGCCGGGCTTGGCAGCGGCGAAATCCTTGGTACAGCAAAGGCGGAAAAAAAAGTTCTTTTGAGTAAGGCGTATTCCGGTGTGGATTCCGAGAAGCTGCTCCCGGAAAAAATAGAGACCTCGCTTGACCTTGCTCCGGGCGAAATTGCGCTTTTTGAAACAAACGCCGTTCTCACAGAAGTGCAGGATTTCAATCCTGCGGGCGGTTTCCAGCCTGGCGACAGCAAAAATTTGAATTCCGCCAGAAATTTTGTAAATTCTTTTAAAGTAGGTTATGCGCCTGTCGACGAAAAAATCAATAAGTATAAAGATTCGGCCCTGGGCATAATCGGAAACGTCGAGAAATTTGTCGCGCCGCTTGCAAGCTATGGCCAGCAGCAGCAAACCGCCGCGGTCATCAGGAAAACGCCGCCGAAAGAAGAAGCTTCCGGGCGGCTGATTATAACGCAAAAGCGCATTGTTTTCACTGGGCCGTGGCGCTTTCAGATTCCTCTTGCGGATCTTTTGAGCTGCGGCGAGAACAAAGGCCAGCTTGTTTTACAGTCAAAGACCGGCATCAGG
>JAITEB010000020.1 GCA_031282245.1 Oscillospiraceae bacterium | reverse complement strand
GCCAGCGTTTGCAGAAGCGTCCGGCCGCTTTCGGCCGAACGTATATAAGCGTCCCGGAAAAGCATTACGCTGTCATAGCCCAGAGCGGCGTAAGCCGAAGGATCCCGCCCGTATTTTTTTGTGAAAGCGTTAAAAAAATCCTCGCTTTTCGCTTCGCCGGGCGCGTAATGGTTGGTAAAATATATATTGTTGAGATATTCCCGCCTGCCTATAATGCCCTCAAGGGCGGGAGAGTCGAAAGCGTCGCCGGAAAGCACGGCCGCCTTTATGCCAAGCTCGTTCATCTGGCGGATAATCAGCCCGGCCTCGCTGTAATATCCCGGCACAAAAAGCGCGTCGAAATCCTGAGCGGCAAGGCGCGTAAGGACCATATAGAAATCACATTCCCCGGAGGAATAAAATTCCTGGGAAGTGATTAAGCCGCCAAGCCCGGAAAAGCGCCGCATAAAGGCTTCGCTGACGCCCCTTGAGTAGTCGCTGGAGGATTCTGTCAGAACGGCGGCGCGGCAAAGACCAAGCTCACGGGCATATTTTCCTATGGCTTCCCCCTGAAAAGAATCTGTGTAGCATATGCGGAACATGCAGTTTTCCCCGCCGCCGGGTGGAAGAAGACTGTCCGCGGTGGCCGAGGGGATTATCGCCGGCATCCCGCTTTGGTTTGAAAGCGCGGATTTTGCCGTATTGGAATTTGTCGGGCCAATCACGGCGGCGGCATGGATTTCCGCAAGTCTGAGACTGTTCAGCGCCGCGTCTGCGTTTTCAGAACGGTTGTCAAGTATGACAGGCCTTATCAAAAGGCCGTTTACTCCCTCGGCGGCGATCTGCTCCAGCGCAAGTTTTGCGCCGTCAAGACAATTCTGACCATAGGCGGCAAGGCCGCCGGTCAGGGGCAGATTAAATCCGAGCGTTATTTTCGCGCCGTTTTCCTGCCCATAACAGGAGCACATCAGGACGGAAAGCGCAATAAAAACAGGAAACCGTTTTTTTATTTTCGGCAAAACAAAATTCCTCCCGTTCTGTCATGGGGAGCGGCGGCGACCCGGAAGATCAACAAATTCAGGCGTTTCATGTCAATTTTTTACAAAACGCATTAAATCTTATCAAATTTTATTATATTTTATCATATAAAAAGAAAGCGAAAGAGGCCGCCGCGCTTTCCCCGCAATAAATTTTATTCCAGATCCAGTTGAAATATTCCAGGCGCTTCCAGCTTATTCGCTTATATACAGATTAATTATTATTTACTTTCTCACTCTTTACTTATGCGGGGAATTTATTATAATATATTTAATACTAATATTTCTATATTGAAAAGAGGCTGCTTTATTTTATGAACGAAAAAAAACTGCTGGATATCTGGCTGGAAAAATCAAGCGATGATCCCGATCTCTTCGCCGAGCTTCAGGCTTTGAAAGATTTAAACGACGAAGAGGGAATCTATGATAGATTTTACAGGGAGCTGGAATTTGGCACAGGCGGTCTGCGCGGCGTTATCGGCGCGGGCACGAACCGCATGAATATTTATACTGTGCGCCAGGCCACGAAGGGGCTTGCGGATTATGTGCTGGAAGCGGGCGTCCCCAAGCGTGTCGCAATAGGCTACGACAGCCGCATCAAAAGCCGCCTGTTCGCCGAAAACGCCGCGGGCGTCCTTGCCGCAAACGGAATAGAAGCTTTTGTGTACAGGCAGCTTATGCCAACGCCCGCCCTTTCTTTCGCTGTGCGGGAGCTTGGCTGCGGAGCGGGGATCTGCGTGACGGCCAGCCATAACCCCTCCAAGTACAATGGTTACAAAGCCTATGGCGCGGACGGCTGTCAGCTTACCACCGCCGCCGCCGAGGCCGTTTTGGATAAAATCAAGCCAGTAGATCCTTTTGCCGTGCCGTTTATCGCTTTTGAAGAAGGGCTTGCCGCCGGAAGTATAAAATATATAGACAAATCCGTCGAGGATAAATTTTTAGACGCCGTCTGGTCCCAGCGCCTGGAGGACAAGCGGAACAGCGAATTGCGCGTCGTATATACGCCGCTTAACGGCGCGGGATACGCCTGCGTTACAAAAACGCTTGAGCGCACAGGCATAAAAGAGCTTTACATTGTGGAAGAACAGAAGGATCCGGACGGCGCCTTCCCGACCTGCCCTTTCCCGAACCCCGAAATCAGGGAAGCGATGCGCCTGGGCCTGAAGCTGCTGGAAGAAAAAAACGCGGATATTCTCATCGCAACCGACCCCGACTGCGACCGCTGCGGAACTGCCGTCAAAAACTCAAAAGGCGAGTATGTTCTGATAAACGGCAATGAAATGGGCGTCATGCTGCTTGACTATATTTGCCGCATGAGAAAGCAAAACGGGACGATGCCGAAAAATCCTGTTATGATCAAGACTATAGTCAGCACTGAGATGGCCGCCAAAGTCGCCGCCGCCTATGGCGTTGAAACAATGGACGTATTGACCGGCTTTAAATATATCGGCGAAATTATCGGCGGGCTTGAGGCAAAGGGTGAAGAAAATCGCTATATTTTTGGGTTTGAAGAAAGCTACGGTTATCTTTCCGGCAGTTATGTCCGCGACAAGGACGCAGTGAACGCAAGCCTTTTGATAAGCGATATGGCCGACTGGTACCGGAAGAAGGGCATGACCCTTGCGGACGCAATCGAAGCCCTTTACAAGCGGTACGGATATTTTGTGACGGGGCAGGATTCTTTTGAGTTCGAGGGCGCAAGCGGCTTCAAGAACATGATCAGACTTATGAACGCCCTGCGCGAAAACGCTCCGGAAGCTTTTGCCGGAAAAGCCGTCGTTGGGAAGCGCGATTATCTCTGGAAAAACGGTAAAGCTTCTTACAGGGAGGATTTGCCCAGCAGCGACGTTCTGCAGTTTACTCTGGAAGACGAGACGCTTATCACGGTGCGCCCTTCTGGGACGGAACCCAAACTGAAGGTTTATTATTCTGTCATACGGCCGGAGCGGGAGGACGCTCTGAAAGTTCTGGCGGAACTCCGCCGGGAAACCAAAAGCATAATTAAATAAAACAGCTCCGGTCAGACAAAAAAACAAAATTCCCGCCTTTAATAATAAAGGCGGGAATTTTGTCTTCTTTTGCAAAAGCACTTGCAAAAACACTATGTTCAGCAATTTTTCATTCAGCAGCAGACGCCGGAATATTTCCCATTATAGAGTCTGCGGCAGCTGAGACAGCGCGGCCGCGCAAAAATGGGCCAAAACTCGTCTCTGTCGCATTTGTTGTAGCAGCCGCTGGTGCCGAACTGGTCAGAGCAATAGTCCTGGTCGGCGCCGCAGCCGGCGCCGCAGCCGCTTACGCTTCCGTCGCAGCTGTCAACAGTGCATACGGTAAAACAGCCTGTGGGCTTGCAGCTGGAGGGACAAGCATTGCCGCATGAATTATTCGAGCAGTTATTACACATTGTAGATCACCTTTCTGTAAGCGCTTGATTTGTTTTATTAAGATCCCGCACTAACAGTATATGCATGGCGGCCTTTTTTGACAAAAAAATAATAAAATTATTTGATATCATTTATTATGAGCCGTTCAGCCTTTTTGCGGCAAAACAGTAAAGCAAAAAACCCATAGCCGCCCCCAAAGCATTGGAAAAAACGTCGTCAATCTGGCAAAAACCTCGTTTTGTAAATAATTGCAGAAGCTCTATAAGCAGGCTCAAGCCCGCAGAGGTTTCGAGACAAACAAAAAGCCTTTTTTGCGTTTTGAAAATTGCGGGGAGCAAAAGGCCAAGCGGGGCAAAAAAAACTATATTTTCAAGAAAGTATATACACAGGCGCGGGTTAATCAAAGTTGAAAAAAGCCGTAAATTTATTCCTTCGCGCGAACCCGGCGCGCGGGAAAGCAGGGCAATGAAAAAAACGGCGGCCAAGTATCCGCACAGTATAGAAATTTTGACGTGCCGCCATTTCCAAAGCTTGCGCATGCGGCGGGCCTTCAAATATATATTTAAAATGCAAAAAGAAATAAAACTGGAAATAAGCGCGGCGGGGAAAAATTGGAACGTATCCGCAACGTCAAGAAGCATTTGAACAACCATCTCAAAAAAACCTTTCTGTATTATTAATTTTGCTGCTGAAAAGATGGTTGCTATAGTGAAAGAGTAAAACTGTTTGATATTATAATATAAATTTTATATTATATTTAATCAAAAAGCAAGCTTTGTTAATAATTCGTGCCAATCAATTAAGATTTGCGTCACCGCTTGAACTGCATAAACAGCGCTTATTTCAGACAGGTATATAATTAATGATTTTTAATAAAAAGATTCTGATTGTGATTGACAAAAGGCAATTTTTGTATTATTGTATTATTTAACAAACACAGGAGCTGGATTCACTAACTTTTATTAAGTCCGAAAGTTTACAATTTAACGCTTTATTGTAATTTTTGTGCAATGTATTATAATAGTGAACGCTCTTAAACGCAGATCTTGATTTTTTGTAAATTTGTTTGGCGGCATTATTAAAAGGGGCGAACTAAAAAATGAAAAAGAAAATTATCGTGGGGGCAGTTGCCGCTTTGGTGGTTGCCGGGCTTGTCACAACCGTCGTTCTTGCCCGCCAGCCGGAAATCCCGGCTGTTCGTAGCATGTCCCTGGAGCGGGTTGATTTGCAGGAACTTGTCGAAATAAGCGGAAATGTGCAGAGCGACGAGAAAAAAGAAGTTTACACAACGCTGTCCTACCCTGTGCAGGACATACACGTCAAAGTCGGCGACAAAGTGAAGGCCGGGGACGTGCTCTGCGCGCTGGACACAAGGGAGCTTGTTTCACAGATAGAAATCCGTACGGCTCAGCTTAACGCCGCTCAGACCTCGGCGGACGACAAAATCAGGCAGACCCAGACGCAGCTGAACAACGCGCAAAGCGCTCTGGAAAACAACTTGAACCCGAATTTGCTGGACTCGGAAGCAAGCATCGCAAGGGCGTCCAACGCGCTGAAAGAAGCGCAGATAACCTATGACGCCGCTTTGCGGGCGTATAACGACAGTTTGAACAGCGCCGACAGCTCAAGCAGCAGCGAAGTTAGTTCAAGCAGTACAAAGATTGGCGAACTGGAAATTCCTGTCAGCCGCTACGGAAGTTTGGCAATGCCTTTTCCGCTGGCGGAAGCTGGCGTCCCGGATGGGCTTTCTCCGGGATATAACGGATCAATCGACATAAATCTGAATACCAGCGCGCTGGAATTTGAAATTCAGGGTTTGCAGGATTTGCTGGAACAGCTTACCGGGCTTAGCTCAATGAGCGCTATGAGCGGGCTTGGAGCTTCCGGGGGAGCTTCCACAAAGGATTTGAAAGACGTTCTTGACAAAGCTACAATCGCGCTCGACAATGCTAGGCTCAACTTGCAGAACGCCACAAACAGCCGCGCCGCCCTTATTAATTCTACAAATCAGCAGATTCAGGGCTACAGGGACAGCATCACAAGCGCACAGATTGCCGCAAATTTTGAGGCCGACTACCTGCAGTTACAAAAACTTCAGGACGATTTGCTTCGGGCGACGATAAGCGCGCCAATTTCCGGCACTGTCACGGCGGTCAACGCGAAAGTGGGCGTTCCGGGAACCTCCGGGATTATGTTTACCGTCGAAAATTTGGACAGGCTTAAAATTAATACCACTATAAAAGAATTTGATATAGGCTCGGTCGCTCTTGGCCAAAAGGTCATAATCAAATCCGACGCAACCGGAGACGAAGAGTATGAGGGGGAAATCTCTATGATTGCCCCCACTATAAAAGCAAATTCCCAAACGTCGGAGTTTGAGTCGGAAGTCCGGGTCAGCTCCAAAAATACGGGCCTGCGCGTGGGGATGAGCACGCGCATGAATATAGTCACCAACGAGAAAAAACAGGCGCTTGCGGTGCCGTATGAAGCGCTTGCGTACGACGACGGCGGGGCGGACATAGTGTACATTGCGGAGCTGCAAAGCGACGGAACATATACCGCCCGGCAAATTCCTGTAAAACTCGGTATAGAAACCGATTTTTACATCGAGCTTTTGGAATCTCCACTCAAAGACGGGGATATAGTCCTTCTGGAGCCTGCCCTTGTGCGGGACGGGGACAGGATAAGCCTTCGGGACCGCAACGCCATGGACGCCGCAAGCGCGAACGACGTTGACGCGCTTCTGGGCATGAGGCCGAACCGGTAGTTTTTTACTAGCGAGAAATTAAAAAATTCTGCGCAGGCGAACCACCCCGCCCTTTGGGCACCCCTCCACGGAGGGGAATTGTCGCTCGGTACATCGTTTAGAGAATTTACCCCATGCAGTTATTGGCTTTTGTGTTTTTTGGCGAACCACCCCGCCCTTTGGGCACCCCTCCACAGGAGGGGAATTGTCGCTCGGTACATCGTTTAGAGAATTTACCCCATGCAATTTTATTGGCTTTTGTATTTTTTAAAGAAACTGCCGTTCACGCATACGTTTGAGATTAGCGCATATGTTCAAGATTGGCACATATATGTGAGCTTTGCAAGGCATGGGGAATAAATTTTGCACAGCGCACAATGCTACAACTCCCCTCCTGTGGAGGGGTGCCCAAAGGGCGGGGTGGTTCGCATTTTGCGCTATGCCGGAAATACGCAGAAAACAAGATTCTCTGCATGGGGTACAAGTTTTGCACAGCACTCCCAGTTACAACTCCCCTCCGTGGAGGGGTGCCCAAAGGGCGGGGTGGTTCGCCTGCGCAGGATATAATAAAATCACCAGCAATCCAGGAGACTGTTTATGTCAGATATAATTCAAATGACCGACGTTATAAAAAAATTTTACACAGGCACTCCAAACGAACTTACTATTTTAAAGGGGATAAGCCTTACTGTCCGGGAGGGCGAGTTTGTTTCGATAGTGGGTGTGTCCGGTTCCGGCAAATCCACTCTCATGAATATTATCGGCGCTCTGGACAAGCCGACTTCCGGCGAATATATTCTCAGCGGCGAGGATATAAAAGCCATGAACGACAACAAGCTTTCCGCCGTGCGCAACAGGCGTATAGGCTTTATCTTCCAGACTTTTAACCTTATTCCAAGGACGACGGCTCTGAAAAACGTCGAACTGCCCATGCTTTATGCCGGGATTTCCAAAAGCAGGCGCGTCGCCCGCGCAAAAGAACTCCTGGAACTTGTCGAGATGGCCGACAGGATGAAGCATCTGCCCAGCGAGCTTTCCGGCGGACAGAAACAGCGCGTCGCAATCGCGCGGGCAATGGCCAACGAGCCGGACATTCTTCTTGCCGACGAGCCGACGGGCGCGCTTGACACAGAGACAGGGCGGCTTGTGATGAATATTTTCCACAGGCTGAACCGCGAAAACGGAAAGACCGTTGTTTTAATAACGCACAATCCGGAGCTTGCCGCAGAGACTTCCCGGATTCTTACAATCAGCGACGGGCTTATAATAAACGAGCGCGTCAACAAAAAATACGGAATTGCCGCAGAGGAGGAGAAAGCGTGAACCTTCTTGAAAACATATCGCTGGCGATAGCCGGGCTTCGGGCGGGCAAAATGCGCGCTTTGCTCACCATGCTGGGGATAATAATCGGTATCGGCGCGGTTATCGGCATTGTGACCATCGGCGGAGCGCTCACCGGCACGATAACCGGCTCTATGCAGACGCTGGGCGTCGGCAATATTATAGTCAGCATGCAGTCGCGCAAAGACAATGTTTATCTTTCACGGGAGGACAAAATTTCCGATAAGATGCTTGCCGTTATGCGACAGCGTTTTGAAGGCGAAATCGAAGCCATAAGCATTACGGAAAACGGCGACAGCGGGGTTGTCCGCGACGGCAGGCGCGAGGCGAAGGTCTCCACCGTCGGCGCAAACAGCGACTATCCCGCCGCAAATAATCTCACTCTTCAGCAGGGGCGTTTTATCTCCGTCGTGGACAACGCAAAGCAGAAAAAAGTCGCGGTCGTCTCGGATAAACTGGTTGGCGATATTTTCGCCAAAAACGAAAACCCGCTTGGCCGAGAAATAAAAGTGTATTCCGGCAGCGCTATAAAGACTTATGTTATAATCGGCGTATATAAATACGAACGCTCCCTGATGAATGTGTCGGTCATGGGCGAAGGCGACACGCCGACGGACATGTATGTTCCCCTTGATCTTGTGCGCAAAGAAAGAAACATCTGGCCGGGATACACTTATTTTACTGTAACGGCAAAACAGGGCGGAGATGCCAAAAAATTAACTCAAGACATCATTGACTTTTTTGACAGATATTATCATAATAATGTTAATTACACCGTTTCCGCCTTCAGCATGGAATCCATGATCGCCCAGATGAGCACCATCATGAACACTGTTTCAATCGCGATTTCCGTTATAGCGGCAATTTCCCTCCTGGTGGGAGGCATTGGCGTGATGAATATCATGCTTGTCTCCGTCACGGAGCGCACCCGCGAAATCGGCACAAGAAAAGCCCTTGGCGCGCGCAACGGAGCCATTCGCCTGCAATTTATCGTCGAATCGGTAATTATTTGTCTTATCGGCGGCGTTATCGGGATTGTTTTCGGGATAATCCTGGGAAACGTCGGCGCGGCGCTGCTTGGCGCACGGGCTGCTCTATCGATGCCGGCCGTCGCGATTGCCGTTGTTTTTTCCAGCGCAATAGGTATTTTCTTCGGCTATTACCCCGCCAACAAAGCCGCGCGGCTTGACCCGATTGAGGCTTTGCGGTATGAGTGAGCGATGTTGCGTAGGGCGAACCACCCCGCCCTTTGGGCACCCCTCCACAGGAGGGGAGTTGTAGCATTGTGCGCTGTGCAAAATTTATTCCCCATGCAAAGAATCTTGTTTTCTGCGCATTTCCGGCATAGCGCAAAATGCGAACCACCCCGCCCTTTGGGCACCCCTCCACAGGAGGGGAGTTGTAGCATTGTGCGTTATGCAAAATTTATTCCCCATGCAGAGAATCTTGTTTTTTGCGTATTTCTGGCATAGCGCAAAATGTGAACCACCCCGCCCTTTGGGCACCCCTCCACAGGAGGGGAGTTGTAGCACTGTGCGTTATGCAAAATTTATTCCCCATGCCTTGCAAGGCTCGCACATAGGCGCTAATCTTGAACATATGCGCTAATCTCAAACGTATGCGTGAACGGCAGTTTCTTTAAAAAACACAAAAGCCAATAATTGCATGGGGTAAATTCTCTAAACGATGTACCGAGCGACAACTCCCCTCCTGTGGAGGGGTGCCCAAAGGGCGGGGTGGTTCGCGTCTTAAAACAGCTTGAGTAAAAAGGCGTAACAGAAATGGTCGTATGCTGTCCAAAAAATCAACCAGGAGTAAAATAAAGCATATGAATCTGTTATCAGAAAAAGGCTTTCCGGAAAAGCTGAAAAAAATGAGCTTTGACGAACTGGAGGCGCTTTGCGAAGAAATAAGGGAAATTTTAATCTCAACAGTGTCGAAAAACGGCGGGCACCTTGCGTCGAATCTGGGCGTGGTCGAATTGACCGTCGCCCTGCACAGGGTTTTCTCTTCCCCCGGCGACCAGATTATATTTGACGTAGGCCACCAGGCTTATACCCATAAACTGCTCACCGGAAGATACGGGAAATTTCAGACCCTGCGCAGGGAAGGCGGGATTTCCGGCTTTCCCAAGCCTTCGGAAAGCTGCCACGACGTATTTGCCACAGGTCACAGCAGCACTTCCGTCTCGGCGGCCTGCGGCTTTGCTTCCGCGAAGAACATCAAGGGCGAAGGCGGCAAGGTGATTGCCGTCATCGGCGACGGGGCGTTCACTGGCGGCATGGTTTACGAGGGCTTGAATAACGCCGGGGATTATAAAAATTTAATAATAGCTCTCAACGACAACGAGATGTCGATCTCCAAGAACGTGGGCGGGATTGCGCGCTATCTGGCCTCCACACGGACAAAGCGCAGCTATTTGCAGCTCAAGAGTTACACTAAGAGTTTTCTGTCGAATATCCCATTTTTGGGGGAGAAATTAATAAAGCGCATTTCCTCCGGCGCTTCGCTCCTGAAAGAAGCGCTATATCACAGCACGCTTTTTGAAGACCTGGGCTTCGTCTATTTTGGCCCTGTCGACGGGCATGACATAAAAAAATGCTGCGAGGTTTTCGAGGCCGCAAAGAATTTTAAGAATGGACCCGTTTTTGTGCACGTCACAACGGTTAAGGGCAAGGGCTTTGTTTTTGCCGAGCAGAATCCCGGCGCCTTTCACGGCGTGACAAAAATCGATCCTGATTCCCCCTCCGCCGAGTTGCCTTCGGAGGACAGCTATTCGGCAGCTTTCGGCAAGAAGCTGACAAGCCTTGCGGAGAGCGACTCTAAAATCTGCGCCGTGACTGCCGCAATGAAATATGCCACAGGGCTGAATTTTTTTCACGACAGGTTTCCGAAGCGTTTTTTTGACGTGGGCATTGCCGAAGAACATGCGGTTACGTTTTCAGCCGGGCTTGCAAAAGCCGGGCTTGTTCCTGTTTTTGCGGTATATTCCACTTTTTTGCAGAGGGCCTATGACCAGATTATTCACGACGCGGCGGTGAACAAGGCGCATGTTGTGCTGGCCATCGACCGGGCGGGGCTTGTCGGAGACGACGGCGAAACCCATCAAGGCCTGTTTGACGCGGCTTTTTTGAGCGCAATCCCCCGGGTAACTGTCTTTTCGCCTTTCAGCTACGCCGAACTTGAGGACGCTCTGGAACGCGCCGTTTTGGGCTGTAAATACATTGCGGCTGTGCGGTACCCGCGCGGAGCCGAAGCAAAAATTACAAACAGAGCTTTTATAAAAAATTTTACCGGCGGCTACAGCACGGACTATAATTATTACAGCGCGGGCGCGAACAGCCTTGTATGTACTTATGGCCGGGAATTTGCGGAGGTTGCCAACGCTTTCCGGGGGCAGTACGATATATTAAAGCTTTGCCGGATTTCCCCCGTGCCGGAGGACTGCCTGAAAATCGCGCTGAAGTATGACAGGATTTATTTTTACGAAGAAGGAATAAAAAAAGGCGGCATTGGCGAGCATTTTATTGCCGCGCTGAGCGAAGCCGGGTACGCCGGGGAATTCCGGCATATAGCGGTAGACTTCGGGCTGGTCGGACATGCTTCTGTGAAAAGCTCTTTGAAAAAGCTCCGGCTGGACGCGGGCAGTATTTTTGAGGATATCGGGGTACCTGTCAATGCAAAATAAATCGCGGCTTGATCTGGAGCTGGTGAAGCGCGGTCTTGCCGCAAGCCGGGAGCAGTCCCAGGCGCTGATCACAACCGGGCTTGTTTCGCTCAATGGTGAAAAGGCCGAAAAAGCCTCTGTCGAGGTTTCCGAAAGCGACAATATAGAAATCCGCGGCAAAGGCCTGAAATATGTCAGCCGCGGCGGCCTTAAACTTGAAAAAGCCGTTGAAAGCTTTGCAATTTCGCTGGAAGGGGCGGTTTGCGCCGATATTGGCGCGTCCACCGGCGGTTTCACCGATTGTATGCTACAGAACGGCGCGGCGAAGGTTTACTGCGTCGACGTGGGCTATGGCCAGCTTGCGTGGAAACTCCGCGGCGATGCGCGCGTGGTCAACATGGAGCGCAGCAATATCAGATATATCGACGAGAAAAAAATAGAGCCGCTGGATTTTATCAGCATTGACGTTTCTTTTATTTCGCTGGAGCTGGTTTTACCTGTAGCCTACCGGCTTTTGAAAGACGGCGGCGGGCTTGTCTGCCTGATAAAGCCGCAGTTTGAAGCCGGGAAAGGCCGCGTCGGAAAAAAAGGTGTTGTCCGGGAGCCAGAAATTCATGCGGAAGTTGTGCGGAAAATCTGCCTTTTTGCTGTGGGGCTGGGCTTTGCGCTGGTCGGTCTGGATTTTTCGCCAATCAAGGGGCCGGAAGGCAATATTGAATACCTGCTGTATATTTCAAAGCGTGGGGGCGGGGATTTTGACCGCGAGGGGCTGGAAGAAAAAATAGAGGCGCTTGTGCGCCTTTCTCATGAAGCTTTGTGACAAACAGGAAAAGGGGAACCTTCCGCAGGCTCCCCTTTTTAAAAAACTTTACGCTTTCGCGGTCAAATATTCATGCATAGCTTTCGCGGCGGTCTTGCCCGCGCCCATGGCCAGTATAACGGTCGCCGCGCCTGTTACGGCGTCGCCGCCCGCCCAGACTGCCTCTTTTGTGGTTTTCATGTTGTCGTCGGCCACAATGCAGCCCCACTTGTTGCGCTCAAGGTTCGTGGTGGTCGAGCCGATAAGCGGGTTTGGCGAAGTGCCGATTGCGATAATAACTGTGTCGACGTCCAGCAAAAACTCGCTGCCGGGGACAGCTTTCGGGCGGCGGCGGCCGGAGTCGTCAGGCTCGCCCAGTTCCATTCTGACGCACTTCATGCCGTTGACATGGCCTTTGTCGTCTGCCAGAATCTCGGTCGGATTGTTGAGCAGAAGGAACTCTATGCCCTCTTCTTTGGCGTGATGGATTTCCTCGCGGCGGGCGGGAATTTCTTCCTCCGAGCGCCTGTAGACGATATAGACGTGCTCGGCGCCGAGACGCTTTGCGCAGCGCGCCGCATCCATTGCGACGTTGCCGCCCCCGACGACCGCGACGGACTTCGATTTAGGAACAGGCGTGTCGTAGTTTTCTTTAAAGGCGCTCATCAGGTTAACGCGGGTGAGATACTCGTTGGCGGAGTAAACGCCGACGCTCGCCTCTCCGGGGATTTTCATAAAGCTGGGCAGCCCCGCGCCCGAGCCGATAAACACGGCCTTATAGCCTTTTGCGAAAAGCTCGTCGACAGTTAAAACTTTCCCGATGACCATATTGGTTTCTATATCGACGTTATATTTTTTCAGCGTTTCGATTTCCTTGCGGACAATCGCCTTGGGCAGACGGAATTCCGGAATGCCGTACATAAGAACGCCGCCCGGCGTGTGGAGCGTCTCAAAAACAGTGACGTCATAGCCCCGCTTTGCCAGATCGCCCGCGCAGGTAAGGCCCGCAGGGCCGGCCCCGATGACGGCGACTTTTATTCCGTTTTGTTCGGGAAGCTCGACTTCGCTTGCGCCCTGCCGCATATGCCAGTCGGCCGCAAAGCGCTCCAGCCGGCCGATCGCGACGGGTTCGCCCTTAACGCCGCGGACGCACGTTTGCTCGCACTGGGTTTCCTGGGGACAAACGCGGCCGCAGACAGCCGGGAGACTGCTGGCTTCGGATATGACTTTATACGCTCCCTCAAAATCGCCCTCCGCGATTTTTAAAATAAAGGCGGGAATATCTATCAGAACGGGGCAGTTGCTTACGCAGGGCTTATTCTTGCAGCCAAGACAGCGCCGGGCCTCTTCGACGGCCATTTCAGGCGTATAGCCATAGGAGACTTCTTCAAAGTTCTTGTTTCTGACGTCAGGGTTCTGCTCCGGCATGACGACTTTCCTGAGCGACATATTGCGCTTTGGCCTTTCGCCGGGCTGACGGACTTCCCCGGTGAGGTTGCAGACATGAGCCGCTTCGGGTTCGGAGGCAGGCGGCCGCGCTGCGGGCGCCGAACCTGAATGGGCCTGTTTAAGGTCTTCGGCCTCAATGTCGCGGAAAACGTTGTTGCGCTTCATCAGCTCGGTAAAATCAACTTTATGGCCGTCGAAATCCGGCCCGTCAACGCAGGCAAATTTAACCTGGCCGTCAACCGTCACGCGGCAGCAGCCGCACATGCCCGTGCCGTCCACCATCAAGGGATTTAAGCTGACTTCTGTTTTAACGCCGTATTTGGCCGTAAGGTCGCAGATAACTTTCATCATGATAACCGGGCCGATCGCAATAACAACGTCATATTTGCCGCCCTCGTCAAGAAGCTTTTGAATCTGTGTCGTTACAAATCCGGGAATGCCATAGGACCCGTCGTCCGTGCAGACATAAAGATTATCGCACGCCGCGCGCATTTCGTCCTCAAGAATTACTATATCTTTGCTTCTGAACCCGGCGATCAGGTCAACCTGAGCGCCAAGCCCGTGAAGGGCTTTCGCCTGCGGATATGCAATAGCGCAGCCAACGCCGCCGCCGACCACAAGGACTTTTTTGTAATCGTCAAGCTTGGAGGCTTTGCCCAAAGGTCCCGCGAAGTCCAGAATATATTCCCCGGCCTCTTTCTGCGAAAGGCGGTAAGTGGACTTGCCGACTATCTGGAAAATAATAGTGACCGTGCCCTTTTCCCGGTCATAATCCGCGACGGTGAGGGGGACCCTTTCGCCAAGATCGTCCACGCGAAAGATAATAAACTGTCCGGCAAGCGCTTTCCGCGCCACCATTGGGGCTTCGATATCCATCCTGCACACGGAGTCATTGAGCATTTGTTTTGTAAGAATCTTGTACATTTTTAACCTCTCCTTAAATTTGGCTATATATTTTACAAATTAAACTTTGCGAATCGTTTATTTATTAACAAAATTTAATTTGACAAAAAAACAACGGTTAAAATTATACCTGATATATTTTATCACTAAGATTTGGATATGTCAAAGGCCGCGATTATATCTTTATAAAATATTCAAACTTATTTTGGCGGATGTCAGGCGCGAATGCGAAACGCAGCGCGCCTGATTTAATTTTTCAGGAGAAATCCAGAGCTGTCGCGACTAGTTTTGCAAAAGCCTTAAAAAAGTTCATCTTTGCAATTGCGCTGGCGGCTTTAAGCGGATACGAGGCTACTTCCGCGCCATCCAGACAGAGCGAAACTTTGCCGATAACCTGCCCTTTTTCGACCGGAGCCTCAAGACTTTCAGCAAGCTCGACTTTGCGTTCTATATCGTCTTTGCGGCCTTTTTGAATGACTATGGGCGCGCTTTCGGAAAGTTCGACAGACACTTCCGGCTCGACGCCTTTCAAAACGGGAACGGGAGAAAGCTCCTCGCCCAAAGGGGGAAATTCGCTCAGTTCCCAATTAGCGAAGCCGTAGTCAAGAAGCCGCTTTGCGGAATTAAAGCGCTCGTCTGAAGTGCTGGAGCCAAGCACGACGGCGATAAGCTCAAGCCCGCCGCGTTCGGCGGAGGCCGAAAGGCATTTGCCCGCATTGGCGGTCGTGCCGGTTTTAAGTCCTGTCGCGCCCTCATAAAAGCGCACAAGCCTGTTTGTGTTCACAAGAGAAGTCTCGCCGCCGCGCAGGGTGTCCATCCAGATTGTCGAATAATCTTTTATAAGCGGATGCCTGAGCAATTCCCGGGACATGATGGCAATGTCGCAGGCGGAGCTGAACTGCCCGTCGTCGTCCAGCCCGGAAGCGTTTGTGAAAGCGCTGTCCTTCATGCCCAGCTCGGCGGCGCGTTTGTTCATCATGTCCACAAAAGCCGCTTCGCTGCCCGCGATATATTCGCCCAGCATGACCGAAGCGTCGTTTGCGGAAGCTATGCTGACGGCCTTGAGCAAGTCGCGAACGGACATTTGTTCTCCAACCTCCAGCCAGATCTGCTTTCCGCCGATAGAATTGGCGTGTTCGGAGCAAGTCGCCATATCGTCAAGGCTAATTTTACCGGCGTCAAGCGCTTCCATGGCGAGAAGCATAGTCATGATTTTAGTGATAGAAGCGGGCGGCATTTTCTCATGTGAATTAGACTCGTAGAGGATTTTCCCGCCATTGGCTTCCATCAGGAGCGAAGCCCTGGCCGGGATTTCGCCAGGGCTGCTTATTTCGAGAGCTTCGCCCCCAAACCCGGCGGCGGTTTCGGGGGCATCCCCGGCAAAAAGGAGGGAACCGGGGATTGGCGTCAGCGCGAGAAGCAGCGTTACAGCCATGATTTTGTAAAACTTGCGCATTATTCACACCTCCAGTTATAAGAGGGACAATTCCCTTTAATATTTGTATGCCTCAACGCCGTGTCTTATTACAGAATTTTTCAACCAGTCCGCTTCTATATTTCTGCAAAATTTATAAAAAAGTTCTTGCACTCGGCTTTAAAATCTGATAAAATATTTATCGCTGGTTTTTTGCCCGGACAAAAAAGCGGCGATATTAAAGAAAGGTTAGGAGGTGCGGAAATCATGGCTAAATGCGACATCTGCGGCAAAGGCGTCACCTTCGGCATCAAAGTCTCACATTCGCACAGAAGGACGAACAGAGCTTGGAAACCCAATGTCAGAAGAGTAAAAGCAATTGTGAAAGGCACTCCCTGCCACATTCATGTATGCACACGCTGTCTGCGTTCCGGCAAAGTTGAGAGATCCTGAAGCTTTTGCAAATAAAAAAACGAGAAGGTCGTTTTATGGCGCTTCTCTTTTTTATTTTTACCCTGTTAATAAATTATTTTAAAAACCTGTATTAAAATTATCTTGCGGCCAAAAACCGCGGTCTGTCGGAACATCCAGACCTAAAACTATACTATGGGGAGCGGCGCGCCCGCCGCCCTACTAAAGGAGAAAATTTAATACATGAACAGAAACACCAGAACCCTGGTATCTTGCGCTCTTTTGGCGGCGGCTTACGCCGTGTGCACAGTCGCTTTCGCCCCTCTGAGCTATGGAGCGATTCAAATCCGCTTTTCCGAGGCCCTGACGCTTCTGGCCGTGTTTTCGCCCTGGTCAGTCGCGGCGGTCGGCGCGGGCTGCCTTGTCTCCAACTTTACGGGGATGCTTCTCGGGCTTACGACGGCGCTTGACGTAATAGTCGGCCCCATTGCGACGCTTTTGGCCGCAATTATGAGCTGCGCACTGAGAAACGCGCGCTTTTTCAAGCTGCCGGTTTTGTCGGCGCTGATGCCCGTCATTTTCAACGGCCTTATAATTGGAGCCATGCTCACTTCTTTTGGGGCTTTCACTTTGCCTGTGTTTTTATTCAACGCGGGGAGCGTCGCTTTGGGCGAAAGTATAGCCTGCTTTGCCCTGGGGCTTCCCCTTGTTTACGCGCTGGAGCGCACAAAGCTTGATATAAAACTTTTCGGCGCGGCGCCAGGCGGAATTTAAAGCGCTTCTAGAATTTTCCCGGTACAGTAATTGGAAAGCAAAAAACCGTTGACAGTCAGCGCAACGCCTTTGCCGTCACGACGGCAAAGGCCGTATTTTTCAAGTTCTCCCGCGATTTTTATAATAGTGCTTTTTTGCACTTGAGTAAGCCCGAAGGCCCCGGCCTTTTCAAAATCCAGCCCGGAAGCAAGCCGCAGCCGCAGCATTACATATTCTTCCAGAGAGCCTCCGTTGCCCCCGAATTCTATCGCAGGACTTTTGATAAAACCATCAAGGCTGTCCGGATAAAAAAAACGCCCGCCGCCGAAAAAAGAATGCGCGGACGCGCCCAAACCCAGATATTCGTCGCAGTTCCAGTATTTTAAATTATGGCGGCTTTCAAAGCCCGGCCTGGTGAAATTAGAAATTTCATACTGCTTATAGCCCGCTTTTTCGAGATATGCGACGGTTTGCAGATAAAAATCCGCCTGGCCGTCATCGTCTGCGAAAGGGAAAGAGCGGCGCTTTTCATAAAGGCGCGTGCCTTTTTCCAGCTTGAGCATATAGGCCGAAATATGCTCCACTCCAAGACCGGCGAAAAACCGCAGGGAATCGGCAAGGCTTTCCCCAGTCTGAAATGGAATGCCCAGCATCATGTCGGCCGATATGTTTTCAAACCCAGCTTTCCTTGCGGCGCCGACGGCGCGGGCGGCTTCCTCCGCGCCGTGGGTTCTTCCCAAAGCGGCAAGTTCTTTCCGCACGGCGCTCTGCGCACCAAAAGAAATACGGTTGAAGCCAGCTCTTTTTAGCAGATCCAGCGATTTCAAATCAACGCTGTTCGGGTTGGCCTCAAGGCTGAGTTCCGCTTCTTTTGAGACTCTGAAATTTTTGCGCGTTTCCTCCAGAATCTGCGAAAGCCTTTCCGCACCGAGGACAGTCGGCGTTCCCCCGCCGAAATATACGCTGTCAACTATATGGCCGGAAAAGCGCTGCGAGTATTTTTTCAGCCTGCTCAAAAGGGCGGCGCAGTACGCAAAAAGGATTTCATCGCTGCCAGGAACGCTGGAATAAAAATTACAATAAACGCACCTTGAACGGCAAAAAGGTATATGAATATAAATTCCCAAATTTTTCATGAATCAATCTCCCTGGCCCGCGCTTTAGCAAATCAACAGGATTATAGCACAAAAATCAGTAAAAGTGAACAAGAAAAAGCAAAAATCTATTATTGACTCTAATTTCTTGCTGTAATTGCATCAGACACCCAAAAGTATCACTATCAAACGCGCCGTGAACCTGGCCCGCCGCCGGATTCCGCTAAGGCGTCATGCGGAAACGGGACAAATGCGCCGCTTTTGTCGGCGTGCACTTCACGATGTGGATGGCGCGGGAGCATTGCTCGACTCGGCGTATCGAACCGTCGATACGTCTCCGTGGCGAAGCTATGTCCATCGCACGGAGGCTGGAGAGAGTGCGGACGAGGTTCATAGGACTGCCTTTTGGGCAGTTCGCCGTTGCTGAAGAGACGCAATTGATGGCCAGCGCATAAATTCCAGCGCAACTGCGTTCTCTGAACAAATACCCTTTCCGCTTGCGCCAATGAGGGCATAGGGCAGCCAATAACGACCAGTATAAAGGCAAAAATCCTCAGCGTCTACGCAAACGCGGTCGTAATTGTCGACGGCACAGTCAACGTCGGGATTGACCTGCTGGGCTGCAAACGCTATGTGGAGTTCATGGCCGAGGCGAGCGCCATGATCGGCGGTCTTGCCGTCGTTCTGGGAGACAGCGGCGTCAACCCGGTTTAAGGAGGCCTTGAGATTATGGTGAGAACCTTCAAAATCACGCATTCCAAATCCCCGGAAGCAACGGATTCTAAACCTGCGGGCGAAGCAAATAAAGACGTAAAAATACCTGTCAGAAAAGGCAAAGGGGCAGTACTACGAATTTGTGGAAGCTGGCAGGCTCTGGGAATCTGAATGGAAAACTCAAGCGCCGGTCTGTCCATTTTTGAAGGCGAGGTGAGGCCGTGGCGGACAGAAACACAACCTAAAAAATCATTGTTGACGCGAGCGATTCCATTAAAAATATGGATGATTTGTATTATAAAGCTAAAAGAGCATTCAAAAATTTGTCTGTTACGGGCATAGCTGGAAAAAACATCATGCAGGTAATTTCAGGAGTAATTGGCGCTAGAGTTGAAGTACTTAAAAATATAGCTGGTTAGATGTATTTAATTGGTTTATATTTTGTATAAATATAGGAAAAAATCAAAATCTAACCTGCTGACCTCTGAATTTATCAAGATGGAAAATACTTCCGGTGATGCCAAATCTCAAAGGCGGGCGAATTGGGCGCCGCCTTCGACACAATCCGCAAAAAGTCGGAGCAGGCCATCAATAAGGCAAAACTTGGCAGAGATGTCTAGAGTATAATCAGCAAGGCTGGCGGCGTTAAGTCAGCATTTTCCAAAGCTTTCGCCGCTTCTCAGGCATCCAGGGATAAATTTGGCAAGTCAATAGCTACTGGAATCGGCTCGTCGATTAAAAAAGCCGGAAGAGACATTACAGATTTTGGCAAAAAAGGCGCGGAGAAAATCAAAGGCATTGGCAATGATTTCCTGCATCCGATACAGACCATCAAGGGAAAATTTTCCAGCGCAATGAAGGACGCGGCGGACGGCACGAAAAAAGTTGGGGATTCTGCCAAAAAAAAGTGAAAAAGAAATCGGAGATATGGGTAAAAACGGCGAAAAAGCCGGAAGTTCCCTGGCCGAGACGTTCAAGAAAGTCATCGGAGTTCTGGCGGCTTTGGCGGTCGCGGGCTTCAAGGACTTTGCCGGGCAGGCTGCGGAGGCCGCGCAGCAGGCGCAGGTTGTGCAAACTTCGTTTGAATCGACCTTTGGCGAAAGCTCGAAAGATGTTGAAAATTGGTCGGGGAATTTTGCCAATGCCATTCACCGGAATGAAACAGAGGTAAAATCTTTTTTAGTTTCCAATAAAG
>JAITEB010000010.1 GCA_031282245.1 Oscillospiraceae bacterium | reverse complement strand
CCACAGGAGGGGAATTATAACTGGGAATGCTGTGCAGAGCCCGTACCCCATGCGGAGAATTTTGTTCTCTATGGATTTTCGACATAGCGCAAAGTCTAATAGTTGCATGGGGTACAAGTTTCGCACAGCGCACCAAATGATAATTCCCCTCCTGTGGAGGGGTGCCCAAAGGGCGGGGTGGTTCGCATTCGCACAGTTCTATAAAAAATTTTTTATAATTTTCAGGAGGAAAAAAACCATGTCACTTCCAACGCCGCACATAGGCGCAAAATCGAAAGACGAAATTGCAAAGACGGTTCTCATGCCCGGCGACCCTCTGCGCGCAAAATTTATTGCCGACACATTTCTGACCGATACCCGGCAGTACAACTCAATCCGAGGAATGCTTGGCTTCACCGGCAAATACGAAGGGCGGGAGGTCTCTGTTCAGGGTTCCGGGATGGGAATGCCTTCCATAGGGATATATTCATATGAGCTTTTCGCTTTTTACGGTGTGGAAAATATAATACGCGCAGGCACGGCGGGCGGAATCAGCCCGGAGATGAAAGTGCGGGATTTGGTTTTCGGCATGGGTGCAAGCACAAATTCAAATTTCCAGAACCAGTATAATCTTCCGGGGACTTTTTCGCCGATTGCGGATTTCGAGCTTTTGCGCACAGCCGTTTCCTGCGCGGAAAAGAGAAATTTAAAATACAAAGTGGGAAATATTTTATCCAGCGACGTTTTTTACGGCGACAACGCGGAGAAAAGCGCCAATTGGCAGAAGCTGGGGATTTTGGCGGTCGAAATGGAGGCGGCGGCCCTATACATGAACGCGGCAAGGCTGGGCAAAAAAGCGCTGGCTATTCTGACTATTTCTGATGTGCCCGGAAAGGCCACCAGCGCGGAAGAACGCGAGCGGGCTTTCACGGACATGATGCTTGTCGCGCTGGACACAGCGGCCAGACTGTAGGCGCAATTACAAAATGCGAAGCGCAGGGGCGAATGGCCGTCCGCCCCATAAAATTATAAAAATAAAAAAATAAAACAGAAAGCCGTGATTAATATACGTGGCTAATATAAGAATGTACGAAGAGACAGTCAGCCGGGACGTCATATTTGAAGGCCGCGTTGTGACGCTCTGCGTCGATAAAATAAAAGACTGCTACGGCAGGGACGGCAGCAGAGAATATATCGCTCACAGCGGCGGCGTTGGAATTGTCGCGCTGGACGCTGAAAATAATGTTTTCATGATTCGCCAGTATAGATACGGCGTGAGCGAAGTTGTGCTGGAGATCCCCGCCGGAAAGCTGGAAAGGGGCGAAGCGCCTCTGGAGTGCGGCAAGCGGGAGCTGACGGAAGAAACCGGCTATCAGGCGGAGGAATTTATTGATTTAGGCGTTATTTTTCCCACTCCCGCATATGATTCCGAGCGGATTTATATTTATCTTGCAAGAGGGCTGACCTATGTCGGCCAGCGTTTCGACGCAGGCGAATATCTTGAGACTGAGAGAATCCCTCTGGAGAAGGCCGCCGGGCTTGTGCTGTCCGGGGAGATAAAAGACGCAAAGACGCAGATCGGGCTGCTCAAGGCAAAGGCGCTTCTGGAGAGCCGGGATTCCGCGCGTCCGCCTGTTTTGCAAAGCTTATAAGCGTCTCCCGGCGGTTCAGGCTTTCGTCCTCCCGCACAAGCTCCAGCAGATAGTTCAGCGTTTTTCCGATTTCAGATCCCCGCAGTCCCAAAGCTATCATATCGCCGCCGTTCACGGCAAGATCCCTGAGGGAAAAGCACTGCTTTGCCGCAATGATTTTCTCGAACTCAAGCCGGCGAAGCTCAAGCTCCGGCAGACTTCGCGCGGCGTAGGAGGGCGCATGCGCGAAGCGGTCGCAGCGTTTGACTTCAAAGAGTTTCCGCATCAGGTTTTCTCCCAGGACGTTTAGCATACGTTTGATTTGCCGCAGACTGTCCACTTCGCCGTCGTGATACTTGATAAGCGCGCAGACTTCCCCGGCAATTCCGCTGCCGTATTTCAGCCGCCTGAGGATTTTTCCGGCCATCAACGCGCCCTCGTCGGCGTGACCGTGGAAGTGTCCCCGCTTGTCTTCGCCCCAGAAAAATTTCCGGGGCTTTGCTATATCGTGCAAAAGCAGGGCAAGCCGCACAGTCAAGTCCGGCGGCGATTCTTCCAGCGCGGCGAATATATGCCTGTCGACTGTTTTGTCATGATAGGGGTTGTGCTGCTCAAAGCCTACGGTTGCCCGGAATTCCGGGATTATATAATCAAAAATCCCGCTTTTTGTCATAAGCTCCAAAGCGGGCACAGGTTTTTCCGAAAGAAGAATGCGGCTGAGTTCGGCGCTGATTCTTTCTTTTGCGATCAGGTTCAGGAGCTTAGCGTTTTTCCCGGCGGCGGCAAGAGCCTCGCCGTCCACGTCAAGACCAAGCTCCGCCGCAAAGCGGAAAAGGCGGACAATCCGCAAAGCGTCTTCGCGAAAGCGTTTGTCCGCGTCCCCAACGCAGGCAACCCGGCGGCTTTTCAGGTCTTCTTCGCCCCCGAAAAAGTCCAGCAAACCCTCACTTTTATTATAAGCGAGGGCATTGATTGTAAAATCCCGGCGAGCAAGGTCCTGCCTTATATCAGACACAAAAGCGACGCTTTCCGGCCTGCGCGCGTCTTTGTATTCTCCGTCCACGCGGAAAGTGGTAATTTCAACGTCCCGCCCGTCTATCACAACCGTGATTGTGCCATGTTTCAGTCCGCTTTCGCGGATTTTGAAGCCGGCAAAGCAGGCTTTCGTTTCCGCGGGAAAGGCGGATGTTGCGACATCCCAGTCATGCGGCGGCCTTCCCAAAAGGCTGTCACGGACGGCCCCGCCCACAACATAGGCTTTGTGCCCGCGTTTTTCCAGAGATTTAAGGGCGAAGCTTATGTAATCCGGCAGTTCTATTTTAATAGTCTTCGCCTTCTTTCGCTTTGAATTTCTTATGCTGTTTCACACGCTCTCAAGAACCTTTATCCAGAAACTCCCCGGTTTAAGCCCGGCTTTCAGGCTTTCCAGAAATTCCCCCGCGGGCTGTTCGTTGAATACATAGGCGTATTGCCGGAACGCATCGCGAAAAAGCCCGGCCTGGTCGTCGTCGTCGCTTTCAGTCAGAAAGCGCAGATAACTTTTCATCACGTCTTCAGTCAGAGCTTTATATTTACGAGCCAGACTGTATGAGATAATCCTGAAATTCCCGCTTTCTTTCATATAGTTCAGCAGGTCGGACAACCTGTTTTCGGTCAGCAAAATTTCGGCGTATACCGGCTGCACCGGGTCGCCGGTGCGGAGCATTTCCAGCAGAAGCGTCTGCTCTTCTTCCCATTCGTCCGCCCGGCATATGCTTTTCAGCTCTTTATAAAACGAGAAGTTTCCCCCCAGGACTATATCTTCGGCGGCTTTTTTTTCCCCTGCAGTATCCCCCAGCGCCTTGCACGACCTGAACAGATAAATCAGCCAGTCGGAGTTGTTGTCGGGCGAGCTGCGCGAAATCCTGTTTTTCTCAAAGCTTGCGCAGAGCCGTACAATGCGGGAATAATCCCGGCGCAGGAAAAGCCTTTGCAGCAGGTTTGCCCGGAAAACCCCGTATTCGGCGTTTTTCTCAAGAAAGCTCAAAAGCTCCTCTTCCTGGGCATACTTCTCCAGCGCTTCGCAGGCAAGCAGTTTAAGCCGCTTTTCGACCAGAAGCTTTGACATATGCGTTTTTGGCAGGTCGTCCACAAGCTGGTTTATCACGCGGATATAAAGGTCGCACAAAGGCTTGTCTTTGCAAAGACAGACGCAGTTCGACAAAAGCTCCGCCCGCCAGTCAAACCAGAAATCGTAATAACCGCTGGACGCTTCCCGGCAGATAAGATGGAAAATCCGGCGGCGCTCGTCCTCGCTGCCTATACCTTCGGCCGAACGCCGGCAGCAGTCCCCGATAAGTTTTATGCAGGTGTCAATCAGGTAATCAAGCGCGCCGTCGTCGTTTTTAGAAAGCATCGAAATAGAGGCTGAAAGCACAATAATGCTAAGCGCCGCGCCGCTGTAATAATCCCTGAAGGCCAGTTTCTGCTGCGCTTTGTCAAGGATCTGCTCGCCGCATTTTGAAAAACCGGCGATATGCTCCTTGCTCATGCCGTATTCGCTGTTATACTGCTCGATATAGTTTTCCAAAACGTATCGGCAAAAGTCTATCTCATCGGAGCCTTTAACAAATTTCAAAATAAGACGGTTATGAACTTCCTCAAAATTATAGCTCAGATCCAGAACCAGCGCTATTAATTCCGCTTTGGAAAGCCTGTCCAGGTCGGAGCGCAGACTGTCCCGGTATGTTTTTGAAATTTCGGCCTTTGCGCTTTTATCCAATTTTACCACCCGTAACGCCGCAAAAGATTTCGCTGGCACAGCCCCGGCGTTCCTTCCTTACAATAAGAGAAAATGTCAGCGCTAATATTAAAATAATTATATCACAAGTCACAGCAGAAAAAAAACCGTTTCTTTCAAAAAATTTTACTGTTGAACGGCGTCTTTTTGATATATATATATTAATAAAATTCGCTAAAAAGCGACGTTGTTTTGTCGGCATAAATTATTATTAGTAATACGTCCCCGCGCCCCTGACGGAAACTTCGCCGGACTCAAGCGCAATGTCCCCGCCGCCGGCCCGGACAAGCAGATTCCCGTTTTCCAGAACAAGAAGAGCCGTGCCGCGCGTTTCTTTTCCGTCTTTTTGAAAAACGGCTTCCCGGCCTATGTTGACGCAGTGCCGGTTGTATTCCCCGCAAAGCGGCGCAAAGCCGGATCTCTGATATATATTATAATATATATTAAATTTCTCAAGAATCGCTTTTGCGGTTTCCAGTATATCAAAATTCCTGCCGGTCAGCAATTTCAGCGAAGAAGCAAACTTAAGACCGTTTTTGTCAAAATATTCCTGATCTTGGTTTAAATTAAGCCCAAATCCGCAAATCGCGGCGGCTTCCCCGCCGGAAATCCGGCTTTCGCAGAGAATCCCCGCCAATTTTCCGCCGCCATACACAACGTCGTTGACCCACTTTAGCCCCACAGAAATTCCGGCAAAATCAGACAGCGCCGCTCGCAGCGAAAGCCCGCACACAAACGGGAGCTGACGCATATTAATAATATTGGCAGGTTTAATCAGGAGAGACATAGAGAGAGAAGCGCCCGGCAAATCCTTCCATACCCGGGAAAGCCGCCCTTTCCCGGCAGACTGGCTTTTGGCTATAACGACAAGCTCTCCCGGAAGAGAAGCTTCGTTTTTGCAATAGTCATTGGTCGAAAGAAGACTTTCAAAAAAAAGCACATCTTTTCCATAGCCTTCCGCAAAAAAATTAAAACGTCCATCAGCCATCATCTGGCCAGACCTCCGCTTTTGCAATAAACGGGACTATCCCCGCCCCGCTTATGTCCAGAATGCCGTAGCTTCTGGGCGAACCTGCCCGGGGAAGGGAAACGCTTCCGGGATTTATCACATATATTCCGGCTTCATAAGAGACTCCCGGGAAATGAGTGTGCCCGCACGCGGCAACCTTTGCCCCATAATTTCCCGCGCTTGTGCGGAGAAAATCTTCGCCCAAACGATAGGGGTATCTGTGACCATGGGTCATAAATATTTTTATGCCCGCAATGTCTACCGTCATGAAGTCGTCTTTTTTAGACATAATATCGTTGTTGCCCCTGACGGCAAAAAAGCGCTTGTTTGGATATTCGCTTTTGATAAAGTCGAATTCTCTCTCCCCGTCTCCCAGAAAAAGAAAAGCCGCCGCCTCGCGCAGGTGCTTTTTGACTATTTTTTGCAAAACACGTAAGTCGCCATGTGAATCCGAAAAAAGTATAATCCTTGTCATTTGATTTCCCGTTCTTGTTTTGAAACTCTGCGTGCGCCAACCACCCCGGCCTTTGGCCACCCCTCCACAGGAGGGGAATTGTCGCTCGTCCCATTGATTATAGTCTGTACCCCATGCCTGGAATTATTGCGCATGCAGATTTGCGGGCATTTTGCGTATGCGCGGGCGGCAGGTTCGAGCTGTAATTCCGGGCATGGGGTACAAGTCCTGCATAGCGCGCCAAGCGACAATTCCCCTCCTGTGGAGGGGTGGCCAAAGGCCGGGGTGGTTGGCGCACGCAGAATTCCAACGCCTTTCACGAAAGCCTGTCCCGGAAATCGTCATAGCCGAATTTTCGCACAATTTTTATATTTCCGCCGATTTTCCCCGCAGCGATCGCGGGCAGTGGAATCCCATTAAAAGTGTTACTTTTTACCATGGAGTAAATTGCCATGTCGCCCAAAACAAGCCTGTCGCCGGGTTTCAGCGGCCTGTCGAAAGAATATTCCCCAATCACGTCCCCGGCAAGGCAGCTGGGTCCGCCGAGAATATAGCCGAATTCCTTTTCGTCCGCTTCGCCGGAACCCAGCAATGGCGGTCTGTATGGCATTTCAAGCACATCCGGCATGTGGCAGGCGGCAGAGACGTCCAGAACCGCGATATTTTTGCCGTTTTTGAAAACGTCAATCACAGAAGCGAACAGCCAGCCAGCATTCAGCGCGACGGCTTCGCCCGGCTCCAAGTAGACCTCCAGCCCGTATTTTTCCCGGAAGCGCGAGACGCATTTGATCAAACGGGGAATATCATAGCCTTCCCGCGTGATATGGTGCCCGCCGCCGAAATTTATCCATTTCATACGCTTTAAATACGCGCCGAATTTTTCTTCGACGGCTTCAAGAGTTGTCTCCAGCGCATCGGAATCCTGTTCGCATAGTGTGTGAAAATGCAGGCCGTCCAGACCGTCCAGCAAATCCTCGCGGAAATTTTCAAGCGTCACCCCCAGACGCGAATAAGGCGCGCAGGGGTCGTAAACGGCGCGCGCCTGCGTGGAAAATTCCGGGTTTACGCGCATTCCAAAGCTTTTACCGGAGCGCAGGGCGCGTTCACGGAACTTTTCCCATTGCGGGAACGAGTTAAATATAATATGGTCGCAGACGTCCAGAATTTCCCCAAAATCCGTTTCTGTATAGGCCGGAGAAAAAATGTGATTTTCTTTTCCCATAGCTTCGCGCCCCAGCCGCGCCTCAAAAAGCCCGCTTGCGGCTGTGCCAGATAAATACTTGCCTATCAAAGGGTAGAAATAATGCATAGAAAAAGCCTTTTGCGCCAGCAGAATTTTGCAGCCCGCCGTATCCGCAACGCTTTTTAAAATTTCCAGGTTTTTGAGCAGCAAACTTTCGTCAACCAGATAAAACGGCGTTTTTAAATCCTCCGCTTTCATCAGTCGACCAGCTCCGGGTTAAAGCTCTCCCGCCAGGGCAGGCCCCATCTGTTCAACGCGTCCATAAATGGATCCGGGTCAAACTCTTCTATATTATAAACGCCAGGTTTTTGCCAGACGCCGTTCATAACCAGCATAGCGCCAATCATAGCCGGAACGCCTGTCGTGTAAGAAATGGCCTGCGAACCGACTTCGCGGTAACATTCCTCATGGTCGCAGACATTATACAGATAGTATAATTTATCCGCGCCGTCTTTTTTGCCCCGGAAAATGCAGCCGATATTGGTTTTGCCCTTTGTGCGCGGGCCAAGGCTTGCCGGGTCGGGCAGAACGGCTTTCAAAAACTGCAAAGGCACAATCCGCATTCCCTGATACTCTATAGGCTCAATAGAGGTCATGCCCACGTTTTCGAGACATTTCAGGTGCGTCAGATAACTCTGTCCGAAAGTCATGAAAAAGCGGATGCGTTTAATCCCGTTGATATTCAGAGCAAGCGACTCCAGTTCTTCATGGTGAAGCAGGTACATATCTTTTTCGCCAATTTCCGGGAAGTTGTATACGCGTTTGATTTCCATGGGTTCTGTCTCAATCCAGCGCCCGTCCTCCCAGTAGCTGCCTTTAGCGCTCACTTCGCGGATATTTATTTCCGGGTTAAAATTCGTCGCGAAAGGATAGCCGTGATCGCCCGCGTTGCAGTCAAGAATATCTATATAGTTTATCTCGTCAAAGTGACGCTTTTGCGCATAGGCGGAGAAAACGCCCGTCACGCCGGGGTCGAATCCGCTGCCCAGCAGGGCGGTTATTCCCGCCTTTTTGAAGCGTTCGCGGTAGGCCCACTGCCACTTGTACTCGAATTTAGCCGTGTCCGGCGGTTCATAGTTAGCCGTGTCCACATAGTTTGTCTTTGTGGCGAGGCAGGCGTCCATAACAGTCAAATCCTGATAAGGCAGGGCGAGATTTAAAACCACGTCCGGCTTGAATTTTTCAATCAGAGCGGCAAGTTCGTCAACATTGTCCGCGTTCACCTGCGCGGTATAAATTTTGGTTTTGCCGCCGTCAAGCTTTGCCTTGAGAGCGTCGCACCTGGATTTTGTGCGGCTGGCAATCATGATTTCCTCAAAGACTTCGCTGTTCTGGCAGCATTTGTGGACTGCGACGCCGGCCACGCCCCCGGCGCCGATGATTAGAGCTTTTCCCATTTTTTTCTACCTCTTTCTCTCTTTATTTACTCATATAACCAAGCCTTATTTTCTTGGATTACTGTAAATTGAGCTATTGAGATTGTAGAATCAAACTCAAAAACAAAGTACAATTCCCCAATTTGTATCTTGCTGACATATGGTTGATCGTACATTTCATTCGCCGGTTCTGTTTTTTGGGCAATAAGTTCTATAATGGCTTTTTTTGATTCCTGGGGACTTAAACCCGTGACAGCGGAAACTATTGCGGCATAATCAAGCGAACTCTCTGCCGGATTGTCTCCATAGTTAATATGCCATATTGCCGCCGAACCAAACATTAGTATGTTATCTCCACTCTCGTAGATATAACTGCCGTCTTTATCAGGCTCAAACTTATCTTTATCTATCAGGTGTGCGCCAAGTTCTGCGGCGGCGATATTATAGGCTTCGATAAAACGGTCTTTTTCAAAAATCGCTTTACCGTCCATTATGAAAATGGGTTGTGAACTTTCTTCCGGTTCGGTTTCTTTGACTTTATCCGCAATTTTATAAGCAAGTTCCACACAGCCCGAAAAAACCGTTAACAAAACAGCCAGCGCAAGTATTATAATTAAAGCCTTTTTCATGATTTCATCCTCTTTTCTGCTACAACACTGTTTTTTTATAGCATAACACAAACAGCCCGGGAATACAATCAGCTTCCGGTCAAATAAAGAATTTTACGGTTTATTAGCAAAGCCTTCCACTACACAGAGAGCCAAAAATGTGCTATGATATAAAAAATAAGAAAAGGCAGGTTATAAAAACATTGAACAGAGATCTTGAACTCCGAAGAATCCCGATGGACAGCGTATTTAATTTCAGAAGTCTTGGCGGCTATGCCGCCGGGGAAAAAGTGACGCGCCACGGCGTTTTTTACCGCTGCGGCTGGCTTGACCGGGTAAACAAAAGCGACGCGCAAAGAATCCGCAGCCTGGGAATAAAAACGGTTATAGACCTGCGCGATGAAAGCGAAATTCTTTACAAGCCCGATGTTTTCGACAATCCGGACGAAAAAGAAATCAAAACTTTTCATATTAATTTGATGGCGGATTTTAGCCCCGAAAACTTCACATACGAATTGCAGGAGCAGCAAGGTCTTACGCCTTTTTACCGGGCGATAATTCTGGACGGCGGGGAAAAGATCCGGCAGGTTATCGACTGCATTGCGGAAAATATTGACAGGGGAGCTGTTCTCTTTCACTGCGCGATGGGTAAGGACAGGACGGGCATTACCGCCATGGCGCTGCTTTCTATCGCCGGGGTTGACCGTCTGGATATATTAGCGGATTACCAGGTGAGCGAAACATATATTTTTTCAAGCTGGGAAAACATGGGTTCCGATGTGGAAAACCTTTTGGCTTCTTTTGATATTATAGACGGGAAATATGGCGGCGCAATAGAATATCTCAAATCCTGCGGAGTTTCGGGCGAAGTGATGGATAAAATCCGCGCCGTATTTTTAAAATAATAATATAAATTTTTGAATCACGCAAATGCCGGCCATCCTGCCCCAAAAAGCGGGAATGGCCGGCATTTTTTAAATAAAATATTTACTTTTTCTTATTTTTCCCGCCGCGCGTTTTGAAAAGTCTCGGAGCGTTAAGCATCACCATTATGACGGTGCAGGACAGAACAATAGCCGTCATCAGTAAGCCGCTTGCGTCTATGTTTCCAATAAAGCCCGTATCAGGATTAGGATGTGCGCCTGAAGAAACGGTAGTTCCGTAGTTGAGATAAGAAGAAGCCGGAGGATCCCATGAGACCCATGAGTTATTGTTTTGCGGGGGATCGGAGGATGGAGGATCATAGAGTGAAGGATCATAAAGTGGGGGATCGGAGGGTGAGGGAACGACATATTCAGGTATGCTTATCACCCCCAGCACACTAGGAGCGTCTGTACTACTGCTTTGCTGTGAAGAACTCTCAGCAGGCGGCTGTGAACTATTGGGAGTACTGGAGGAGCTTTGCTCACTGGAGGAACTTTGCTCGCTGGAGGAGCTTTGCTCGCTGGAGCTGGAAGAACTGCCGTTATTTTTGTTGAATAAAGCCGCTGTGATTGTCCCGGAACCTCCGGGGCGGTTGGCCGCATTCACAATAGAAGTCCCGTTCCAATAAGTGTTGTTGCGCCCGCTGCCGTTTGCTATCAAGGCGGAGTTTGCGGGAAGCGTTTCGTTGGGCTGAGCGCCGGAAGCCGTTATTTCGTTCTCAGCATCGTTGAAGAGAAGCTCAAAACTCCATGTGAGCCTGCGGTTGCTGTCGTCATAGACTGAATAATCAGGGGGAGCGGAAATCTCCTGCATATAGTATTTGATTGAGGAGACGGGGTTGTTAAGTTCATCCAGCCAGAAATTGGGAATTATATAAAAGCTCAATTTGCCGTCGGAATCCGTTACCAGATTTGCCGAACTCAGGTTTATGGGCGTTGGGTTGGCGGGACTAAAATAGCCGTAGACGTCCTCCATATTAGAGGCGCCTTTGGAAGCCTGCAGGCTGAACTGAACGCCGGGGACAGGTTCCCCGGTAGTGCCGTCGTATTTCTCTATATTGACTTTAACGGGCGTATAGGATTTGAATTCTTTTGAATAAAAAGTATTGACAATTGGCTTTCCGCTGCCGGGAGAGCTGACGAGCATCCTGTATTTTACATAGAAAATATCGCCATGTTTAATGCCGTCGTTTGTGGTTATGCTTGTGTCGCTGTATATCTTCAACCGCTGGTTAACGCTGTCGTATTCGGCCTTGATTTTTGACAGCGACTGATCCGCCAGGGGCGTATACTGGTACAGTCCGCCGATCTGCGCGGCCGTGCCGTATTCTATGTCCGTTACGCCGATTGTATTTGGGTCAAGATAGTCTATGGCGTCGTTGATGCTTGTATAGTCGCCGTCGCAGATAACCCTTACGAGATAGTCCGCATAGACGGCGCTTCCGTCCGGGGTCGGGCGGGCATAGTTGGCGTAATTTATATCGCCGTCCGAATAGGGCGAACTCTGCAGATTTCCCGGCACGTTCGTTCTTCCCGCGTACGTATCGATAAGCTGGTCCTGGATATAATAGCCGCCGCCCGTCAGTTCGCTGTCGTTCATGATGAATTTTTCGGAGACGACCGCGCCCTGGCTGACGCTGTAATCAAGCGATACTGTGACGCTTGTTTCGCCGCTTCCCGGCGTACTCAGTTTGGCGTTGTTTGTTATAGGCTTGGTCAAATCCGCCGCGGAGGTCACTTCCACAAAGTATATAATTCTAAGCGAGGAATAGCCGACCGTGCCCAGGTTAATTCTTAAAGTTTGTTTGCCCGTTACGGAGTCTGTGGTGACGCTGAGATTGTCGTTCCAGTACGTAGCCAGATCGCTGCTGTTTATGGGATTGCCCGTCTCGGGATATGGGATGTCGCCTCTAAGAAAGCTGCTGCCGTCCTGCTTTTTGCCGTAATAAACCTGACTGCCGATTCCGTCATAGCCGCCCACTGTGTCGTATGTGCTGCTGGTGTAAAACGCGCTGGAAGAGGCGACGTCGCAAAAAGCGTTTGAGTTTCTGCTTTTCAGCATAATGCTATCAAGAAAATAGCCGATTGACCTGCCGAGCATTCCAGGAGCGGGGACATTCAGGTTTTGCTTGTAAACCCCCACGATATTGCCCTGATAAGAAGTAAAAACGCAGTTGTCATAAGTGTTCTGGTAAATCGGAGCGGAAGGCCCGCTGAAAATGGGGAAGCCGGTCCCGTTGGCTTGCTGAAGCCGGGTATAGCTAAGCCGGCCGTAGTAGGCGTTCGCCGTGTCCCGCTCATATTTCGGCACTAATTCCTCTATAGAGACAGCATAAACTCCGGGGCTTCCGGGATATTCTTTGAATACTATCCCCTCGGGCAAAGTGTCCGTGAAAACGACATCGTCCATATATTCAAGGCCATCGCCGTTGATCAGGACGCTGAAAGGGAAATAGTTGATCTTGTCCTCCGGCTTCGGCGCGACATAGACGCCGTTTTCATCTGGCAGATAATTGTTTTTCCAGCCGCCGTCAAAATCGTCCTGCCATTGATTCAGCGCAGACTTATTTAATATAAATCCGTTTGGGCCTATTGTATTGCTGTTGTTATTTTGGGAGCTTCCGCCGGGGCCGACGGTGATGTACTTTACCTCCCCGCCCACATCAATGCTAACAACGGTGTCTTCTGTGTAGCTGTTGTCAAGCTGAATCTCCCCGCTGATAACGACATAAACGTCGGAGAGCTTGCCCGCCGGCGCATATGTAACATCCATGATGTATTTCACGGACTCGTTCACGCCGTCGCCGTCCTTGTCCATCGGGCCGATATACTGCAGACGGAAAATTTCGTTTCCGTCAACCTTTACAGAGCTCATATCAAGCGTTGATCCCAATATGTCCGGGAAAACCGCGTCAATAGTATCCCCCTGCGTCCAGTTATCGCCTTCTTTGACGTTTATATAAAGGCGCATGAAGAACTTTGCTCCGTTGACGAAATGCGAGGGGAAGCTGGAGTCAATTGCAATATCATACTTGCCGCTGTTGTCGGCCAAGACTTTCATTGCCCTGACAGCCCCCATGCTGATTGCCAGCACCAGGAGCACGAAAAAAATTCTCATTACATATTTTTTAGTTTTTTGTTTTTTTGGAGGACCCGCCCTGGTTCCTGCCGCTTTTTTTAAAGCGGGGAAAATATTTTTTTTCATGAGTACTGCTACCTTTCTTTAAATTCTCAGCCCTCTTGTTTGTCCCGCAAAAGGCGACAAACATTTGTATTTTTTCACGTAAAACAAACCCAAACTGCAAGCCAATTCCGAGCCGTGTTATCTTGCTATGTCCGCCGCACAATTGTTTATATGATTTTCTGTTATATGTAAACTCTGTCAATAGGATAAGTCGATATTTTTATATATGCTTAGAATATTCTAGCAAATTATTATTATTATATCAATAAATTTTTAGAAAATTTTTGTTGATATTTAAATTTGCAATAAAAACACCCTCCGTCATACAAAACGGAAGGTGTTTTATTAAACTTTATTTGAGAATAATATATTATGCGAAAATATGCGCCCCTGCATATGAATAATAAGACTGTGAGCCGTCGTTTATAAAAACCAGCCCGCAATACTTAAAAGAGGGATTCATGTAGTTATCATGGTGGCCTTTGCTGTTTTTCCAGCCGTCGTAAGCCGCTTGCGCGCTCATAGTATAGGTCGCAAAAATAAGATTCTCCCCGCAGATGCCGTACTTGTAGCCAAGCTGAGTCAGAACGCTCTGGAACCCGCTGCCGTCCGGTCTTGTGTGCTTAAGATCCGGGTTTGCAAGGGCTTCTTTTGCCCGGACAGCCGCCGCTTCGGTCAGCGTTTTGTCCATGACAAGCTCGCCAATCCCGGCCGCTTTCCGCTCCGCGTTAATCAGGCGCAGAACTTCTTTTGCGTAATCGTCATCGCTCTCCCAGATATTAGAGCTGTCTCCCGCGTTACTTGGCGCCGTGCCGCTCTGCAAGGACTTGTCGGAGCTTTCAAGTCTCCTGCCGTGCCAGCCGCCGCTCTTGCAGTAACGGCTGTAGTACCAGTTATACCAATTACTGCCATAGCAATTGCCGCCGTAGTATCCCGGATAACTGGAGCCGGGCGGGCAGTTTGCTTCTGGCTCGCTTGCCGGGGTTTGTACCAGCCGCCAGCTTCGCCCGGCCAAAACAAGAACGTCTTGTTGTGATTTTTCCATTGCAGGCAGGTCATTTGTCGGAGACTTAATTGCGGATTCTGCTGTTTTGCTCACTGTCGGAATGCCGATCTCGGCATTTGCAAAAAAACTTGATGCCAGTAAAAAAACAAACAATATTAATAAAATAGCGCTTTTTTTAATCCGCAGGTTTTATCCCTCCTGATTCTAAAATTTTTATATTTATTATGTCAAACAATGGAAAAATGAATTATTTATATAATTCAAGTTTAATTATACTAGTATTTTTTTAATAAATATTTAAAATATTTAAAATTATCTATGACGGAAAGATAATAAAAAATCAAAACAGGAGCGTCTCGTGATGACAGTATCTAAGAAAAAATGTTTAAATAACATTTGCTTTTTTAATATTAATATGATATAATAATAAAAATTTAAAATGATTTATGTCTGGGTGTGGCGCAGATTGGTAGCGCGCTACCTTGGGGTGGTAGAGGCCGCTGGTTCGAATCCAGTCACTCAGACCAAGAGAAAGCGCACAACAAAAGCATTTTGTTATGCGCTTTATTTTTTAGTTTTTTTGCAAAAAATCTGCAGTACCACAATAATACCACAATTGGCGATAGATTCTTTTTGTGTGTTTTCAAACGGAAATGGATGGCGCTTATTTGACATTTAACGAGGATATAAAATAAAAAAGGCCGGGAAAGTCCCCGGCACAGTTTGTACTCTTATTCAGTAATTGGTAATAATAAGTTCCTGATATTTCCTGCCGCTGCCTTTTGAAAGATTATTGCCGCGTGAAATCTCAGAAACATTAAAGTTCCTGTAAAGACTTTTTATAGCATCGCTGTCATTATATGACAAAATAAAGCGGCCCTTCAAATTCTCAAGCGCTTTCCAAAACCTCTTATTTTTATAAATTCTATGTCTACTGCCAAGAAACCGCGCCGTTATGCGAAAATTTAAGTTGACTGCAAGTTGCTCATGGATTATTCCGGCAATTTCAGCGCCAACTCTGGAAAAATAAGGCTCTCTGTGCTAAGTTTGTTAAACTCTGCCAGCTCTTTATATCTCCCACCATCTCCCAACTGTTCCGCCGCAATTTTCCAGAAACTGTCGCCGCCTTTGACCGTGTAAGTTTTTACTTCTAAAGATTGTTCTGGAGATGATTCAGGCCAGAATTTACCTCCTGGGTCGTAGAAGTTCAGGCCATAAGTCTGAATCGTTTTGATGAGCACGTCGGCGTAATCCGGCGCAGTGGCGTAGCCTGCGGCTTTGATGGCGCGGCTGGCGGCTTTGTAGTCGGTCTC
>JAITEB010000033.1 GCA_031282245.1 Oscillospiraceae bacterium | reverse complement strand
ATGCTACAACTCCCCTCCTGTGGAGGGGTGCCCAAAGGGCGGGGTGGTTCGGCCTACGCAGAAACTAACACAGTGGTTCGGCCGCGCAGCAGCTAACAAACGATTCGCAAAGCTAAGTTTCCCGGGAAGCCCGCAGCCGCGAAATCCATGCTGCCGCAAGCTCCAGGGCAATCGTCGCGGCAAAAAGAAGAGTGCACAGCGCGTTAGTTTTCGGCGTGACGCCTGTTTTTATCTGGGAATAAATTTTTATCGGCAGAGTGTTTGTGTTCACCCCGGTTATAAAAACGCTGATTATAACATCGTCGAAACTCATTGCCAGCGACAGCAGAACCCCGGACAAAATCCCCGGCAGAACCAGAGGGAAAATTATGTCGCGCAAAACCTGCGCGCTGTTCGCGCCCAAATCCCGCGCCGCTTCCTCATAGCTTTTGTTTAAACCCGCAAGGCGGGATTTAACTATCAAATAAACATATGGAATTGAGAAAGACGTGTGCGCGATCATGAGCGTCAGCATGCCGAACGGCAGCCCCAGCAGCGAGAAAAACGCCAGAAAAACCATGCCCAGAATTATTTCCGGGACCATAATCGGCATCATAGAAATATATTCCAAGACTTTCCCGGTTTTAAGGTTTGAGCGCGACATGCCAAACGCCCCCAGCGTCCCGATTACAGCCGCCGCAAGACTGCTGAGCGCCGCCAGAATAAGGCTGTTGCGCAAAGCTTCAAACATCGCCCTGTCCCGGAACAGTTCTTTATACCAGCTTAAAGTAAAACCGTCCCATACCGCGTTTACGCGGCTTGCGTTAAACGAATATATAATAACGATCGCAATCGGCAGATACATCAAAGCCAGCAAAAGCCCGAGATAAATATTCGGCAGAACCGTCCTGTTTTTCACACAAGTCCCTCCACTTCTTCCGATTTTGTGATTTTCCTGTACGCAAGCAAAAACAAGCTGGTCAAAGCCAGCAGAATAACGCTTAAAGCGGCGGCAAACGGCCAATCGTGGCCTTTCATCAGCTGCTCCTGAATCAGGCTTCCCACCAGCACCACTTTGTTGCCCCCCAGAATATCCGCGATGAAATACAGCCCCATAGAAGGCACAAAAGTTAATATTATGCCCGAGAAAAGCCCCGGCATGGTCAGCGGCAAACTCACCGTAATAAACGCCCTGAAAGGTGAAGCGCCCAAATCCCGCGAAGCTTCCACCAGCGACCAGTCCAGTTTTTCCGCGCTGGAATAAACAGAATAAATCATAAACGGGCACAGCGCATATACCATGCCGACGACCACCGCCGGATAAGTATACAAAAGCTTCAGCGGTTCCGCCGTAAAGCCAAGACTCATCAAAAAGCCGTCAAAAAGGCCGTTTGCGCGAAAAATAATCATCCAGCCGTAAAGACGCATCAGCGAACTTGTCCAGAACGGTATAATTAATAAAACCATGCAGATATTGCGCCGCTTCGGGCTCAGCTTTGCCATGAAATACCCGAAAGGATAACCCGCCAGCGTCACCAAAGCAGTGCTCAAAAGCGCAAGCCTTATAGAATTAAAAAAAACTTCCAGAAAAACCGGCTCCAGAATGCGCAGATAATTTCTTACTGTAAAATCGGCGGCGACGCCCCATTCGCCCTCGCGCCGCCAAAAGCTTAACAGGAGCATATAAACCAGCGGCCCAAGAATAAACGCCAGCGTAAATATATACATGGGCGCAACGGCAATTAACGCGCCCGCTTTGTTTTTTGCTTTATTTTTCATGCCTTGACGTCCTCGCATTCAAGCAAAACGGCGTTTTCTGGCTTCCAGTTCAGCCGCACCCGGTCGCCCGGATTTAAAGGGGAATCTATCCCGTGGCGGCTTGCGATAATTTCTTTGCCGTCCTCCAGCCTGGCGGCAATCCGGAGAAGCCCCCCGGCAAAGCTTTTTTCTTTCACGATCGCTTTTATTCCAAAGCCGGATTCGTCGTCCGTTTTTTGCAGTTCTATATATTCGCCGCGCACAGCGGCGCAGATTTTCCCGCTCGTCCGCGTTTGGCCGCCTGCGCAAGAAATCGCCGCAAGCCCGCCCGGGAACTGCGCGACAAGCGTCCCCTCGCTGTAAAAAAGCGGCTTGCCCTCAAAGATGTTCGCGCCGCCGATAAACTGGGCGGCATAGGCCGTCCGGGGGCGGTCGTAAACCTCCCCGACGGCGCCCAGCTGTTCAAAGCGCCCGTCGCGCATAAGCGCTATGCGGTCGGACATGTTCAAGGCCTCTTCCTGGTCATGCGTGATATAAATAAAAGCAATGCCGATCTGTTTTTGCAGTTTTTTTAATTCGAGCTGCATCCGGCGGCGAAGCTGCAAATCCAAAGCCCCCAGAGGCTCGTCCAGAAGAAGCACTTTCGGCTTATTGACAATAGCTCGGGCAATCGCGACGCGCTGGCACTGCCCGCCCGAAAGCTCCGACGGGAATCTTTTCTGAAAGCCCGCAAGCCCGACAAGTTCCAGCGCCTGTTCTGCTTCCCGTTTTATTTCTGATTTGGGCGTTTTTTTCAGACGCAGGCCATAGCCAATATTAGTCTCGGCGTTCATGTGCGGGAACAGAGCGTAATTTTGAAAAACCATGTTGACATTGCGTTTATCCGGCGGCAGGGAACTTACATCCGCTCCGGAAAGGAAAACTTTGCCGCTGTCGGGCCGCTCCAGCCCGGCAATAATGCGCAATGTGGTGGTCTTTCCGCAGCCCGAAGAACCCAGCAGCGTGATAAATTCGCCCTCTTTGACAGACAGGCTTATGCCGCGCAGGACGTCCGTCGCGCCAAAGCTTTTTGTTATGTCCCGCAATTCGAGTACTGTTCGCTCCAAGTGCTTCGCCCCTTATAAGCAAGTCATATTATTCATAGTATTTAAATAAGTCTATTATAAAAGCATATTTTATCTTTGTCAAGAATGGTCTTGCGCATTTTCCAAAACTGCGTCCGCCCGGTATGCCCGCCGTTTCAAAACTCCCTTGCGTAATATATAGTCATATAACTTAAAAGCAGTCCAATAGAGAGCGGAGCAAAAAAAATCAAAAAAGCAGCTTGACATTTACTTCCTGCTGTGATATTATTATCAAGATTTTATATAATTAAAAACTTTGAAGAGAAATAGTAAATTTTCCCGCCGGGCAAAGAAAGCGGCTGGCTGATGTAAAGCCGCGTCGGAGGGGAAGCTGAACTCGTCTCTGAGTTGCGCGGCTGAAAAAAATTTTTTTTCTAAAAAATTATCAGGCCGCGACGGAGAAGCCCCCGTTACAAAAGGCAGGATATGTCAGTATCCGCAAAGCGCGCCTGTTTTTTCCAGCGGGCGAATCAGAGTGGTACCGCGCAGAGCATTTATATGCCCCGCGTCTCTTTCGAGACATGGGGCTTTTTATTTTTGTTTTTCCTGCCATAAAATTTTGCGCCAATCGGCATTTTTTTAAATATAAATAAATCAGGAAAGGATTGTTCTGCAAATGAGCATGACAATGACCCAAAAAATTCTTGCGGCCAAAGCCGGCCTGCCCGAAGTAAAAAGCGGGCAGCTTATCGAGATCGCGCTTGACGGGGTTTTGGGCAACGACGTTACCACCCCGCCCGCCATAAGCGAATTCAAAAAATACGGCTTTACAAAAGTATTTGACAAAGACAAAATCTTTGTCACGCTTGATCACTTCACGCCTAATAAAGACATCAAAGCCGCCGGGCAATGCAAAATTTGCCGCATTTTTTCGCGGGAGCAGGAGATAAGCAATTTCTTTGACGTGGGCGAAGTGGGCATAGAACACGCGCTTCTGCCGGAAAAAGGCCTTGTTCTCCCCGGCGGCGCGGTTATCGGCGCGGATTCTCACACATGCACATATGGCGCTCTGGGCGCGTTTTCAACGGGCGTGGGCAGCACGGACATGGCCGCCGCCATGGTCAGCGGCAAAACCTGGCTGAAAGTACCGGAAGCCCTGCGCTTCGACCTCAAGGGCAGTTTCAAAAAATGGGTTGGCGGCAAAGATTTAATCCTGCATATAATAGGGCTTATCGGCGTTGACGGCGCTTTATACAAATCCATGGAGTTTTCCGGCGAAGGCGTAAAAAACCTCAGCATAGACGACAGGTTCACAGTTGCGAACATGGCGATAGAAGCCGGGGGCAAAAACGGGATTTTCCCGGTGGACGAAATCACTCTTGAATATATCAAGGGCAGAAGCGAACGGCCTTATGAGATTTTCAGGGCCGACCCGGACGCGGGGTACGAAGCCGTCTATGAGATAGATTTGTCCGCGCTGGAGCCGACCGTTTCTTTCCCAAGCCTTCCCGAAAACGCCAAAACCCCTGCCGCCGAATGGGACGAAATCAAAATAGACCAGGTTGTAATAGGTTCCTGTACAAACGGAAGGATCTCCGACCTTGCCACGGCTGCCGAAATCCTGAAGGGCCGCAAAGTCGCCAAAAATGTCCGCTGCATCGTGATTCCGGCTACGCAGGCTGTTTATCTTGAATCCATCCGGAAGGGCTACGCGCAGATTTTTGTTGAAGCCGGGGCCGTCGTCAGCGCGCCGACATGCGGGCCTTGCCTGGGCGGGCACATGGGAATTCTTGCCGAAGGCGAACGGGCGGTTTCCACCACAAACCGGAATTTTGTGGGGCGCATGGGGCACATAAAATCCGAGGTTTATCTGGCAAGTCCGGCTGTCGCGGCGGCGAGCGCCGTCGCGGGCGTGCTGAAAAACCCGTGCGAGCTGTGAGAGGCAGGAAAATTTTAAATTTGGAGGTAAAAATTTATGCAGACAAAAGGCTCTGTCTATCGCTTCGGCGATAATATCGACACAGACGTAATAATCCCGGCGCGTTATCTGACCACATTCGACCCGGAACAGCTCAAACTGCACTGCATGGAGGACATAGACCCGGATTTTATAAAAAAAATCGCCCCCGGGGACATAATCGCGGCGGGAAAAAATTTCGGCTGCGGCTCCTCCCGGGAGCACGCGCCAATCGCAATCAAGGCGGCGGGCGTTTCCTGCGTTATTGCGGAAAGCTTCGCGCGGATTTTCTACCGCAACGCAATCAACATCGGCCTGCCTATTATCGAAAGCCGCGAAGCCTCGGAGAAAATCCGGGCCGGCGACAGCCTTTATATAGATTTCGACAAGGGTATAATTACCAATAAAACGCGCGGCGAAGAATACAAAATCGCTCCCTTTCCGCCTTTTTTGCAAAACATTATCGCAAAAGGCGGACTTATGCCCTCAATTGCCGGGGGAGGCGCGATAAATGGCCTATAAAATTGCGGTTCTGAAGGGCGACGGAATTGGCCCGGAAGTCGTCGACGAAGCCCTGAAAGCGTTTGACGCGCTGGGCAGGAAAAAAAATATCAAATTTGAGTATAATTATGCGCTGATAGGCGGCCGCGCAATTGATGAAACCGGTGTTCCCCTGCCTGCTGAAACAGTGGAAGCCTGCAAAAATTCGGATTCCGTCCTGCTGGGCGCGGTGGGCGGCCCAAAGTGGGATACGCTGCCCGGCGACAAGCGCCCGGAAAAGGGTCTGCTGGAAATCCGCAAAAATCTTGGGCTTTACGCGAACCTGCGCCCGGCAAAGCTCTACGGCCCGCTTGCCGGGGCATGCCCCATACGCGAGGAATTCCGCAGGGGCGGCGTTGACATCATGCTTGTGCGAGAACTGACCGGCGGGATTTATTTCGGAGAGCGCGGCAGGGTTTCCGGCGCAAACGGCGAAGAAGCTTTCGATGTGGAGCGTTACAGCGCCATGGAAATTGAGCGCATAGCCCGCACAGCCTTTGAGGTCGCCCGCAAAAGAAGCCGCAAAGTCACCAGCGTGGACAAGGCCAATGTGCTGGAATCTTCGCGGCTGTGGCGTTCCGTTGTGAATAAAATTGCGGAGGGATATCCGGACGTTGCGCTTGAGCATATGTTCGTAGACAATGCCGCAATGCAGCTTGTGCGCAATCCCTCAGGCTTTGACGTGATTCTCACAAGCAACATTTTCGGAGATATTTTGTCAGACGAGGCCTCCATGGTGGCCGGGTCGATCGGGATTCTGCCCTCGGCAAGCCTGTCAGAAGGGAAGCTGGGCATGTATGAGCCGATTCACGGCTCCGCGCCAGATATAGCGGGAAAAAACATTGCGAACCCGCTTGCGGCAATTCTGTCGGCGGCCATGCTTTTGCGGTATTCGCTTGGACTTGAGGAAGAAGCCGAAATTATAGAAAACGCCGTTTTGCGCGCGCTTGAGGAAGGCTGGCGCACGGCGGACATCGGCACCGGCGCGGACAGGGGCAAAATTCTGTCCTGTACTGGCATGGGAGATAAAATCGCAAGCCTGCTGTAATTTGTATGACGGAGCGCGGCCAATATTGCGAGAAGAGAGATTTACCCCCGCCAATAGCGTGAACCGTCGCGCTCGCGTTTCAGAAGCCCGCTGTCAACCAGCCCGCGCCGCAGAATAAACAAATCCCCGAAAGTGTGCCATTTTTTCAGAATCTCGTTGACTTCGCGCTCTTTGTAGTCCCTGCCAGGCTCGAATTTATCCGCAAGATACCTCAGGATTTTTTGTTTTAATTCAAGGCTGGAAGGCCAGTTTTTAACTCTGCCGTCCGTTTCGAGAAACGGCGCGATTTCAGTCTGAAATTCCGGCCTGATCAGCGCGTATATACAGGAATCAAAAATCCGGCCGCGCTTGAAAACATTTTTTTCCAGAATCCCCTCCAGCTTGAACCCAGCCTTTTCCAGAACTCCGCGCGAAGCTTTGTTGTAGGCGTAAGGCTCGGCGTAAATACGCACAATATCATAATTCGCGAAAGCGTATTCGCAGACCTGAACCGCCGCGCGGCTGACAATCCCCTGCCGCCAGAAAGGCTCGCCCAGCCAGTAACCAAGCTCCGCGCCCTTTCTGTAAACGTTTTCGGCAAGAAATATTCCAATGCTGCCGACGGCCTGCCCGTTCACGTCTATCGCGCGGACGAATTGACTTTCCTCGCCCGCGCCCAAGGTTTTAGCGATAAATTCCCGCGCGTCCTCCATAGTGTAAGGGAAGGGAAACCCGTCGCGCAGGTTTGCGCCGACTTTCTCGTTGTTGGCATATTTTGCAATGCTTTCCGCATCCGAGAGATCGAATTCTCTTAAAATAAAGTCCATTATATATTCTCCCGCCTGTATATTTTTTTCAGGGACAGTAACTCGCTTTTCCTAAAGTTTTTGAGTAAGCGCAATAAGCATTTCCCGCAAAATCTTGCAGGCGGCGGCGGTCGAAGCCCCGCTTTGGTCATAGTGCGGAGAAAGCTCGTTTATGTCGCAGCCGATTATATTCAACCCGCAGACATGTATTGCGGCCTCCAGCAGTTCCATGAACGAAACCCCGCCCGGCTCGGGCGTTCCCGTACCCGGAAAAACCGACGGATCCAGCACGTCCAAATCAAGTGTAAAATAAACCGGACTTTTATTTAATTCCAGAAATTTTAAATTTTCTTTAAGGCCGTTAAAATTAAATTTGTTTGTGAAGACATGCTCCCGCCCCCAGACGAATTCGCTTTTATCTCCGGAACGTATACCGAATTGGAAAATTTTATCGTCCCCGACCAAGTCCCAGCAGCGCCGCAAAACGCAGGCGTGCGAAAGCTTTACGCCCAGATATTCGTCGCGCAAATCGGCGTGAGCGTCAAAATGCACTATACGCAAATCCGGATATTGTTTCACGGCGGCGCGGACGGCGCCAAGCGTGAGCAAGTGCTCCCCGCCCAGCATGAGCGGGATTTTTTTGTCCGCAAGAATCCGCGCGGAAATATTCTCTACCTGAGCAAGCGCCGCTTCCGGGCCGCCAAAAGGCAGTTCCAGATCTCCGCAGTCAAAAATGCGGCTGTCAGCGAGGTCTTTGTCCTGAAAGGGACTGTAGGTCTCCAGGCCCCATGAATCCGCGCGCATTGCCCGGCTTGCAAAGCGCGCCCCCGGCCTGAAAGAAGTGGTCGAGTCAAAAGGCGCGCCGAAAACCGCAGCCTGCGCACTCTCATATTCAGAATCGCAGCCAATAAAAGTCTCTATATTTTTACTGAACTTTCTCGACATTTTTTAATAGATCCTCCACATAGTTTGGCAGAGCGAACGCCCCGACATGAAGCTGCGTATTATAATAGCGCGTTTTTATGCCCAGTTTCTTCCAGTCCGCTGCGCAAAAATCTCTGATGGGATGATACTTCCTGGAAGAAAAGCCGAAGAGCCAATGTCCCGAAGGATAAGTCGGAATATGCGCCTGATAAACCATACTCATGTCAAAAGATTCGACGATGCGCTTGTGCGCGCGTTGGACAGACAGCGCGTCTTCGGCGTAAAAAGGGCTTTCGTGCTGGTTAACCATAATTCCGTCCGGTTTCAGCGCCTTAAAGCAATTGCCGTAGAATTCTTTTGTAAACAAGCCTTCTCCGGGACCAAAAGGATCTGTCGAATCCACGATGATTATATCATACTCGTTTTCATGCTGGCGCACATAGCGCAGTCCGTCCTCAAAATAAGGGCGCACACGGCTGTCATCAAAAGCGCAGGCGGTCTGCGGCAGATATTTCCTGCAAACGTCCACAACATCTTCGTCTATCTCCGCCAAGTCTATTTTTTCTACGCGGGAGTATTTAGTCAGCTCACGGGCGACCCCGCCGTCCCCGCCGCCCACAATCAGAATATTTCTGGCCTCCCGGTGGACGGCCATGGGCACGTGCGCCATCATCTCGTGATAAATAAACTCGTCCTTTTCGGTCAGCATCATGAAGCCGTCCAAAATCAGGAAGCGGCCGAAATCCGGCGACTCAAAAATATCAATGCGCTGGAACTCGCTTTGAAGGGTGAAAATCTGCTTATCAACCCGGATTGAAAATTTTACGTTTGGCGTATGTTTTTCTGAAAACCACAAATCCATTTATTGAGCCTCTCTTTGTAATTATTTAGACGAATTTATTAATTTTTCTTTTAGATTACGCTGCTTTGCGTATAGTATTTTATCACAGCTGTCTGCGTCTTTCAAGCTGTTTCAGCGGTTTTTCCCGCGCCGGAATACTTTTGCGGCACGAAACTCGTCAGACCTGAAAAACAGTCATAAAAAAGCTCTCTCCCTGAATATAATATAATAAACAGCAAACTTAAAAATTTAGGGAGCGCAAAAAATGGACAACGTATATATGGCAAAAACGCCGGAAGAACTCGAAAATCTTATCCGGCAATTAAAAATCATGAAAAATATTTCCGACGACAAAACCCTGGCCGAATCTTATGTCGCAGAAATGAAGCTTCTTCTGAGCCGCAAGGAAAAATTACTGCGTGAAAGAGAGGGGGCATAGGCCGTGGACGGAAAGACGCTGATTTGCATAGTCATTGCGGTGATGGCTTTTTTCCTTCTTTTGGCCTACAGGCAGTGCAGGCATCCATACCTGACATTTATAGTCACAGCCGCTCTCGGCGCCGGGGCGCACCTGCTGGTTTTCTATACCGCGCCGTATACGGGAATAAATCTTGCTTTAAACAGCTACACAATAATATGCTCCGCGCTTCTTTCGGTTCCCGGAGTTGTCATGCTTCTTCTTTTGCGGCATGTCTGAAATCGACCGCCCTTCCCGTTTTATAAAAAGTAACTCTTGCAAAAATGAGTTATTTGTGGGAGAATATGCAGTAAAAGATATTCTCACTTATCAGCAATAATTATGATTTAAGGATGTGGCGTTAATTTGAATGACAAAGATTACCTGGAATTAATTTCTGTGAACTACCCGACAATACGCTCTGTAATTACAGAACTGATAAACCTGAATGCTATACTGAATTTGCCGAAAGGCACAGAGCATTTTGTCAGCGATATTCATGGCGAGTACGAGGCTTTTCAGCATATCATGAACAACTGTTCAGGCGTAATCCGGGAAAAAGTTGAGCTGCTTTTCGGAGACAGGCTCAGCGATGAAGAAAAGTCAGAACTATGTACGCTGATTTACTACCCTGCCAGAAAGCTGGACTTACTGAAATCAGCGGGCTTGACAGACGATAAATGGTTTCTTGACACACTAAACAAATTAATTGAACTGTGCAGGCTTCTTGCGTCAAAATATACGCGCTCAAAAGTCCGGAAAGCTCTGCCCAAAGAATACAGCTATATTATTGACGAGCTTCTTCACGCCGCGGACGGTGAGGACGCGAACCGGAAAAGTTATCATGGGAAAATACTGGACTCTATCGTCAATACAAAAAGCGCGGAGGATTTTGTTGTCGAACTGACAAAACTGATAAAAATCCTTGCAGTCGACAGGATCCATGTCGTCGGCGATATTTATGACAGAGGGCCGAATCCGGACAAAATTATGAATATGCTGGCGGCCCGGCGCAGCGTTGATATTCAGTGGGGCAACCATGACGTTTTATGGATGGGCGCGGCTGCCGGAAGCAAAGTATGTATTGCTGCCGCTGTCCGGAACAGCGTCGCCGCCGGGAATTACAGCTTTCTGGAAAGCGGTTACGGCGTAAGTCTGCGGCCCCTGGCCCTGTTCGCGGAAAAAGCCTATCCTCATGAAGCCGACTTAAAAGGCGCGCTTATCAAGGCGATAAGTATTATTCTGTTCAAGCTGGAGGCGCAGACTATCAGGCGCAATCCGGATTTTGGCATGTCTGACAGGCTTATGCTTGAACAAATCAATTATGAAAATTTTACTATAGATTTGAACGGCCGCCGCTTTGTCCTGGATAAAAGAGATTTTGCAACGGTCAACCCGTCCGCTCCGGAAGAATTGACGGCGGACGAAGAAAATGTGACCGGACATCTGAGAAATTCTTTTCTGAACAGCGGCCTGCTGCACAAACATGTTGATTTTCTGTATCAAAACGGCAGCATGTACAAGCTCTGCAATTATAACCTGCTGTACCACGGCTGTGTGCCGCTAAATGCGGACGGTTCTTTTGCCTCGCTGAAACTAAACGGCAGGTTCTTATCCGGTAAAGCGCTGTTTGACGAGTTCGGGCTTATCGCGGGGAAGGCATATTCCGGGCGCGGCTCCGATCAGGCGCAGTATTATCTTGACTGCATGTGGTACTTATGGTGCGGCCGCCTGTCCCCGCTTTACGGGCGTTCCAGAATGACGACTTTTGAACGCATGTTTATTCAGGATAAAAGCGCTCACGCGGAAGACAAAAACGCCTATTACCGTCTGTGCGACAGTGAGGAAATATGTTTTAAGATACTGCGTGAATTCGGCCTGTATTCAGAATATTCGCGGATAATAAACGGCCATGTCCCCGTCAGGGTCTCAGAAGGCGAAAGCCCCCTGAGAGCGAACGGCAGACTGTTTTTTATCGACGGCGGTTTCTGCAAAGCGTATCAGAAAACCACCGGGATCGCGGGATATACGCTGATTTACAACTCACAGGGTATGAGACTTATGTCGCACAGCCCGTTTCAGGGGATTGAACCCGCGATCCAAAGCAACGGCGATATTGTCTCTCACTGCGACTTAATTGAGGCCGGAGTAAAGCGCGTGACTGTACTTGATACCGACGCGGGAACCGAAATTTCAAACAAAATTTTCATGCTGACAAAACTGCTCGAAGCGTATCGGCGGGGATGGCTGGCTTATAAAGAGGATTAAAAGCGCTCTCTGCCGAGATTTTAGCTTTGCTATATCAAAATTTGAAATCATGAATCTCAGAGTATGAGCGATATCTCTATTGCGGGCAATCTGAAAATCTTAATTCATATACCTGATTAACTCCAGAAGATCGGTGATTTTATCAGTTCGTTCCCATGTAAAGTCCTCTCGCCCGAAATGCCCGTAAGCGGAAGTTTTGGAGAAAACCGGCGCAGTCAAATCCAGTGCGGAAATAATCGCGGAAGGTCTCAGGTCAAAAATTTTGGAAACTGCGGAACTTAAAACCTCATCGTTTGCGGCTCCAGTGCCAAAAGTGTCAATATCCACCGCGACGGGCTTCGCCACTCCGATTGCGTAAGAAACCGACACCTTACAGCGCTTGGCCAATTTTGCCGCCACAATGTTTTTGGCAATCCAGCGGGCGGCATAGGCGGCGCTGCGGTCAACCTTGCTTGCGTCCTTGCCGGAAAACGCCCCGCCCCCGTGAGGGGCAAATCCGCCATAAGTATCAACTATAATTTTGCGCCCGGTCAGTCCGGTATCGCCCTGCGGGCCGCCGATCACAAAACGCCCGGAAGGATTAATAAGAAGCTGCGTTTCCGCGCCCAGCGCAAAACCGGAGAACGCTTCCGGAAGCACGGTTTCTCTTATAATGCGCCGGAGCCGTTCCTCGCTTGTGCGTTCTTCATGCTGAGCGGACACAACAACAGCCTTGACGTGGACAGCCTCTGCGTTTTCGTACTCGACAGTGACTTGCGCTTTGCCGTCGGGAAGCAATCCTTCCGCAATTTTTTCCCTGCGGACAAAATCCAGCCGCCGGCAAATACGGTGCGCAAGAACGAGCGGCAGCGGCAAAAACTCCCCCGTCTCGCTGGTGGCGTAACCGTAAACCGTACCCTGGTCGCCCGCGCCGATGTCCTCGCCGACGCCGACGCCCCCCGCTATATCCGGGCTTTGGGCATGGGTAAGGTCTGTATACCGGAAACTGTCCGGTTTGTACCCCAATTCCGCCAGCGCTGACCGGGCGATTCCGAGAACGTCAATTTGCTTTGCGCAGGAGATTTCACCAGCAATTATTATATCGTTGTTGGCCGCCATGCATTCGCAGGCAACGCGTGATTTTGGATCCGCGGCAAGACAGGCGTCCAGAACTCTGTCGCTGATAAAGTCACACAACTTGTCGGGGTGCCCGGCGCACACGCTTTCGGCGCTTAAAAATCGTCTCATATCAAAAACTTCCTGTCTCTTAAATTTGCGTTACTAAAAGAGTATACCATCAAAGCCGCCGCAGGGAAAGCGCAATTTTTTTAATATAATAAAAAAAGCGCCCGCCGAAAAAGAAGCGAGCGCTTTTTTTGCTTTTTATCCTAAAGCCACATCAAGAACCATCATCACCAGGAACCCGGACATTACTCCCAGCGTGCCCGCGTGTGAGTGCTCGCCAAGATGCGCTTCCGGAATCAGTTCCTCGACCACAACATACATCATAGCGCCCGCCGAAAATGCCAGCAGCCACGGCATGACAGGTATGAACAAGCCCGCCAGCATAACCGTGATAAAACCGGCAACCGGCTCCACAGCGCCCGAAAGCGTTCCAAGCCAGAACGCCTTTGAGACGCTGCAACCCTCCCGTCTCAGCGGCAGCGCAACGGCCGCGCCTTCCGGGAAATTCTGGATGCCTATGCCCAGCGCCAAAGCGGCCGCGGCGGCGTAAAGCTCAGGATCGCTCCCGTGCTGCGCCGCAAGCGCAAAAGACAGCCCGACGGCCATCCCCTCCGGCAAGTTGTGCAATGTCACCGCGGAAACAAGCAAAGTAGTGCGCTTTGAAGCCGACGGCAAGCCTTCGATCATATTGGAGCCGGGATGAAGGTGAGGGATCAGTCTGTCAAGTCCCAAAAGGAACAGTACGCCTAAAATAAAGCCAAAGGCGGCGGGAATCCATCCAATTCCGCCCCGCGCCTCGGTTTCTTCTATCGAGGGGATAAGCAGGCTCCATATAGAAGCCGCAATCATAACCCCCGCGGCAAATCCCAGAAACACCGTCTGAAATTTGCCCGCTTCGGACTTATGGAAAAAAAACACTGTCGCCGCGCCAAGCGCAGTCATCAAAAAGATAAAACCCAAGCCCCCGCCTGCCCACAAAAGCATTTGCATAAGCTATATTTTATCTTTACAGATCCGCAACCCACAGCCCATGCAGGTTGCAGTATTCGTAAACCGTCACGATGTCCCCGCCGACATAAAATTCGGCCGAAGGCGCGCCCGTATGCGGAAGCTCGGCGCGCTGGGTTCTGTCTTTTTCCGCAACGACAATCCATGCAATATGATGGGCCTCGGTCATGGGATGCTCCACGCTGCCGACAGTAACAGTCAGTTTGTTCCCTTCGCGGACGCCGACGGGAACATGCTTTTCCTGCGCCGCGTCGGTGGCGTTGGGCTTGATTTCCTGCATTTTTTCGCCGCAGCAAAGAACGCTGACCCCTGCATTTTCCACAAAGCTTATAATATTCCCGCAGTGGGAACAGCGGTAGAACTTCTTTTCGTATTTCATAAATCCTGTACTCCTTTATGTTTTTTTACAAAGCTTTTATTAATTTTTATATTATCAATAATTATTATTAATAATAGCATATAAATATAGTTTTGTCAAGAGATATTTTTGAAACTTAAAATTATTTGAACATGAATTTTTGCAGATGAAAAATACACTTTACCGGGGGCGAAAATGTGAAAATATTTTCACACATCACCAGCTCACTTGAACAAAAGCTTTGTTTGTAAAAACGGTATTTTGACTATTTTTAAAGCTTGACAACGCGGCTTTTATATGACAAAATATATAAATACGGCAGTTGTGCGGCAGGATTATTATTCTGTAAATACAAAAGCCATAAAAAATTTTAAAGTGAGGGATATTTATGACATATTATAACATGAAGGCGGCGAAAAACGCAGCGCTATGCTTGTTACTTGCATTAGTTATTGCTGTGCTAACGTCTGCTTGCAGTAATAAACCCCTGTACTATAAAGGCTATGAAACCGAGAAAATACGCGACTTCGGCGGCTATGGCGGCGGCTTTGAGCTATACCGGGCCGACAAGATGGACTCCGGCATAATGACATACGACTATGTCAGCTATGATGATAACGCTTCTGCAGAAGCAATCACGTCGTATCTGAAAGACGCAGGCGGCGAAGGTTATACATGGATTCAGACAGGCAAGTGGGCGGCGACAGCGGGATTGCTGGCGCAAGGCCTTATTGCTAACGCGGATGAGTTAGATTACGAACCCGGAATGGCTTTTGTCAGCGACAAAGGAGCTTTCATCATAATTATCAACATTGGAGATTCGGACATAAAATTGCATTTTCTCTTGTATGATTCAGAAAAAAAATCAGCATGGGAAAACTCATCTGACAATTATAGTTCGTCTTTGGATAACGGGGATGCTGACGATGGCGTTGTTGATTTGACATAGAAGATTAAAAAAACTGGAGGCAATCGAAATGTTGTCTAAAACCATATCCAGATGGCTTACATATCTCTTACTGTTAGCTCTGATTGCAGTTACAATGAGTTCGTGCGGCAATAGCAGCACAGAAGACACTGGCGAGACTAAACTCACGGCTTACTATACAGGTCTAAAGGATTTATCCGCGGATGAGCTGATGGAGTCGTCCGAGAAATTGAAGTCTTCCGCCGCTGGTTACGAAGAGCTGCCGTACAAATATGACTTGTCCGCACAGTATCCTACGCCCGGAGACCAGGGCCAACAAGGCAGCTGCGCTGCGTGGGCCGCGGCATATGCGTTGCACAGTCAGCAAGAAATGAATGACCATGGATGGACATATGACGACGAATCGCACCTGTTCAGCCCAAGCTTTGTATACAATCAGGCGAATGAAGGCATAGACGGTGGTATCAGTATAGTTTCGGCGCTGAAAATATTAAAAAATGTAGGAAGCGCCACTCTTGCTGAAATGCCATATAACGACGCGGATTTTTTACAAACCCCGTCCGAGCAAGCGCTGTCGGCTGGCTGGTCGCACAGAATAAGTGACTGGTACGCAGTTCAGGGAATCAATCCGATAAAAAAAGCAATTATGGATTTTGGCGGCGTAATAGTAGGAATTCCTTGTTACCCGGAGATATTTGGGTTGAATTCTGATGACTCTGTATATGACGACACCAGCGGCGTAAACGACGGGAGTCATGCGATTTGTCTTTTGGGCTGGGATGATGATTTGCAAGCCTTTAAGTTTATCAACTCTTGGGGTACTGATTGGGGCGCAGGCGGATTTGGCTATGTTTCTTACCAGATTGTCAATGATTCAGACCGCGCGTATTATATGGTCGATATGATTGAATATGGCAGAGGCATTAACGCCGAGTATATAGTTGAGCCCGATCCTGACATTGATTTAGATAATGACGCGAAAAAGATTATAATATTCCCCAATTATTTAGTTAAAAATGAAGGTGAAGTAACATGGGATGTATTGCCAACAATTATGAAGAATAAAGGCGAGAGCATGTATTTGCCAAAATTCGAGAGCATTGATTTTGACTGGTCGGATTATTATGAAATACCTGATAATGATCCTCCTAACGGATGGATGATATTCTCATTGACTGGGAAGGCCGATCGGCTATATTCGGACGGAAACGGAAACTACAAATTTATCAGTCTGTTTGCTACTGATACTTATTCAGAGATGGATGGGTGGAGACTGGTCACTGTTTCCGATGGCGGGTGCATAGACTTTTTGGACAACGTTGATGCCTCCGAATTTATTTTATGGGGCCACCGCAGCCATGATAGCCTTATAGACTCTGAGTATTCAAGCGATACTTACACTGTGCAATTTGACGCGAATGGCGGCACGGGCGATATGGTTGACTTAAACCTGAGTGCGAGAATTGGCAAATCTTTGCCAAATTGCTCTTTCACAAAGAGCGGCTATGACTTCTCCGGGTGGCATTTGTATTATACAGACGGATATGGCAATAAGTATTATGAATATGAGGATAACAACTACCACGAAGATTTTTATCTCGTCGGCGAGCAGCCGGAAGATTATGAGCTGACTATTTATCGGGACGGGCAGACCTTTTCCGCGGTTAACGGGACTTGGGCACTAGAAGCAATTTGGACGCCAAAACCGATTGTAACCGTATATGTTGCGCAGTACGATGGCAGCAAATACGTCGACAAAAGAACTGAACTGCAGGTTGGCGCGAAATTCACTTTTGGTAAAGAACAAAACTTATACGAGGGCCATACATTTATTGGCTGGACTTTGTTTGACGCTTCGACTGACGCATTTCAATACAGAAGCGCCGATTCGGATGAGATAATTTGGGCCTCTGAAGACGCTCAGCCTGCCGGTTATGAAAAAGTTATTTATAATATTGGTGAAGTCTTTGATGGATTTACTCAAGAATACGCCGGACACGAAATGATATTCTGGCCGGAATACTCTGCGGACATTGACTATTCGTTGGTATACTATGCGGACATTGAAGAGTCGAAAGTCCCCAATTTTGCAAATTATGGCGGCGGATTTCATAAATATGAAGAAGATATAGATGCTAACACGGGCTATTTCGTTTATTTTTACAGAAGTTATGACGATGATATGTGGGAAGCGCTTGAAGCATACACAAAAGACATTGAGCGAAACGGTTATCAGGAAAAGAAACTGCTGTCCTACGAAGAATTACTAAACGTAGACGAAAATGTTCTCAATTCAATGTCTCACGCAGAACATTTGGTATATTACTTTCAGATGCTTATGTATGAACGTTCTGAGGATTCTCGTATCCGTGTGTTTATCTATAATGATTACATGTTGATGTTGACAACGTCTCGTAATGTCTTTGCAGTAATGATATCGACAAATGAAGATTGGCGGTAAAGCCACGCAATGCGTCAATTGATAAATTGGCGGGGCAGATTTTGCCGAAGAAGATGTCGGACCCTAATTTTAGTATTAAAGGATTATTGGAATGAGCAAGAACTACATTGCGTATGGTTCAAATCTGAATGTCGAGGATATGAAGATGCGCTGCCCGGACGCGAAACCAATAGGCAGAGGCGTCTTGGAAAACCACGAATTAACATTTCGTGGCAAGAATAAACTTGCGGTTGCCTCTGTCCAACCGTTAGCGGCTTCGCCGTTCAATGACCGGCAGAAGTATGTTCCGGTCGTAATTTGGGAAATTAGCGACAGAGATGAAGATAAACTTGATTATTACGAGGATTATCCGAAACTCTATATCAAACAGTATCTATATGTAAAGATTGACACGGGTGAAGAAGTGCGAGCTATGGCGTATATTATAAATGAGCATTATGTAAAAAAACATGTCAAGGGCTTCGGCGTGTATGGCAAGCCCAATGAAGCGTATTTGAGCAAAATCCGAAAAGGATATGAGTACTGGGGATTTGACTTGCGTATTCTGAATAATGCCATTGAACAAAATAATCCCGGAAGATTTTAGAACAGGTATGGGATTTCGAAGGTCTTTGTGAGTGGGCGACAGCCGCCAAACCAACTGAGAGTGCGCTCAACAACCCGTCGCCAGGGCATTTTCTCCCACTCGCGCGGCTTGATTTTCTCGGAGATGTGAACAGCAAGTCACAGGTTTGTTTTAATAGATTCTTTGAACGTTCCGCGATAATCCACATCGGCACAGACCTGTGCTGATGTGGGCGGCTCCGATGGGCTTTCAAACTTCGCGGGATTGCCGTCGTCGGCCAGCGTGTAACCCGCGAAGCTGCTGATGCTCTCATCGCGCCGGCCGCTTTTGTCAGGCTGCTTTTGCCCCAATTGCTTTCGAGTATAGCCTGCGCCAGCGTAAAACACGGCAAAATTTTCTATTCACTCCAACTTTCCTGAGCCAGCGGCGCAACTGTGCTGATAAAATTTTCCTGTTGCGTAGTCATTTTTATCTCCTAAATCTTACTAATATTGTCAACTACAGCTTCCTCAATGTCGGCCCGAACAGCCGGGCTGATGGAAATTCCTGCCCTGATAATTATATACATAATTTCACTATTCATAGCATTTTTATACTTTTTTTAAGATTTTCTACTTTGCTCTCAAATTTGTACATACGTTCGGCAACCTGATTGTGTTTCTCAACTCTTTCGCGCTGAGTGTTCCCGACGCTCGTTTTTCTGCGATAACAAGTTTCATTTCTCTTTCTCCTTATGGTTGATTTTAACGTGAATGCGGTATATAATTATATGAAAAAGCAATTGATAAAGACATGGGGGAATAAATATGAATAAAGATATCTTGTCCGTTATTATTTCTCTTACTGCTCTAACAATAAGCATTATTACATTTTATTTTAATTATTATCGTCATCGATATGAACGCACACCAAAAGCTAAAATTGACTTAAAGCATGAGTTGGTATCTTATAATGGAAACAAATATGTTCAACTAACCTTTGAAGTATTTAATGTAGGTACAAAAAATTACTATGTAGACAAAGCAATTGCGGCTATTTGCAAAGGAGAAGTATCTGAAAACAATATAGTTTTCCCTTTTTTGTGGACATATCAAAAAGCATGCGAAGACTGTGATCTTTATTGTTCAGTAAAAAATGATACGATAGTACTTGATTATTCTTGCGCAGAAACAAAAGAGTTCATTTATTTATCGAAAGGAATTACATATATTCCGCCACAAGAAAGTTGTTTTGAGACTTTAATGTTTACATTGCCCGAGCATGGCGTTTATCGGATTACTGCTGTGGTGCAAAACAAAAATAAAATTCATAACGACTGCACTTGTGCATCTACAATAATAGTTTATAGTGATTTTCAAGAGACTAATAAAAACCGAACTTAATAATTGCAGCCCGCCGCTCATAACCACGGGCGGCGGGTTTTCTATTTCTGCCGCTGTTCGTTGTTCTCCATATCTGCCGCTTTCTGCAGTAAATGCCAACATTGGCATTTGAGGCGTTATGCCTAACATACTAAAATGATCGGGATTATTGATTTCCCCATTAAACCTTCGTGCGGCAGTACAACGAGCGGTTTAACGCAATCCGTCCTCGCGAATATGACGGCTCTCACCTTGTGTTCTCAGGCATATCGCCCGAAATATCGCTGAAACCCCACCAACTGAACGCCGTGGCGCACACCATTTACGGAGGCAACACCCTGTTGGCGCACGTCGTCGGCGCGGGCAAGACTTTCACGATGATTGCCTCCGCGATGGAGAGCAAGCGGCTTGGTCTGTGCTAAAAGAGCCTGATTGCCGTCCCAAACCATCTCACGGAGCAATGGGCGGCAGAGTTTCTGCAGCTCTACCCGGCGGCGAACATCTTAGTCGCTGCCAAGAAAGATTTTGAAATCCGCAACCGCAAGAAGTTCTGCGCCAAAATCGCCACGGGCGACTACGACGCGGTGATTATCGGTCACTCACAGCTTGAGAAAATCCCGATGAGCCGTGAGCGGCAGGAACGTTTGCTAAATGAGCAACTTCGGGAGATTGAAGAAGGTATCCGCGAACTAAAAGCCTCAAACGGTGAGCTGTTCACCATCAAGCAGCTTGAAAAGACCAAACGCGGGCTTGAGAATCGGCTGGCAAAGCTGCTCGACAGCAAGAAACGCGACGACGTTGTAACCTATGAGCAGCTTTGCGTTGACAGACTATATGTGGACGAGGCGCGAAGTGGCCGACATCCAGACCACTGATATGCTGAACCTCCCGGTGCCGGAAGCGATGTTTGAAACAATCGTGGTAGAGCCAAGTGACTGGCAGAAGGAGATGGTGCAGGAACTCTCCGAGTGCGCCGCCTTGGTCCATGCCCGCCGTGTCGAGCCAAATATCGACAATATGCTCAAAATCATGACGGACGGGCGTAAAATCGGGCTTGACCAACGCCTGATGAACCCGCTGCTCCCTGACTTTGAGGGTAGCAAGGTCAATGCCTACACCGACAAGGTATTCGAGATATGGAGCGATACCGGTTCCGACCGCCTGACCCAGTTAGTCTTCTGTGACTTCTCGACGCCCAACAAAGACGTACGCTTCAACGTCTATGACGATATCAAGACAAAGCTCATCAAGCGCGGCATACCCGAAAATGAAATCGCGTTTATCCACGACGCGGACTGCCTGTGGCGGCCTGCTGACTTGGAGCAAAGAGCGGGCAGAATTATCCGTCAGGGCAACGACAATCCCGAAGTGCAGATTTACCGTTACGCGACAAGCGGCACGTTTGTTCTATACTGAAATGGTAGTTTTTCAACTATCATTCGCCATTTCAAACAGACGGGAGGAAGCTATGGACACAAAGCAAACGGCGGTATACTGCCGCACTGCGCTCGCCGACGAATTGGCGATGCGGGCGCAGGAGCGACGAATCCGCGAATACGCGGACAGGCTCGGACACGGCAAAGTGACGGTTTACCGCGACTTCGGACAAAACGGTTTAACGCTCGACCGCCCCTCCATGAACGCGCTGGCGGCAGAGATCAAGGCCGGGAAAATCGGCACAGTCATCGCCGCCGACATTTCGCGGATAGCGCGGAATTACACGCTCGTATCGGAATGGCTTGATATGCTGAATACGGCGTGACATTCGTAACGCCGGCAGAGGGAAAACTTACGACAAACGCAGAGATTGCATACATTCGGGCGGGTGATTATCTCGTCCCGAACATCGCCCTGTCAGACCCGCCCGGAGCGCCGCCGCTTGGATATTACGGTATGCGGCACAAGGAATACCTGCGGAAACACAGACCGATTCTGTACAGCCGGCTCCTGCTGTCGGAGCGGCTGCACCCACTCTGCCGTGAGGTTGACGACGCGACGACGACGCGGTTACGAACGATACCCGACCGGGAACGGGCGCGCGAAATTATACTCGCGGAACTTGTCCACAACTGAACATCCGCAGCAAAACGGCGGGGTACTCTCACTGAGTATCCCGCTTTTCTCGCGCCTTGCGCATTCTGCCCCGCTCCAGCCACGCGACATACTCATCGAACGGCAACTCTCCGGCAAGGCACTCGTCCCGCTTCTGGGAGGCTTCATCCGACCATTGCAGAAATTCAGCCTGCGCCATTTTCTTAGCGCGGGCGCGGGAGTTTTGCCGCCTATAATTCCGTTTGTAGACCTCCCAGATGGGGTTCTCCGCGACTTTCTTCTCGTAGCGGAGCATCGCGCCGATCTCCGAACACTTCTTGCCCGTCTCGCCGAAACTGCGGTCACAGTATTCCGCGTCTTGGCGGCGGTTCGGGATAAAATACCAACCGCAGTTTTTGCATTTCTTAATGAAAATGCTATGCTCAATCATTTTTATCAACTCGAAACGCAGCAAATCCCGAATATCGTCAATCTCGTACAACTCCGCGACTTCCGGCTCTTTCACTAAGCCGTAAAACGCCTTGAAGGGCTTCTCAAGAAAAAAATACTCGACGAAATCTCGCTCGTTGGCGATGTCGAGCATATATACATACTCCATTGGCGGCGCGTCCGGGAATTTCTCGCGCAGGATAAGCAGATTTTCAATCTCGTGTTTCGCAAACGCTGTCGTCCGCCGAAAATCCTCGGACAAATCGGCAAGCGTTTTGCGGGGCGAATGCCCGGCGTATATGGAGAATGTCATTGTTAGCCAAGCCGAAAAGGTGGACAGGGTGCAACGGCAAGCGCATACCCTATTACACCTGCGCCCAATACTCCAAAGTGCCGATAGGGACGCTCTGCGCGTCGGCGCGCCGTATCAACGCCGAGCTGTCCGCTTCGCATATTTACCTTGAAGAAAAAGCTCCTGCCATTTTCTCGTATAGTTCCCTCGTTGTTTCGGCATTGCGAAAGCTTATGTAAATATCCTTCATGCCGTCGCGCTCAACTCGTATTGTCGGCGCGGTTTTCGATTGAACAAAGAGCAATGTTTCACCGAGATTATTTGATTTGAAATGTCCTTTTAAAGCTCCTCCAAAACCATCATAACCGTTGGTCTTTCTGCCAGTGCCAATATCACTCATGCTTTCCTCTATGATGGATATAGCCATTATATCAGTGAAGTCAATGCTCAATCCGTACATGGCATTAATTTCTATACTGTTGTTGAGAATATTGACAACAGGGTCTTTATCGCCTTGATAAAACAAAATGCCCAGCGCTGTAAACGCTGCTACAGCAATAACAATAGCAGCAATTATTGTTGCTTTGACAGTGTTTAACTTTGGCATATTGTTCTCATCTGCAACAGGGGTTTCCGAAATTTGTTTCGCGCGGAAGCGATTGCCCGTATTCGCGTAAATAATATACCCAACAGCGCCTAAAAAAGCGAGCGCTATTCCACCGTAACTCAACCATGATATTTTAAAATATATTCCGGTCGGAACAAGCAACATACAAAAAGAAATCCCTATCAATAGCCATCCGACGGAACGGCACAGAGCTTTTTCGTCATACATCGCTTTTTCGGCTTTGCTCATAGTATTGTATCCGGCTATCAAGAAAGCCCCTTTACTGTTCAAAAGACATATGGCTATTATTATCATTGGCGCGAGTACAACACCAAAGATAACGAATAAAACCGCATTCATTTTCGTTCCCCCCGACAAGTATTAAAAACGCTATTACGCGGCGGCTTGTCCGTTCGGACGTATCGCCGCACGGCAGTGGCAGCCCACGGCGGTTATGGCGTAGCCTAAGCGTCAAAGCGGGTGAATCCGCGCCTTATTTTCTCCGCAATCTCCCGCCCACGTTAAATAGCCGAAGCCCGAAAAGGCGTATCCTTTTTACTACTCTCGGAAACAGATTTTTCTTTTTCATTGCAACTCACCCCCAAAGAAAAGTTCAATAATCTAAAATCAGTATAGCACAATATCATGAATATTGCCACAAAAATATTCAAGCCCCTCTGCGGTCAGACGTCGCCGCCGTTAAGGCTCGCGGCGTTCGTGGGGACGGTTTTCTTTAAGGACAGCGAAGATTATATAGCATAGCTTGCGGGAAACCGCGCCTATGCATGCGCTGTAATGTTTGCCCTCCGAACGCTTTTTAAGATAAAAGGCTTTCAGAACAGGGTCTGGATTACGTTCCGCGGCGGTTGCCTCAAACCCGCCGGCTTGAGAAACAGAAGCGTCAATGCCCGCAAAGGCGACAAGTTTGGATGGATGGTCAAAACGGGAAATATCGCCTGTTTCGACTAAAATAACTGCTCTTTTTATGTTTTCCCGAAAATATCAGCATATTTTTGCTGATATTTTCGGGAAAACCTGCTCGAGAACGCAAACCGTTTTGCGTTTGAGGTCACTTATGGAATCGACGAGATACGTTCAAAAGCGTGTAAGTTGCTTGAGCGAAAGAACGGATTCGTCAGGGAGCGCTTCAAAAAGCCCTCTCACTATTCACCAAAAATAGTCGAAAGTGACTGTAAAAAGCGCAATTTTCTCCATATACATCTCGTCCTGCTCGTACATTCCCTGCAAATCCTCAGGGAAAGCCTGGTTTGCAAAAAAACGTCCAAAATTGCGCGTTTATACGGCGCCAAATAAGCCCCCGCCGCCGCTGAAAATCCGTCGTATGCGTTCATTTGTTCACACTCCAATCCGCGCCGCGTCCGCAAAACACTTGAATAAGCTGTTGATACAGTTAATCATAAAATTTACGTCTTTATTTGTCTCTTCGCAAGCCTCTTCAAGCTTGGCCAAAGTTTCGGAATTTGCGCTTTCGAGGCTCATTTTTTACCAGCTCTTTCCTCCTGCCCGGTTTAGCCGCCAGGTCTCGGCGTTCAGGTTCAGGCTGACACTGATTTTAGGTCTTCTTTTGCGGC
>JAITEB010000016.1 GCA_031282245.1 Oscillospiraceae bacterium | reverse complement strand
GAAAAATATGCCGAGAGAAATCAACCAGGAAAGTCTTAATCTTATGGCGTCAATTTTGATGACGGCAAAAACAAAGGAGGAATGCCAGTCGCTTTTATACGACATTCTCACAAGGCAGGAATTGCAGGCCGTTTCGCAGCGGATAACGGTTGCGAAAATGCTTTTTGAGAAGAAAGTCTATGTTGATATTGTTCAGGCGACGGGCGCGTCGACCGCGACAATCAGCCGTGTGAACAGAAGCCTGCATGAAGGCGCGGGCGGATATGCCGGCGCGTTAAAAAAACTGAACGCCGTCAATACTCAGGATGTCCAGTTATAGCGGAGCTTTCGCGCGCTTTTACGACAGGCTGACATATAATATTAATTATAAAAAACGGGCGGAATACTTCAAAAAGCTTGCGGATATATACGGCGGCGGCGGAAGACTGCTTGACCTGGCCTGCGGAACAGGAAGCCTGAGCGTGGAGTTTGCTGCGCTCGGCTATGATGTGACGGCGGTGGACGCTTCGGAGGATATGCTGAGCGTGGCTGTCTCCAAAAGTAAGGGCGGTATTTTTTTCGTCAGGCAGCGGATGGAAAGGCTTTCGCTTATAAAATCGGTTGATGTGGCGGTCTGCGCGCTGGACAGCCTGAACCATATCATCAAAGCGGAAAACGCGCGGCGGGTTTTTGAAAGGGTTTCGCTTTTCCTGAATCAGGGCGGCGTATTTATTTTTGACGTGAACACTCTCTACAAACATACTCAAATCTTGGGGAATAATATTTTTTTATACGATTTGCCAGAAGTTTACTGTGTATGGCAAAATGAATACGACGCAAAAAATTTCACGACGACGATAGACCTGGATATTTTTGCTCCGGAAAAAACAGGCTTATACAGTCGCTGCAGCGAAAGATTTAAAGAGCGCTTTTATTCCGGCGGTGAAATAAAAGCCTTTGCTGAGGAAAGCGGCTTGGATCTTGTCGCCGTTTATGAGGCGGACAGCGAGAACGCTCCTGCTGCTGACGCGGAAAGGCTTGTTTATATATGCCGAAAAAGATGAATTCATGGGCGGCTTTTTGGGGCCGCCTGCTTGAAATTTTAGTTCAAAAAAGCAAAGGTATGTGTTAAAATGGGTAAAATAACAAAAGTGATAGCGACAAATGGCAGCGTGATGGTCATGGCTATAGATTCGACCGATATCGCAAACGAAATCCGCCGCGTTCACGGCACATCCCCCGTGGCGACGGCCGCTCTGGGGCGGCTTATCTCGGCGGCTTCGCTGATGGGTTCCTGTTTAAAGGGCGAAAGCGAAAGCATTACCCTGCGGGCGGACGGCGACGGGCCGGCGGGAAGTTTGATTGCTGTTTCGGACAGCTTTGGGAATGTGCGCGGCTTTATAGAAAATCCGTTTGTCGATCTGCCGCTGAACGCAAAGGGGAAACTTGACGTTTCCGGCGCGGTGGGCAAAGGCGCTCTCAGCGTCATAAAAGATCTGGGCCTGAAAGAACCGCAGTCCGGGCAGGTCGAGCTTGTCTCAGGCGAAATTGCGGAGGATATAGCGGCCTATTACGCCTATAGCGAGCAGATCCCGGCGGCCTGCGCCTTCGGGGTGCTGGTGGGGATTGACTTGTCCGCCGAATGCGCGGGGGGATTTATCGCGCAGGGCTTGCCGGGGGCTTTTGAAGAAGATTTGGAAAAGCTTGAAAAAAATGCGCTTGCGTTGCCGCCTGTGACCGAAATGCTCAAAAGCGGCATGGCTCCGGCGGATATTTGCGCGGCTGTCCTGGCCGGTTTTGAGACGGAAATTCTGGATGAGCTTGAGACCGCTTACCGCTGCGACTGTTCCCGCGAAAGGGTTGAGCGTGCGCTGGCAAGCATTGGTAAAACAGAACTTCTCAAGCTGATTGAAGAGGACGGCAAAGCCGATGTGCGCTGCCAGTTCTGCGCCAGCGAATACCGTTTTTCGGAGGAAGACCTGCGCAAGCTTTACGAGCGGGCCAGGGCATGAAAATTTATACTGTGATCGCCGGTGTGAACGGGGTTGGAAAGTCCAGTCTGACAGGAGCGCTGAAAAGCAAATCCGGGGATTTTGGGCATATTATCGACGTTGACCGCATGGCTGCCAGACTGGGCGGCAATATTGCGGCGGGCAAAAAGGCTCTTGAAGAAATTGCGGTCTGTCTTGACAGGGGTGTGAATTTTTCGCAGGAAACAACTCTTTCCGGGCATATGCCTGAAAAAATTATACGGCTTGCCAAAAAAAAAGGCTATTTTATACGGCTGTATTATGTCGGGCTTAATTCCGCGGGGGAGTGCCTGAGCCGGATTGAGAACCGCGTGTCGAAGGGCGGCCACAGCATTCCTGCGGAGGACGTAGAAAGGCGCTTCGCAAAGCGCTTTGAAAGCCTGATAAAAATTCTGCCCTATTGCGACGAGGCTGTTTTTTTCGACAACGAGAACGGCTTTGCGGAAGTGGCCGGGTTCCGCAACGGGGAGTTGCTTACTGTCGGAGCGTACAGGCCCGCATGGATTGGGGCGCTTATTGCGGAAATAAATACGGAGGAAAACTAATGCTTATATACGAAGAGCTGAAACTAAACCTGCTGGGCATGAAGCCGAAGCTGGACGCGCTGAAAGTCTCTATGGCCTGCGACAGGCTTGGCGAAGAACTGGCCGATCTTGAAGGACAGTCCGCCGCGCCGGATTTCTGGGAGAACATGGCGAATTCGCAGAAAACGCTGCAGCGTATGAAAGAAATCAAAAACAGGCTTGACGCTTACAAGACTGTCTATGAAAAATATATTGACGCGGAGACCATGATTGACATTGCCAATGAAGAAAAAGACGAGACTTTATTTGACGAAACCAAAGAGGCCGTGAAAGCCTTTTCGGACGAACTGGAAAGCCAGACTTTGGCGACGCTTCTGACAGGCGAGTATGACGCGAATAACGCTATTTTGAGTTTTCACGCGGGCGCGGGCGGGACAGAAGCCCAGGACTGGGTTCAAATGCTTTACCGCATGTACACTATGTGGGCGGAGCGTCATAAATATAAATATAAAATTCTGGACTATCTTGACGGCGACGAAGCCGGGATAAAAAGCGCGTCAATCCTGATAGAAGGCCGCAACGCCTACGGTTTTTTGCGCTCGGAGACGGGCGTTCACCGCCTTGTGAGAATTTCGCCCTTTGATTCTTCGGGGCGGCGGCATACTTCTTTTGCGTCGGTCGAAACCATGCCCGAAATTGAGGACGATAATTCTATCGAAATAAACCCGGAAGATTTGAAAGTGGACACATTCCGGTCCAGCGGGGCGGGCGGCCAGCACGTCAACAAAACCGAATCGGCCATAAGAATAACGCACGTTCCGACAGGGATAGTCGTCTCCTGCCAGACCGAACGCAGTCAGCACCAGAACCGCGACACCGCCATGAAGATGCTGCGTTCCAAACTTGCCGAAATCAAAGAGCGCGAACACCTTGAGAAAATCGACGACATAAAGGGCGAGCACCGCGAGATTGCCTGGGGAAGCCAGATCAGATCTTATGTCTTTATGCCCTATACTCTTGCGAAGGATCACCGCACAAACTACGAGACCGGCAATATTTCCGCCGTAATGGACGGGGATTTGGACGGCTTTATCAATGCGTATTTGCAGGCCAAGAGCAACGGGGATTTGAAATAAACGCGAAATTCTTACAGGGGGGCGAGTTTAAAAAAAACTCGCCCCCCTGCGTTATTAAGAGCCTGCGTTAATTTATAAATTATTTTTTTCTCTCAAAAGCCTTGTCGCGTATCTTTTGGCCCACCCGGCCATTGGCGAAC
>JAITEB010000035.1 GCA_031282245.1 Oscillospiraceae bacterium | reverse complement strand
TATCTCGGTAAAGTCCCCTCTCTCTCTTTCGCTTCCCCTTCTTCTCCTTTCGTTCGGTTACCCTCAATTACCTCAATCTGTCTTTCTTGTTATCAAATTTTTATTGCCTTGTTGACAATTAAGACAGTTTGTGCTAGAATGTTTCTTATAGTCGGTGTCTATAAAGATGAGGACACACCTGTTTCCATTCCGAACACAGTAGTTAAGCTCATCGTTGCCTACGATACTTGGCGGGCGACTGCCCGGGAAAATTGGTAAACGCCGGCATTTGTTTCATATTCCTCCTTAGCTCAGCTGGTAGAGCATGCGGCTGTTAACCGCAGGGTCGTTGGTTCGAGTCCAACAGGGGGAGCCAGCAAAAACCAGCTTGCTGGTCTTCTTGTAGACCGGCAATTTGGTTTCTCTTTTTGTGCGGGCCTTTAGCTCAGTTGGTTAGAGCAACCGGCTCATAACCGGTAGGTCCCGGGTTCGAGTCCCTGAAGGCCCACCAAGGCGCAAATAATCCGAATTCAAGCCCTGTGTTATCAGGGATGAATTCGGGTTTATTTTTTTAAGTTTATATTAAAAAGAAACTTAGTTTCATATTGACATAGGATATAAAAATTGTTAAACTAAAAAAGCGAATCAGACTGTTTTACCTGGGAGTGGAGATATGAAGAGATCGCCGCATTACAGCACAAGGCAGAGCGAGGCTGTTTTGGCTTATATCGCTTCTTTGGATGGACGGCACATTACAGCCGCACAGATTCTGGAGCATTTTCAAAGCAGCGAAGGACATATAGGACGAACAACTATTTACCGTCAGCTTGAAAAGCTGGTGGAAGACGGAAAGGTTCTGCGCTATTCCTGCAACGGAAGTCCCGGAGCTTGCTATCAATATGTCGGCGGAATACAGAGCGAAGAAAAAAACTGTCACCTGAAATGCGAGAACTGTGGGAGTCTGTTTCATTTGGAGGACGAAGTTGCGAAAGAAATTTCGCGGCGGCTTTTTGAAAAAAAAGGATTTATCATGGATAACATAAAAACGGTTTTCTATGGGGTGTGCAGCAGTTGCGCCAAAGAGGAAAGCCATGTTTGATACGCTTGCGCAAATGCTCTCATATGGCTTTATGATCCGCGCGCTTGTGGTTGGGGCGCTGGTTTCCCTGTGCTCTGCGCTTTTGGGAGTAAGCCTTGTTCTAAAGCGTCTCTCAATGTTAGGCGACGGCCTTTCGCATATAAGTTTTGGCGTGTTTGCGGTTGCGGCGGCTTTTAACGCCGCGCCGCTGGCGCTTGCTGCGCCTGTCGTGATATTGGCGGCTTTTTTGATTCTGCGCGGCGGAAAAAGCGGCAAGACTAGTCCGGACGCCGTCGTTGCGCTGATTTCGGCAGGGGCGCTGGCCGTGGGTGTGATGATTATTTCTTTTACGGGCAAGGGAAATATTGACATGATGAACTATCTGTTCGGCAGTATACTGGCTATCGGCCGGGGGGATCTGCTGATCGGCATAATTCTTGCGGCGCTGGCGCTTACTGTTTTTGTGCTGTTTTATAATAAGATTTTCGCGGTCGTTTTTGACGAAAACTTTGCCAGGGCGACAGGCGTCGGCGTTGAACGCTACAACGCCCTCACGGCGATTCTTACGTCCGTTACGGTTGTGGTTGGAATGCGGATGATGGGCGCTTTGCTGCTTTCCGGTCTTATCACTTTCCCTGTGCTGACTGCTATGAGGATCTGCAAGACTTTTAAAAGCGTGACCATATGCTCAGGCTGCGTCGCTGTGGCAAGTTTTGTTTTGGGGCTGGTGACATCGGCTTTTTGCGCTGCGCCGACGGGCGCATGCGTTGTAGTCGTAAACATTGCGGCTTTTTTGGCGTTTTCGGCTATAGTTGCGGTAAAAAAATTTCTTTCAGCGCTGCCTGTAAATAAATAAATGGCTAATCCATAAGGACAACAAAAACAGGCGGCGCTTTTTTAGCCCCGCCTGTCAATATTTTATATTCTAACTGGTGAATTATATTTTCACATAACGTCCGGGAAGCTCGGAATATAAACGGCAAAAATTATTATAAAGCGCGCTCATGTTCTGCTCCACCTGCGGGTCAAAAACATAAAGCTGCCCATTTATCTTAGCTTCCGCCCATTTATGATAGTTATATCTGCCGCTGCGGTTGACGAAATATCCCTCTTCCAAATATATGTCCTGCAGACCCACTTTCCGCGCCATCAAAATAAAAGCCGCGGCATAGGCGTTGCACATTCCCACATGCGTTATAAGAGCAACCGCGCCAAAACCTTCGGTTTCGCCATGGTTTGAATAAATACCGCGGCAGGTGGCGCCGCCCACCTGCGCGTAAAGCCCGGCCATGTGCGAGCCGTACTTTGTATTAAGAACAATATAATTATAGCAGGCAAGCAATTTTTCGTATGCGCTTGTCTTACCCTGTGTTATCTGCGGCACAAGCCAGTCCAAATACTCGTTCAAATCAGCGGACTGAGGGGCTGTGGGCGCCAACGGGACAGAATTAAGCAAATTTTCGATGTTTTCCAGATTGGCAGGCGAATCCGACACAGATGCAAAACCTTGGACAGAACATCCAATGATCAGCACTATCGCAAGCGCCAATGCTACGACTGTTTTCTTGGTCATTTTTTTTAACCGCCCATATAATAAATTTAAAGCCTGGTGAACAGGCTTATTTTATAATATTGTATGGCAATCGAACTGTAATGTCAATGTGACGGCATTATTACAAAAGTGATTATTTATTAATATAATTTTAAAAATATTTAAAAATAGTCTATGATATTAATAATTAATAAGCTTATTAATAAATATATTTCTGAATACGCTCCGGTATTTGGGCAAAACGCCGAAGTTCCCGCAGAGTTTTTAGACGATTGATAGAAATCGCAAAAATAAAGCGTCTGCTTTATTTTTGCCCTTCACAGGCGTACTCAAAAAAGACGGTTCTAATAATTAAATAATTTGCATATAAAGCGCTCTGCCTATTGAAAGGCGGCGGCTTTTCGGGTATACTATTAAGCAATGCACAAATATTGTTTATTTCCCTGCTATTATTCGGAGGTTGCCCGGTATGGTTTTCAGCAGTATGACATTTCTGTTTTATTTTTTGCCTGTTCTTATTGCCGTTTACTGCATTGTCCCCCGTAAACTGAAAAATATTGTTCTAATAATCGGCAATTTTGTGTTTTATGCCTGGGGTGAAATGCGCTATATCCCTTTCTTGATTTATTTGTCTGTTCAGGATTATATTTGCGGGCGCATGATGGACAAGTACAAAAACGACGCCGCAAAAAAGCGCGTCTTTTTGGCAATCTCTATTATAGGGAATTTGGCTTTGCTGATTTATTTCAAGTATACCAATTTTTTTGTCGCTTCTATCAACCAGCTTCCTGGAGTGTTTTGGGATATTCCCAAAATTATGCTTCCTATAGGTGTCTCGTTTAATTCGTTCCAGTCCATGTCGTATTCAATAGATATTTACAGGGGCAAGAACGAATGCGGCAGAAGTTATATAGATTATCTTTGCTTTACATCGCTTTTTCCGCAAATTGTCGCGGGCCCTATCGTTAAATTTGAGGTTGTGGGCAGGGAGCTGAAAAATCATCCCGTCACTAAAGTGGGGTTCGCCGAAGGAATTAAACGCTTTCTGCTGGGGCTTGGAAAAAAAGTGCTTATCGCGAACAACGTCGGCTTTCTCTGGAGCAGGATTTCCGCTGGCCAGGCCGGAGCGCAAAGCGTCGCGCTCAGCTGGATTGGTATACTTGCGTATACATTCCAGATTTATTTTGATTTCTCCGGCTATTCGGATATGGCCGTAGGGCTTGCGCGGGTTTTCGGCCTCACATTTGAAGAAAACTTCGACAGCCCTTATATTTCAAAAAGCGTGACCGAATTCTGGCGAAGGTGGCATATCACGCTTGGAAACTGGTTCCGGGATTATGTTTATATACCTCTTGGCGGCAACCGTAAAGGTCCGCTTGTGCAGTTCCGCAATATAGTAATCGTCTGGGCGCTGACGGGGCTTTGGCACGGCGCGGCCTGGAACTTTGTGCTTTGGGGGCTGTATTTCGCGGTCTTTCTTGTGCTGGAAAAATTTGTTCTGCTTAAATTCTGGGAGAAAGTGCCCGGATTCCTGCGGCATGTCTATACTATGCTGATTGTAATAGTAAGCTGGGTTATTTTTTATTTTGAGGACATTTCAAAAATCGGCGCGTATATAAAAGGCATGTTCGGCTTTGGCGGGCTTCCCTTCTGGAACGGGCAGGCTCTGTATTATCTGATAAGCTACGCTTTTATATTTGTCGCGGCGATTTATTTTTCAGGCCCGCATTTCCGGACAAAAGTTCTTTCCCGGGTTGAGGCAAGCAAAAACCGCCTTGTATGGGCGGCCAATTCTCTTGCGTATCTTGCGGTGTTTGCGGCTTGTGTGGCTTATCTCGTCAACAGCACTTACAACCCATTTTTATATACCAGATTTTAGCTGTAATTATGCTTTCCGGAATTTTCCGTCCAGCAGCGCGGCAAGCATAAAGACAAGCGTGACCAAAAGCGTCGTGTTTCCGGGATTTTTAAAAAAGACGAAAAAAGCCCCTGCCGCAAGCGGCAGAAGAAATATTACAGAAACGGCGGCGCAGATAATGCCCGCCGTTTTTTCGCCCGCAATCTGTGAAACCAGCAGCTCAAACAGCCGCCCGCCGTCCAGACCGGAAACAGGCAGGAGGTTAAAAACGCCCAGCGCGAGGTTATAAACCGCGATAAGCGAAAGCTTCCCCGCGCCGCCGCCAAAAACCGGGTACAGTATACAGAAAACTGTCAGGTTTACAAGAGGCCCCGCCAGAAGAATAATAATTTCACGCAGTATAATGGGATTTTCGCGCTTGTCTATCCTGATTCCGCAGGCGACAAAGACCACGCTTTCCGGAACGTCCCCTAAAGCACGCATCGCCGCAAGATGGCCAAGCTCGTGCAGAAGGCTGGAAAAAAAGCCGCACAGAACCAAAGCGCCGTCTTTTGAGAAAAGCGCAAAGGCCAGCGCGGCGGCAAACAAAAACTTTATTTCTATTTTAAGATTGAAAATTTTCAGGCTCATTGCGACAAGCTCCCTGAATGGCGCACAGGTTTTTAAGCATTGCTTTAAGAATTCCCATTATAGTTGACCGGAAACTTGTAAATCCAGTTTGCGTCATAGCGTGTGCCGTTCACGCGTATCTCAAAATGCACATGCGGCCCTGTCGTAAGCCCGGTTGAACCGGCTTTCGCGATTACATCGCCTTCTCGCAGCTTTGCGCCCGGCGCGGCAAGAATCTCGCTGCAATGGCCGTAAAAAGTCTCAAAGCTTTTGTGGCTTAATATTATGTAATTCCCATAGATTTCAGATTTTCCGACTTCCAACGCCGTCCCGGGGGAAACGGCGAATATTTTTGCGCCCTCCGGCGCGGCAAAATCCATCCCGGTGTGGAAGTCAAGATCGCCCGTAACAGGGTGCATCCTGTAGCCATAGGGCGAACTTATATTTATATACGCCACAGGCGCGCCGATTCGCCCCAACAAGTACGCAGGCGCTAAAGAAGCCCCTGCCGGGGGCTTCATCGCTGTTTTAGCGCCGCCATAAAAGCTTTGTTTATATGTCAGGTTTTCACCGCCGCCCATCCCGGCGTAAATCATCGCCTCCGAAATACTGGGGCTTGCGCTTACAAACGCGGCGGCGTTGTCAAACCAGCCCTTCACTTTGTTCACCCATTGGCTGATTTGCTGTCCGGTATAGCTTTCCTGCATAATCTCGTCATACGCGCCCCTGAAATTATTATAAACCTCAACTGCGGCATATTTTGCGGCAATGGCCGCCGCCAGCAAAAGAACGCAGAGAACCGCCTGAACAGCCATAATCGAGCGGATGCCCCCTTTGAAGACAAAACGATCTTCTGCTGAACCGTCCTCGTCCTCGCGCCTGTATCGAATTCGTTCCCTTTCCCTGTCCTGCATAAATATAAAAACCACCCGTCTGTTTATTAATTCCCGCAATAAGTTTATGCTGTGGGCTATAAAAAAATTACGTTTATATATATTTTTTTTAACAATCGCATTTTACCAGATTGTTGTGAGCGAATAACAGTAAAGTAGAGAATTAAATAATTAAAAGTTTATTTAAATTAAACATTGAATAAAAAATAGATTTTTTTCTGATTTTGCTCGAATATTTTTTTAAAAAGTGTTGACTTGTAATAAATGCTATGATAATATAAGCATAAGCTTATAAGCAATAAAAACAAAAAATAAAAATTAAGAAAAAATAAAAAGCGGAGGTTTAAAATTATGTTAAAATCCAAGAAGGTGATAAATATATTGCTGGCAGCCGTCCTTATGTTGCTTCCACTGATATTGTCGATATCTTCTAATGTTTCCGCCGAGGAACCCGTCACTGTCAGCAAAGACATTGCCGGTTATCCAATTGAAACAAGCGCGCCTGATTATTATAATTATTACTACCGCGACTATACCAGCACTTTTTATTATCCCGTACATGTGGACGGCTATAACGGAAACGGCGGGAACACGCTTGCAGAAGGGCACAGCGATTTTTGGAACGCAGTAAAGAACGCAATCCACACGGCGCAGCCCGGAGAAGCAGTGACAATAGACGCCGGCAACTATGCAAGCGGGGGCAAAAAGACCCTGAACGCTGAAACCGACTCGGCTGTCATCAACGTCTATCCAATAATATATAACAATATTCCATATGGGGTTTTTGAATGGCTCTATTATGCAAAGGGCAAAACCCTCTATGTTCACTATACAAATATTACTCTCAAGTATACCCCGAAAGATGTAAAAACGCCTGAAATCCCAGGAATTATCAGGTATCTTGATGTCTATGGCGGAGTGTACACAAACAAATATCTCAGCGTCAATCTTATCAGGAAATAAATCAGTTTCTGCAGCAAACACAACACAGCAATAAGAAAACAAGTTTATATATAGTGAAACACCTTCCAAAAACAAAGGTTTCCCCCGCCTTTTCATACGAAAGAGGGAAAAAATAAAAGTCCGTTGACCAACGGACTTTTATTTTGCGTTTTTGTATAAAGCTTTGCAAACCACTGCGAATGCCAGCCAGTTATGCGCGAAACAGCCGCATATTCGACCTTTGCAGGGAAAAACTTTCGCAAAACTCAAAAAAAGCGGAAGTAATAACAGCCTGGCCGGCAGTGTTAGGGTGAGTGCCGTCCTCGCAGAGAAGATGCTCAATTTTGCGGTGCTTCAGAAAAGCCCCGCGAAGGTCAACCAGCGGCGCCCCGGCTGTCATGGCGATTTTTTCAATCACGCGGGAATAGTTCTCCTGAAACCTGTATATTGCCGTAACGCTGCCCAAAAAATTCAGGATGTTATCTTTGTTCAGGCTCTTACAGAACCAGTCGAAAAAACGCTGGGGATCAAGCGGCGGCAGCGTCGTCAGTATCGGCGTTATATCAAGCGATTTCAATCGGGCTATAATCTTGCTGTAGACTTCTTCAAAAACGCTCAAAGGCGTATTCGGCAAGTGCTCGGCCCCAGGATTTTCAGCAACTTTCCGCCAGTCGAAATCGCAGTCATTGCCGCCGAAATCCATCACTACAGCTTCACAGTCCGCTTCGCTTTTCAAAAATTTTTCCAGCATTTTTGCGCCTTTTGTCACTGTCAGGCCAAATTTGGAATGATTTTTTATTTCCAGGCCAAAACGCCTGCTCAAAAGCTCGGCGTCAATATTGTTATCCACATGATAACGCTGGTTTTTCTTGTTGATTTGAATCCCTTTAAGTATAGAATCTCCAAATACCGCAATTTTTTTTATAACACTCATAAAGCTGCTCCTTTCCTGCGCGTTTTTTTAATAATTTCGAGTAATTTTGCTGCTGTTCAGCCTGCGTCATAAAAATCAATTATATTTTATTATATCTCCAAAAAGTGTAAAACACAAGCATATAAGAGAACGAAAAAAACACTAGCCTGTTTTTCTCTTATATTTTGAAACTAAATGTCGAGCAAGTCATATAATATAGTGCGTCATAAATAATTTAACCGAAAAGGAGCGCTTTTTATATGAGCTGTTGTTTTAACCCATGTCATTGCCGTCCTCCAAAATGCGGCGGGATCTGTATAGACCCGGCTGATATACTTCCAAAACCCGCCGTAGTGTATCCAATGGCCCCTCCGCGCGAGGTTCCCGCGCCGAACTGGGCAGATTTTATCCCATCTTGTTTGAAACGCTGCAAGCCATGCCCGCCGCCTGTGTGCCTTACGCCAAGAACGTCAATAACGTAAGTTACGGCGGTTCCTGGCAGGGCTGTACAGATCCCGCCGTGGATCCGTTTGATGCCTGACCTGTTACGTATATCCCGGTTTGCTTGATACAAGCAAACTGTGTGGCTGTAAAAAGTTTAATATTCGGGAAATAGCAGGGGCGCAGGCAGCGCCCCTGCTATTTTTTGCAGCCGGGTATAGACTTTGCTTTCGGGCGGCGGGTATAATAAATTTACAGGCAGTGCGCGATTCCCTAAGTAAACTGTTTGCAGACTCGTACGGATTTACGCGCTCAAAATTTAATACAAAATAAAAAAAACGGAGGAAGCATGAGAAATCTTCTTTTAAGCCTTAAATTCAAAGGAACGCCTTTTTGCGGCTATCAGGTTCAGAAAAACGGCGTAACCGTCGCGGAAAAACTTCAGAACGCAATCGAAGCGGTAACAGGAGTCCGTTCGGACATAAAGGGCTGTTCCCGAACCGATTCCGGAGTTCACGCCAACATGTACTGCGCCAATTTCAAAACGGAAAGCAAAATAGCCTGCGGGAAAATGCGCGACGCTCTGAATTTTCACCTGCCCTATGAAATTGTGGTGTATGACTGCCGGGAGGCGCCGCTGGATTTTCATGCCCGCTATCACTGCAGCGGGAAAGAATATATGTATTTGTTTCATAATGCCCCCTGGCGGGATCCTTTTGTGCGGAATCTGGCGCTTGAGTTCGGATACAATATGGATATAAGCCGGATAAACCGGGCAGCGGCGCATTTTGTGGGCACGCACGATTTTGCTTCCCTCTGCGGGGCGGCGGGCGGCGCGAAAGACACTGTGCGCACTGTGATGCGGGCGGAAGCTATCCGGGAGGGGGAATTTGTAAAAATGTTTTTTGCCGCCGACGGTTTTTTGTTTAACATGGTCAGGATTATGGTTGGCACGCTTATCTGGGTGAACCAGGGCCGCATTGAGCCGGACGATATTCCCGGGATTCTGGACAAAAAAGACAGAAACCGCGCGGGGCCAACCGCACCTGCCCATGGGTTGTATTTAAACCGGGTCTTTTATTAGCCTTGAAAACGACAAAAGCAATGCTGGTTCTGGTTTTGTATTTTCCAGAAAAGTTTTAAATATGCTATTCAAAAAAAAACAGGAAAGGCTTTTTCGGCCTTTCCTGTTTTTTGCTGAAATTTGTGGGAATCTTCTGTTGTTCTCTACTTGACAACCGCACTTTCTTTGGTTAAAATAAAGCTTAAACTATATTCATGGCGTTTTATATCGCAAAAGCGGGGCGGCATTGGATATGTTTATAAAATATAATAAACTAAGCGCGGATTCGTGGCTGCGGCGCATCAGATGTGTTTTTAACACGGCGGCGCCGACAGTTGTTCGGATTTTTCCCTCCTCCTGCGGAATTCCCGGGGGCATATCCTGAAAGAACGGTTGAAGCTTTGGGAAAAAGCTTCGCTGCGCTCAAGAAAACAAAAGCCTTTCAGGAAAATTTTCTGTAATTACTGAGGAGAGTGTAAAATGTGAACAGCAAAAACAAAAACAGAGTTTACGGCATGGTTATCTCCGCTTTTCTTTGCGCCGTCGGGCTTGTTATCCCTATGGTTTTCCCGCGCTTCACGCTTGAGCCGATGTCGTTTACGCTGGCAAGCCACGTCCCGGTTATACTGGCCGTTTTTATCAGCATGCCCGTTGCGCTTGCCGTCGGCCTGATGACCGCTTTGGGCTTTTTCTTTACGGCAAGCCCGGTTATCGCTCTGCGGGCGCTCAGTCACCTTGGATTTGTCATTATCGCTTCGCTGTTTTTGAAACAGAATCCGGATACGCTGCAAAAGCCGCGATCAAGCTTTATTTTCGGACTGGTTATAGCCATCCCCCACGCCATTTTGGAGGCGCTTGTGGTAGCCCTGTTTTATTTCAGCGGCGGTCTTGCGGACAACTGGTATCAGCGCGGCTTCTTATACGGCGTCGTGCTTTTGGTGGGCGGCGGCACGATCATTCACAGCATGGTTGACTATTATATTGCGCTTGTGCTTTGGCGGCCGCTGCAATATATCATCAAGATTCCAACCAGCGCAAAACATACATGAAAGCTGCAAAGGGCATCCCGCAAGGGATGCCCTTTGCAGCTTGGTAAATCAGAAGCTTCCGCCCCCTCCGCCATGGGTCGAACCGCTGGAACTGATGTGAGTGCCGCTTCCGCCGCCGCCTGAATTTGTGTCATGGTCCTGCGCCCGGCGTATCTGCGACATTGTGCTGTGCGTGAACTGGTCGCTCTGGCGCGTCAGTCTGAGGCTGTTTTTGACGACAAAATCACTTGCATAGGGCTTCGGCCTTGCGGTTTTAAGCCTGCTTTTCATGATTAAAACTATTACCAGCGCGACGGCCAGCGCCGCCAAAGTCGCGACTGGATTTATGATACTCCTGTTGACCGAAGTCGCGCCGTCCGAATAGCCCGGACTGTACTCGCCCGTGCCGGCAGCGTCATAGGGATGGCCTTCGCTTGCCTGAGCAAGATATGATTCCGCATCGTCCAGAAAAATACTGAATGAGCCGTAATAATCCCCGCTGCCCAAGCCGGGGCTTATATCAGCGCCAATTTGCCGAATGCCATAATCTGTAAAAACAGTTATGCAATAGCCCTTTGTGCTGATATGCCATTTGCGGTTTCCCATATCAACCAGCAAAAGGGCGCCGTCTTCGGCATAGCCGTTGTAGTCGTAGTAATCGTCCGCATAGGCTTCCGGGGTTTTGCCGCCCGTGCCGTCTGATGTGACGATTACAATATCCACGCCGTATGTTTCCCTCAATCCCTCAATTCTGGCGGAAAGCCCGGCCTCCTCGCCGTCGCTCAGGAGGCCGTAACCGTCAATAACCCATGGGCTTTCAGCCGCAATTGGCAGGGACGGCGAAAATATTAAAACAAATAAACATAATAAAAAAACTGTTATTTTTTTCACTTTCACGCCCTCTTTACGCGACAAGCGCAGCAATCAGATTAAATACAAGGCCAAGACCCACAGCAAGACCCGCAAACCAGGCGAAAAATTTTCCCCAGCTTAACGGAAGCTCACCGACAAATTTCCCGCTTTGGGCATTCATCGCAAAAGTATATATTTTGTCTTTATATTTTGTGTTGAGCATCCAGACGGGCATAAGCGCGTAGTGCGCTTTCTTGAAATTAAAGCGCACGTCGCTGTTTGTGGGGACGCAGCTTGCATAACCCCTGACCGTCCCCGCGAAAACGGATTCCGTGCTGCTTTTTATACGCGATGAGGCTCGCTGTTTGCACTTTTCCGAATCAAGATCGTATTTGTCCGCCATATACCCGGAAAGATAGGCCGTCTCAAAAGGCACAAGCGTCTTGTAGTCATACGGTTCTATCGCTTCCATGTATGCGTCGTCCATTTTGGTGGAGCCGTCCGCCGAAACTTTGTCAAAGCTCAGGTAGCCTTCCCGGAAAACCTGATAATGGTCAGTCTTGATATAGTCATATTGGTGGTCGCTCCAGTGTGTGACTTTTGTGGCGGAATAATTTATCGCGGCGTAGGTCTCACAATCATAAAGCCAGAAGGGCACGTATATGCCTTTTATGCTGTCAATCCGGTTTTGCGTCCTGAAAGCGGCCGGCATAAGGGCTTTCCCCTTCAGATGCCCCGCAAGGGCGGCTTTTGCCGCTTCTTTGTCCAGCTTGAAAGGAATGACGTAATCGGGTTTTAAAATATCCTCGACGCGATTGCGGACTATCGCGGGATTGTTGCAATAGGGGCATTCGGTCGCGACCGTGTTCGCGTCGGTGATAATCTGGCCTCCGCAGGAAGGGCAGCTGAAGCTTTGGAACTCGCCTCTATCTGAAGAAACGCCGGTATCAATGGCGGTTTGAGCCGCTTCCCGCTCGCTCTGGCCGCTGACCAGAGCGTCGTTGTATTTGCGGACGGTCTCCATGTCAAAATCGCTTTCGCAAAAAGGACAGTGCATTTTCTGCAAAGCGCTGCTGAACGTCAGCGCTCCGCCGCAGGCCGGGCATTTGTATTCCAGTACGCCCATTATTTATTTCAAGCCTCCTTTCAGCAAAATTTCGCTTGAATTCTGCGCGAGCGCGCCTGGATTATTTCACCATATCGCTGTCGTCAAAAGAATCTCCGCAGTTCGGGCAGAATTTCGGCGGGTTCTTCGGGTCTTTCGGCTCCCAGCCGCATTTGTCGCATTTGTAAAGCGGCGCGCCAGCCGGCTTGGGCTTTCCGCATTCCGCACAAAATTTTCCCTTGTTTACGGCTCCGCAGGAGCAGGTCCAGCCATCTGAACCCACAGGCTTGGGCTTTCCGCACTCCAGACAGAATTTCCCTGTATTGACCGCCCCGCAGGGGCAAGTCCATGCGTCCGGGTTCTGCGCGGGCGCGGCAGGCCGCTGATTATACTGCTGCCCCATGGCGAACAGATTCTGCGCGTTCATGCCCCCGGACTGCTGGGCCATATTAAGCCCCATAAAGCCCTGGAGAGCGCCCGCCTGATTGGAAGCGGCGGCGCGCATCGCGTCGGCCTGGGCGCCCGCCAGATTCGCGGCGGCCATATTCGGGTCGCGCATAACGGCGCTTTTTTGCAGATCTTTAATCATCTGCTCGTCTTCTTTAGAGGCGGTGACGGAGTTGACGCCGAAAGAAGCGACGGCGATTCCGCGAAGGCCGCCCCATTTCTGGGAGAGAACCTCGTTGAGAGCATTGGAAAGCTCTATAGTATGACCGGGCAGGGCGCTGTATCTTATGCCCATCTCGGAAATTTTCGCAAAGGCGGGCTGAAGAGCCGTGAGAAGTTCAGATTTGAGCTGGCTGTCGATTCTGTCGCGGGTGTAGCTGTCCGTGACGTTACCGCTGACGTTTGTGTAAAACAAAATCGGGTCGATAATTTTATACGAGAATTCGCCGTTGCACCTGATGGAAATATCAATGTCAAGGCCGATATTTCTGTCAACAACCCTGAAAGGCACCGGGTTTGCCGTTCCGTATTTGTTTCCGGGAATCTCTTTTATATTAAAAAAGTAAACGCGCTGGTCTTTCCCGGTGTCGCCGCCGAAAGTAAAGCGCCTGCCGATAGCGGCAAAGCTTTCTTTTATGCCCTTACCCAGCCCGCCGTAGAAAATGCTCGGCTCGGTAGACTTGTCATAGGTGAATTCCCCAGCCTCGGCGCATATTTCGGCAACCTTGCCCTGGTCCACAATAATCATGCACTGGCCTTCGTTGACGGCAATCACAGAACCGTTTGAAATAATATTGTCGCTGCCCTTGGTGTTGGAGCTGCGGCCGGAAACTCGTTTTTGCCCCTTTGTGATTAGCACATTTTCCGGCATGGAGTCACAGTAAAAATATTCTTTCCATTGGTCGGCAAGAACTCCCCCGACGGATCCTATCAACGCTTTTATCAGTCCCATAGAAACAGATCTCCTTTTATTATATTATTATTTTAATTTCTGCTTGTTCCTGTTTTCTATGCATATAAAAATTATAATTTTATATTACATAAAATTAAAGCATTTGTCAAATATTTTCCTCTCTTTTGCCGCGTAAAAGCAAACGGGCGCCAGACCCGACGCCCGCAAAAATCTCTATTTTCCCGCCGCAACATGTTCTATCAGGATTTTAAGACCTATCAGAAGCAGGATAATCCCTCCGATAATTTCCGCTTTTTCTTTGAAAAGAACTCCCAGCCGCGAACCCGCAAACGAAGCCGCAAGGCTTAGCGCAAGCGTAACCAGGCTTATTATAAGGCAGGACAAAAATATATTCCCCCTGTTTAAAAAAGCAAAACTGACCCCCACCGCCAGCGCGTCTATGCTTGTCGCAAGCGCCTGAAATAAAATTGTCTTAAAACTTACTGTTTTTTCTTCGTTTGAGGAACTTCCGCGAATCTCCCTGACGGCTTCCAGAATCATGTTGCCCCCGATCGCCGCCAAAAGAACAAACGCTATCCAGTGGTCAAAGGCCTTGACATAGCCCGCAAAAGAGACCCCCAGAAAATAACCCGCAAGCGGCATAAGCCCCTGCGCAGCCGCAAAAGAAAGCGCCGATTGCAGGGCGATTTTTTTATTTCTGCCCGAAATAAGCGCGTTCGAGACCGAGACCGCCGCCGCGTCCATGGCCAGCCCCAGCCCAATCATAAAAGCTTGCAGCAATTCCAAATTTGTCACCTGTTTTGTTCAGTCTTTCGTCTTCAGTCTATAGAAACGGCAGGCCGCCGCTTCTATGTCAATTCGCCAAAGCTCGTCTGCAAAGCGTCCGAAACAAGCGGTTTTCCCAAATGCGCATACGCAAGAGGCGTGACGCAGCGCCCGCGCGGAGTGCGGCTCAAAAAGCCGATCTGCATTAAATACGGCTCGTAAACGTCCTCCAGCGTGACCGATTCTTCGCCGATTGCGGCGGCAAGCGTCTCAAGACCCACAGGGCCCCCGCCGTAAATATTAATAAGCGTCTCCAGCATACGCCGGTCCGTCGCGTCAAGGCCGAGCCTGTCTATCTCCAGCCTGTCCAGCGCGGTGGCGGCCATCTCGTTTGTGATGACGCCTTCTCCTATGACTTGCGCAAAATCCCGCACACGCTTTAAAAGCCGGTTTGCGATGCGGGGCGTTCCCCGTGAGCGCCGGGCAAGCTCCTCCGCGCCCCTTGCGTCGCAGGGAATGCCCAGTATGGCGGCGCTTCGCCTGATAATAGTGGCAAGTTCTTCCGATGTGTACATCTCAAGTTTTAAAACGACGCCGAACCTGTCCCGCAAAGGGGCGGTGATCTGCCCGGCGCGGGTGGTCGCGCCCACAAGGGTAAATTTCGGCAGGTCTATCCTGATTGAGCGCGCGGAGGGGCCTTTCCCGATTATAATATCAAGCGCGTAATCCTCCATCGCGGGATAAAGAATTTCTTCGACATTGCGGGCAAGCCGGTGAATTTCATCGATAAAGAGAACATCCCCCTCGGCAAGATTTGTCAAAAGAGCCGCCAAATCCCCCGCTTTCTCAATGGCGGGGCCGGAGGTCACGCGCAGATTGACGCCCATCTCGCTGGCGATAATTCCGGAAAGAGTGGTTTTTCCAAGGCCGGGCGGGCCGTAGAGCAGCACGTGATCCAGGCTTTCACCGCGGCCTTTGGCGGCCTCTATGTATATGGCAAGATTTTCTTTGACTTTCTTCTGGCCTATATATTCCGACAGGCTGCGGGGGCGGAGGCTGCCTTCGATGTCTTTGTCCTCGCCGGAAATATCCGGGGCGACTATCCGGTTTTCAAAATCCATTTCGACTTCGCTTACGCTCATTTGCCGCTCACCCCTTGTTTTTTGCCTGGTTTACAAAAGCATAGCATGGCCGGAAAGAATTGTCAAGCAGGGCCTCCCCCGTCAAAAAACTTCCGCAAAGTTTTAGATTTTATAAAAGCCAGACTATAAAAAGTTTTTATAATGTGCTATAATATACAACAAAAAATCAGAAAAGAGCTTTCATCAATGAAGTACACATTTTCAAACAGGGTGAACGGTCTGAAGCCTTCGACTATACGCGAAATTTTGAAATACAGTTCTGATCCCGGCATGATACCCCTTGCGGCGGGCAATCCGTCTCAGGACGCTTTCCCCACAAGGGAAATCGCGGAAATAGCGGCGGCGGTTCTCTCTGAAAACCCCGTTTCCGCCCTGCAATACAGCGTAACAGAGGGCTATGCCCCTCTGCGGGAGAAAGTTTCTTCCCGTATGAAAGACAAATACAATATAGGCCGGGATTTTGACGAGCTTCTTATAACATCCGGCGCACAGCAGGTGATGGATCTGGCCGCAAAATCGCTTTGCAATTCGGGAGATGCAGTTATCTGCGAAGAACCGAGCTTTATAGGCTCACTTAATACTTTTCGCTCGTTTGGAGTGCGGCTGATTGGCGTACCGCTTGAATCTGATGGGATGGATATGCGAAAGCTTGAAACAATCCTGAAAACCGAAGCGAAAATACGGTTTATTTATACTATCCCGAATTTCCAGAACCCTTCCGGGCTTACAATGAGTTTGGAAAAGCGCAAGAAGCTTTACGCGCTTGCCGGGCAGTATTCTGCGCTGATTCTGGAAGACAATCCCTATGGCGATTTGCGCGCCTTCGGGGAGGACATTCCATCTGTAAAGTCTTTCGACGAGGACGGCCTTGTGATTTATGCCGGGAGTTTCTCGAAAGTCCTTGCGCCCGGCCTGCGTGTCGGCTATGCGGTCGCCCCGGCGGAAATTTGCAGGAAAATGACCGTCTGCAAGCAGGGAGAGGACGTTCACACAAACATACTTGCTCAAATTATATGTGAGCGCTTTATGTCAAATTACGACTTCGAGGGGCATCTCAAAAAAATTCAAAAGCTTTACAGGGGCAAAATAGAACTTGCGGTACGGCTTATGGATGAATATTTCGGAGAGAAAATAAAATACGGCAAACCCGACGGCGGCTTGTTTGTCTGGTGCGAGCTGGCCGGGGAAATCAATATGCAGGACTTCTGCGCGGAATGCCTGAAACATGGCGTCTGCGTAGTGCCAGGGAGCGCCTTTCTCACGGACGAAACAAAGCCCTGCCAATTTTTCCGGATTAATTTTTCTGCCCCTGCGGACAAGCAGCTTGAGCAGGGGATTAAAATTCTTGGAGATATCGCCGGGCAGTTTTTGTAGAGGCGAGCGGAATCCGCCCGCCGCATATATATTAAATTTTTCCAAATAAACGCACAGGAGGTCTGCTCCGCCGATGGAGTCAAAAACGGATCTTTCTCAGATGATGCGGCAGTACTTGAGAATAAAAGAAAAGCACAAAGACCATATAGTTTTTTTTAGATTGGGCGATTTTTACGAGATGTTTTTTGACGACGCGATTCTCATCTCAAAAGAGCTGGAGCTGACCCTTACGTCCAAAGCCTGCGGCGGCGAGGAAAAAGCTCCCATGTGCGGCGTGCCCGCCAAAAGCTATGAGACTTATCTTGCGAGGCTTATCAAAAAAGGCTATAAAGTGGCCATTGCCGACCAGATGGAACTGCCCTCGAAAGAGAAAAAACTTGTCTCGCGGGAAGTTGTGCGGATTGTCACGCCGGGCACAATCATAGAAAACAGTATGCTTGAAGCGGGGAAAAACAACTACATATGCGCGCTTTATCTCAGCGGTGGCAAGACCGGGATGGCTTTCTGCGACGTTTCGACAGGCGAATTTTCCCTGACGGAAACTTCTTCCGACGAAGCCGCGGGCGAGCTGTCAAGATTTATGCCCAGCGAAATAATAGTGAACCCCGGGCTCAGGTCTTATCCCAAAATCCTGGATTTTTTGAAAAAGTGCGCGCCCCTGCCGCTTGAGCAGTTCCCGGAGGAAAAATTTGCTTTTGCCAAAAGTGAAAAAATGCTTCTTGGACATTTCGGCAAGGCCGCCCTGGAGGAACTTGGCCTGAAAGACAGCAGGTGCGGCGTGTGCGCCGCCGGGGGATTGCTGGAGTATATCGCCGAAACCCAGCGCGGCGGGCTTGAGAACATCCGGCGGATCGACTTGTATGCAGGCGCCCAGTATATGCACATGGATGAATCCGCCCGAAGCAATCTGGAGCTGACCGGGACAATTCGCTCAAAAGAACGCAAAGGAACGCTGCTGTGGGTTTTGGACAGGACAAGAACGCATATGGGAAAGCGCCTGATAAAAAATTATATAAATCAGCCTCTGTTGAATCCCGTTGCGATAAACAGGCGGCTGGACGCTGTTGAGGAGCTTGTTTCGGATGATATTCTGCGCGGCGATCTCTCCGATCTGCTCTCGGAGATTTACGATCTGCAGCGCTTTATCAGCCGGATTGTCTACGGCAGCACCACTCCAAGGGAGATAAAGTCCCTGTCTTATACCTGCTCGAAGCTTCCTCCGGTAAAGCAAAGGCTTTCCGGCGTTAAAGCCGCGCTTTTGCGCAGTATCATGGCGGAGATCGACGGTCTCGGCGACATTCAGAAGCTTATAGAGACAGCGATAGACGACGACCCCCCCGCTGGCCTTCGCGACGGCGGGGTTATCCGGCCGGGCTTTAACCCGGAAGTGGACGAGCTCCGGGAAATAATCAAAAACAGCAAGGCTTATTTGCAGGAGGTGGAAGCCGCTGAAAGACAAAAAACCGGGATTAAAAATTTAAAAATTGGATTTAATAATATCCACGGCTATTATATAGAAATCAGCAAGAGCTTTTTATCGCAGGCGCCGGAAAACTATATCCGCAGGCAGACCCTGACGAACGGCGAAAGATTTATAACGCCCGAATTAAAAACTCTGGAAAGCAAAATTCTGGGCGCGTCCGAAAGAATCGTTCAGCTTGAAACGGCTATTTTCGAGAGTCTGAGAAAACAGGTCGCCGATGCGCTGGACAGAATCCAGCTTACCGCAAGGGCGATCGCGAGGCTGGACGTTTTGCGCTCTTTTGCGGAAGTTTCCGCGCAGAATAATTATACAAGGCCGAAAATCGGCGCTTCCGGCGAGATCAGGATTACGGGGGGAAGACATCCCGTCATCGAACAGGTTCTTTCCGGCGAGCCGTTCGTCTCCAACGACACGCTGCTTGACAAGGGCAAAAACCAGGTCATGCTGATAACAGGCCCAAATATGGCGGGCAAATCGACTTATATGCGTCAGGCCGCGCTGATTGTTCTTATGGCGCAGATTGGCTGTTTTGTCCCGGCGCAGTCGGCCTTCGTCGGCATTGTGGACAGAATTTTCACCCGGGTTGGCGCCTCCGACGATTTAAGCTCCGGCCGCTCGACTTTCATGGTCGAGATGAGCGAAGTTGCGTATATACTAAAAAACGCCACGCCGGACAGTTTTATTATTCTGGACGAAGTTGGCCGGGGAACGTCCACCTATGACGGGATGAGCATGGCGAGAGCCATTCTTGAACATATCGCCGACAAGAAAAAATTAGGCGCAAAGACGCTTTTCGCGACGCACTACCACGAGCTGACCTCAATAGAAGAAGAAACGGAAGGCGTTCAGAACTACAGTATGGCCGTCAAGAAGCGCGGCGAGGAGATAAGCTTTATCCGCCGCCTGACCAGAGGGGCGACCAGCGACAGCTATGGCATAGACGTTTCCCGCCTGGCGGGCATACCGGAGTCCATTGTGCGGCGGGCCAGAGAGGTTCTGGCCGGGATTGAAAACGGGACAGGTATAAAAACCAGAAAGAGCCTTGAAAAAAAGCCGTATGATCCTGTTGATACACAAAACCAGGAACTTATCGAAAAGCTGAAAAAAGCCGACATAGAAACGCTTACGCCGTTGGAAGCTCTGAATTTTCTTTACGACTTAAAAAAGCATTTGAAGTAAAACACGCAAAAGTTAAACCAAAGGAGAATACTATGAAAAAATTTTTGATATTATTGATTTTAGCGCTTACTCTTTGCGCGGGAGTTTCATGCGCCCCCAAAGAAAACCGGAACCAGGATCCTGAATCCGAGCTGTCAAACTCGGTTTACTCTGAGCTTGAGATTTCTTCGTTTGAGCTTTCTTCACCTGAGCTTTCTTCATCGGAAGCCGCCACAACCGCCGCCGAATCGCGGCCGGAAGAATTAAAGCTCCCGGAAGCTCTGGAAAAAATGACAGTCCCCTATTTGCGAACTCTGGACTATTCAAGTAAACTTGAATACGACAAAGACGCCGTTGTGGAGTACGGCGAAAATTTCCGCACTTATATCGCAAGCTATATGACTAACGACGGATTTAAATTAAACGGGCTTCTTGCCGTTCCGGAGGGCGAAGCCCCGGAAGGCGGATGGCCCGCGGTCGTTTTTATCCATGGCTATAAATATCCCCCGACTTATGAGACAAACGGCAGTTCCTACAGGAACTATTGGGGAGCAATCGCCCGCGCCGGATATGTCGTGTTCAAAATTGACCTGCGCGGCCATGGCGTCTCCGAGGGCAGAGCAAACGGGCCTTACTTCAGCGGCTCCTATATTATAGACGCTCTGTGCGCAAGGGGAGCCCTTCAGTCCTGCGGCTTTGTGAACCCGGACGGAATCGGCCTTTGGGGGCACAGCATGGCGGGGAATATCGTCTCGCGCTCTATGGCCGTTCAGCCGGAAATACCTGCAGGCGTGATTTGGGCGGGGGCTGTCTACACTTATACTGACTTTGCGGAATACGGCATAACCGACCCGACATATGTCGCCATGTCCAGCGAGCCGCCCGTCAGCGGGGAAACGGACAGGGCGGATATGTACAGCATTATGCAGGATCTGCGGGGAAACCCCAGCGAGCTTTCAAAAAAATTTTTTGGGGAATTGTCCATGCTGAATTATATCGGCGATTTAAAAGGCGCGCTGGAAATCCATCACGCGATTGACGACGATGTTGTTTCGGTTGAATACAGCCGCAACCTTGCCGGCCTGCTGGAGGAAAAAGGCGCGGACTATGAATATTATGAATACGAAACCGGCGGCCATAATATTACTGCGCCCAGCTTTTCGCCGGCAATGGAAAGAACGCTGGCTTTTTATGACAAGCGGCTGAAAGGCGCCGAATAAAGTCCGGGCTGCCCCCGCAGGCCGTAAGGGACTGCAAAATACATAAAACGGAGGTTTTGCTTATATGGATTCCTGGGTAGGACTTTTTCTGGATCTTGGGGTTTTGGCTATATTTATATCCTTTGTCGTGATATACTATAAAAAGGGGCTTCTGTCTCCGCTGATAAGCTTCGCCGGAGCGCTTCTTTCGATTTATGTCGCGGGGTATTTCAGCAGCGCCTTTGCGCGGTCGATCTATAAAAATTATATACAGGAGCGGGTTTTTAATACGCTTGTGCTGAGCCTGAATGACAATCTGACAAGAAACACGGACTGGCCGCAGGCTTTGGAAAACGCGGCGGACAGCGCGCCTTTTCTCATCAAGGGATTTGTCAGAGAAAAATTCGCCGTCCTGACGGACGATTTGAGGGAAGCGCTTTCCAGCGCATCCAGGCAGGTCGCCGAGACTGCCGTTGACAATATTATAAGGCCCTTTGCGACAGGGATTCTCACAATGGCTTTATTCGTTCTTTTTTTTACTTTGCTTATGCTGCTGTTCAAGTATCTTTCGCGCTCCGCAAAAGGGCTTGACGGCAAAGAAATCCCGTTTATAGGCGGCCTGAACCTGGTATTGGGCGCGGTTATCGGATTTCTTTACGCTCTTGTGTTAATTTTTCTTGTTACCTGCGCCGTTTCGGTTTTCATTTTCTTGACAGGGGGCGAAAACCGTGTTATTAATAATAATAGCCTTGAGCGAAGCAATATTTTTCGGCTTTTATATAATTTAAACCCTTTTATTATTACAGATTAGCCGGCCGCGCCGGCCTTTTGGAAAGGTGTTTTCTCCACAATGAAAGAAAAATTACAAGAAGAATTAAAAGTCTCCAAAAAAATATTGACCGTTCCAAACGCGCTGTCCGTGTTCCGGATAGTGCTGGTGCCTTTTATAGCCGTATCCTGCCTTCGCAGCAGCAGCTATCGCGGCAATATAACAACGGCCCTGCTTGTTCTTGTGTCTGGGCTTACGGATTTTATAGACGGCTATATTGCCCGGAGATTCAACAGCATAAGCGAACTGGGCAAGCTTCTTGACCCCTTCGCGGACAAACTGACCCAGGTTGCGCTTGCGGTCTGCCTTGCCGTCCGCGTTCCGAAAATGGTTTACCTGCTTAGCATTTTTATGTTCAAAGAACTTATCATGATCGGCGCCGGGGCTTTTCTTCTTATCAAAAAAAATGTGACGCTTGACGGCGCGCACTGGTTCGGCAAGGTTGCGACTTTTGTTTTTTACGCCGTCATGTTTGCGGTGATTATTATTCCGTGCCCCAGCGACGCGGCGCTCTGGGTTCTTATCGGAATTTCCGCCGCCTGCACTGTCTTTTCGTTTATCATGTATATACCCGTGTTTTTCCGGCTTTACAACGGCGCAAAGACCGGGAAGAACGCGCAGACAAAGCCGCAATAAAAAATAAGCATACGAAAATTTATTATGAATAGAAGGCAAATATAAAAATGGTAAAACAAATGCTGTGCTCCAGATGCCAGAAAAGAATGGCGGTCGTATTTATCGCAAGCTCCGACGGCCACCGCTCTGAAACAAAAGGGCTTTGTCTCAAATGCGCCAGCGACGTCGGCATGAAGCCCGTCACCGAACTTATGAACCATCTTGGGCTTTCCCCCGAGGATACCGAAGCTATGAGCGACGAGATGACCTCCCTTATGGAAAACTCTGACTTCTCAATAGAAGATCTTACCGTTTCCCGGGAGGATTTAATAAATATTTTCAACGCCATCGGAGAGGGCGAACAGGACACCGGCACGGAAGCCGTAAAAGCTCTCCCCGGCCAGACGCCCGCCACGCCTGTTTCTTCCGGCGAGATTGAACCTGTCAAAAACGCTTTTAACAACAGCGTCTTCAGAGACAGCGCCGACAGCGGCGGCGGCTATTCCAGCAAAAGAGTGCGCGAAAAAAGGGAAAAGCGCAAGTTTTTGGACAACTACTGCAATGACCTGACCTCCAGGGCAAAAGAAGGCAAACTCGACCGCATTATCGGGCGCGACAAAGAAATCTACCGCGCTATGCAGATACTTAACAGGCGCACAAAAAATAACCCCTGTCTGATAGGCGAGCCGGGCGTCGGCAAAACGGCTATTGCGGAGGGGATAGCTCTGCGTATCGCCGCCGGGAACGTTCCGGAAAAACTGCGGGGCAGGGAGCTTTTCCAGCTTGACATGACCGCCATTGTAGCGGGGACGCAGTTCCGCGGGCAGTTTGAAAGCCGCGTCCGCGGGCTTATTGAAGAGGTGAAAAAGGCCGGAAATATCATTTTGTTTATCGACGAGGTTCACAGCCTTGTGGGAGCGGGCGAATCCGAGGGCGCGATGAATGCGGCGAATATCTTCAAGCCCGCGCTTTCACGCGGAGAGATTCAGGTTATAGGCGCGACCACTTTTAACGAATACCGCAAATATATAGAGCGCGACGCGGCGCTTGAGCGCCGTTTCCAGCCCATAACCGTCGAAGAGCCTTCTGTCGCCGACAGCGTTGAAATCATTGCGGGCGTAAAAGACTATTACGAGAAATACCATCATGTGGCCGTTTCGGACGCAATCATACGCGATATAGTTATTCTGTCCGAGCGCTATATAACTGACAGATATCTGCCGGACAAGGCGATTGACCTTCTGGACGAGGCCTGCTCCCGCCGTTCGCTGGAAAGCCCGGATCTGGCGGAATACGAGCGCGCCCGTTCCCGGCGCGACAAACTGATCCGGATTCAGGAAAACATTGTGAACCAGCCCGAAATAGATTATGAGCGCCTTGCAAACGTGCGCTCTGAAATTTCCAAGCTTTCTGAAAATATATCTTTGCTGGAAGCGAAAGTTTCCCGGATACAGGTTACAGAAGAAGACCTGGCAAGAGTTATAGAGCTGTGGACGGGCATTTCTTCCGCAAAGGTGAAGCAAAGCGAGCTTGAGCGAGTCGCCGGCCTTGAAGAGCGGCTTAAACGGCGAATTATCGGCCAGGACAGCGCCTGCGGGCTTGTTGCCGCCGCAATCAGGCGCTCAAAAGTTCAGGTAAGCTCCCGCCGCCGCCCGGCCTCGTTTATTTTTGTCGGCCCGACGGCCGTCGGCAAAACGGAGCTTGTCAAAGTGCTTGCCGACGAGCTTTTCGACTCCCCCGACCCGTTGATAAGGCTGGACATGTCGGAATATATGGAACAGCATTCAGTTTCTAAAATCATAGGCGCGCCTCCGGGCTATGTCGGCTATGACGAGGCGGGACAGCTGACCGAGAAAATCCGGCGCAGGCCCTATTCTGTGATTCTGCTGGACGAAATAGAGAAAGCCCACCCGAACGTGATGAATATACTGCTCCAGATTTTGGACGAAGGCAGGATAACGGATTCCCATGGCCGGAAGGTGAATTTTGAAAACACTGTAATAGTGATGACTTCGAACGCGGGTTCGCAGTTTGCCGAGAACGCCATGGGTTTTAATAAAACAAAAGAGGATATGTCCCGCGAGAAAGTGCTGAAAGCCCTCGGCGAGTTCCTGCGGCCGGAATTTCTGAGCCGTGTTGACGAAGTCGTCGTCTTTTCGCCGCTCACAAAAGAAGACTATGCGGGCATTGCCGCGCTCCTGCTTGACGAGCTTAAGGCTCCGCTTAAAGAAAAAGATATAAACTTCGGCTATGACCGCGCGGCCTGCGAGCTGATTGCCGAGATGTCTTTCGGCAAAAAGACAGGGGCGCGGGAAATCCGGCGGCTTATCCGCAGGGAAGTTGAGGACCAGGTAGTGAATTTTATAGTAGATAATCCAAGCAATTACTGGAAATTAATTAAATTTACCGCAGAAGAAGGGAAATTCGAGTTAATTGGCATATAAGCTCAAGAAAAGAACCGGAAGCCTGTGACAGCTTCCGGTTCTTTTTCGGAGAGGGAATGTTTAATTTTTATATGACCTCAAAGCCATGCTCAAGGTCGGCAAGAATATCGTCAATATGCTCAGTCCCGACTGAAAGTCTCACTGTGGCCGGCTTAATCCCGGAAGCCAGAAGTTCTTCTTCGTTCATTTGAGAGTGCGTCGTGCTTGCGGGGTGAATCACAAGGGACTTGACATCCGCGACGTTGGCCAGAAGCGAGAACAGTTCCAGGCTTTCCGTGAATTTCCTTGCGTCATCGGCGCTGCCTTTGATCTCAAATGTGAATATAGAAGCGCCGCCGTTCGGGAAATATTTATTATAAAGCTCGGGATAATCAATCAAAGGATGGTTAACTTTCTCTACTTTCGGGTGCTTGACCAAATAATCAACTACTTTCAGGCTGTTTTCGACATGGCGCTCAATACGGAGCGAAAGCGTCTCCAGCCCCTGCAAAAACAGGAACGCGTTAAACGGCGCCAGCGTTGCGCCCAAATCTCGCAGAAGCGCAACCCTTGCCTTTGTGATATACGTTGCGGCTCCCACGGCTTTTGTAAACCTAAGCCCGTGGTAGCTGGGATCCGGGTCAGTCAGAAAAGCGAAACGCCCGGATTTTTCCCAGTCAAATTTGCCGGAATCAACAATCACGCCGCCGATGGAAGTTCCGTGGCCGCCGATAAACTTCGTCGCGGAATGAATAACCACATCCGCGCCGTATTCAATAGGCCGCAGCAGATAGGGAGTCGCGAAAGTATTATCTACAATAACTGGAATGCCATAGGAGTGTGCCAAATCCGAGACTTTTTGAATATCTATAATACTGGAGCCAGGATTGCCAAGGGTCTCAAAAAAGATTGCCTTTGTGTTCGGGCGGATGGCTTTTTCAAAACTTCCATCCTCGTCCGCATCAACAAAAGTCGTCTCTATGCCGAAATCTTTAAAAGTGTGGGCGAACAAATTATATGTGCCGCCGTAAATTGTCGCGGCGGAAATAATATGATCCCCGGTATGGGCGATGTTCTGAATCGCGTAAGCCGTGGCCGCCGCCCCGGAAGAAAGCGCAAGCGCCGCAATTCCGCCTTCAAGCCTGGCAATCCTTTCTTCAAAAACCGCATTGGTCGGGTTCATGATTCTTGTGTAAATATTCCCCGCCTCCGTCAGTCCAAAGCGCGCGGCTGCCGAGGCTGAGCTTGGAAAAACATAGGAGCTTGTCTGATATACCGGCACGGCCCTTGCGTCCGTTGCCGAATCGGGGCTTTCCTGCCCGGCGTGAATTTGCAGGGTCTCAAATTTATAGTGCTTACTCATTAGTTAGGTCTCCTTTTTATTTATATAATTCATATATGAATTATATGATTTTTTATGTTTTAAATAATACTATAAATTTTTTTGCCTGTCAAGAGAAAAAAAGAAAAAAATTTGATTTTGCCGGATTGTATGTTAAAATAACAAACAGAGCATTTTTTTCAGGAGGAAAACAGTATGGACTTAAGCTTACTTATAATGGCGGCAGGCATCGGCCACCGTTTTGGCGCGGAAAGCCTTAAACAGATTGAACCGATAGGCCCCTGCAGGGAAATAATTCTTGACTATTCTGTCTATGACGCGCTTTTGGCCGGATTTAACCACATTGTCTTTGTTCTTCGGCGGGATATACTGGAGGATTTCCGCGAAAGAATCGGCTTCAACATCGAAAATCGGGTTGATGTGGATTACGTTTTTCAGGAGGATCTTCAGCCGTTCCCAGGGTATTCAATTCCGGCGGAAAGAACCAAGCCGCTGGGCACAGGCCATGCCGTGCTTTCGGCCAGAGATAAAATCGACGGCTCTTTTGCCGTCATAAACGCCGACGATTTTTACGGCAGAGACACTTTCAGATCCGTTGCGGAATTTTTGCGCCGGACGCGGGAAAACCCCGTGCAAAAATACTGCATGGCGGGCTTCCTGCTGGGCAACACGCTGACGGATAACGGCGGTGTCTCCCGAGGAGTGTGCGAAGTTGATGAGCGGAATCGGCTTCTTAACATTGTCGAGCGGTCAAAAATAGAGAAGTTCGGCTCTTCCGCCCGGTATCTGGGCAGGGACGGCTGGCACGGGCTTAATATAAACAGTCTTGTCTCAATGAATTTTTTTGGCTTCAGAAAAGATATTTTTGAATATTTTGAAAAAGGTTTTAAAGCTTTTTTAAAACAGGATCAGGAAAAGCTGCTCACCGCAGAATTTTATCTGCCTTCGGTTGTGGAAAGCGTCATAGAAGAGGGCAAGGCCGAAATAAGCGTTTTGCCCAACGGCGAAAAATGGTACGGCATGACTTATCGCGAAGACGCGCGGACTGTGCGCGCGGCGCTTGAGTGGCTTGTCGGAACCGGGAAATATCCTAGAAAACTTTGGAACTGATAAAAAAACCCCCGTTTGCGGCAGGGCTTTTTCTCTTGACAGAGCCGCTCACAAAGGGGTATAATTTTTAAAAAGGCTTTTGCGAAATCCGGCAAAAAATCCGCGAAAAAATAGTCGTTTTAAATTAATTATATTAAAAAGGGGTTGTAATCAAAACTATGGAAACACAGGTGAGCGGCGGGTCTTTTTTATCCTCGGACGGAATCACGAACATCCAGTACAGCCGCTGGGTCGGCGGCGAAAGTGCGGCAAGAGCCGTACTGCTTATTGCTCACGGCATGGCGGAATACATAGGACGCTATGACGGATTTGCCCGTTTCATGGCCGAAAACGGCTATGCCGTCTATGGCAACGACCATCTTGGGCACGGCCGAAGCGGCGACGAGACAAACCGCGGATGGTTCGCCCAAAAAGACGGCCGGTATCTTGTCGTGGACGACATGCGCTTTCTTTCCCGTGTCGCAAGAGGGGAATTCCCCGGCCTGCCCGTTATTCTGCTGGGACACAGCATGGGTTCGTTTATAGCGCGGCTTTTCTGCGAAAAGTACTCCGACGATATTGACGCCGCGATATTTATGGGCACAAGCGGCAAACAGCCGCTTTCGGGCGTTGCTGTTTTTCTGACGAATATAATAGGCTTTTTACGCGGCGAAAAGTACAAAAGCAGGTTTCTTGACAAACTATGCTTCGGAACAAACAACAGCAGACTGAAAAACCCGCGCACGCCTTTTGATTGGCTCAACACGGACGAGGGAGAGGTTGACAAATATATCGGCGACGAACTTTGCGGCTTTACATTCACGGTCTCGGCTTACAGGGAGCTTTTCAGGATGATTCGCGAGGTTAACCGGCCGGGCTGGGCGGATAAAATCCGCAAGGACTTGCCCGTGCTTGTAATTTCCGGCGGCGAGGACCCTGTCGGGAATTGCGGCGAGGGGGTGACGCAAGTTTATAACGACCTGAAAAGCGCGGGAGTAAACAACAGCGCTCTTATCCTGTATGAAGGGATGAGACATGAAATACTCAACGAGAAGGACAAACAGAGGGTTTATCAGGATATTCTCAAATGGACCGACGGCGGGAACTGATTAAGCTATATACAGGTCTCTGCGGGCGCGCCTTGATTTTATCAGCTTGAGTAGTCCTCTATTATAAGCCTCAGCTCGCGCTCATCTTTTGCGGGAATCCCCTGCGCAAGCCTTTGCCGGTCGGCTGCGGGGAGATGGCTTGTGTAGACGCTGTAGACAATTTTGGGGTTAACCCTGCCTTTTTCAAAAACCGCAAGCCTTCCCTCAAATTCCCTGACAATATATAAATATTCATTCTCCGCCAAAGCGGAGGGTGCGCTCTCAAAAGAGCTTTCTTTTGGGACTTGTTTTGCGTTGCCTTCTGCGGGCGCAAAACGGCTGTTATATATCAGGACAATGCTGGCAGTGACGACCATTATAAATAAACTGGCAGTGATTGAAAGAATAATTTCTTTTTTGGACATAGAACCGTCCCCTTTTTTATAATATTATGCGCTTTTTTTTACAGCTTTATGCAAAAAAACATATTGCATTATATGCCGGAGCGCGCAATCGGGGAACGGCTAAAAACATATAAACAAAATCCGCGTAATTTTTAATTTTACTTTTTTTTACTCGCTGGGGGCGCCTATGCGGTTCTGCGAAAAATTCTCAATCCCTCCAACTATCAGCACGTGATTATATGAGCCGGGGTTCAGTTTAACGTCGCCCAGGCGGGAAAGGTCCATCACGGTGATTTTAGAATAATACAGCGTCAGAAACGGCGCCAGAAGATCCCCGTAGCCGTCGCTGAAAATAATAAGCGACATGCTGCTTGTGGCTTCTGTGTTTATGACGGCGGGATTTGTCTTGTCCTGATTGTATTTATAAATTTGTTCCAACGCCTCCGGGCTGTAGTATGCGCCGCTGAAAGAACGCACAATATCAGGCTTAATGTCCGGGGAACCCGCAAGATAATACAAGGCTCCGTAATAGTCGCTGTCCTCGTTTTTGACGGAGAACATATCTATTGCAAGGCCTTCGTATTTCATGGCCTTTCCCGCTTCCACATAGGCGTAATATGCCCCCTCGACAGTCCAGCTGTCTTCGGTTCTGTAATAAATATAGGCGTTTTTGTTGTTGAAAAGCGCCTGGTATACGTCAATAGGGGCGACAGAATCGCCAAGCGCCGAAAGTATACCCTTTATTGTGTCTTTCTGGCTCCAGCTTGCCGCATAGGGAGGAAGCCCCTTTTTTTGAATTTCAATCGCGCTGGGCACAATCATCAGAAAAGGCGCGCATAAATTCCTCTCGGCGAAGTCTTTTATTAATTTTATGTTATATTCACAGCTTTCGCGCGAAGGCTCCGGAAACTTCCGGAAAAGCTGCTCTCCGCCGATGATAACGCCGTTTATTTCCCTTTTGCCGAACATCCTTTCCGCGAAATTCAGCAAACCGCCAAACGCGCCTTTCAGAGCGAAGCTTTCGGAAAAGCTTCTGTCAAAATTTTTAAGCGCGTACCCGGGCGTCACTCCCCCGCCCCGCAGAACAGAAAAAAGCGCCGCTACGGGGATCAGCGCCACAAGCGCAAGAACTCCCCAAAACCTGAAAATTTTCATCCCCTTTTTTATGACGACACACCCCCCTCTTTTTACCAGCCCGCTGGAAAGTCAAAAGCCGGCATCCGCAGTTTATAAGCAAAGCAAAGCACAAACGCCGCCGCATAGACAACAGTGAGCAGCGCCGCGGAAATGCGGCTGTTTTTTATTTTTGCCAATTTAACAAAGCGGTCTATAAAATTGCTTGAAAACAAAAAATACAAAAGCAGAAAGCCCGCATAAGAAAACAGATACGACAGCGACCTGTCGTTGATCCAGCCGGCGGAACCGCCGCCGAAAAGCGCGCGTATATATACCGGGATATCCCCCGGATTTTCGCAGCTGAGCAGAATCCAGCCGCATATCATAAGCGTAAGCGCGTAAACATGCCGCAAGGCGGCCGGAAGCCTTCTGACAAGCCCGCCCCAAATCCGCTTTTCGCCCAAAAGCGCAAGCCCCGCAAGAAAACCTGTCAGCGCAAATTTAAGCCCCCAATTGTACCACAGCCCGCACAGCGCCGTCAGCGCAGGAATAATAAATATTTCCAGCCTGCTGTTTTTAAATTTTGCCGCAAGCGGCGCGTAAATATTTTCTTTTATAAATTTTGTAAAGCTGATGTTCCAGCGCAAAGCGAAATCTTCCACGCTCTGCGCCGTAAACGGCTTATTAAAATTTTCCTCTATCTCGAAACCGAAAAGCGCCCCAAGACCTGTAGCCATATCCGCATAGCCGCTGAGGGAAAAGAACAGCCAAAAAGCCAGGGCAAAAACGCTGAGCCACATCCCCAGCGCGGACGTTCCGCCAATACCCTGCTGGAGAAGTTCGCTTTGAAGCGCATAGGCATTGTCCGCCAGAAGAATTTTCTTGCATAAACCGCTTGCCAGCTTGCGGAGGCCATACAAAATTTTCGCGGAATCTATTTTTCTTCCGGTAAACTGGGGAAGGGCGTTTTCATAGTTAAGAATCGGTCCCGCAGGTTTCAGGAAAAAAAAGCTTATATACATTCCGTAATTTATAAAATCTTTCTGAGCGGGGTATTTTTTTAAATATACGCCCCGCAAATAGGCAAAGCTCTGCAGAGTATAAAAACACAGCCCGGCAAGCCTGAAATCGTCCGTCAAAAATTTGCACACGAAAATCAGTCCGGCATTCAGCGCGAACGAAGCGCCAAGAAGCCGCAGCCTTTGCCCGCGCTTTTCTATATGCTCCATCAGCCGGGCGGCGATATAGTCAAAGCAAATCGGCAGCGACATCAGAATTATGGCAAGCGGGCCTCCAAAGCCGCACATCGCCATGCTTGTCCCGAAAAGAAGCGCGTTTTTTAATCTGTCCGGCGCAATATAATATATAATAACTACAAGCGGTATAATCAATAAAAGATAAGTAAAAAATAAATCCGGGAAAAATAAAAACGTCAACGGCTTCATCGCCCCTTTCTCTGGCGGGAATTGCTGCGCAGGTACGCCGCGCTCTACAAATTTTTAACGATTTCCAGATATTCGTCTTTAGACATAAGCGCGTTCATGACTTTCAAAAAGTTGTTGACCGAAAGCCGCCGGGGCAGGGAAAGCTTTTCTTTCAGTCTGTCGCGCCTGGCGGAGCTGTCCGGCTTGCCGGTCAGACCGTCTTCAAAAAAATCCCCTTTGGTGATTTTTCTCTGCCTTTCCGGGACGACCCGCGCAAAGACTCCCGCTCTCTCGAAGCATTGCAGAAGCGTTCTGTCGTCCATGCCTTCGACGCCCAGTTTGCCCTCGGCGGAAGTTTTTTCTTTCCTGCGCTCCCTGCCGAAAACATCGGGTATATATACGTTGATGATTTTCCCGCCGGGGATTGCGGAGTTCAGGTAAGCGCGGATTTTAAAGCCCGCCATATCGGAATCCGTCAAAACAATCAGGCCGTTTTTTTGCGCAAGCGTTCTTATTAATTCCAAATTTTCTTTGTCTCTGAAAATATGAAACCCGTCTGTCGTAATAATAAGAGCGTCCAGCAAACTGGACAGCCTTATTTTGTCATATTTGCCCTCGACTATTATGGCATGTTCCAGTTTGAGCATTTGTCAGCCGCCTTCCGCTTTCAGGATAAAAAGTTTTGTCGCCGCTTTCTCTAATATAATAAACGGATCAAGGCTTCCGGAGCTTTTTATTTCAAAGTCGGCCTGCGAAAGTATCTCAAGCGCTTTCCCGACAAAGCCCTGAGAAAACGCTCTTGCGTCCGCAAAGGCGGCCCTGACAAGAAATTCTTTGCCTCTATAGGGGAAATCTTTTTTAACATCGTCGGGGGTTTTGCCGGATTCCGTCGCGGCCATTGCCCGGAACAAATCTATATAAACCGAAGAAAGCGCCGCCAGAACCGAAACGGCCTCCTCGCCGTTTTGTTTAAGCTCGCCCAGAATGGCCATTGCGCGGGAGTAATCGCCCTTTTTGATTTGTCTGGAAAGCTCAAAAACAGAAGTATCCAATTGCCGCGCGACAAGAAGCTCTATGTCGGCCTCGCTTATCAGGTTCGGACCTTCGCCGCCCCGGAAGGCGCAAAGCTTGTCCAGCTCCGGGATCATTCGGTTCATATCCGAAAGGCAGCGCTCGCGGAGCTTTGAAGCGGCGGCGGGGCTTATTTCCGAACCGTTCTTTCTTGCGTATGACTGGGCGAATTTCACAAGTTCGGCGGGGCTTCGCTCTGGAAGATTGAAAACCGCGCCAATTTTGTCAAACGCTTTGAGAAATTTTTTATATTTCGCGCTTTTGGCGGCGTCGATCTTCAGGTTTATCTGCGCAATAATCAGGCAGGTCTCTTCCGGCAGATTTTCCAGAAGCTCGTAAAGTTTGTCAAGCTCGGGTTTGGGCAGGGCTTCTATGTCGGCGTCCCGCACGGCGACGCATTTCCGCGGGGCGAAAACCGGCAGGGACATACACGCGTCCGCCAATTTATCAACGTTTATCGCCGCAAAGTCAAATTTCTGAAAATTAAAGCTGTCTCCGCAGGCCGCGCCGCTTTTCTCCGCTGTTTTTTCAAAATAAACGGCGTTTAAGCGGCTTTCTTCGCCATAGATAAAATATGCCTTTGCAAGGGGATCTTCTTTGAGGTGTTTCAAGACAGAACGCTCGTTCGGATACGTCAAGAGAAACTCATCCTTATTAGAATTAAAATTAGAAAATTACAAGCGCAGGAGCGAATGATCATTCGCCCCCGCAATATAAATTAATAATTATTTGTAAAAAGCCTTGAAAGCCCTGTAAGTCTCGTAGGTGTCAAGCTTTGAGACAAGCTCGAAAGGCGAGTGCATGGACAAAACGGGAATGCCTATGTCAAGAGTGTCTATGTCAAGCGCCGCAAGATAAATCGCAACGGTTCCGCCGCCGCCAAGGTCGATTACCCCCAGCTCGTCCATCTGCCACTGCACGCCCTCGCCGTCAAGCAGGTTTGTGATTTCTGCGACAAACTCCGCGCTCGCGTCGTTTGTCGAATATTTCCCGCCGCTTCCGGTATATTTCGCCAGGCAGACGCCGTAGTTTAAAAGAGCCGCGTTGTGTTTGTCGTGGACTTCCGGATAAGTCGGGTCAAGCCCGGCCGTTACGTCGGCCGAAAGGCACTTGCTTTTTGAAAAAACCGCGCGCGGGTTTACGCCGGCGGAAAGAGCCAGATCCTCATAGAAATACCTGAAGAAAGAAGTATCAAGACCGGTGCTGCTGTTGCTTCCGGTTTCTTCTTTGTCCGCAAGTATAAGCGCCGCTGTGTATTCCGGTTCTTTGCACTCTATAAACGCCATAAAAGAAGTATAGGCGCAGGAGCGGTCGTCGTGGCCGTAAGCCCCGATAAGGCTTCTGTCAAAACCCACGTCGGCGGCTTTGACGGCCGGAACAAGCTCCAGTTCGGCGCGGACAAAATCGGCTTCCACAACGCCGTATTTTTCGTTGAGAAGCTTTAGAATATTGAGCTTGACAAGATTGCTGGCCTTGTCGTCTTTAAAGGGCAGGCTGCCCACAAGCAGGTTCAGATTCTCGCCCTTGATGGCCTTGCCGATGGGAAGAGCCGCCTGTTCTTTCGCAAGATGCGGAAGCAGGTCAGTAACGCAGAAAACCGGGTCGCCGGCATCCTCGCCGATATTCACAATGGCGCTTGTGCCGTCCTGCCTGCATATAACGCCGTGCAGGGCAAGGGGGGTGGCCGTCCACTGGTATTTTTTAATCCCGCCGTAATAGTGCGTTTTGAACAGCGCAAGCTCTGTGTCCTCATAGAGCGGGCGCGGCTTTAAATCAAGGCGCGGGCAGTCGGTATGCGCGGCGGTGAGGCGGGTTCCCTCTTCAAGGCTTTTTTTGCCGATAACCGCGGCGATAAGGGCTTTGCCTCTGTTGTTGTAATAGATCTTGTCCCCGGCGCTGTATTTTTTGCCCGCTTCAAATTCAGCAAAGCCTTCGGCCTTAAGGCGGTTTATCGCGTATGTTACAGTTTCGCGCTCGGTTTTGGAGGCGTCCAAAAAAGCTTTATAATTTTCGCAGAAATCAAAAGCCGCCTTTATCTCTTCTTCGGAGCGCGTTTGGCCCAGGTTTTTTGGCTTGTATAACAGCTTTTCCTCAAGTTTCTGGGCGAGTGTTTTTTCTTCTGACATGATAATCCCTCCGGATAAATTAAAATTTTATAATGCTTATAATTAATCATAACATATTATAAACAAAAATTCAATTTATTTAGCGGCTATAATTAACAAGTTATAAGTCTCTGATAAATTAAAGCAAAAACTAAAATTCGTTCTTGATTTCTATAAGGTTCTGTAGTATTATATTTTTATATGATTAGCAAATGCTTAATTTTTTATTTGCTTTATCGGACGAAAGGGGATATATATGCGCAAACTGTTAAGCAAAGCTCTTGTTTTATTGTCTGTTGTTATAATTTATCTCGGCGGATTCCCGGCGCTCCCGGTTTATTCCCAGCCACAGGAATTTCCAGACGAAGAGCAGTCTTATCTCGAATATGACGAATCGCTGGAGCAGTTCGATTCCAGCGACTGGAAGTCGCAACCGGTGAACGATCTGCCTCTTGAAATTGCTGTCCCCGAAAAAACCAACGGTAACAGCGATGGGAAGAAAATCAACATAAAGGGCGGAAAGCTCTCGCAATCCCTGCCCACGGTTTCAAATTCAATTGCGGGCGGATACCCCTTGTCGGACGCGCCGGCAATCAGCGCGCCGCAGCAGTCTGTCAGCCAGGCCTATATAGGAGACACTGTTTCGATCAAAACGTATTACGACGGCGCCATAAACGCCGCGCTCTCAATTGCCGGGGAGTATTGCAACGTCTACACGGACGTTCGCGCGACGGGAAGCGGGCTTCTTCCGGAAGGCGGCACACCGTCGCAGAAGGCAATTGCAATAGCGGACGAATTTGACCGCTCTGTTTATCCCCTGATTCGGGAGTATTTTGGCGAACCCCTCTATCAGTCGGGAGCGAGCGGGAAAATCAATCTTGTCCTGCTGGATATAAATTCGGACGGAAACACCCTTGGCGCCTACACTGCCGGATATTTTTACGCAGGCGACTACTACCCCGGATACGGCAACGACGACGCTATGCTCTATGTGGACATCGGGACGCATCAGGGGCTTGCCCGGCTCAATTCCGAAAAAAGCTCGGCTTCTTACGTTTCTTTTTTTGCGACGATTACCCACGAATTCCAGCATCTGGTTAATTTCTCTTACTGGAAAGACTATTATGACCGCAGCCTGCTTTATTATGAGAGAAGCGACAAAGACCCGGACTGGGTGAAAAACTATGCGACCAGCGTATCCACCTGGTACAACGAGGGGCTTTCCGGCCTTGCCGAAACGCTTTACCTGCGCGAAAAAGGCTTCGCGATGGACGCAAACCAGCTTAATTATTATTTTTCCAACACTTTCCCGAATTATCTTGGGCATATCCCAACTTCCCCCCAATGGCAAGCCGCCGGGAATTCCCATCAGATTATCGCCAACTATGGCTCCAGTTCTATCATAATGCAGGAGTTTTACGCCGCAGCGGGCGCGGAAGCTGTCAAAGCGCTTGTTACCGGGCGCTATGTCGGCTACAATTATTCAAAAGAAAATATTTCAAACGGCTTTTATGGGACTTCCGGCAAATTTAACGACTTTTTTATAAAAGTCTCTCTTGACATGCAGGTCGACAGCCCCGACGGCGGGGATTCGGCCGACGTATACAGAAACGGCGTAGTGGAAAACAGCTGGGATTACCGCAGCCAGAACGGAATTTATACCGCTTCGGTTGCCCCGGATTCCCCCGCGCAGTTTAACACTGTTTCCCGAACTTATTACAACCAGGTATATCTTGCGCCTTCGATAGGGGCAGACAACAGCTCTATAAAAGTGACTGTGCCCGAACATACTGCGGCAAAATATTATGTGATCGCCCCCGACGGCGCAACGGACATAAATAGCCGCAGCCTCTGGAACAATGCGCCAAAGCGGGCTATAGCGCTTGATCCTGGCAGCAACAGTCTGCTTGTCGGCAAAGGCAACATGTTTGCCATCCTTGCCGTCGCCTGCGAAACGGCCGTCAACGAAAGCTTTTTCTACACAGTTTCCAGCGAGATCCCCGCGCAGCCGGAACCAGTCCCTCCGGACTCAATTGAGCTTGACCAGGAAAGCCTTCTGCTGGAGACAGGCGCTGTCGCGGTTCTGAATGCGACGCTTTCCCCGCCGGACGCAGCAGAGCTTTCCGGCGCGCTTGTGTGGGAGTCCGACAACACCGGCGCTGTGGAAATAGAAAGCGTTTCCGGAGCAAGCGCCGTAATCCTGGCGAAAAGCCCTGGAACCAGCGCTATAACCGTCAGAACCGCAAACGGTAAAAGCGCCGCTTGTCTGGTCACTGTTACAGAAAAGCCAGCGCCGCCGCCAGATGGAAACGGTACTATCCAGCTTGACAAAACTTCCGCCACGCTGACCGTTGGCAATTCGATTGCGCTTCACGCCTCAATTCTGCTGGAAAACGCGGAAAACATATTACTCCTGTGGTGCTCCGATGCTCCGCACGTCGCTGTTGTGGATGACAGGGGCGTTGTGACCGCCATAAAACCCGGAAAGGCGCTTGTCTTTGTTCAAAGCAGAGGCGGGTTTATGGCGGAATGCGAAATAACCGTCAGCGGCTAAAGCCGCTTGTCTGGCCGCAAAAAAACATGGGGAAGGCTTTTTTAAAAACCTTCCCCATGTTTTTTGCTATTTTATCTCTATCCGCCCAAATAAGCCTTTTTAACGGCTTCGTCGTCAAGAAGATCACTGGCGGCGTCCGCCTTGATAATCGCGCCCGTCTCCAGAACATAGCCCCTGCCGGCGACTGAAAGCGCCATCTGCGCGTTTTGTTCCACCAGGAGGATCGTCGTCCCCGCCCGGTTAAGCTCTTTGATAATCTCGAAAATCTGCGCCACCAAAAGCGGCGCAAGCCCCATTGAAGGTTCGTCGAGCACCATAAGCTTCGGCCGGGACATCAGCGCCCGCCCCATGGCGAGCATCTGCTGTTCGCCGCCGGAAAGCGTCCCGGCAATCTGCTTTCTGCGCTCCAGCAGGCGGGGAAAACGGCTGTAAACGTCTTCCAGTCCTGCTGAAACCGCGCTCTTTTTCTGGGTATAGCTGCCCATCTCCAGATTTTCCTGTACGCTCATTTGCAGAAAAACCCGCCTGCCTTCCGGAACATGGGCAAGCCCGCGCCGGACTATCAGATGCGGCGCAAGGCTGCTTATATCCTGTCCCAAAAAAGACACGGAACCGGTTTTGCTTCTCAAAACGCCCGAAACGGTTTTCAAAATAGTGCTTTTTCCCGCCCCGTTTGCGCCTATCAGGGAGACGATCTCGCCTTCGGAGACTTCAAAGCTCAGGTCTTTGACGGCGTGGATGTTGCCGTAAAAAACGTTGATATTCTCAACTTTCAGCATGGCTTTACGTTTCCCCCTTTTTTCCAAGATAAGCTTCTATAACCAGAGGGTCGTCCTGAATTTCTTTGGGGCTGCCCTTGGCGATAAGCCGCCCGTAGTTCAGCACGCCGACGACCTCGCAGACGTTCATGACAAGATGCATATCGTGCTCAATCAGCAGAACGGCGATATGAAAAGTATCGCGGATTTTTATAATATTCTTCATGAGTTCGCCCGTCTCAGAAGGGTTCATTCCCGCCGCGGGTTCGTCCAGCAGTAAAATAATCGGGTCCGTGGCCAGCGCGCGGACTATTTCCAGCCGTCTCTGCGAGCCGTAGGGAAGGCTGCCGGCTTTTGCGCCGTGCAAATCCTGCATATCAAAAATAGAAAGCAAATCAAGCGCTTTTTCGCGCGTTTTTCTCTCTTCACGCCAGTACGAGGGAAGCCGCAGCACAGCTTCCGGCAGTTTGTAGCTCATTTTGTTATGCAGGCCCACAAGGACGTTTTCAAGCACAGTCAGTTCTTTAAAAAGCCGGATATTCTGGAAAGTGCGGGCGATGCCCGCGCGGTTGGCCGCGATGGTGTTCATGTCTCTGGTGTCGCTGCCGTTCAGGTACATGGAGCCTCTTGTCGGCAGATAAACTTTTGTCAGAAGGTTGAAAATAGTGGTTTTGCCCGCGCCGTTCGGCCCGATAAGCCCGGCGATTTCCGTCTGTCCGACGGTGATATTAAAATCGTCCACAGCGGTAAGACCGCCAAAGTCTATCCCCAGCTTTTTGCATTCTATCACAGGGGTTTTGCCCAAATCGCGCTCCGCCAGAATCGGCAGGCGGGGGTCATGCCTTTGCGCCATCTTGCTTCTCCCCCTTTGCCGATTTTTTGACGCCCAGCTTTTCAATCAGGAACGAAAGCGAGAAATCATATGTCCCAAAAAGCCCGGAGGGTTTGAATATCATCACCAAAATCAAAAGCAGGGAATAAATAATCATTCTGTAATCGTTGAAGCCCTTGAGGGAGCTTTGCAGGAACAGCGGCAGCGCCGTCAGCACAGCCGCCGACACTATCGAACCTATCATTGAGCCCATCCCGCCCAGAACTACCATGACGAGTATGTCGATAGACTTCAAAAAGCCGAATTCGCTCGGGGCGATAATGCCCTGGTTCCCGGCGTACAGCGTCCCGGCAATCCCCGCGAAAAAGGCCGAAGCCGTAAAAGCCATGACTTTGTAGTAAGTCGTGTTCACTCCGCAGGATTCGGCGGCAATCTCGTTTTCCCTGATAGAAAGAATCGCCCGTCCGTGGCGGGACTTCATGAACATGTGAATTATCACGCAGGTCAGAATCACGCAGATATAAACCAGTGTGAAATTTGAATATTTCGGGATTTTTTTCAGGCCGGGCGCTCCGCCGGTTATCCCCGAAAGGTTGACTATCGCAATCCTGATAATCTCCCCGAAACCCAGAGTGATAATGGCCAGATAGTCGCCCTTGAGCCGCAAAGCGGGGATGCCGATTATCAGCCCGAAAACCGCGGCGGTAATGCCGCCGAAAATTATTCCGGCTACGGCCGAGAGACTACCCTCCGGCAGGGCCTTCCAGAGTATAGCCCCGGCGTAGGCCCCCACCGCCATAAATCCGGCGTGGCCAAGCGGGAGCTGCCCTAAATATCCGGTCGCCACATTGAGCGAAACAGCCAGTATTATATACACGCCGATTTGCATAATTACCGAAGTCTGCGCCCGCCCGAAAACCCCGGCGGACAGCAGGGCGCTTCCCGCAAGAAGCAGAAGCGCCAGCAAGACCGTGTTTATCGCATAGCGCACAGGCATTTTCAGCGTCAGTGCTTTCAAGCAAAGTCCCCCTTATACTTTCTCGACCATTGGACGCCCAAAGAAACCGCTCGGGCGCGCCAGCAGGACTATAATCAATATTCCGAAAACAACGGCGTCCGTCCATGTGGAAAGCCCGACCGAATTTACAAAAACTTCCGCAAGACCTATCGCAAATCCGCCCACAACCGCGCCCGGTATAGAGCCAATCCCCCCCAGAACAGCCGCGATAAACGCTTTCAGGCCAAGCATGGATCCCATTGTCGGCGTCAGCAGGGGATAGCGGCAGCAAAACAAAATGGAACCGATTCCCGCCAGCGCCGAACCGATCGCAAACGTAACAGAAATAATCAAGTCAACAGGAATACCCATAAGCTGGGCGGCCTCGGTGTCTTCCGAGACGGCGCGCATAGCCTTGCCGATTTTCGTTTTCTGAACGACCAGCGTCAGCGCGGCCATAGACACAACCGAAACAACAATCGTGATTATCGCCGTAGTGCCTATAGAAAGCCCGCCGATTGAGACGCTCCCGCTGGGCAAAATAGAAGTTCCCGGGAAAGGCTTCGCGTTTGCGGAGAAAATCAGCAAAGCAAGGTTTTGAAGCAGCAGCGAAACCCCTATCGCCGTTATCAGAAGCGACAGGCGCGGCGCGCTCCTCAATGGCTTATACGCGCCTTTCTCAATTATGACGGCAAGGATTGTGCAGCCGAAAATAGAGATCATTACCGCGAACGCCGGCGCGACGCCCGCGCCAATGGCCAGCATGGCAAGATAACCCCCGACCATTATTATATCGCCGTGGGCAAAGTTCAGCAGCATTATAATCCCGTAAACCATGCTGTATCCCAGAGCAACAAGGGCATATATAGACCCCAGCTGCAGACCGTTGATAAGCTGTGACAAAAATTGCATTTTTCCCCGCACCTCCGTTTGGATTTCCCGCGCGGCCCTCAGGCACGCGCAGTCCGACCCTGCAACAAGAAAAGCGGCAAAAATTTCGCCGCTTTTCCCATAAGCAAACCGCAATAATTCTGTTTTAATATTTTAGATTAATACTTGCCCCAGAAGGTCTCAACTCCGCCTTTGACGTTGATGATAACGGCGTCTTTCTCTGGGTTGTTATATTCGTCGTAAGTGATATGGCCGGTCACACAGTCAAGGCTTGTGGCCTTAAGATTATCTATAACAGCCTGCTTGAATTCCGCCGAGCCGGGCTGAAGCTTGGCGTCAACAGCCTTCTGAACGGCGTTGACAATAACTTTCGCCGCGTCATAACCCTGAGCCGCAAACATGTTCGGAACTTCGCCGTACTTGGCCTGATAGCTTTTAATAAATTCCTGAACGGCAGGGGTGGTGTCGTCCGAAGAATAGCCGCTGCAATAATAAGCGCCTTCGATAACGCCCGGATCCGTGAGCACTTCCATAATGCCCGCCCATCCGTCGGCGCCGATAAGCGTCGCGCTTACGCCGGCCTCTTTCGCCTGAGCTGCGGCAAGGGCGACGTCGCCGTAATAATAAGAAATAAATAAAACATCCGGGGCTTTGGCGGCAATATTAGTAAGCTGAGCCTGGAAATCCGTCGCGCCCTTTGCGAAAGCCTCGGTTGAAACCACCTCAAGACCGATCCTGCCTGCCTGTTCCACAAAGGAATCTTTCAGGCCGATAGAATAGTCGTCTTCCGAGCAGAAAAGAACGGCGGCGGTTTTCGCGCTGAGTTTCTCCTGAACAAAAGAAGCCATCTTTGTCCCCTGGAAGGGGTCAATAAAGCATGAACGGAAAACATTGCCGTTTACCGCGTCGCTTTCCGCGTCATAAGTGACGGAAGCGGCAGTGGCGGAAGCGGTGATCATGGGCATGTTGTCGGCTTTGGCGACTTCCACAACGGCAAGAGTCGGGGTTGTGGTCACGTCGCCGATAAGGGCGGTTATGCCCTGGTCGACAAGATGGTTATAGCCGGTGACGGCCTTTGCGGGATCGCCTTCCTCGTCGTATTCGACATATTCGATCTGAAGACCGCCCTTTGCGTTGAATTCGTCCAAATAAAGCTTAGCCCCGTTGCTGACAGCAATGCCGTACTGCGCGACGTCGCCGGTGAGAGGGGCAAGAATGCCAACTTTTACCGCGCCGCTTGCGGAAGTGCCGCCGCAGGACGCCAAAGAAGAGACAAGAAGCGCCGAAACGAGCATGACTGCTAAAATGCGGAATTTTTTCACTTTTACTCTACCTCCATAAATATTTTCCCGCAGGTTTTGCGGGAGCTGAACGCATATAAAAAAGCCTTTTAAAAGATTATAAAAGTTATTATAAGATAAAGCGCTAAGATTGTCAACAAATATTTAATACAAAATTCACAACTCACAAAGCGGGCAAGCTGTGCGTTTTGTATGATATCCAGCTGTCTTGTCAGGTAAACTCTGCCTATCCCCTTGACAAGAACGGCTGGATAAGTTTTAATATTAATGCGAAGCGCGTTTGCCGTCCACGCATCACAAAATAAAAAACAATCGCATATTTTAATTCAAGAAGGGAAACCATGGCCAGGAAAACAAATAATTATACAAACGAGAGCATTTCCGCCCTGAAAGGCGCCGACCGCGTCCGCAAGCGCCCGGGGGTGATTTTCGGCTCCGACGGGGTGGAAGGCTGCGAGCAGTCTTTTTTTGAGATTCTCTCAAACTCAATAGACGAGGCCCGCGAAGGCTTTGGGGACAAAATAATCGTCACGCGCCACAAAGACGCCTCTATCACTGTGGAGGACTTCGGCAGGGGAATCCCGGTGGGCTATAACCAGAAAGAAGGCCGATACAACTGGGAGCTGGTTTTCTGCGAGCTTTACGCCGGCGGGAAATATGACACCAATTCCGGCGGGAGCTATGAGTATTCGCTGGGCCTGAACGGGCTTGGGCTTTGCTCAACTCAGTACGCTTCGGAATATATGGACGCGGTGATATATTCGGGTAAAATCAGGCATACCCTGCGTTTCAGAAAGGGAGAAGCCGCCGGCGGACTGGAATCCCATGCGGTCGGCTCAAAGCGCACAGGCACGAAAATTACTTACAAACCCGATATTGATGTCTTTACAGATATTAATATCGGCTATGATTATTTTGTCCAGACGCTGAAGCGCCAGGCCGTGGTGAACAGGGGCCTGCTGTTCGAGTTCAGGTACGAAGACGAGGAGGGCGCGCGGGAAGAGAGCTTCCTGTATCAGAACGGCATTGAGGATTATGTCGGCGAAATCGCGGGGGACGAAGCTCTTTCGCCTGTGAAGTACTGGGAAGCCGAGCGCCGCGGCCGCGACCGGGCGGACAAGCCGGAATATAAAGTCAGGCTGTCCGTCGCGCTTTGTTTTTCAAACCGGGTTAAATTCAGCGAATATTATCACAATTCAAGCTTTCTTGAGTACGGCGGCGCGCCGGAAAAGGCTGTGCGCTACGCTTTTGTATACCAGATTGACGCCTGGCTTAAGCAGAATTCTAAATATCTGAAAAACGAGAGCAAAATTACGTTTGTGGATGTGGAAGACTGTCTTGCGCTGGTTTCAAGTTCTTTTTCGACCGTCACTTCTTATGAGAACCAGACAAAAAAATCCGTCACAAACAAATTTATCTACGAAGCCATGTCGGAATTCCTGAAGCACCAGCTTGAGGTTTATTTTATTGAGAATCCGGACGACGCGTCCAAAATCGGCGAGCAGGTCTTAATCAACAAGCGCAGCCGCGAAAACGCCGAAAAAACCCGCCTCAACCTCAAGAAAAAGCTTTCCGGCGGGGTTGATATGGCCAGCCGCGTGCAAAAATTCGTCGATTGCCGCAGTAAGGATATTGCAAAGCGCGAACTGTATATAGTGGAGGGAAATTCCGCGCTCGGCTCATGCAAAATGAGCAGGGATTCGGAGTTTCAGGCCGTTATCCCCGTGCGCGGGAAAATACTCAACTGCCTTAAATCCGACTACGGCAAAATTTTCAAAAGCGAAATCATCACGGATTTAATTCGGGTTCTGGGCTGCGGCGTTGACGTAAACTCAAAAGCAAGCAAAGAGTTCTCTAATTTTGACATAGAAAACCTGCGCTGGAACAAAATTATTATCTGCACAGACGCGGACGTCGACGGCTTCCAGATCAGGACGCTGATTCTCACGATGATTTACAGGCTTATGCCGCGCCTTATTGACGAAAACTATGTCTATATCGCGGAATCGCCGCTTTTTGAAATCACCTGCGGCAGCGAGACTTATTTTGCCTATGATGAAAAAGAAAAGAACGCTATTCTTGCCCGGCTCAGGGGCAAAAAATACAAGCTCCAGCGCTCGAAAGGGCTTGGCGAAAACGATGCGGACATGATGTGGCTGACCACCATGAACCCCGACACGCGGCGGCTGATCAGCATCAATTCAGACGAAGCGGAGGAAACTTCCAGGATGTTCGGTCTGCTTCAGGGCAACGATCTTGACGGCAGAAAGGCCTATATTGCCGAGCATGGGCATGAATATCTTGACATGCTCGACATTTCATAAAAAAAATTCTGTTGATTTAAATCTAAAGGAGGAAAATTTGATGACATTCAGTCTGGTTTTTATTCTTGCGCTTATCGGCTTTGCTATCGGCCTGGGGCTGCTGATTTTTGGTCTTGTCTCCGGCGGCGGCCGTCAGGCAAAAATCGCTTTCGTCGTGGTCGGCGGCGTACTCATGCTGCTGCCCGGGCTTATGATTTTGTTCCTGCTTGCGCCCTATTTTTTTAAGATTGGAAATAGCCTGTAATGGCGCGTTATCTGGAAACGCCGATAAACCGCGCGGATCTGGAAAATATCGCCGCCGGGGATACGGTTTATCTGAACGGGCTGTTCGTCACGGCGCGCGATTCCGCCCACGAACGCCTTGTTTCCGGCGCGGAGCTTCCCATTGACCTGAAAGGGGCGGGGCTGTACCACGCCGGGCCAATTGTCCGGCAAAGCGCAATCGGTTGGGAGCTGGTAGCTATGGGACCGACCACCAGTATGCGAATGGAAAAGCTGGAAACCGAATTTATCCGCAGAACGGGCGTGAAAATAATCATCGGCAAAGGCGGCATGGGCGGGGAAACGGCTGCGGCATGCCGGGAATTCGGCTGCGTTCACGCCGTCTATACAGGAGGCTGCGGGGTTCTGGCGGCGGAACAGGCCAGGATCACCGGACTCTATTGGGATGATCTGGGAATGGCCGAAGCTGTCTGGGTCTGCCGGGCGGAAAATTTCGGCCCTCTTGTAGTGAGCATTGACAGCAAAGGCAATAATTTTTTTGAAGCAAACAAAGATTTATACCGCCGAAACAAAGCCCGGATTTTCACCGCCTTCGCCGGAGATTTTCGCGCCTTGCAGAGCGAATTATAAAAAAACCCGGCGCCGGTTGAGAAACAGGCGCCGGGTTTTTTTGAATTATATCTTCTGTTAGTTTTCCGGCTTATCTTCGGCTTCGGGCACTTCCGTAATTTCAGGAAGAGTGTCTTCTTCGCCCTTTTCCGGAGAGACATTCTCCGGCGCAATATAGGTCATATCTGTATTATTAAACATGTCTTCGGGCCAAAGTTTGTCCTGCTCTCCCGGAAGGGTCTGCAGGGCGCGGTTTTTACGGTCGTCGCGCCGGACGTAAAGCAGGTACAGCGCCAAAAGAAGCGCCGCCGCCGCCGATATAATCGCGCCCATTGCAAGTCCCGGGGTGCGGTATTCAAAGCGGATTTCGCTTTCCCCCGTCCCGACGGCAACAGCCATAAAGCCGACGTTGACTTTTTCGACCGGGACGCTCCGCCCGTTCACTTTGGCGGTCCAGCCCTCTTCATAGGGCACGCTGAAAAAGACAAGCTCCGGTGAAGCTGTGTTTATTTGCGCGCTAAAGCCTTTGTTGTCATGCTGGAAATAATAAGCCGCCGACGCTTTCCGCCGGTCTATTTCGGGCTGGACTGTGCCATAATTGAGAGAATTCAGGTAAGTGAATTCCATTTTGTCCAGCATATAAGCATAGCGGTTAATCTGGTCGCCGCTGAGAAGAACCGCGCCGATCATCGCGTCCTCGCGGTTGTCCTTGTTGAGCAGGTCATAGTCCTCCTGCGTCATATAATAATCATAAGTGAAGCCCATCGGTATATAATTCAGGTTCCGGTAAATTTCATAGCCGTTTTGCGTGTCAAGATATTCATAGCCGTTCTTGTTAAAATTTTTGTCGCTCTCTATATTGACAAACAAAAACTTGACGGAAAGCAAATGCCGCAAACCCCAGTGAGTCGTTTCCGGCCTTGAACCAACGTCCCGTTGAACTCCGACCGAAGGATAGAACTCCATGACGGAACCGGGCACTATGCTGTGGAATGCCTGTATGCTGGGCATGTGCCAAAACATGGCCTGGTTGTCCATGCCGTTATATAAATCTATCCGGTAGAACTGGTTTTTTATATCTTCGTCTTTCGGCAGAAAAAAGCTGTCGCGGGCGTTGAGCGCCGTATTGACTATATAGTCATGCGTGTTGGAATGCGTTTTCCCAAGCCCGATATAAAGCCAGGAGTAAACCGCAATAGTCGCGCTGACCGCGATCAGCAGAGCCTTTTGATACGCCTCCCGCTTATTGTGAAAGGCGTTGTACAAAAAGGCCATCCCGATAATGCAGAGCAGAACCAGCGCGGAATACATAATAAACCTGTCGCTGTATTTCTCAAGCCCAAGCCCGGTGATTTTCGTTCCGTCCAAAACCGGCATAAGCCCTATAACAAGCACTATTATTATGCTTATATTCCCGGTGATTCTCATGCCCTTGCGTATATCTATCTCCTCGTCCTCAAAGGCAAGCGCGGACATAAGCGCAAGGATCAAAACGGGCATATAAAACCAGCGCGCATAATAGGCGCTGTTAAAGGCGTAAAACGCGCTGTTCAAAATCGGAACCATCGCGAAAACCAGGCAGGTATATATTATATTATTTAAAAACCGGAGCTTTTTTTTTGCGGCCATAAAACTGATTGCCCCGCTCATGCTGACAAAGGGCAGCCACCCCGCCACGGACGACCATTTGACGTTTGCGTCCGGGAAAAAATTCGGGCGGCTTGGAATTTCCGGCGGGAAAAAGAAAGACTGGATAATCTGCGGATAGCGTTGCTCGTCGCCGTAGAGCAAAGCCCACCAGCCGCTTGGAAAGCGCGCGACGCGCGGGTTGTCCAGAATTGCCGTTATCGCGGGCAAAAGCAGAACCGCCGCCAGCGCAAAGCCGATCACCGCCTCTATCCCAAGCGTCAAAAAACCCTTTAGCTTGAGCGTGTAGCCGCCTTTCCGGACACGGAAAACAAAATATATTATCAGGAACACTACTTCACCAAAAAAGAAGAAATAATTTATAAAGGCGTTAATCGCCACGGCGACGGCAAAAAGCCCGCGCCTGCCGCTGCGCATGTATTCCTCCAGCCCCAGCAGAAGCAGCGGGAAAAAGGCTATGCACTCATGAAAGTGGTTGAAAAATATATTATAGACAGAAAAGCCCGAAAAGGCGTAAAGCAACGCGCCCAAAAGGGCGTAGTTTTTGTTTTTTACAAATTTTGTTATATATGCGTAAGCCGTAAAAGAAGCCGTCGCGAATTTAAGACAGAAAAGCGGCGCCATAAAATAAGGCACCCACGATGTTGGAAACGGGATTGTCAGCCAGAAAAACGGGCTTCCCAGCAGATAAAAACTGTACGACGCGATAAAATTAGCGCCTAAATCAGTATACCAGCTCCAGAATACGTCCCCGCTGCGCACCGCTTCATGGGCCAGTTTGTAAAACGGGATCTGCTGGACGTTGAAATCGCCGAAAAAGAAAAAATAGCCTTTATCTATAATCACAAAAGGCAGAAACACAAGAACAGACAGGCCAAGGGCAAACAAAAACGCCTGCAAATATTTTTCTTTTTGCACATCTCCTGTTTTTAACACATCATTCTCTCCGTCTCAGTTAATATAAGCAACTATGATGTATTATAGCACGTTTATCAAAAAAATACATAAATTTATATAATATTCAGAAAAAATTTTCAGCGGCGACCGGCATACGCAAATATTCCGCAGCGATTTTTTATTGTCAATTTATATAAACTTTTTCATATTATAATAACAGGAGGCGTTTAATTTTATCATGCCAGGCGAGTATATTATAATAAATATATGGTCTTTAATTTTGCTTATTATTTTCTCCTGCACAGGACTGTTCTGTCTTGCGCGCTTTGTTTTGGAGAAAATTGTCCAGTCAGAAGAAAAAAACAGCGAAGCCGAAATATATATCGCCCTTCGCGTCGGCCCCAAAACAAAGGACCCCGAATATTTAATCAGAACCTTCGCGATAAATTTCCGGGCGGACGGGATGAACCCGGATCTTCTCGCGGTCTGCGGCCTTGGACTTTCAGAAGAGATGGAAAGCATAATTCTTTCCGTCGCCGCGGAAAACGGTCTTGCTTATATAAAACAATAAAAACCAAGAAAAAATAAAGAACAGGCAACTTCAAATTACAACAAAATCGCCCGTTCTTTTCTGGTATTATAACAATTGCTTAAATCTATTTTTCGCTTGGGCTGAAATTAGCGCGGAAAGCTGTCCGCTTGAATTATTCCCGTAATTTTCAGATGGCTTTTTGTTTTAATTTCAGCCTTAATTTGTCCGCTATCATCGCAATAAATTCGCTGTTGGTGGGCTTCCCGCGCCCTCCGTTGATCGTATAGCCGAAATAAGAGTTGAGAGTGTCAATGTCGCCGCGATCCCACGCGACTTCGATTGCGTGGCGGATTGCGCGCTCTACCCTTGAGGAAGTCGTGTCAAAGCGTTTTGCAACTGTCGGGTAAAGAACCTTTGTTACGGAATTGAGAATGTCGTTGTCATTCACGCTTAGAATAATAGCCTCGCGCAGATAATGATAGCCTTTTATATGCGCGGGAACGCCTATCTGATGTATAATATCCGTCACCAGCACCTCAAGGTCGGGGGGTTCATGATAAGAAGAAAGCGGGGAGCCGGGTTTCAGGGATATAATCGTGCTGTCTTTTTTCTCGACCATCTGGTCAATCCTCTCGGCAAGCGTCTCCATGTCGAAAGGCTTGAGAAAATAATACGTCGCGCCAGAAGCCATAACCTCGGACTGCAAATCCATGTTGTCCGAAGCGGACATGATCATAAACTTTGGTTTTTCGGCAATGTCATCCCTGTGCAGAATTTCTTTCATCACTGCGATAGCGTCGGCTCCGGGAAGAAAAACATCAGACAAAACAACCTGCGGTCTCTCCTCCAGGATCTTAGATATCAATTTTTTCCCGTCCTTCAATGTCATTGACACCTCAAAGTTATACGAGCGAAGGATTGAAGCGCAAGTCAGGCCAAACTCCTTGCTGTCGTCCGCGATGAGGATTTTGCTTTTGCTGTCCATTTTGATACCTCCATAAGAATTTAATACTTCCATATCTTACCATATTATTATCGCAGATTCAACAGTTTTTATAAAAAAATTTTTGAATCTGCGCAATAAACTAAATTTAAGCTATAATTAATGTTTTGTTTAGAGATAAAATGTGGATTTATTAAATTCTAAGACGTTTAGAGGATCGTTTATTGATGTAAATAATGGTTCGACATTAATTTATATTATATAGCATGTTTTTCTAACTTTCAACCGTTTTTGAAAAAATTTTACTGAAAATATTTAGCAAAAGTATGGAAAATAAGAATTTGTACATCCTGTTAATAAATATTATAAAATATTGCGGGTTCCCGGAAAGAAAAGCCTTGATAAAAGCGTTTCCGCATAATTTACAGGCCATGGAAAACGCGCGCGGCGCTTTTTTATGTAGGAGCGGGCATCGCTGCCCTGCCCCTGCGCTCGCGGCGTCTTCGGATTCAGGAGTAAACCCCTGTTTTTTCAAGCTGAGCCGCCGTCCTGATCATGTTCTCGGCAAAAATGCCGTAGCCCTTGGCGGAATCGTTCACAAAAACATGCGTCACAGCGCCGATAAGCTTTCCGCCCTGCAGAATCGGGCTGCCGCTCATGCCCTGTACAATGCCGCCCGTGCGTTCCAGCAAAACGGGATCGGTGATCCTGAGCACCATATTTTTTGTCGGGCTTGCGCCCGTCAGGTCAACTTTTTCTATATTAATCGCGTACTCCTTCGGGCCTTCACCGTCTATAGTGCAGAGAATTGTCGCCGCACCCTCCTGAATTTCCTGCCGAAGCCCCAGCGGAACTTCCTCGTGGCCTCCGGGATTTATATCAAGCGTTCCAAAAACGCCGGTCTCTGTGTTGAGAAGCAGAATCCCTTCCGCACCGTTCTTTGAAAAAGTTCCCCGCAACTCGCCCGGCGCGCCGTTTGCGCCTTTTTTCACGCCGTTTATATCGACTTCCACAATCTCGCCGCTCATCAGCGGCAGTATCTCGCCTGTCTCAACATCGCATATCGGATGCCCAAGACCGCCAAATGTCCCGCTTGACTTATTAAAATATGTCATTGTGCCGATTCCGGCGGAGCTGTCCCGAACCCACAGCCCGCCCCGATAAGCCTGGTCATAAAGCGAACGCACAGGGCACAGAACAAGGCTGAACTCCGCTCCGTTGCGCCTGATGATAAAAACCATTTTCCTGCCGCCGCTCTGGGAAATAATTTCGCCAACCTGCTCGTTTTTGCTCATTTTCTGGCCATCAATCGAAACAATAACGTCGCCCAGTCTTATACCGGCAATGTCGGCCGGGTTCACAAGCCCATTTTCGCCATCGACCTTGCCTGTTCCGACAACGATAACCCCGTCCGTAAACATCTTTACCCCGAAGGCGTTCCCGCAGGGAACCACCATAATGTCGTCAATATAGTTAATATCGACTTCTTTCAGAGGAATAAGGCCGAAGATAGCCAGTTCCGCCCTGGTTTTTTGCGTGTCCGGCGCCTTTTCGGCCGGGCTTGCCATCTCGAAAGGCCGGGCGCTTGTCACAATGCTGCTTCCCAGCGAAAGCCTGTCCCCTTTATGCAGGTAAAACTCATCCGGCAAACGGCAAGACAGATATATTGCAATAGATAAAATTGCCATAGAAACCAGACAAGCGGCGATTGTCAGCGTCTTGACAAATTTTTCTGTTTGTTTCATCAGAATTGATTTTACACTCCCCGTTTTTTGTCGGCTTTGACTTTTTTTCGCACAGCCGCTTTTTTATCATTTGCAGAAAGCGGCCTGAATATTTGAGTTAAAAATACGGCTTATTTCTTAAAAATGGCTTGTATATTCTTTCTCAAACATATTTTTTTTGTATATTATCGGGCAAAAAGAGCCGTTTTTCTTGCTTATAATCACTCAAAGCCGCTTCTATACGAAAAGAGTAAATTCTGATTTTTATACTGGATATTATATTTTTACAAATAAGTTTATTTCTTTTTATTATTATACACGATATTCAAGCGCCAGTCAATCCAATTTTATCAAGAAATTTTTTACTTATTTTATTATAAATTAGCATTAAATAGCAATAAATATAGCGAATTTATATAATATGACTATAGACAGCATATAAAAAAGGGGGACAGCCTTCGACCGCCAGTCCCCCAAAAAAATTTTTATTTAAGCACAAAGTTGACCAATTTGTTTGGCACATATATTTCTTTCAAGATAGTCCGGCCTTCAATGAGCTTTGCGAATGCCCCGTCTTGCCTTGCGGCGGCGAAAGCCTCCTCTTTCGGACTGCCCGTCGGAATCGTGATTTTCGCGCGGATTTTTCCGTTAACCTGCAAAACTATCTCGACACTGTCTTCAACGCACTTCGCGGCGTCAAAACTCAGCCATTTTTGCTTATATAAAGGCCGCGAACCAAAACCGCACCGCTCCCAAAGCTCCTCAGTCAGATGCGGAGCAAATGGGTTCAGCAAAACCAAAAAGTCCCGGAATTCCGCCTGTTTGATTTTTTTTGTCCTGCGTATCTCGTTGAGCAGAATCATCAATGCGGAAATCGCTGTGTTGAACTTCAGGCTTTCTATATCTTCTGAAACTTTCTTGATAGTTTTGTTAAATAAAATTTCCAGTTCCGGCCTGTAAGCATTGCCGCCCTCCAGCATTTCGGGAAAGTCGCAGACTTTCTCCAGAAAGCCGGAACAGCCCCTGATAGACTGCGGGTTCCATGTGGCGGCCTTCTCAAAGTCGCCGATAAACATCTCATACATGCGGAAAACGTCCGCGCCGTATTCGGCCAGAACCTCCTCCGGGTTGACGACATTCCCGCGGGACTTGCTCATTTTGTCGCCGTCCGCGCCCAGAATCATGCCATGACTGGTACGCTTTTTATAAGGCTCGGGCGTATTGACAAAGCCGTTGTCATATAAAAATCTGTGCCAGAAGCGCGAATATAACAAATGCAGCGTCGTGTGCTCCATACCGCCGTTGTACCAGTCCACATTCATCCAGTAGTTCAGCGCTTCTTTTGAGGCAAAAGCCGCATCGTTGCGCGGGTCGCAGTAGCGCAGGTAATACCATGAGGATCCCGCCCATTGCGGCATGGTATCCGTCTCCCGCTCGGCGGAAGCGCCGCACTTCGGGCAGACGGTCTTTACCCACTCGCTCATGGCGGACAGCGGGGATTCGCCGTTCTCGGTCGGCTCGTAGCTCTCCACTTCGGGCAGCTTCAGAGGCAGTTCGCTTTCGGGAACGGCCACCCAGCCGCAGCAGGGACAGCTGACCAGCGGAATAGGTTCGCCCCAGTAACGCTGGCGGGAGAAAACCCAATCGCGCAGTTTGTAATTTACTTTCGGGGCGCCTTTGCCGTTTTCCGAAAGCCAGGAAGTGATTTTTTTCTTGGCTTCGTCTACAGGCAGGCCGTTCAAAAAGCCGGAATTCACCAGAACGCCGGTCTCTGTGCTGGTATAAGCCTCGCGGTCTATATCGCCGCCCGCGACGACTTCTATAATATCCAGCCCGAACTTGCGGGCAAATTCCCAGTCGCGCCCGTCGTGGCCGGGGACGGCCATAATCGCGCCTGTGCCATAGCTGGACAGAACATAATCAGAAATATAAATCGGGATTTCCCGACTGTTGACCGGATTTATACCGTTGACGCCCAGCAGCCGCACGCCGCTTTTTTCTTTGGCAAGCTCCGTGCGCTCAAAGTCGGATTTTTTGGCGGCTTCGTCGCGGTAGGCGCGCACTTCAGATATATTGCTTATCAGGTGGGACCATTTTTCTATATATTCGTGCTCCGGCGCGACGACCATATAAGTCGCGCCAAAAAGCGTATCCGGGCGAGTCGTGTAAACGGCAAGGCTGTCTCCGGCAGTCGTGCCGAAGCTTACTTCCGCGCCGGTCGAGCGGCCAATCCAGTTAATCTGCGAAAGCTTTACGCGCTCTGTATAATCCACCGCAGAAAGACCGTCTATCAGCTTGTCGGCATATTCCGTTATTTTGAGCATCCATTGACTTTTTATGCGGCGAACAACAGTCGTGTGGCAGCGTTCGCATTCGCCGCCGACAACTTCTTCGTTTGCCAGCCCGACTTTGCAGGAAGGGCACCAGTTGACGGGCATTTCTTTCTTGTATGCCAGCCCCTTCTTGAAAAGCTGCAAAAATATCCATTGCGTCCACTTATAATAGGCCGGATCTGTCGTGTTGACTTCCCTGTCCCAGTCGAAAGACAGCCCCAGCGACTGAATCTGCGCCCGGAAGTTTTTGACATTTTTCTCTGTGACGGCTTTGGGGTGAATATGGTTTTTAATTGCGAAATTCTCCGTCGGCAGGCCGAAAGCGTCCCAGCCCATGGGGAACAGAACGTTATAGCCTTCCAGACGCTTTTTGCGCGCAACAACGTCCATCGCGGTGTACGGTCTTGGATGGCCGACATGCAGCCCCTCCCCCGACGGGTATGGGAACTCTACCAGAGCGTAATATTTCGGCAGCGAATAATCCTCCCTGGCGGCGAAGGCTTTTTCTTCAAGCCAGCGTCTCTGCCATTTTTTTTCAACTTCTTTGAAATTATATCTCACGCTTATTATCCTCCTCAATGAGAAATACAAATTATTTTTTAATTCTGCGCAAGCAAATCAACGCTTTCCCCGTCCGCCCACAGCTTCTCAAGCGAATAAAATTCCCGCGATTCGCCGTAAAATATATGAACGACCACCGAGCCGTAATCCAGCACCAGCCAGTCGGATTTTGAATAACCTTCCACGCCCGGCGGTTTTAGCCCCCGCTCTGACAGCTTAAGTTCAACCTCATCGGCCAGGGCTTTGGCCTGTGTGCCGCTTGACGCGCTGGCGATTATAAAATAATCGGCGACTATGGTCAGTTTGCTGACATAAACCGCTTTGATGTCCCCGGCCTTTTTGCCGTCCAGCGCTTTCGCCGCGATTTCCGCGATTTCTTTCGGTTCAAGACTTTTTGACATTTTGATAAACACCTCTTAAAAAATAAAATGCCTGCGTCTCCGTCAAAGAGACGCAGGGTTTAAAAAAAACCAAACTGCGCGGTACCACTCCAATTCGCCCAACAGGGCGCGCTCTGATAAAACCCCCCTTTAACGTTGGGGCATCCCGGCGCGGCTTAGTCATTCACGCAGGAATTTTCAGCCGGGCAACTCCAAGGCGAGCTTCTGTTTTTGATCCGCCGCGGCTTTCCACCAGCCAGCCGCTCTCTGTCGGGGCTTTTCAAAAACGTACTTTTCCTCTTCACAGTATTTACTAATTTTATATTTTCAGCAGCTGCAGCGGCCTCTACTCAACACCAGTTTGCGGCCATGCCCGTCATTCTTTTGCTTGAGCAAATAATAACATAAAGAATGGGAAAAGTCAAGATTTTTCAATGTGAATCACTGTTTGAATCCGGCGAATGCCGGCGGTCACGCCGCTTTTATTAAAGACTGTATATTTTTTCAGCAGGCGCTTTGTATTTTCAAATATTAAATAAGCTAAAGCGGAATAATTAAGTTGACTTGGCAGTAAATTTTTATTAAAATGATTTTATATAGGCGCGGCGGAAAACAGCTGCCCGCGCCTATATAAATAAAAAAGGAGCTGACTGTCAAATGGATGAATTCAACGATTCCCAGGATTTTTCAAATAAACCGGGCAAGCAGCAAAACGAGCAATTCTCATCGGCCACTTCCGGGGGAGATTTCCCGGATACTTTTAAAGAACTTTACAGCGGCCCGGCAAACGAAGAAAAAACAAATTCGTTTGTTGTGCCGCAGGAAAACCCCTTCAGCGTCCCCGGCCCAATTGACACCTCCACAACAGCAGGCGTTTTTGATAGCGATCCTTTCCGTTCTATTTATTCAAACAAATCTGCTGAAACTCCCCCTGCCCCAGAAGCAAAGCCGGAAACCCCGGCGCCGGCATACATCCCGCCGCAGCAAACCCCGCCCGTCCCGCCGCCGCAGTATAACTATCGGCCCAATCCGCAGCCGCCCGCCGCGCCTCAGCCCCCGCCATACCCGCAATATCCCCCGCAGGGACAGCCGCAGCGATACCCACAGTATCAGCAGCAGCGCGGCGTTCCTCCCGCTCAATATCAGCAGAATCAGTTTTCACAAGGACAGGGCTCGTATAACAGCTCCCAGCCGCCGTACCAGCCAGGGCAGCAATATCAGCCCTATTACGCCCCTCCCGCCAAAACAGGCGAACCGGATGGTTTGGGCATCGCCTCCCTGGTGACCGGCGTTATATCTATACTGTCCTCCTGCTTTGTTGTGCCCGGCTTTATTTTCTCTATTGCGGCCATCATCCTCGGAGCGATCGGCCGGTCGAAGAAAAAAAGCGGTATGGCGCTCGCGGGGCTTATAATCGGCATTGTTATGCTGCTTATCATGATATTTATCGCCGCTGTCATCGCCGCCATCGGCAACAGTGACAGTTCTTTCTGGAGCAATTTTATGGACTCATACGGCAACTATTACGGCTATTAACTAACGGGCGGACGCCCATATATAAAATATTTATACAAAATTTTTTGTTTTTCCTCGTCTTGCATTCCGCTTGTTTTAGTTATATACTGATTAACAAAAACACTTTTCGGGAAGGATAAATAATGGACAGGCATACTTTTATAATAAACCCTGTGGCGGGCAGAACCGATCAAAGCGCGGAAATCAGCGGAAAAATCAAAAAAGCGGCAAAAAAGCTCGGAATAATAAATTATGAAATAAAGATAAGCGAATACCATCGCCATGCGGTCGAAATTGTGACCGACACGGCGGAAAAATTCCCCGAAGACAGCCTGCGCTTTTACGCCTGCGGCGGCGACGGCACCCTCAACGAGGTTGCTGAAGGCACAATAGGCCGCCCGAACTGCGCCTTCACGCATTTTCCATCGGGAAGCGGCAACGACTTTATTAAGATTTTCGGCGCGGAAAACATAAGCCGCTTTTTAAATCCGGAAAGCCTTATTACAGGGGATATTATAAGGCTGGACTATATCGACTCCAGTCACGGTCTTTCTATTAATATATTAAGCGCTGGAATCGACGCGCGCGTGGCCAGGCGGATGGAGAAATACCGCCGCGTTTTTGCGGGAGGAAGCGCCGCTTATAACTTGTCTATAATAGAAAATGTTCTGCTCGGCCTGCACGACCCATATAAAGTCGAAATAGACGGCCGCCGCCTTGACGGGCGATATACGCTTATTATGGCCGCAAACGGGCGATATTACGGCGGCGGGTTCTACGCCATGCCCGACGCCGACCCCGCCGACGGAATTATCGAAGTCCTGCTGGTGAAAGCCGTCAGCCGCCTTACTGTCGCGCACATTATCGGGCTTTACCAAAAGGGAAAATACAAAGAACTTCCGGAAATTATTCACCCCTACAGGATGTACAAGAAGATGACCATTTCTTCCGGGAACAACAAGCCTATAACGCTTAATCTTGACGGAGAGACCATGCTTGTGGACAGCGTTACATTCAGCCCCGGAAAAGAAAAACTGCGCTTTATCGTCCCTAAGGGGCTTGCCGTCGCCGCGCCGGGGAATTAAATAAAGGCTTGTCTCTTTTGTACACATTCTGCGAATGCGGACCACCCCGGCCTTTGGCCACCCCTCCACAGGAGGGGAATTGTAACTTACTGCGCTATGCAGGACTTGTACCCCATGCCCCAAATTTGTATCCTATCCCAAGACTTGTACCTTATGCCCAGAGTTTATACCCAACGCCGCGAAGTTGCATCAAGTGCGTGTTGCGGGCGGCAGATTGCCGCCCCTACATGAAGTTGTGCGCATTGCGTAGGGGCGCAACCTGCCGCCCACGGCACACACTCGAGCTATAATTCCAGGCGTGGGGTACAGACTATAAAAAAACGCACCAAGTTGCAATTCCCCTCCTGTGGAGGGGTGGCCAAAGGCCGGGGTGGTCCGCGTTTTAAAATAGCTTTCAACTGTGTAACGCATATAAAATAAAACAAGAAGAGAATTTGAGGTAAGCAACAGAAAATGCCAGAAACAAAATCCGTTTTCACCGCGATAGTCGGAAAGCCGAACGTCGGCAAGTCGTCCCTGCTCAACAGGATAATCGGCGAAAAGCTCGCGATAGTGACCGCCAAACCCCAGACCACCCGCAGCCGCATAAGCGGGATTTATACCAGGGGCGAAACGCAGTTTGTCTTTATCGACACGCCGGGGATGCACAAGGCCAAAAACCGCCTTGGCGAATTTATGGTAAAGCAGGCGCGCGAATCCGTCTCGGACGTTGACGCCGCCTTCATGCTTGTGGAACCGCAGGGGGAAATCAACCAGGCCGAGCGGGAACTGATGAGCGGCTTCAAAAAAAGCGGCGTCCCCGCCGTGCTTGTGATAAATAAAATCGACCTGCTCAGGGACAAAAGCCCGCTTCTCAAACGCATAGACGAATTCCGGCGGATTCACGATTTTGCGGCTTATATCCCAATTTCAGTCCGGGAAAACGACGGGATAGACCTGCTTCTGACCGAAGCTGAAAAATATGCCAGGCCGGGGCCGCATTATTTCGACGCCGGCGCTTTCACTGACCAGCCTGAAAAAGCGCTTGTTTCTGAGATGATACGCGAAAAAACGCTCATTAATCTCCGCGACGAAGTCCCGCACGGCATAGGCGTCATTGTGGAGAAGATGAACGAGCGCGCCGGCAGATCCGGCGAAAACATTCTTGATATAGACGCTGTGATATATTGCGAACGCAAAAATCACAAATCAATGATTATCGGCAAAGGCGGGGCAATGCTGAAGAAAATCGCAGGCGAAGCCCGCGCCGATATAGAGAAATTTTTCGAGTTAAAAGTAAACTTGCAGGTCTGGGTGAAAATCAAAGAAGACTGGCGAAATCAGGCGGGCATTATGCGCAGCCTCGGCTACGGCCTGTAGATAGCGAACGCCGTTCGCCCGAGATTTATGCTCGTTCGGCGTGCGGCAGCCCGCCGTCTCAACAAACCAAATCAGCAATCAAAAAAGGGAAGCCCTGCTCAGAGCTTCCCTTTTTTGATTAAACTCAGCCGAACATAACGGAATTAACAACGCTCTGCAAATATTCCTGCTCCCCGGAAGAAGGCTGCGCGGGAGCGCCCAGCTCTTCGGCGCGCGCCGCAAGTTCCTCAAGGCTGGTTTCGCCGGAGCGGATTTTTGCGCCTATGCCGCTGCTATAGCTTGCATAACGGTTTTCTGTAAATTCATCCAAGCGGCCGTCCCGAATAAGTTCGTCGGCCTTGATAAGCCCCAGCGCAAACGAATCCATGCCCAGAATAAAACCCTTGAACATATCCTCATGCGTCCAGCTTGGGCGGCGGTTTTTCGCGTCAAAATTCAGGCCGCCGTTTTTAAGGCCGCCCGCCTTAAGAATTTCATACATACAGAAAGTCGTGTCATAAATATTAAACGGGAATTCGTCGGTGTCCCAGCCAAGAAGCAGATCGCCCTGGTTTGCGTCAACGCTGCCCAGCATGCCGTTTATGGCTGAAATGCGCAGTTCGTGCTGGAAAGTATGCCCGGCAAGCGTCGCGTGGTTGGCTTCAATATTGAGCTTGAAATCTTTGTCAAGGCCGTACTGCCGCAAAAAACAAATAGAAGTCGCCGCGTCAAAATCATACTGGTGCTTCATAGGCTCCTTCGGCTTCGGCTCAATAAAGAAATCTCCGGTAAAGCCGATGCCTCTGCCGTAATCGACGGCCATGCGCATTAATTTTGCAATATTTTCCTGCTCGAATTTCACGTCTGTGTTCAAAAGGCTTTCATAGCCTTCGCGGCCGCCCCAGAACACATAACCCTGGCCGCCAAACTTGACGGTTATATCAAGCGCCTTTTTGATCTGCGCCGCCGCAAAACAGAAAACATCCGCCGAATTCGAGCTTCCCGCGCCGTTGGCATAGCGGAGGTTGCTGAACATGTTGGCCGTGCCCCAAAGATTTTTCTTGCCCATAGCCTTCATTTTTTCAAGAATATAGTCCGAAACCTCGTCGAGCCGCTTGTTGGTTTCTTTTATGTCCCCGGCTTCCGGGACTAAATCTATATCATGAAAGCAGAAATAATCAACGCCGATTTTCTCCATGAACTCAAAGCCCGCGTCGACTTTCGCCAGGGCGTGATCAAGCGTGCCCGGCTCCGCGCCGAAAGATTTGTCCGCCGTGCCGGAGCCGAACATGTCCGTCCCTGTGGCGCACAGATTGTGCCACCATGCCATGGCGAACCTGAGCTGCTCGCGCATTGTTTTTCCGGCTACAACTTTTTCGGGGTCATAGTATTTGAAGGCAAGCGGATTCCGGCTTTTTGCGCCTTCGTATTCGATTTGGGGTATGCCTTTAAAAATTTCCGACATGCAATAAACCAGCCTCTCTGATAATAATCTAAAATTTATAATAACGACAGCGTTTCAAACTGTCCCGCAAGCTGAGCGTAAACCCGCTTGTATAAATTATAATATCTCCCGTAGATTTCGCCGTTCGCCAAATCCGGCTCCTGTCTTTGCTTTACGTGAATAAGCTCCGCGCAGGCTTCCGGAACGCTATTATACACGCCCGTGCCGACCCCCGCAAGTATCGCCGCACCCAGCGCGGGGCCTTCCGCTTTGTCCGCGACGGCAATCGGGCAGCCGAAAGCGTCGGCCATCATCCGCCGCCACAGCGGGCTTTTTCCGCCGCCGCCAGTCGCGCTTATCTCTTTGAACGGCACACGCATCTCGCGCAAAACGTCAAGGCAATCCTTCTGCGAATACACAACGCCTTCCATCACGGCGCGTATTAAATCAGCTTTTTTGTGCATACCGGACAGGCCGAAAAACACGCCCCGGGCTTCCGGCTGGAGTACAGGGCTGCGTTCGCCCATCAGATAAGGCAGGAACAGCAGGCGGTTTGAACCCGCCGGAACTTCCATTGCCATTTTATCCAGCAGGACATACACATCCTGCCCAGTCTCAGCGGCTTTTTCGCTTTCCGGCTCACAAAAATTATTTTTGAACCATTGAAGACTTCCCCCGGCGGCAAGCGTGCAGCTCATAACAGTCCAGGCGCCCGGCACGGCCGAGCAGAAAGTATGCACGCGCCCCTTCGGGTCGATCGTCACGTTGTCAGAATGCGCGAATATCACGCCGGAAGTCCCGATTGTGATAAACGCCTTGCCGCTCTCAACAATGCCTGTGCCAATCGCCGCCGCCGCATTGTCCCCCGCGCCGCCCACAACAGGCGTTCCGGCTTTCAGGCCAGTCAAAGCCGCCATCTCGTCAGTTATATAGCCCGTGACCTCATAAGATTCATGCATAGAAGGCAGCAGAGCCGGGTCAATAGCAAGCTTTTCAAGAATTTCCGCGCTCCACCGGCGCCTGGGCACATCAAGCAGATTCATCCCGGAAGCGTCGCTTACTTCCGTTGCGAAAACCCCGGTGAGCTTATAACGCAGATAATCTTTCGGGAGCAGAATATGTCTTGCCCGCGCGTAAATTTCCGGCTCATTTTTGCGCACCCAGAGGATTTTACCGGCGGTGAAGCCCGTCAGAGCGGGATTCGCGCTGATTTCAATCAAGCGCCGCGCGCCGATTGCTTCCGTGATTTCGGCGCACTCGGCGCTTGTGCGGCCGTCGCACCAAATAATGCTGTTGCGGAGGACTTCGCCGTCTTCATCCAGAAGTACAAGCCCGTGCATCTGCCCGGAAAAACCGATCCCCGCAATGTCCCCCGGATTAACTCCGGAGCTTTCCAAAACCTGTCTGAGCGAAGAAACGCAGGCGTTCCACCAATCCGCCGGATCCTGCTCCGCCCAGCCGTTCCTCGGCTGATAAAGCGGATATTCAACCGTCGCGGAAGCGACGCTTCCGCCCCTTTCGTCAAACAATACAGTCTTTGTACCGGAAGTGCCCAAGTCTATGCCGATTAAATATTTCATGTTTGGGATAAACCAGTCCTCCTTTGATAAATAAAAATCTATAAATAAAAATATTGTGTGCCCGTGCACAAATCTCCTGAAAAAAATCGCCCGCCCGGGGCTTTTGCGCAGATATTCAATTACAGGCGCAACTTTATAAATACGCTATAATAATAATCTTAAAACTCAAAAAAGTCAATATCTTTTTTATAAATTTTATTTTTATTTTGTTGAAAACGCTCAAAATTATAGGCCAAATAAAATACAGAAATAAAATTTAAAAACGCGCTTTACTATCAGAAAGCTCTATAGTATAATTATAAAAGTGATTTGCGCGTGCACAAATTTCAGGATTTTTAATAAGTTACAGCAGGTGAAGTTCTATGTCTACCATAAAAGAAATAGCGGCGCTCGCGGGAGTGTCGCGGGGCACGGTTGACAGAGTTCTGAATAAGCGCGGCTCTGTCAGCTCCGAAAAAGAAAAAAAAATCAACGATATTGCCAAAGCCCTTAAATACAGCCCAAACCTGGCCGGGAAGACCCTTGCGGTCAAAAAAAAACAGCTTCGCTTCGGGTATATATTATTTAGCAGCACCTCCAGCAACCCCTTTTTCCTGGAAGTTGTACGCGGCATAGAAAGCCGCGCGGCGGAGCTTTCGGAATATGGCGTAAGCGTTTCTATACGTTACGCCGCCATCGACGACCCGGCTTTGCAGCTAAGGCTTGTCGACGAGCTTTACGAAAGCGGGATTGCGGGTCTTGCTATAACGCCGATTAACCACCCGGCCGTCGCCAAACGGATTAAGGTTTTGGCCGACTCCGACTTCCCGGTCGTCACAGTCAATTCCGACATCCCGGAATGCGGCCGTATCGCCTATGTCGGCAGCGACTACCTGCGCAGCGGAGAAACAGCCGCCGGGCTTATGAACATGATTTGCTCCGGGAACGCTTTCGTCGGGATTGTGAGCGGTTCCCCCCTTGTGCTCTGCCATTCCGAGAGAATCGCGGGATTTATGCGCCGCATTGAAGAAGAGTATCGCGGGCTGAAAGTAGTCGCGGCGGCGGTCAACAACGACGACGACATAGAGAGCTATATTGTGACGAAGCGCCTGCTGGAAAAACACCCCGAAACTGACGCGCTTTTCCTTGCGGCGGCGGGCGTGGCGGGCGCCTGCCGCGCCGTGGGCGATATGGGGTTGAAAGGCAAAGTGAAAATATTGAGCTTCGATGTGACCGCCGTCTCCTGCGAGCAAATTAAATCGGGCATGATAGCGGCTTCTATCACTCAGGAACCATTTGTGCAGGGAGCGAAACCGCTGGGTATTTTGCTTGATTACGCAGGGATGGGAATCAGGCCGTGCAGGGAATTTTATTATACGTCTATCGGCATTGTAATAAAAGAAAATCTTGAAGGCCAGGCTTTTTAAAATGCCAACCACCCCGCCCTTTGGGCACCCCTCCACAGGAGGGGAATTGTAGCCCGTCTTGTTATTTATGGCTTGTACCCCACGCCCAGAATGTTGCCCCTGCACATGCATTCCAAATTCCGAGCGTGGGGTGCAAAAATTGCATAGCACACCGCGTGACAATTCCCCTCCTGTGGAGGGGTGCCCAAAGGGCGGGGTGGTTGGCATTTTAAAAGAGCTTCCCTCCTAAAATTTGCAGTAGTTGGCATTTTAAAAGAGCTTCCCTCCTAAAATTTGCAGTGGTTGGCATTTTAAAAGAGCTTCCCCCTAAAATTTGCAGTGGTTGGCATTTTAAAAGAGCTTCCCCCTAAAATTTGCAGTAGTTGGCATTTTAAAAGAGCTTCCCCCTAAAATTTGCGGCTGTAATACAGCATCAACGCTTTCCGGACAATCAGCAGGAAAAAAGCGCAGGCCATCAGCGTGGACATGACGATCATGCTGAAAAAACTGCTGACAAGCCCGGCGAAGACAATAACGCCCGCGCAGTATTTCACGATCATTCCGCCGGATTTTTCGCTTATCATTCTGTTGCGCTCGTCGTTTTCCTCGTTGTAGAGCTTTTTAAGCTCTGTCTCGTCATTCAGAATTTTTCTGTAGCGCCCAAGCAGAAGCGCATACCGGACTGTCAGCGCCATAGAAAAACCGGCGCTGAAGCCCATCAGATAGAACGGATACGTCTCTGCGGGGCTGCTTTTTACAGCGCTGCGGGAAAAAACAATCATCAGGGCAGCGGCCGCCATTATGCCCGCAATAAAAATTCTTTGCCGTTTCTGAATTTGTTTTTTAAAGTTTTCCATCAGTGTTTTTCCTCCAAGTCTGAAAAGTCAAATACTTCTTCTATTTGCAGCTTAAAATAATGCGCTATTTTATATGCCAGAACCAGCGAGGCGGTATACTTCTCAGTTTCGATAGAAGTGATGGTCTGCCTTGTTGTTCCGACCGCGAAAGCAAGCTCTTCCTGGGAGAGCTTGCTTTGTTTGCGCAGTTCGCGGATCCTGGTTTTCAAGCGGCTTATACCCCCTTTTATGTTTCTGCAATGCCAGGTTTGCATTTCAAGTATAGCGCGCTTTGCATTATTTGTCAAGCACGCTTTGCGAGTTTTTTCCGGAGACAGCTGCCGAATCTAGAAAGGCGCTTTGCTCCGTCATGAATACCAGTGTCAAAAACCTGCTGTTTTTAATATTATGGTTGTAGAACTTAAATATACGGAGTTGGTGCAGATGCGGCCAAAAACAGCGGCGGACTTTTTTCTGACAGCGAATTCCTGCCAGGGGTTTGTGTCGCGCTTTTCTGAAATTACAGGGGAAGGCGCGGACTGGCATACATATATTCTTGAAGGCGCTCCCGGCACAGGTAAATCCGCGTTTATTTCAAGAATGCTTTCCGCTCTTGAAAGATATGACAGCCATATTGAGCGCATACATAACTCGTCGGCTCCGGAATGTCTCAACGGAGCAATTTTTCACGGCATCAAAGTTTCTTTTGCGGACGGCAGCGCGCGGCACAATATAAACCCCCGCTATACCGGCGCCTATGAAACGCTTGTACCGCTTGATGCCTGCCTTGACGCGGACGCAATTTACCGGCGCCGTAGCGAAATCAGGGACATTTCAAACGAGGCGGACGTGCTTTCGGAGCGCGTCAGCCGGTTTTTAAACACGGCGGGAATTATCTCAAAAGACACTTACGAATACGCGCTGGAATGCACAGACAGTTCTAAAATCGTGCAGTTCGCTTCGCGGCTTGTCTCAAAAGAGCTGAAAACCCGAAAAAAAGACAAAAAACCCTGGGAACGCACGCGCTTTTTAAGCGCGCTTTCCCCTGAAGGTTTTTTCATGTTTTCGTCAAGCCCGATGGAATATTGCTCCAAAATTTATGTAATAGACGACGATTACGGAGCAGGCGCAAAACTGCTTCTCGACGCTCTGCATTTTTATATCCGGCAGATGGGCTATAATCTGATTGTCTGCGCGTCTCCGCTGTTCCCCGAGGACAAGATAGATCATATTATAGTGCCCGAAGCGGAGCTTTGTTTTATGACTTCAAGCCGTTGCTGTCGGCCTGAAGGCTTTGACGCCTGCCGGAATGTGCATTGCCGGAGATTCACGGATCAGAGCCTTCTCAAGCGAAAAAAACAGCGAATAAAATTTAACCGCCGCACCGTCGGCGAGCTTTTCAACGAGGCCGCCATCCTGAAGTCAAAAGAGCGGGAAGCCCGCAAAGCCCTGAAAAAAATCTACGCTTCCGCCATGGACTTTGTCGCATGGGAGAATTATTTCAGAAGCGTTCTTTTGCAGATCGCCGAAAGGACTTTATAGTTTTTTATCACGGGCGCTTGCCCGCATTCAGAGAATTAATTTGGTTCCGCCGAAAAAAATCTCCCCGGTGCCCGGCCTGTCCACATAAAGAGAAATTTCCTCGTATTCGTCCGGCCTTAAAACAGGCAGATCGTTAAACAAAATATTGCGCTCCAGACAAGCCTTCGCCGCGACGATATCGCCCGCCGGAACATACACGGGAAGGATAAAATCAGTCTCCACCGCCCAGCTCCCGTCCTGAACCAGAACAGAAAACCCCGCAGTAGCCACAAGAAAGCTTCCGCCATTTATGTGCGTCTCTGTGTAAACCGTTTTGATAACTCCGTCCCGGTAAGGCTCGGACTTATACTGCCGCGTTTGCATCCCTTCCGGGAGAACTATCAGATCGGGCGGAGCGGTTTCGATAATTTCCGCGGCGGCGCCAAGGCTGGTTTTATCGGCGATCAGCAGCAAATCAAGCTTTTCAATGCCCATATCATAACAGGCGCCGGCTATGCCGCTTGCGTCGAACTCCGCGGCGTTTTTCAGGAATACCAGATTTTCCCGCCCGGCTTTTAAAATAAAGCTTGAAGACGTACGGGCATTCACTATAGTAAATATAATATCGTCCTGGCTTTGATAAACATGCCAGCCCTGCAAAATCACAAAAAAAGCTATTATGGCGCTCACTGCCCTTTTGAAGTCTTTTTTCGGCTTTCTGCGCTTTATGCAGAAAGCGGCTGTGGCCGCAACAAAACCAAGCCCCAAAAGCAAATACATGCCCCAGAGATAATATGCCGCAAATGGCAGGGCCGAGAAAGCCTGCGCTATAAATATAAAAATCCTGATAAATCCGCCGGCAGCCATCCCGAAAAACCGGGCGGGAGTCTCCATATGAGGGATCATTCCGAACACAGCCGTCAGGAAAGAAAAGCCCAAAATCGGCGCGGTAAGCGGCTCGGCCATAGTATTTGCGAAAGGCGCAACCGTGCTTACGCGCCTGAAGAACACAATGCTCAGCGGGATCATGCAGACCGAAAGCGTCAGTGACATTGCGAAAGCCTGGGCCATGTGCCTGATTATTTTGTTTTTCTCAAATTTGGATTTTTTGAGACGGTTCATAAACCAGCCGTTCACGCCGGGCAGAACCAAAATAATCGCCAGCATAGCGGCATATGAGAGAATAAACGAAACAGACTGAATCTTATAGGGGTTTATGACCGCCGTGAGCAGCGCGGCAAAGGCCAGCGCGCTCAATTGGTCGTATTCGCGGTCGGCAATAACTGCAAAGAGCTTTAATATTTCCATCACACCCGCCCGGAAAAGCGAGGGCGAATCCCCGATAATCGCCATATAAAAAACCGCGAAGGCTATATTCACGCCGGAAGCGGCTTTTCTTTTCAAGCCGAGTTTTTTGAGGAAAGCCCCAACGCCGCCTGATATTATGCTGAAATGCATCCCCGAAATAGAGATAATCTGCATCATCCCCGCACGCACAAAATCATTATAGATTGCTTCGGAAATCTCCGCGCGTTCGCCTGTAGTCATGGCGATGGCTATCGGGAAGCTTTCGGCGGGGCTGATATATTTGCGCAAACTTTCGTTGACGCTGTTCCTGATAATATCTGTAAACGGGAGAGGCCTTTTTTCCACAAGCGCAGCTTCGTCTTCTGTTGTACCCTGAACGTAAACCCCCAAAGAAGCCAGATAGGACCGGTAATCAAAAGTTTCATATCTGCGCGGGGTATAATATGTAACCTGGCAGGAAATAATATCGCCCGGTTCCAGCGGCGTCTCGGAACGGAGCCGGACTTTCAGCCCCGCTCCGTCGCCGCTGTCGGTGGACATTATATCGCAAATATAGGCGTATTTATAGCTGCTGTGGCAGTCTTCCCGGACATAAATCAGAGAATAAAGTGTCTCGCCGCTGATTCTTTCCGCGGGGATATACGCGTTTTGCATATTTAAGTTAAACATAAACAAAGCGACACAAGCCGAAGCGGTACAAAGCAGGGCAGTTTCCATAAGCTTTGTTTTAATTTTCAGATAAGACAGCGCAAGCGCACAGGAGGCAAGAAGCAAAAGCGCAGGTCTGGTAAAGCTCAGCAGGATTTTGCTGTTCAACAGAAAAGCGGCCGATAGCGTGGCAAGATAACTGCAAGCTATTGACACTAGCGGCCGTTTGTTTTTCATGTGTTATATTCCTTTGTGAAAATCCTGTTATCTAACGGGCGAATTGCGCTCGCCCGTTAGATAACGGTCAGTGAATTCGCGATAGCCATTGCTTCGTCCACGCCCTCGCCGTACGCAAAACCATAGCTGCGCCAGCCAAGCGTGAAAACATAGCTGTCGTTCATGGCAAGCGCGGACATACCGCTCGCGCCGCCGCCGCCATTCAGCCAGACTTCTTTCATGCCGGGTTCGGCGTCGTCAAAAGAGTTCCAGTCTTCCAGCCTGAACAGCGCTATAACCACGGGCTGAATGTCCGGATTGCCGGGGAATTCGGGGCTGAATATTTCTATAATATTGCAGTCGACGCTGACAATTTCCCCGTTAATAAACGCGCTCGCAGACGAATTTCCGGAATCAAATCCGGACGTCTTCACATCAAAGCCCTGCCATTCGTCGGGGAACGTCAGCCTGAAGCCGTATTCCAGGTCGCTGTAAAAAAAGCTGCCAGTCAATTCGCCGGATTCTTCCATAGTAGGCGAACTGTCTTGCGCCGTTGATTCAGGCCCGGCCGAACCGGCCGCTTCCGCCGATTCCGGCGCCGCCCCTTTACAGGACGCAAGCTGCGACAAAAGGGCAAAAACCAAAATCACAAAAAATAACTTTTTCATAGAGATACCTCAATTCTAGATTATTTCGGAAAAACCGGAAGTTCCGCAAGGTATATAATATCTTTCCGGTTAATCGCGTCGCCCTCCGCCAGAACAGCCATCTTGCCCACAACCGTTGCGTCGGCGTGTTCGACCAGTTTTTCAATGGCGCGGACGCTGTCGCCTGTGCTTATAACATCGTCCACTATCAATATTTTTTTGCCCCGCATATGCTCAAGGTCTTCGCTGTCCAAATAGAGCGCCTGTATTTTGGCCGTCGTTATAGACTTAACGTCCACCTGTACAGGATCGCGCATATAAAGCTTCGGCGATTTTCTTGCCAGAATATACTTTTTGCCGGACTGCCTGCTCATTTCGTAAGCCAGCGGAATCCCCTTGGATTCCGCTGTAATAATCAGATCGTGCTCGGGCGCAAGGGCGTTGAGCCGCTCCGCGCAGGCGACGGTTAATTCGACGTCAGAGAACATGATAAACGCCGCAATGTCCAAATGCTCGTTTACCTCACAGATTTTCAGGCCGCGCTCCAACCCGGCCACCTGTAGCTTATAAATTGACATAGTTTTTTGTACCTCCTGTAAAATTCAGGCCCTATAAAATAACAGCAAAAATCAGCCCGGCGGCCAGGAAAACGAACGCCCGGCCAGAACATGGAAATGCAGATGCGGGACGCTTTGCCCCGCGGCTTCCCCGCAGTTTGACACAACGCGATAGCCGCCGTCCAGGTTTAACTCTTTTGCAAGCGCGGCGATTCTTTCAAAAACAGCTGCCACAATTTGGCTGTTTTCCGGATTTATATCCGATATATCCGTGATATGCTCTTTCGGGATAACGAGAAAGTGCACGGGCGCTTTTGCGTCGATGTCGTGAAAAGCAAGAATTTCGCCGTCCTCATAAAGCTTATTTGAAGGAATGCTTCCCTCCGCGATTTTGCAGAAAATGCAGCTCATTTATTTGACCCCCTGTCCGGCTGATTAATATCTATTTTTTAATAAAGTTTTCTATAATTCCGGCGGCTTTTTCCAAGGCGGAGCTGACGGCCGCGAAATCTTTAAACCCGGCCATAGCGCTGTCCGGTCTGCCGCCGCCTTTGCCGCCCAGCAGGGCGGAAACGTCTTTGACAAGCTTTCCGGCATGAAGCCCCTTTGCAATTGCGCCTTTGCCCGCCGCCGCCGCAAGCGTGCCCCTGTTGGCAATAAGCGCGACTATATTTTCATCTTTGCCGCGAAGCCTGTCGCAGATTCCGCGGAGAGTCTCCGCGCTTTCGTCCTCAAAGAAAGCGGCGGCGTATTTTATCTCGCCGATTTGCTTTACAGAAGCCAGCGCCGTCTGAACATGCCCATCGGCAAGCTTGCCGTTCAGCGCTTCTATTTCTTTGTTTTTCTCTTTTAATTCTGAGACAAGCGCGCGCAGTTTTTCCGGAAGCTCCGAAGGGCTGCGCAGTTTGATTTCCCCCGCGCTTTTTTCAAGAAGGCTTTCCCGCTCGTCGATTAATTCCAGAACGCCGCGCCCGGTCGTGCACTCAATTCTTCTTGTGCCCGCCGCAACGGAAGTTTCCGAAAGAATTTTAAACAAGCCCAGCTTCGCGCTGTTGTCCGCATGGGTTCCGCCGCAAAGTTCAGTTGAGTAATCCCCGATAGAGACAACGCGGACAATATCGCCGTATTTTTCGCCGAAAAGCGCCATTGCGCCCGCCCGCTTTGCTTCGTCCATTGATTTTTGGCAGGACTTAATGGGAATGCCTTCCAGAATTTTTTCGTTTACCAGCTCCTCGACACGGCGGATTTCTTCGGTCGTCATGGCTTCATAGTGGCTGAAATCGAAGCGTCCGCGCCTGTCGTCCACATAAGAGCCAGCCTGATGGACGTGCTCGCCAAGAACCTGCCGCAGCGCGGCCTGAAGCATGTGCAGCGAAGTATGATTCCGGCGAATTGCCTCTCTTCTGGAGGCGTCTATCCTGGCAAGAACCCGGTCGCCCTTTTTGATGTCGCCCTCTTTTACCAGTACGATATGCTGATACTGTCCCCCCGCGGTTTTCCGGCAGTCGCGCACTTCTATATTTGCGCCGTCCTCGGAGACAATTTCGCCCCAGTCGCCCACCTGCCCGCCGCTTTCGGCGTAAAAAGGCGTTTGGTTCAGAACAATCGCGCCGCCTTCGCCTTCCTGAAGGCTTTCGGCGGGTTTGCCGTCCGCTCCGATAATATACAGCACGGCAGCGGGGCTTTCGTTTTGTTCATAGCCGACAAAGACGGTCGCCGCGTCGGAAGAAGCTGCGGGGCCGCCAAGCCATGAGGTTTCGGCGATTTTCGCCCTTGCTTCCCGGGCGCGGACGCGCTGGGCCTCCATGTGGGTCCTGAAGCCCTCTTCGTCCAGCGCGATTGAGCGCTCGGCCAGAATTTCGCGCGTCAAATCTATCGGGAAGCCGAAAGTATCATAAAGCAGGAAAGCGTCTTTGCCGGAGAGAGCTTTTTTCCCCGACGCCTCAAGCCTGTCAATAAGGCCCGAAAGCATAAGCGTGCCCTGGCTGATTGTGCGCCCAAAGCGCGCTTCTTCGGCCTTTATAGCGCTGAGTATATAATTTCCGCGCTCTTCAAGCTCGGGATAAGCGGCTTTGCTCTCGTTTATGACAGTTCCGGCAAGTTCGTGCAGAAAAGGCCGTTCTATATTTAATAAGCGGCCATGGCGCGCGGCTCTTCTGAGAAGCCGGCGCAGCACATAGCCCCTGCCCTCGTTGGAGGGGCGCACGCCGTCGGAGATCATAAAGACAGTGCTCCTGATGTGATCGGTTATAACCCTTATAGAAATATCAGTTTTCTCGCTCGCATGATAGGCAAGTCCGGTTATCTCGCAAACATGTTTAATTATATTCTGAACCGTGTCAATTTCAAACAGGTTCTCAACTCCCTGCAAAACGCAGGCAAGGCGTTCCAGCCCCATGCCCGTGTCTATATTGGGATGATCAAGCGGGGTATAAGCGCCTTTGCCGTCGCTGTCAAACTGCGTGAAAACAAGGTTCCAGACTTCTATATATCTGTCGCAGTCGCAGCCGGGCCTGCAGTCCCCACTGCCGCAGCCGTATTTTTCGCCGCGGTCAAAATATATCTCCGAGCAGGGACCGCAGGGGCCGGAGCCGTGCTCCCAGAAATTGTCCTCTTTCCCCAGACGGACCATATGATCTTGGCTTACCCCGACATTTTTTGTCCAGATGTCAAAGGCTTCGTCATCCTCCAGATAAACGGACACAAAAAGCTTTTCCGGCGGTATTTCCAGAACCTGCGTAAAAAACTCCCAGGCCCAGGCCGCGGCTTCTTTTTTGAAATAATCCCCAAAAGAGAAATTGCCCAGCATCTCAAAAAAAGTGCCGTGACGGGAAGTTTTGCCGACGTTTTCTATATCGGGGGTGCGGATACATTTCTGGCAGGTGCTGACGCGCTTGCGGGGCGGGGTCACTTCGCCGGTGAAATATTTTTTCATGGGAGCCATCCCGGAATTTATCAAAAGCAGGCTTGCGTCGTTCTGCGGCACAAGCGAAAAGCTGGGCAGGCGCAGGTGGCCTTTGCCCTCGAAAAAGCTCAGGAATTTTTCTCTTGTTTCGTTTACTCCAAGTTTGAGCATATAAAAAATCACCTCATGTTTTGACGTTAAAAAAGCTTTCGTCGGTCCAACGGCGCAGGACGAAAGCTTAAATCTATTTAACTCACGGACTAATTATAATTTTTTTTGTTTTCGGTGTCAATAGGTTTTTTTGTTTTATCGTTCTTATTGAGCAATATGAGAAAAAACAAAAAATAAAAAAAATAAAAAAGGGAAGGCCTTTTTCCCCGGACTTCCCCGTTTTTTTGAATATCACGCGTTTTCCTGCAATAGCTGTAGCACTCGCATATTTGGTTCGTCGGAAGAAATGTACATCTCCTCGCTTTGGCGCTGCGTTTCTTCAAGCCGTTTGATAATAACATTTGTGTCAAGACCGGAGCCGGAGTAGATGATGTCAGTAATGTTGTTAAATAATCTCAGGTACATACTTTTGTAGTCCATAGGCTACTACATCCCTCTTTTTTGATAAATTTTTAGTGAAATTAATTTGGCTGTGGTGAAATGCTTGCTAAAAATAAGGGCTTGAGTGTCATACATGATATTCAACTAGATTATATACTCATCTGCAAAATATTTCAACTTCTGCGATTTCTGTTAACAAAATATGTAGAAGTTTATAAAATTTAAAATATTGTATAAATCTGTTTTTATTTTATATAGTTTAGTGCTATATTTATATTGAGATACGATACAAAGCTTTATAAAAACAAGATTAGCGCGAAAGGGTTTGTTTTATAATGGAAAACAAGGAAAATAATTTTTTTATGTCGCGTGAGCAATTATTGCGCCTGACGGAAAGTGGCGTGCTTATCCCGGACTTTTCAGGCGTTTTGATAAGCCCGGAAGCCGAAATTGAAGCGGGGGCGACTATCTATCCGTGTACGGTTATAAAGGGCAAAAGCCGGATATGCGCGGGCAGCGCCGTTGGCCCCTGCTCTTTGGTGGAAAGATCGGAGATAGGCGCGGGCTCCGTGATAAACGCAAGCCAGGTTTATGACTCTAAAATAGAAAGCGGCGTTTCGATAGGCCCTTTCAGCCATATAAGGCCGAACTGCCATATCAAATCCCAGGCGCACGTCGGGGATTTTGTCGAGATTAAGAATTCTGTTATCGGCGAGGAAAGCCATATCGCGCACCTGACTTATATCGGAGACAGCGATATAGGCCAGAACGTCAATTTCGGCTGCGGCTGCGTCACGGTCAATTATGACGGCGCCGCAAAAGGACGCTGTTTTGTCGGGAATGACGCTTTTATCGGCTGTAACACGAATCTTATCGCCCCTGTGAAAGTCGGCGACCGCGCGTATATCGCGGCTGGTTCCACCATTACGGAGGATGTGCCGGACGACGCGCTTTCAATTGCAAGGGCAAGACAGGTCAACAAAGAAGGCCGGGCCGCCGGTCGCTTTGTGAAAGTTAAAAAACGCAATTAATAAACCGCGGGCTATTGCAATATGTGATATTTCTGTGTATAATTATGGTATCGGAGCGACTGCAAACTGCAGGGCGCGCCGCCTGCGGCTTGTTTTATAAATTCAAAAAGGTTATGATTATTTGAGAGGATTTTTCAGCAGTCTTGTTCCCGGAATCAGCCCGGAAGTTATTATCTCCCGGCTGATAATAATGGTTTTTCTTCTGCCGGTTCACGAGGCCGCCCACGCCTGGACAGCCTGCAGGCTGGGCGACAGTACCGCGAAAAACATGGGCAGGCTTACTCTTAACCCGATAAAGCACTTGGATCCGCTGGGTTCTATTTTGCTTTTGCTGATGGGTTTCGGCTGGGCAAAGCCCGTGCCCGTTGACCCGCGAAATTTTAAAAAGCCGAAAACCGGGATGGGCCTTACGGCCCTTGCGGGGCCGCTTTCAAATTTGATTTTTGCCCTTGTTCTGACTGCTCTGGTCAGACTTATGCTTATTTTCTCAGGCAGTCTGGCTTCTTTGCCTGATATAGTTATTTATTATATTTTAAATATTCTGATCGGTATGGCCTATGTCAGCGTAAGCCTTGCGGTTTTTAACCTGATCCCCGTGCCGCCGCTGGACGGCTCGAAAATTTTTGCGCTGATTCTTCCGGACAGGCTTTATTACAAAATGCTGATTTACGAGCGCTATATTTCTATAGCCGTTTTTCTGCTGATGTTTACAGGCGTTCTTGGCAAGCCGATAGCCTTTTTGACGGAACGTATTTTTAATCTTATGCTTTTCCCGTATAAATTTTTTTCTTAGGTTTCTCAAACAAATGGAAAAACCGCAGTTTAAACTGGAAATCTTTGAAGGTCCCCTTGATTTGATGCTCAGCCTTATATCAAAGCATAAGCTGAATATCTATGATATAGAAATAAACGCGCTGGTTTTGCAGTATCTTGACTATATCGGCCGCATGAACAGCCTTGATCTGGAAGTTTCAAGCGAGTTTCTGGAGATGGCCGCAAGGCTTGTTTATATCAAGTCGGCTATGCTGCTGCCAAAACATGAGGAAGCCGACGAGCTTCGGGAGGAACTGCGCGGCCAGCTTATAGAATATGGCTTGATAAAAGCTGTCAGCGCCCGGCTGAAAGAGCTGTATACGGACGAAATATTTGTGAGAGCGCCCGCCGGAATACAGTTTGATTTAATTTATGAGAGAATTCACCCGCCGGAAGTGATTCTGGACGCGATGCTCGCGGCCGCGGGCCGCGGCGGGGCAAAGCTTCCGCCGCCGGATTCGGCTTTTAACGGCATTGTCAAAAGAGAAGTCGTTCCTGTGGAATCCAAAATAAGCCATATACTTGCGGCGCTTTCGGATCTGCGCTCGGTCGAAGTAAAACGCTTTTTTTGCGAAGGCGACGGCAAAAGCGGGCTTATCGCCACTTTTTTGGCAATACTTGAACTTATCAGAGCCGGGAGGATTTTTGTTTCTGAAAGCGATATTTTATATATCCGCACTGATTTTTGAGCTATTTTAAAGGGCGAACCACCCCGCCCTTTGGGCACCCCTCCACAGGAGGGGAATTACAGCTCGAAAGGCTATGCAAAATTTGTACCCCATGCGGAGAATTTTGTTCTTTGCAGGTTTATCTAACAGCGTAACTTCTAATAACAGCATGGGGAACGCTCTTTAAAAACGTGACGAGCGCCAATTCCCCTCCTGTGGAGGGGTGCCCAAAGGGCGGGGTGGTTCGCCTTTTAAAATAGCTAAAACCCCAACCAAACCCGGAAAGGGGAGAAATTTCAGTAGACACGACTGAGGAAAATCCGCTTGAGTTACTCTACGCCGGAGACGAAAACGCGCTGGAAGCCCTGCTTTTTGTGTCGGGGGATCCGCTTGGGCTGGACAAAATCTGCGAGATATTAAAGCAGGGCAAAAAGGAAGCGCTTTCGCTGCTGGACAAGCTTTCCGCGCGCCTTGAGGGAAGCGGCCTGCAGCTTCTGAACTTAAACGGCAGTTACCAGCTTAGCACAAGAAAAGAATACGCGCCGTTTGTCAAAGCTCTTATAGAAGTGAAGAAGAACGCACCGCTTTCGCAGGCGGCGCTTGAAGTTCTTGCTGTTATGGCCTATAACGGCGCCGTCACAAGAAGCTTTATCGAACAAGTGCGCGGCGTGGACAGTTCCGGCGTTATCGCGACGCTGATTTCCCGCGGGCTTGCCGAAGAAGCCGGAAGGCTTGACCTGCCGGGCAGACCGCTGGCATACAGGACGACAGAAAATTTTTTGCGCTGTTTTTCTGTTGCAAATTTGGGGGAGCTTCCGCCGCTGCCGACGGGCGGGACTCCCGAAAAAGGACGGTGATTTTTTTCCATGAAAGGTCTTATAATAACGCTGCTGATTCTCCTGTTTTTGTTTGCGCTGACGCTGTTTCCCATAGAAGCGATGATCAAATTCGACAAGACGTTTACGCTTGATATCAGGTATATATTTATCAGGCTGCGCATTATTCCCGGAAAGCCCGGGAAAGAGGGCGAGAAAAAGCCCAAACCTGAAAAAGAGAAGCCCAAAGAAGAAAAGCCAAAGCAAAAAAAGACCTGGGACGAGATTGTCGACCTGGTTCACTTTGGACTGGACGCGGTAAAGTTTTTCTGGCCGCCGCTTAAAAAATTTTTCACAGTCCTGTTTAAAGCCCTTGAAATATATAATACTGATATATTCCTGCGGATTTCGGGCGAGGCGCCCGACCGGACCGGCGACAAATACGGCAAAACCTGCGCCGGGGTTTATGCGGCTTACGGCATTCTCAGCAATATATTAAATATAAACAAAATAAAGATAGACATCCAGCCCGATTTCATGATAAACGAAAATGTTTTTCGGATTAGAACTACTGTGCAGATATGCGCGCTGGATATTTTCCGGCTGGTTTTTATCCTGCTTATTCCCGGAATACGCTTTTTGTTTATTTACGGCAAGTTTAATAAAGAGCAGAAGAAAAAGGCTGAAGAAGCTCAGGGGCGGGATCTGAAAGCCGCCTGATTAATTTAAGCAGTTGTTTTTGCAAGGGCGGACGGCGTTCGCCCGTCAATAAATATAAATAATTTTAAAAATTCATACAGAATGGACGGTGTCAATTGATGAACAACGGTATTCACGGCTTTGCGGACATAATGCTCACCAAAATTAAGGACATGGTGGACTCCAACACGGTTATCGGCGATACTATTACGGCCCCCGACGGCACAATGATTATCCCCGTGTCGAAGGTTCAGGTCGGGTTTGGTTCCGGCGGGGCAGATTTAAAAGGCGCGCCGACCGAAAGCGACAAGCGGATCAGCGGAGGCGGAGGCGGAGGCCTGCTGGTCACTCCTGTGGCTTTTGTGGTTATTGCTCCGAATGGCGGCGTAAAACTTATGCAGATTGCCGACAAGAACCAGACTGTTGACCGCGCGCTGAATCTGCTCCCGGAAATTGTGGAGCAAATCAAGAAGCTTTTTACAAAAGACAAAGACAAAAAGACAGAAGCGAAAGCTCCTGAAGCCGAGCCTGCGGAATCTGCTGAAAAGGGCAAAAAAGGTCTTTCTTACGAGGATTACAGCAAGCTCAGCACCGAGGAAATTATAGAAGAGGTCGAAGAACTGTAATTTGAGCAGGCGCGCGTTCTTTGGCCTTTGGTATATACGCCCCAATCCCGGCATAGGATAAGATTGAGGTGGTATATATATATGATTGAAAAGCCCGCGGTTTATTTTTTGCTTTTATTGCTTATTTTTCCAGCCCTTTCCCCGCCTGTTTCAGCCGAGCTGAAAGAAGTTGGCGCAAAGGCCGCAATTTTGATGACGGAAAACGGCGAAATCGTTTTTGAGCAGAATATAAACGAACGCCTTGCTATCGCGAGCACAACGAAAATTATGACCGCCCTGCTGGTTCTGGAATCCGGGCGGGATCCGGACGAGGAATTTATTGTCGACCCGGACGCAATCAAAGTTGAGGGGACCTCTATGGGCTTGCGCGAGGGCGACGCGGTGAGTCTGCGCGCCCTTTGCTGGGGAATACTGCTGGAATCCGGCAACGACGCGGCGAATGCCGCCGCTGTGAGGGTTGCGGGAAGCGTCCCCGGCTTTGCCGCCCTGATGAACGAAAAGGCCGCCGGTCTTGGCCTGGGCAACACGCACTTTGAGAACCCTTCCGGCCTGGACAGCGAGGGTCATTATTCAAGCGCGCTTGATATGGCGCGTCTGGCAAATTATGCCTTAAAAAACGAGGCTTTTCTTGAAATATGTTCCAGCCGGACGGGCAGAGCAAGTTTTGGAAGTCCGCCCTATGACAGGAGCATGAACAACCACAACCGTCTTTTGAAAGAGCTGGACGGCTGTATCGGCGTTAAGACGGGCTATACCCAAAAGGCCGGCCGCTGCCTTGTTTCGGCGGCGGAGCGCGACGGAATGCGTCTGCTTTGCGTCACGCTTTCCTGCCCGGACGACTGGGATATTCACAAGAGCCTTTACCGCTATGGCTTTGAGCGGATTGAAGCGGTGCCGCTTGTTCCCGATTTGTCCGGGCGCAGGCTGCCCGTGGCGGGCGGGGAGGCGAATTCCGTAGGCTTATACACAGAGAACACAGGGGAAAAGCTTGTGCTCCTGAAAAAAAGCGTCCCCCAACTAAAACAGAAAATATATCTGCCTTCTTTTGTTTATGCCCCCGTCGAAAAAGGCGCGGCGCTTGGGGCGCTTCGATATGAATTGAAAGGCGAAGCGCTGGCCGAGACGCCGATTTTGGCGGCTGAAAATGTGGCGTACAGGCAAAAAACAGGGCTGTGGGATAGAATAAAATCCTGGTTTGCGTAGCTTTTTTTGCTCGCGCCCGGAAGAGACGGAAAAAATAAAAAATAATATTAAAAAAAGGGGAATTTTGCCTGTGAAGGCCAAAGAAATACGTATTCAAAAAGCGCTCAGCGAAGCGGGGTTTTCGTCCCGCAGAAAAGCTGAGGAATTAGTCAAAGAAGGCCGCGTTCGCGTTGACGGACGCCCCGCCGAAATCGGCATGAAAGTCGGCCCGAAGCAAATTATAACCGTGGACGGCAAGCGCATAAACTCCGGCGTAAAGACGAAGAAATACTATATCGCCCTGCACAAGCCCCGGGGTTATGTCACCACCATGGACGACGAGCTTGGCCGCAAAAACGTCTCTATGCTCGTTGAAGATATAGACGCAAGGCTTTATCCTGTCGGGCGGCTGGACATGAGTTCCGAAGGTCTGCTCATCATGACCAACGACGGAGAATTCGCCAATCTGCTTATGCACCCCAGCCACAATATCAAGAAAATATACAGAGTGACGATAGACGGCGATATAAACGACGAACAGCTCACCGCGCTTTGCGAGGGAGTGGAAATAGACGGAAGAAAAACCGCGCCCACTGTCACTAAAGTTGTTCTAAAAGAAGAGAAGCGGACTGTTCTGCAAATGACCCTGAGCGAGGGGCGCAACAGGCAGATCCGCAAAATGTTCGAGATTTTCGGCATAGGGGTAAAGCGTCTCCGGAGAATCCAGGTAGGCGCCGTGCGCCTTGGGGTTCTGCGTCCCGGCGAGCACAGGCCGCTGACTAAACTTGAGATTGAAACTCTGAAAAGCCAGGCGTAAAGCAGGCGGGATCGCTTGACTTTTGGAAAATTAAAGATCGGAACATCCCGCAAAGACTATAAAATATTTGTAATTATTATTTATGCGCTGTAAATATCCTATTCATATTTGAGATATAGAATAAATACGGTTTGTTTTTTGCTTAATAACAGTTTATTATTTTAGGGAGTGATTTGTGAAATAATGTCAAATTCAAACAAAAGCTATTTTGAAATGGAAGATAAATACAGCGAATGCACTCTGGTTTGCGTGACGGATCAATTCAGATGCGAAAAACTGATTAAAGCGGGAAGACTTCTTGCGGATAAAACCCGCACTAATTTATATATATTCAACGTCAACAGTCCGATTGAAAAAAAAACCGATTTCAGCGCTCTGGAGCATTTATTTAACGTATCAAAAGAAAACAAGGCTGTGATGAATATTTTCTATGGGAAGAACGTTCTGGAAGTTCTGAAAAAGCTTGTCGGCGAATACAATGCGGTAAATGTCGTCACCGGCTGCCCCGAGAGCGACAATTCTATTCTGGACAGTTTCTGGGCGGCTTTTCCCGGCTTGGATTTTTACATGCTTGAGTCTTCCGGGAAGCTTAAAAAAGTGCAGCGCACAGTGGCGGCAGTCTGAGAAAAAAATATTACGGCGGCGCGGCTGAAAAAGCCCTGCCGCTTTTTTATTAAAATAAGTTTTGCGGCGGCGAAATAAAATTCATGTGCAATTCGCTTGTTTTTCAGCTACTTTTCTGCGCTTCTTCAAAAAACTGTCACAATAGGGCAATATAATAAAAACCAAGCAAGAGACAAAACCAAGTTTATTATAAAATTAAGATGGAGGTTTGATATTATGTCAGAAAATAATGACGCTTTTAATAACGACGTAAATAAAAATTATAATTATGATCCTGCGGCTTTCGGATGGCAGGTTCCGCCGGAGCTTTCTCCTCCCGAGGAAAATCAGGCGCCTGCCCAAAGCCAGGAAAGCCGGCCGGCGGATATAAACGGCGGATATACCGCGGCCCCGGTTTACGACAGCGCCGGAACAGCCCAGCAGTATAATTACGGCGCAGGGCAGCCGACGCCGCCCGCCCCTCAGGAACCCACTTACTACGGAGAGCCGTCTTATAACTCAAACCCATATTATTATAATTCGTCCCAGTATGATTCGGCGCAGTACGCTCCGCCGCACACAGAGCCCAGCAAGAGCAATAAAAATCCGCCCGTTTACGGCTGGAGCTTCAGCGAATCCGCCGCGCCGCCGGCGGGGCCTTCAAAGGCTGAACCAATGCTGCCCAAAAAGAAAAAAGGCGGAGCGGGGAAATTTGTAGCGCTGGCCGTCGTCCTCTCGCTTATATCCGGAATAATCGGCGGCGGCGTCTCGTATACGCTTTTAAAAGATTCCCTGGCTAATCAGCAGATACAGGCTCCCGCAGTCAGCTCTTCCGAAGCGCTGAGCGCTTCTCCCGGCATAATAGCGCCGGGCAGCGCTAAATCTTCTGTTGAAAATGTTGTGGCAGTGGCCGCTCCGTCCGTCGTAGAGGTTTCCACCGAAGAAAACACAAACAACCCCTTTTTTGGCGAGTATATACAGGAAGGCGCGGGCAGCGGGGTTATCCTGACCGAGGACGGCTATATAGTGACGAACAACCATGTGGTCAGGAGCGCAACTACCGTTAAAGTCCGCACTTTTGAAGGCAAAGAGTATAACGCGAAACTCATCGGCGTCGATGAACAGACGGATCTTGCCGTTATAAAAATAGAAACCACAGGGCTTAAGCCCGTTTCTTTGGCGGATTCAAGCAAAATACAGGTCGGGCAGCTTGCCGTCGCCATCGGCAACCCGCTGGGAACTCTTGGCGGCACAGTTACAGAAGGGATTATCAGCGCAAAGGACCGCGAAATTCTGGTTGAAAACGAAACAATGACGCTTTTGCAGACTTCCGCGGCGGTCAACCCCGGCAACTCCGGCGGCGGGCTGTTTGATGAGAACGGGCAGCTTGTGGGAATAGTAAACGCAAAAAGCGGCGAAACAAACGTTGAGGGTTTGGGCTTTGCGATACCCTCCAATACTGTAAAGACTATTACGGACGAGCTTATGACCAACGGCTATGTGTCGGGCAGGCCGAAGCTGGGCATAACTGTTGTAACTATCGAAGATATGCAGACGGCCATTATGTACCGCCTGGACACCCCCGGTTTATATATCGCCTCTCCCGGCGAAAACAAAGGGCTTGAAACCGGCGACCGCATAATCAGCATTGACGGCCAAAAAGTTATGAGCATGGCGGACATAAGGGCCATACTTGAAAAGCACACTGTCGGGGACACGCTTACTATCAGGGTTGAGCGCGGCGACAAAACCTACGACGTCCCGATTGTCCTGAAAGAAAATGTCCCGCAGAACGCGAGCGACTTTGAGACGCAAAGCAAGGCCGGAGCGTAAAAAAATTGACGCTTTATAAATAGATTAATTCTCCTCCTTATAAGTTTTGCAGGGGACGCCCGTGCATGGCGCCCCTGCGATGCGCGAGTAACGCAACCTCCAAAAATTAATCCAGCAAAAAGCAGGCGGTCCGTTGCGGTTCGCCTGCTTTTTGCTGGAAAAACGACGCGCTTCCGCGCTGTCGATATATGAGTACGGGTATGACTTTTTGGTAAGACCGTTAAAAGTATTAGAATATAATAAAAAATAAAATATTTCAGACAAAAATAGTAAGTTGAACCATACCCGTACTCATATATTGATAGCGCGAATAGTCGTTTTTTTGCAGAGAAAAGCGCGTTTTATTTCTGTTCCTTCAGAGCGGCGATTTTGTCCCGCAGATACGCGGCATGCTCGAATTCAAGCAGCGTCGCGGCGGCCTTCATCTCGCGCGTCAGTTTGTCAATAAGCTCTTTTCTCTGTCTTGGGTTAAGCTTGGCCCCGGCGCTCCTCTCCGTCTCTTCTTTTGAGGAAATTTCAAGAATGCCGTGCACGTCCTTCACAATAGTGACAGGCGTAATGCCGTGCTCCTGATTATATTTCGTCTGGATTTCCCGGCGGCGGTTTGTCTCTCCGATTGCCTTTTCCATGGAATTCGTCACGGAATCGGCGTACATGATGACCTGCCCGTTAGAGTTGCGGGCGGCGCGTCCTATAGTCTGCACAAGCGAGGTTTCGCTCCGCAGGAAGCCCTCTTTGTCCGCATCCAGGATCGCCACAAGCGAAACTTCCGGCAGATCCAGCCCCTCGCGCAGAAGGTTTATCCCCACAAGCACGTCATAAACCCCCGTGCGCAAATCCCGGATGATTTCCATGCGCTCTATCGCGTCTATGTCGTGGTGCATATACTGCACCTTTACGCCCATTTCTTTCAGGAAAGCGCTCAGATCTTCGGCCATTTTCTTGGTCAGCGTCGTGACAAGAACGCGTTCTTTGAGTTCTGCGCGCTGGTTGATCTCTGACAATAAATCGTCGATCTGCCCTTCAACAGGCTTTACAATCACTTCCGGGTCAAGAAGCCCGGTCGGGCGGATAACCTGCTCGACAACGGCGGAACTTCTGCCGCGCTCAAATTCGCCGGGCGTGGCCGAAACATATACAACCTGATTAATCAGCCCGAAAAACTCGTCAAAATTGAGCGGGCGGTTGTCCAGCGCCGACGGCAAACGGAAACCGTAGTCAATAAGCGTCTGTTTTCGCGCCCGATCCCCCGCCCACATGCCCCTTGACTGGGGCAGCGTCACATGCGACTCGTCAATAAACATCAGGAAATCTTTCGGGAAATAGTGCAGAAGCGTAAAAGGCACGCTTCCCGGCGCTCTGCCGGACAGAACGCGCGAATAGTTTTCTATCCCGGAGCAGAAGCCTATTTCCTGCAGCATTTCTATATCATATAGAGTGCGCTGCTCTATGCGCTGCGCTTCTATCAATTTGCCCTCTCTCCTGAAGAAAGCGATTCTTTCCTGAACTTCCCTTTCGATTTCCTGAATGGCCCCGGTCATTTTTTCCTGCGGGACGATATAGTGCGAAGCGGGGTAAACCGCGACATGCTGGATATAGCTGTATACTTTCCCGCTCAGCGGGTCAATCTCGGAAATCCTGTCAACCTCGTCGCCGAAAAATTCAACCCTGATGGCGTGCCTGTCGCCGTAGGAGGGGTAAATCTCCACAATATCGCCGCGCACCCTGAATTTATTGCGCACAAAGTTTATATCATTGCGTTCGTATTGCAGCTCGACCAATTTTTTCAAAACTTCGTCGCGGCCTTTTTGCATACCGGGGCGCAAAGAAATAACCATACTGCGGTAATCAATCGGGTTGCCCAGAGAATAAATGCAGGAAACGCTCGCAACAATCACAACGTCCCTGCGCTCGGAAAGAGCCGCCGTTGCGGAATGCCGCAGCTTGTCTATCTCGTCGTTAATAGAGCTGTCTTTTTCTATATAAGTATCAGTCCCGGGGACATATGCCTCGGGCTGGTAATAATCATAATAACTTACAAAATATTCTACTGAATTGTTTGGGAAAAACTCCCGGAACTCGCTGCAAAGCTGAGCGGCAAGAGTTTTGTTGTGCGCCAGAACCAGCGTTGGGCGGTTCAGTTCGGCGATGATATTCGCCATAGTGAAAGTTTTGCCGGAGCCAGTGACACCCAGAAGCGTTTGCTCCCGGCTGCCTTTGTTTATACCGGAGACAAGCGCCCTTATTGCTTCCGGCTGGTCGCCTGTGGGAGAAAAATTTGCTTTCAGCTCAAAACGATCGGCCACGGTTGCCCTCCCTGTTTGCGCTAAATTAAAATAAATAAAATAAACCAAGAATGATTTTACAGCATTTCCCTGAAAAAAACAATTGGAATATATACAAAAAAACAATATATTTTTTTATTAAAATCTATCAAAGCATGAACAGGCGCAAAACATGTGCCTGCTGGAGCCGTGCCGTTATTTCCCGGATTTTCCGCCAAGCCCGAGCGCAAACCGCCCGGCTTTAAGAAAAGCGCTGTACCACCACGGCTCAAGCCGTTTGCGCACAAGCTTAAGCCGCTCCCGGATTTTGATATTCTGCGGACAGTGCCGCTCGCATTTGCCGCAGCCTATACAGCGCCCCGCGCCGCTCTCCCGATCGGACGTCGGGGCGGTGCTTGTGCGGTACTGCTGCAGACCTGCGGCCCTGTCTATTGAGAAAGAGGCGTTATAAGCCGCAAAGCAGGCGGGAATGTTCACGTGCTGCGGACAGGGCATACAGTAGCGGCAGCCCGTGCAGGGAATTTTGTTCAGTTTCCTGAAAATAAGCCGCACTTCTTCAAAAGCCGCTTTTTCTCCGGCGTTCAGACCGCCGACAGATATGCCGCCGGATGTTTCTATGTTCTCCAAAAGCTGGCTTTCGGCATTCATACCGGAAAGAACGACAGTGACTTCCGGCTGGTTCCACAGCCACCGCAGCGCCCATGCGGCGGGCGAAAGCGAAGGATCGGCCTTTTTAAAGACCTCGGCGGCTTTGGGCGGCAGACGGTCGGCCAGCTTCCCGCCCAGAAGAGGTTCCATAATCACGACGGAAAGCCCCTTTTCAGCCGCCTTGCGAAGGCCGCTTACACCGGCCTGATAGTTCTCGTCGGAATAATTATACTGGATTTGGCAGAAATCCCAGTCATACGCGTCAATAAGGCTCTCAAAATCGTGATAAGCGCCGTGGAACGAAAATCCCGCCCGGCGGATCGCCCCGCCCGCCTTTTTTTGGTCAAGCCACTTGTCAACGCCCCAGCCGCGCAGTTTTTCCCATTGGGACATGTCTGATATGTTGTGCAGGAGATAATAGTCGATATAGTCAGTTTTCAGCCGCTCAAGCTGCTTTGCGAAAAAGCGGTCAAAGTCCTGCCCGCCCCTGCACAGAAAAATCGGGAGTTTTGTGGCTATGTTAATTTTATCCCGCAGGCCGTTGTCCGCAAGGATTCTGCCCAGTTTTTCCTCGCTTCCCGGATATATATAAGCTGTGTCAAAATAATTTACGCCGCTTTCCACGGCTTTGACAACAAGTCTTTCGCTTTCTCTGAGATCGGGCGGGAAGCGCATGCATCCGAAACCGAGGACGGATAAATCGTTTCCCGTTTTTCTGTCTTTCCTGTATTGCATTTTCCGCTCTCCTTTTTGATAAAATTTGAAATCAAGAACGCAAGTTTATTTCCCGGTTCGCACTGCGGAAATAACACCGCTTATTTTTTTAAGAGAGTTGCAGACAGCCTGCAATTGATCCAGATTGGAGATCGCGGCGGTGCAGAGCATTTTCACGATTTGGCCGCTGACTTTCACCTGCAGTTCCTCAATCTGGACATGCATATTATTTAGCTGGGTGGTGACGTCCGAAACAAGACCCGGCCTGTCATAGGCGATAAGTTCTATAATAATTCGGTAGCTTTCGCGCACGCCTTCCGCCCAGCGCGCGAGGTGCCAGCGCTCGGGCTGAGTGCTGTTTTCAAAGTTGGGGCAGTCCTGCTTGTGAACCGCAAAGCCGTGGCCGCGCGTTATAAACGCGATAATCCTGTCGCCCGGGACGGGGTTGCAGCATTGGGCGTATTTAACCAGCGCGTTGTCAACGCCTTCTATAACAACGCCGCCGGAAACGCCTTTTTTTGTCTGCGACTGTTTTTTTTCGGCGGACTCAAGGGCTTCTCTGTCCAGCTCTTCCGGGGTTTTGTCGCGTTTTTCGTAATCCTCCCGGATTTTCTGCATAAAATTGCTGAGCTTCAAGCCGCCGTAGCCGATAGCGGCATATAAATCCTCGGCGCTTCCAAAGCGCTGTTTTCGGGCCAGCTCAGCGACGAATTCAGCAAGCTTTTCCTCGCCGGAGAACGAGATCAGATTGCGCTTGAATTCCCGTTCGAGTTCTTCGCGGCCTGCTATAATGTTTTCCTCGCGCTTTTCCCGCTTGAACCACGCGCGGATTTTGCCTCTGGCATTGCTTGTTTTGGCAATATCCAGCCAGTCGCGGGACGGCGCGGCGTTCCGGCTGGTGAGAACTTCTATGACTTCGCCGGTTTGCAGCTCGTGAGTAATCGGCACAATATGTCCGTCGGCCTTTGCGCCGGAAATGTGATTTCCTATTTCGCTGTGTATGGAGTACGCAAAGTCTATCACTGTGGAACCCGTGGGCAGAGGTATTGCGTCGCCTTTTGGGGTCAGCACAAAGACTTCTTCCAGGGTCAGATCGGTCTTTATGATTTGCTTGATTTCTTCCGCGTCGTCCTGCGCTTCTAAAAGCTGCTGAATCCAGAGCGTCTTTTTCTGCAGATTTTCCGCGCTTTCAATTCCGGCCTTATATTTCCAGTGAGCCGCTATCCCGTATTCGGCCGTATAATGCATTTCCCATGTCCGGATTTGAATCTCAAACGGCACGCCCTCTTTACCCAGAACAGTTGTGTGCAGCGACTGGTACATGTTGGGCTTGGGAAGAGAAATATAATCTTTGAGGCGGTTCGGTATAGGCTTGAAAGTGTCGTGCATAAGCCCCAGAACAGTGTAGCATTCCGACATGTCGTTGACGATAACCCGCACTGCGTAAATATCATAGATTTCGTCAAAATTTTTCCCCTGCAAATACGTCTTGCGGTAAATGCCATAAACGCTCTTGACGCGCGCGGTGATATTGGCCTCAACGTTTGCGCCCTCAAGGCGCTCGTGGATTTTCTCTTTTATGGATTCAAGCAGTTTTTCCCGTTCGTCGTGTTTCAAAGCCAGATGGTCTGTGATTTCTTTATAGACAAAATGATCCAGATATTGCAGAGCGGCGTCTTCAAGTTCTTCTTTAAATTGCCGTATGCCCAAACGGTGCGCTATGGGCGCGTAAACCTCCAGGGTTTCTTTTGATATACGCATCTGCGCTTCCGGCGTTTGGGCCTCAAGGGTGCGCATATTGTGGATTCTGTCCGCAAGCTTGATAATAATTACCCGGATGTCCTTGTTCATGGCCAGAAACATTTTGCGGATATTCTCGGCCTGCTGGTGTTCGCGCTGGGCCTGCTTTTCTTTGTAGGTCTGGGTTCCGGCAAGCTGCGTTATTTTTGTAACGCCGTCCACAAGCACGGCTATATTGCCGCCGAACATCTGCCGGATTTCCTCCAGGGGAACGTCTTTGTTGTCTTCCACGACGTCGTGCAGAATGGCGGCGGCAATGGACTCCGTATCCATCCCCAAATCAAGCAGAATCATCGCGACGGAAAGGGGATGGACAATATAAGGCTCACCGGACTTGCGCTTTTGCCCAAGATGGGACTGGGCGGCGACGGCATAAGCCTTTGTGATGAGCGCCGCGTCGTACTGCTTGTCGCTAGTGTTGATTTTTTCCAAAAGGTCGGATAGGCTTGTGCTTCCGGTGCCGGACATTTGTTATCCCTCCCTGCATTTCATATTTCTGAGTTTGTCTAATATCGCGGAATCTTCAAGTTTTATTTTTGCCGCGCCGGGAATGATTTTTATGGCTGTCTCGCCGCCAGGCTTCTTTTCTGCGGAAATAAGCCTGAATTCTTTGAGAACCAGCAGGGAAAGCCGCATTTTTGCGTAATTTCCCATATATTCCGCAAGCCTCTCATAGCCGAAAGCAAAACCGCCGCCCGATTTTAAAAACCTGTAGACTTTCGAGATAAAGTCCCTGTCCGGTATTATATAAAGCTTTTCGTCTTCGCTCATGATCTCGCCGCGCATGAACCTGTCGAAAATCCAGCGGCTTTTGAAGTAAGTCTCACTGTCGAAACCGGAAAGGCGGGCATAAACAAGCTTTAGCGAGACGCTTTCTCTGTTATTATATATATTGATACCAGATTTTACTATTAAATCAAGTTTTTCATATTTTTTATAAGAAAATTCCGCCGCAGGACGGGAAAAATCCAAAATACTGACGCTTTCTCCTCCGCAGTCAAAGCGAAGCCGGGAATATTTCCCGCCGGACAGCGGCGCAATTTCCCTAAGGACACAACCTTGCAGCATAATTAAAACTTCGTCGTTGTCGCAGCCAAAAGGCCGCAGAAGGTCAAGGCTTTTCACATTTTCCACAGTCAGCTGACAAGGCTTTGCGCAGATATCGGCGGAAATTCCGTCGACAGGCATCGCTTTGCAGCGCGAAGTTATATAAGCGTTAAAACGCTCGGTCAGGGCGGGAAGCTTTTTCTCTTCCAGGGTAAGCCCCGCGGCTTTTTCATGGCCGCCGTATTTTATAATCAGGTCGCCGGAATCGCAGAGCAGCTCGAAAAGCGAAACGCCCTCCACGCCACGGCCGGAACCGGTGGCTATACCGTCCTTCACGCCGAACAAAAAGCAGGGCTTTGACCAGCGCTCCACCACATGGGAGGCGCTTATGCCTATAACGCCGTGATTCCAGCCCTCGCGGGCGATTGTCAGCACGCTGTCGTAAATCAGGCGCGGGCGTTGCGCGATCTCGTCCTCTATGTCGTTTTTGATAGAAATTTCTATACTCTGGCGCATGAGGTTAATTTCGTGAAGCTTTGCGGCAAGCTCCGCCGCTTCCTCCGGGTTTTCCGCAAGAAGAAGCCGCAGGGCGGTTTCCGCGCTGCCCAGTCTTCCCGCCGCGTTTATATGCGGGACAATCGTGAAAGCGACTGTCCGCGCGTCCAGCTTCTCGCCGGTTCCCAGAAGTTCAATCAGGGCGGCAAGCCCGGCGTTGCCGGTACAGCGCAGGCGGCGCAGGCCTTCTCTCACTAAAAACCTGTTTTCGCCCGCCAGCGGGACAATATCCCCTATAGTGGCGACGGCCAGAATGTCGGCGAAGTTTTCCAGAAGAAGCTCATAAGAACCCTCCAGCGCGGCAAGAAGCTTTAAAGCGACGCCGGCGCCGCACAGGTCTTTATATGCGCTGGGGCAGTCCGGCCGGTGAGGGTCAAGCACGGCGACGGCTTTTGGAAGGGTTTCATGCGCCTGGTGGTGGTCGGTAATAATCAGGTCAAGCCCAAGCGCGGCGGCAAGCTCCGCCTCTTCAAAGGCGGAGATGCCGTTGTCAACCGTTATTATCAAATTTGCGCCCTGGGCGGCGATTTTTTCGACGGCTTTTTTGTTCAGGCCATAACCCTCCTCGCGCTCCGGCACATAATAAAACGCGTTTGCGTCCATTGAGGTGAAATAAAGCATAAGCAGGGCGACGGAGCAAACTCCGTCTGAATCGTAGTCGCCGTAGACGCAGATTTTTTCTCCGTTCTCCAAAGCAAGCGCCACGCGTCCGGCGGCTTTGTCCATATCCGCAAGCTCAAATGGGTCGCCGAGTTTGCCTTCCCGCAAAAAATCCAGCGCGGCTTGAGGCGAATCAAAACCGCGTGCCGCAAGAACTTCCGCCAGGAACGGATTAATCCCCAGTTCCCGGGAAATTCCAGCAGCCGTTTCGGGCTTATAAGACTTTATAGATATTCGTTTTATGCTCAAGGCAACACCACTCCCATCATATAAACTTTAATATAACACTTTTTATTTAAATATACAAGCGGAAAGGGCGGAAATCGCGGAAAAACGCTTACTTTTTTGCGGTATGGCGGGAAAACGCGATTATGCCGCTTCAGAGCGGCCGCCGTTTATTTGGCGCATTTGTCCCGAAAAATCGCTTTTAGGCTATTGTTATAACTGAAATTATGTAATATAATAAGCAGGACAGTACAGCTCAAATTGGTTTTGGCGCTTGAAGCAGGGGTAAAATTCCGATAGTTTATGGAGGTAGGGCTTATGGAACGCGTTAAAATAGCAAAGTTGCTGGAAAACGCCGGATCTTTTTCTCAAAAAGAAATTTATATCTGCGGCTGGGTAAGGACAATCAGAAGCTCCAAAAAGCTTGGTTTTATTGAGCTGAACGATGGGACGGCGTTCCGGGGGGTTCAGGTCGTTTTTGAAGAAGATAAAATAGAAAATTTTAAAGAAGTCTCAAAATACAACGTCGGCTCCGCGCTGAAAATCCGCGGGGTTCTTGTGCTTACCCCGGAAGCCAGACAGCCCTTTGAGATAAGCGCTATTTCGATAGAGACCGAGGGTCTTTCGGCGCCGGATTACCCCATGCAGAAAAAACGCCACTCCATGGAATTCCTGCGGACAGTCGCGCACCTTCGTCCAAGGACGAACACTTTCAGCGCCGTGTTCCGGCTGCGGTCGGCGGCGGCTTTCGCAATCCACAGCTTTTTCAACAGCCGGGGCTTTGTTTACGTCCACACGCCGCTTATTACCGCCAATGACGGCGAAGGCGCGGGAGAGATGTTCCGCGTCACCACTCTTGACCCAAAGTCCCCGCCGCTTACGCCCGAGGGCGAAGTCGATTTCGCCCAGGATTTTTTCGGCAAGCTTACCGGCCTGACCGTGACAGGCCAGCTTGAGGGAGAAGCTATGGCCTCCGCTCTGGACAGCATTTACACCTTTGGGCCGACGTTTCGCGCAGAGCGCTCATACACGCAGCGCCATGCGGCCGAGTTCTGGATGATAGAACCGGAGATTGCTTTTGCGGATATTGACGACGACATGCGCCTTGCCGAGGACATGGTAAAATATGTTATAAAATACGTTCTTGACGCCTGTCCGGACGAAATGGCTTTTTTCAACAAATTTATTGACGCGGGGATTACGGACAGGCTAGATAACGTGCTGAAGTCGGATTTTGGCCGCCTGGACTACACAGAAGCTGTAAAAACTCTTGAAGAAAATAACGCGAATTTTGAGTACAAAGCTTTTTGGGGCTGCGATTTGCAGACCGAGCACGAAAGATATTTGACGGAGACTGTTTACAAAAAGCCTGTCTTTGTGATAAATTATCCTAAGGAGATCAAAGCTTTTTACATGCGCCTGAACGAGGACAAAAGAACCGTCGCGGCAATGGATCTACTTGTGCCGGGAATTGGCGAGCTTATCGGCGGAAGTCAGAGAGAAGAGCGGCTGGATTATCTGATTGCCGCCATGGAAGAGCGGGGCATGAAAGCCGGCGATTACGAATGGTATCTTGATCTGCGGCGTTTTGGAAGCGTGAAGCATGCTGGCTTTGGTTTGGGTTTTGAGCGGCTGATTATGTATATCAGCGGCATGGCGAATATACGGGACGTTTTGCCCTTTCCCAGGACGACGGGTTCGGCGGAGTTTTAGGCCTGGGGGGGGACGGCCCGCCGCCCGGTAAAATTTTGTTTTTTTTTCAACACATAAGACACTAGGGGGGTCTGCCCATATGAGTGACATTGTTTCAGAACTTATTGATTATTTTAAAGACTATGGCCGCAAGGGAATCTGCGTTGCGTTTTCGGGCGGCTTGTGCAGCGCAGTTATTTTGAGAACCGCCGCAATGGCTAAAATGAACGTCCATGCGGTGACGTTTAAAACCGCTTTGCATTCGGCGGTGGAGATGCGGGACGCAAAAAAGCTTTCCAAGGCCGTCGGAGTGCCGCACAAGGTTTTTGAACTGAGCGAAGCCGAAAACAGGCTTATCCTCAAAAACCACCGAGACAGCCTTTACAAAAGCCGCTACTCCATGTACGCCAAAATGAAGCTGTACGCGAACCAGAACGGGCTTGGCCTTCTGACGGACGGGACAAACGTCGATGATTTGATGGACGGCTGCGCATGGCTTAAAGTACTTACAGAGATGAACATAAGGACGCCTTTGGCGGATCTTTGCATTGACGACGAATTGGCGATAGAGATTGCGGAGGAGCTGAAGATCCCCATGACCGGGCGCAGTTCGGCGAGCTATCTGACGGAGAGAATCGGGAAGGGGACGGAAATCACACCCGCGCTCACCAAGAAAATTCAGCGCGGGGAAAACTTTTTACAGGATTTGGGATTTGAGCCGGTTATCATGAAGATCCGCGACAATATTGTTATAATAGAGATACAGTCCAATCAGTTCCAGCAGCTTGCGGTCTGTTCCCAAAAGATCGTGAAGAAAATCAAAGGGCTGGGATTTGACTATGTGACGTTGGATGTGGAAGGCATCAAGAAGGAGGCATAGAAGTAATGGGAAACAAAATCTCCCGTTTCCGTGGAAATTACGAATTTTTAAGCAACTTTTACCCCTGCACGATTAGCGTTGATAATCTTATATTCCTCAGCTCAGAAGCAGCTTTTCAGGCATTTAAATGCGCCTTGGCGGGCGAGCGGGAGCAGTTTCAGTATCTGGATGCCGTTAAAGCCAAGAAAAAAGGCAGGCAAGTTTTGCTGAAACCGGATTGGGAATTTGTCAGGCTTGATGTGATGTCAAAAATTGTCAGGCTGAAATTCGAGCAGAATCCGCAGCTTAGAGAAAAGCTGCTTGCCACAGGTTCCGCAGAACTGATAGAGGGCAATAGCTGGCATGACAATTTTTGGGGCGACTGCGATTGTCCCAAGTGCCAAAAAATCACCGGACAGAATCATCTTGGAAAAATTTTGATGAAATTACGTGACTCTATCTAGATAAAAATCCCAAAGGAGCGTGTGTTCCCATGTACAACAAAATGAACAGAACGGAACTTGAAGCCCTTCACGCAATTCTGACAGAAGAGTATAAAGCCGCAAAAGAAAAGGACCTGAAGCTCGACATGTCCCGCGGCAAGCCCAATCCCCGCCAGCTTGATTTCTCTGACGGGATGAGCGGCATGCCCTGGGGAAAAGAAGATTATATTTCATCCGGCGGAGACGTGCGCAATTACGGCATGCTGTCCGGCATACCAGAAGCGCGGAAGCTTTTTGCGGATTTGTTTGAAGTAAGCCCCCAAAACGTAATTGTCGGCGGAAATTCCAGCCTGAACCTGATGTTCGACGCGGTTTCAAGGGCTTATACAAAGGGTATTATGGGCAATACCCCATGGTCGAAGCTGGATAAAGTGAAATTCCTGTGCCCCGTGCCGGGCTATGACAGGCATTTTGCCGTGACCGAGTATTTTGGCGTTGAGATGATTAATATACCAATGAACGAAGAAGGCCCCGATATGGCGCTTGTCCGCGAGCGCGCCGAGAGCGACGAAGCCGTAAAAGGCATCTGGTGCGTGCCGAAATACTCAAACCCGGGCGGCGTAACTTATTCTGACCGGGTTGTGAAAGAATTTGCCGCGCTGAGCCCCAGGGCCGCCGACTTCCGCATTTTCTGGGACAACGCCTATTATGCGCACGATATTTTTGCTGAAGACAGCCTTCTGAATATTATCACCGAGTGTGAAGCCGCCGGGAAGCCGGACATGGTTTACGAATTCGCCTCAACCGCCAAAATAACCTATGCGGGCGGCGGCGTAAGCGTTATAATCGCTTCTGAGGCCAATATAAAAGATATAGAAAAAAGCATTTTCTATCAGACTATTTCTTATGACAAAGTGAACCAGATGCGGCACGCGCGCTTTTTAAAAAATCCGGAAAACATCCGCGAGCACATGAAGCGCCACGCAAGCCTTCTTGCCCCGAAGTTCCGCGCGGTTCTGGAAGGGCTGGATAAAAACTTCGCCGGGCTTGGCATTGCCGGATGGACAAAGCCCAACGGCGGCTATTTTATCTCTGTTGACTTGACGGAGGGCACGGCAAAAGAGACCGTCCGCCTTTGCAAAGAAGCCGGGCTTGCGCTGACCGGGGCGGGCGCGACTTTCCCCTACGGGCGCGACCCGAAAGATTCAAATATCCGTATTGCGCCGACTTACCCGTCGCCGGAGGAACTTGCGGCCGCGATTGATTTATTCTGCCTGTGCGCGAAACTGGCGGCGGTCGAAAAGCTGTTGGCGTGATTAACGCGGGAGAACCAGTCCTTGCGCCTGATTTTTACGGATTAAATCATATGGAGATAACGCTATGAAAACAAATCCTTATGAAGTTTGTCCAGTTTACGAGAACGAGAATTTTCTTCTGCGAAAGGTTTCTCTTGGAGACGTAGAAGATTTACTCTCCTGTTATTCCGACCCCAAGACTTTTTTGAACTATGACAACTGCACAAGCGATTTTCATTATTTGAGCGTCAAAGAAATGTGGGACTGCATAATGTTTTGGCTGCTCGAATACAGGCAAAGCAAATATGTAAGATTCGCCATAGTTGACAAAAGCAGAGCCAGGGCTGTCGGGACGATAGAGATTTTCAGGCATGAAAGCGGTTACGGCATTTTGCGCGTTGACATTTCTTCTGATTATGAGAACGAAACTTATTTGACTGAACTGCTGACGCTTGCGGACAACTTTTTTGAGCCGTTCGGCTTTGATGAAATGCTTACAAAAGGCTTCGGGGATTCCGCCGGGAGGGTGAAAGCTCTTTCTGATTCGGGCTACGCGCCTTTTGCCGAAAACGAGAGGTGGCCGCGACAGGGGTATTTTTTAAAACACAAAAACAGATAGCGCGTTATATGGGAAATTCTGAATAAAAAACTAATATTACACGGAGGAAATTAATGGAAATATTTCCCGCAATAGATATATCCGGCAAAAAAGTCGTGCGGCTCACTCAGGGCGACTATGAGCAAATAAAGCAATACTCGGACAAGCCCCGCGAAATAGCCGAAAATTTTGCCGGACAGGGCGTGAAGAATCTGCATATAGTGGATCTTGACGGAGCTAAAGACGGAAACGCCGCCAATTTTGAGATTATCCGCGAGATAGCCGCTTTGGGCGGGTTTTTTACAGAGGCGGGCGGCGGCATTCGCAGCCACGAGCGGATCAAAGCCTATCTTAAACTTGGGATAAACCGTGTGATACTCGGCACGGCGGCGCTTGAGCATCCGGGGTTTCTGAGAGAGGCGCTTGATTTGTACGGCGAAAAAATAGCCGTTTCTGTGGACGCAAAGGACGGCAAAGCCGCCGTCAGAGGCTGGCGGGAAATTACCGCGCGGGATTCGGTCGAGTTCTGCAAAGAGCTTGCCGCCGCGGGCGTAAAAACTATAATCTATACGGATATTTCAAAAGACGGCGAACTTTCCGGCGCTAATTTAGGGATTTACAAAAGGCTTGCGGCGGAAGTCCCCGCTGATATTATAGCTTCCGGCGGGATTTCTTTTCTGAGCGAGATAACGGAGCTGAAAAACACGGGCGTTCACGGCGCGATTATCGGCAAGGCCATCTATGAGGGAAGACTGGATTTAAGGCAGGTGCTGGCCTGTGCTGACTAAAAGAATAATCCCCTGTCTGGACGTGCGAGGCGGGCGGGTCGTCAAGGGCACAAATTTCGAGGGCATCCGCGATGTTTCGGATCCTGTTGAGCTTGCCGCCTTTTATAACGCAAGCGGCGCGGACGAGCTTGTTTTTTACGACATTACGGCCTCTTACGAGGGGCGGGGCATTTTTGTGGATATTCTGAGACGCGCGGCTTCTCAGATTTTTATACCGCTCACTGTGGGCGGCGGAATTAATACTGTCGGGGATTTTGACCGCGTTCTCAAATGTGGGGCGGATAAAGTGAGCGTCAATTCCGGGGCGATAAAAAACCCGGGCTTAATCCGGGAAGCCGCCAAAAAATACGGCGATCAGTGCGTTGTGCTTTCTATGGACGTGAAGAGAGTGGGCGGCGAGTATCATATCTTTGCAAAGGGCGGCCGCGAGGATACCGGCATAAGCGCTCTTGATTGGGCGAAAAACGGCCAGGACAGCGGCGCGGGCGAACTTGTTGTAAACAGCATCGACACCGACGGGGTTAAAAACGGCTTTGATCTGGAAATGCTCCGGGATATTTCGGCCCGCGTCAGCGTTCCGGTAATCGCTTCCGGCGGTGCGGGAAAGATTGAGGATTTCATCAGGCTTTTCGAGCTTGACGGGGTGGACGCGGGGCTTGCCGCCTCTGTTTTTCACTACAAAGAAGTGAGTATCCGCGAATTAAAGCTGCGACTGAAAGAAAATAATATTTCTGTGAGGCTATAATGCTTGATTTAGATAAAATAAAATTTGACGCAGAGGGACTGATACCGGCTATCGTGCAGGACTGCAAAACAAAAGAAGTTCTCACGCTGGCATATATGAACCGCGAAAGCCTTGAAATAAGCCTGAGCGAAGGCCGGACCTGCTTTTTCAGCCGCAGCCGTCAGACGCTCTGGCGCAAAGGCGAGACCTCCGGGAACGTTCAGTATATAGTCGACGTTTATGCGGACTGCGACGCGGACGCGCTGGTCCTGCTTGTCCGGCCGACCGGACCCGCCTGCCACACAGGGGAACAATCCTGTTTTTTTCAGCGCGTCTACAGCAACGGCGAGCCGATTCGCATTGATTTTGGCCTGGCGCAGCTTTATGAGCTTGTCAAAGGGCGCAAAGATTCACCGCAGGAGAAATCATATACGTCTTATTTGTTTGAAAAGGGCCTTGACAAAATTCTGAAAAAAATCGGCGAGGAATGCGCGGAAGTTATTATTGCGGGTAAAGCCCGGGACAAGCGCGAGACCGTATTTGAACTGGCCGATTTGAGCTATCACCTGATTGTGCTGATGGCCGAGGCGGGGATTACTCCGGCGGAGGTTCTCTCGGAGCTTGAGAGACGCCATGTGCTGGATAAAAAAGTAAAGCAGGAATATATGCAATAGGGGCGAGCCGCGTTCGCCCGTTATTTTGCCGTCCAAAATATAGAAAGGGGTTTTGCCGTGCATTTTCTGTCTAACCTGCACACTCACAGTATTTACTCCGACGGCGCCGACAGTCCGGAAGCAATTGTTCGCGCGGCTCTTGGCAAGGGTTTTCGCAGTATAGGTTTTTCGGATCACTCTTATCTTGAGGGCGAAAACTGGTGTATGAAATACGCCGCAGCCGGGGATTACGCCGCCGAAATAAAAAAGCTTGCGCAAAAATACTCGGGGCAAATAGAAATTTATCTGGGAATTGAGTTCGACAGCTCAAGCGACCCTGTTTTTTATAAAGATATAGCTTTTGATTATAAAATTGCCGCCGTGCACGAGTTCCGGAACGAGCGCGGCCAGAAATGGGCTGTGGACGACACCGCCGAAATTTTCGCCGAAGCCACAAAGTCTATCGGTCTTGAAAAAGCAATATGCGGCTATTATCAAACTATGTCTGATTTTATAGGGAGTTTTAAGGCCGATATTATTGCGCATTTCGACCTTGTGAAAAAATTCAACAGGGGCGGCCGTTTTTTTGACGAGGGCGCGGATTGGTATATAAACGCGGCATTCGGCGCGCTGGAAAAAGTCCAAGAGAGCGGCGCAATTATAGAAGTGAACACTGGCGGCATGGCTCGTGGCTATATGGACGAGCCGTATCCGTCGGAGTTTATCCTGAAACGGGCTTTGGAGACGGGCATTCCGGTCACTGTAGGGTCGGACTCTCACCGGAAAGAAACGCTTGATTTTTATTTTGACGGCGCTTTGGAAATTTTGAGAAGTCTTGGTTTCGGGAGCGTTAAAATGCTTCTGGGAGGGACTTTCGCTGATGTTGAAATTTAATAAATATCAGGTTTTGAAGAAATAAGTTTTCTGAAAAAGCAAACAGAACCATAATTGCGCCGTCCGCGCAAATTGGTTCTGTTTTTTTATAAAACCCCGGACTAATCTTCTTTTTTGCTTTCCTCGATTATTTTGGATTCAAACTGTGGCGGAACAAGCTCATAGCTGGAGAATGCCGCGCTGAACCGCCCTCTGCCCTGAGTAATAGAGCGCAAAACTGTTGTGAAGTCGAACATTTCAGCCATGGGAACCTGCGCTTCGACAGTCTGCAGACCGTCTTTATCCGGGTTCATGCCCAGAACGCGGCCGCGCCGTTTGTTAACTTCGCCGATAATGTCCCCGGTGTTGTCGTCCGGAATAGAAATAGTATAATTATAAATCGGCTCCAGTATAACCGGGGACGCCTGTTTTACGCCTTCTTTATAGGCAATTGACGCGGCGGTTTTAAAGGCCATTTCGGAGGAATCCACCGGGTGATAAGAGCCGTCGACCAGAACCGCCCGAAGCCCCACGACGGGATAACCCGCAAGAACGCCTTTTTTGATGCTCTCCCGCAGGCCTTTTTCCACGGCGGGGAAGAAATTCTTGGGGACAGCGCCGCCGACGACGCGTTCTTCAAAAATTAAATCTTCGCCGTCATGCGGCTCAAACTCAATTACAACATCGCCGAATTGGCCGTGACCGCCGGACTGTTTCTTGTGCCTGCCCCGGACGCTGACTTTCTTTCTGATTGTTTCCCGGAAGGCGATTTTCGGCTGTTCAAGCGAAACGTCAATGCCGAATTTGCTTTTTAATTTAGAGACAATCACGTCAAGGTGCTGGTCGCCCATACCGGAAATGATCTGCTGGAGGGTTTCCGCGTCCTGGATATATGCGATTGTGGGGTCTTCTTCCATAAGGCGCTGAATGGCGGAGGAAATTTTTGCCTCATCGCCTTTATTTTTAATTGTCAGGGACATTGACATTGTAGGCTTCGGGAATTCAGTGCGGGCAAATTCAAGCGGTTTTTTCGGGTCGCAGAGAGTGTCGCCGGTAATAGTCTCCGAGAGCTTTGTCACGGCTCCGATGTCGCCGGCGGGTATATACTGGGTTTCCTCCTGCTTTTTGCCCTGAACGAATATGACTTTGCCAAGGCGTTCCTGCTCGCCCGTCCTGCTGTTAAGCGGGTTCTGATCAGAAGAAAGCCTGCCGGAAATAACTTTGACATAAGAGAGCTTGCCCACAAACGGGTCGGCGACGGTCTTGAAAACATAGGCGGCAAGCGCCTTGTTTTCGTCGCAGATAATTTTGTCGCCCTTTGCGCTGGTTTCCCCGCCCTTTTCGGCGGCGCTGGGCAGAAGCTTCGCCATGCCGTGCAGAAGCATTGAAACGCCCTCAAGCGTCGTTGCGGAGCCGCAATAGACCGGGGTGATTTTGCCTTCGGCAGCGCCTTTATTTAGGCCGCCCAGAATTTCGTCAAGTGTGAATTCCTCGCCCTCGAAGAATTTTTCCATCAGTTCGTCGCCGGTTTCTGCGACGGCTTCGCAGAGGGCGCCGTAAAGTTCTTCGATTGCGGGGTCGTCGGGAACGTCAACCTGTGAAGAATTGCCCTGAGCGTCAAATTTAAACGCCTTTCTGGTGGCGATGTCAATATAGCAGGTAACTTTGTGGTTTTCCACATGGGGGATAACAACCGGGCAGATCCCGGAGCCGAACCGTTCTTTAAGCTCGTTATAGGCTTTGAAGAAATCGGCGTTTTCGTTGTCCAGTGTGCCTATAAATATCATTTTGGACTTGCCGGCGGCGTCGGCAAGCTTGTACGCTTTTTCAAGGCCGACCGTTACACCGTCCTTGCCTGAAACAGACATCAGAACAGATTCTGCGGGGCGCACGCCTTCGTAAAGGCCATACTCAAAGTCAAACAGGCCCGGCGTGTCTATCAGATTGATTTTGGTGTTCTGGTATTCAAGGGCGGCGACGGCTGTGGAGACAGAGACTTTTCTTTTGACTTCTTCCGGGTCAAAGTCCATTACCGTGTTTCCGTCCAGCGCTTTTCCCAGGCGGTCCGTGGCCTTTGTCAGATACAAAAGCGCCTCCGCGAGAGAAGTTTTTCCAGAGCCGCCGTGTCCCGCCAGCGCAACGTTTTTAATGTTTTCGGCCTTGTATAGCCTCATTTAATTTAGTTCCCCTTTCGTCTGGTCTGTTTTATTTTTTTGAAACATCTAAAGCTCTTAAGCCAAATAATATTTTACATTAATATTTCACAAATAGCAATGTTAAATTGAGCAAAATTCATGCACAAAGCTTAAAAAGAATATTAATAAATCCGCGGATTTCTTGCCGCCGCCCGCGCGTTTGCGGGGAGTGAAGCGGCTCCGCGGCGGTTCTGTTTTGAAGATTATCACAAGCTTTTAAAAAATATTTCCCGTCTCCCTTGAAATTTTTTTCCCTATCAGTTATAATAATTAAAAATAAATAAAAGGCAGAGAAAATGTGCGCCTTGGCATACAGTTATGCGGGTCCTGTGCGACGGAGCGCCGCGAACCATGTCAGGCGGGGAACCGAGCAGCATTAAGCGGTTATATCTGTGTGCCGCAGATAAGCCTGCGTAACTGTATGTGAGGGCGCAGGCTTTCTCTGCTTTTTGGCTGTAAGGCAGGCCGGTTCCGCCGGAAGAACGCGTGGCGGAGGGCAAGTTGTCTGAGGAATGACCAATGTATAAAGTCTTATACAGAAAATGGCGGCCGGAAACTTTTGATGATGTCGTTGGCCAGAGCCATATTGTGCAAACGCTGAAAAACGAGCTTGTCAGCGGAAAAATCGCCCATGCATACCTGTTTGCCGGCTCCCGGGGGACGGGAAAAACCACGTGCTCCAAAATACTTGCCAAGGCGGTCAACTGCCTTGCTCCCCGCGGCGGCAACCCCTGCCGCGAATGCGCCATGTGCGTTGAAGCCGACAAAAACGCTCTCCCCGACGTGGTTGAGATAGACGCCGCCAGCAACAACAGCGTCGAGGACGTGCGCCAGCTCCGGGAAGAAGTTCAGTTCCCGCCCGCTTCGGCAAAATACCGCGTTTATATAATTGACGAGGTTCACATGCTCAGCAAAGGGGCTTTCAACGCTCTTTTAAAAATAATGGAAGAGCCTCCAGACTATGTAATTTTTATTCTTGCCACAACCGAAGTCCACAAAATCCCCGCGACGATCCTGTCGCGCTGTCAGCGCTTTGATTTTCTGCGCGTAAGCCCGGATTGCATTGCGGACAGACTTATTTATATCGCCGGGAACGAGAATATTCCAATAGACAGGGACGCCGCGAGGCTTATCGGGCGTATCTCCGACGGCGGTATGCGCGACGCGGTTTCCCTGCTTGACCAGTGCTCCGCGCTTTCCGAAAAGGTGGATTACTCCGTGGTGAGCAAAGCTGCCGGGCTTGCCGACCAAAGCCATATTTTCTCCCTTGCGGATATGATTGCCGCGGGCGACTGCGAGGGGATTGTCAGGGAGATCGGCGGGCTTTATGAAATGGCGCTTGATTTGAAATATCTCTGTGAGGGCATGATTTCCCATTTCCGGAACCTGATGATTGCGAAGTCAGTCAAAGCGCCGGAAGGTCTCCTGTCCTGCTTTGACGAAGAAGTGCGGCAGCTCAGGAATCAGGCCAAGAATTTCAATCTTTCGGCCATATTATATGCGATTGAAGTTTGCCAGAATCTGCACAGGCGCATAGCAAGCGACGCGTCGGGACGGGCGCTCTTTGAAAGCGCGCTGATACGCCTTGCCAGGCCGGAAACTCACGCTTCGCCGGAAGCTATCGCCGCAAGGCTGGAAAATCTGGAGCTGCTTGCGGTTTCCGGGAAGCTCTCCCGGAAAAAGAAAAACGCTCAGGAAGCGCAGGAAGAAATTCCAGGTGAAGACGGCGCGGACGCGCGGGTTTTCCGGGAGGAGAACCCGCCGCCCGAAGTTCTCACAGTGGACGGCAAACTTGAAAACTGGCCGGAAGTGCTGAAGCTTCTCAAAAAGAAAAACCCGCCGCTTGCCGCGACTTTGGACAATTCTTCGGCATATATTTCCGGCGATTTGCTGCTGATAGACGCGCCGAACCCGGTTTTTGCGGATTTAATGCGCGCGAGCGACGTCACAAAAGAAAGCCTGCGCAAGGCGGTTGAGGAGAAAACCGGCCGGACTTACCGTCTTGGCCCCGCAAAGCGCGGCGCAGTTATACAGGAGAAAAATTCCCTGAAACAGCTTCGCGAAGTCGCGGAGCAAAATGGGATTGAAACAAACCAGCCGACAGTATAGGCTCAATTTTATAAATCTATATATAAAGGAGATTAAAGATAAATATGGCAAGATACGGATGGACCTGGAAAGTGAAGCCGGAGCGCGTGGACGAATATGTAAAAATGCACCTGAATCCGTGGCCGGAAATTATGGCGGCGCATTCAAAGGCAGGGTTCAGGGGATATTCTATTTTCCAAAGCGGCAATCAATTTTTCTATACGTTCGAGTGCGAGGGGGATCCGGAGCGTGCTTTTGCAGAAATGGCGGAAGACCCGGACTGCGTTCGCTGGAATAATATAACGATAACCATGCTGGAAATCGACGCGGAAAACGGCGGCATAGCCGGCGCCGTCCGGTTTTTGCCGGAGGTTTTTCACCTGGACTAAGTTCAGGACAGTTACTCAGATAGTCACTCAGGAGGAAATTTTTTATGAAAGCCAGACTTCCCAAAGGGATGGGCGGCGGCCCGTCCGATATGAACGGCATGATAAAACAGGCGCAGAAAATGCAGGCGAAAATGGCCGAAAAACAGGCCGAGCTTGAAGAACGGGAGTTTTCCGCAACTTCCGGCGGCGGTATGGTCGAAGTGGTTATAAACGGTAAAAAGCAGCTTAAGTCAATTTCGCTTAAGCCAGAAGTTGTGGATCCGGATGATATAGAGATGCTGCAGGATTTGCTGATTGCCGCCGCTAATCAGGCCATGCAGGAGGCTGACGCGGCGACGGCGGCCGAGATGGGCAAAGTTACCGGCGGGATGAGTTTGCCGGGGATGTTTTAGCAATGAAGAATTTATTGCCCGCGCCGCTGGAGACGCTTATAGAACAGTTTGAAAAATTGCCCGGGATTGGGAAAAAATCCGCCCAGAGGCTTGCTTTTGCCGTTCTGCGGCAGCCGGAGGAAGACGCCCGGAAATTCGCCGGGGCCATTGTTGAAACCCGCGAGAACATCCGGCGCTGCAAGATTTGCTTTAACCTGACCGACGGCGAGATTTGCCCCGTCTGCGCGGACGAGAGCCGCGACAGGGGGACTATCTGCGTTGTGGAAGATCCGCGCTATCTGATTGCGATAGAGCGAACCAACGAGTATACGGGGCTGTATCACGTTCTGCACGGGCTTATTTCGCCCCTGGACGGCGTGGGGCCGGAGAGCCTTTATATTAAAGAACTGCTGGAGCGGGTGAAGGGCGGAGACGTTCGGGAGGTGATTGTCGCCACGAACGCCAATGTTGAGGGCGAGGCGACTTCGCTCTATATAGGAAAGCTTTTGGCGCCGCTGGGGGTAAGGGTCAGCCGGCTGGCTTACGGCTTGCCTGTGGGCGGGGATCTGGAGTATGCCGATGAAGTCACTATTTTGCGGGCTTTTTCGGGGAGGAATTTGATATAAATCAGGGGGAAAGACCCTGATTATTTACCTGACTTGCCCGTCCCCATAGATTATATATTTATACGAGCAAAGCGCCTCTATACCCATCGGCCCGCGCGCGTGGAGCTTCTGGGTGGAAATACCGATTTCCGCGCCGAAACCGAATTCCCCGCCGTCTGTAAACCTGGTCGAAGCGTTGACATAAACCGCCGCGCTGTCAACCTCGTTCAGGAATTTTTGCGCCTTGCCGTAGTCGCGCGTCACAATCGCGTCGGAGTGATGCGTCGAATATTTCCCTATGTGCTCTATGGCCTCGTCAATGCCGGAAACGGCCTTTGCGGAAATAATATAATCAAGAAATTCCGTGGCATAGTCGGATTCTGTGGCGGCTTTTGCGCTTCCGCCGAGAATGGCGGAGCATTTTTCGCAGACGCGCCATTCGACATTGTGAGCGTCAAGCCTGGCTTTGGCAAGCGGCAGAAACTCCGCCGCTATTCCTTCGTCGACAAGCAGGCTTTCAAGGCTGTTGCAGACGCTCACGCGGGAGCACTTGCTGTTTTCCAGGATATTCAGAGCCATCTCCACATCTGCCGACTTTTCCACATAGAGATGACAATTTCCGGTTCCTGTCTCAATAACCGGAACGGTCGAGTTTTGCACGACGCTTGAAATAAGCCCCGCCCCGCCCCGCGGGATAAGCAGGTCCAGATATTTGTCGAGCTTCATAAGGCGCTCGGCGGCGGCGCGGCCAGTGTCTTCCACAAGCTGGATGTAATCCGGGTCGAGGCCCGCGCTTTCCAGCGCCGCGCGCATACTTTCCGCAATGGCCATGTTGGAGTTGAAGGCATCGCTCCCACCGCGCAGAATTACCGCGCTTCCGCTTTTCAGGCAAAGCACGGCCACATCCGCTGTGACATTCGGGCGGGATTCGTAAATCACGCCGATAACCCCAAACGGCACAGTTTTTTTAATAATCTGCATTCCGTTTTTATGGCTGAAGCCTTTTTCGATTTTGCCCACGGGGTCGGGCAGAGCGGCGACTTCCAGCACGGCGGCGGCTATTGAAGAAATCCGGGATTCCGTAAGTAGAAGCCGGTCGCGCATGGCCTGCGGCATATTGGATTTTTCCGCGTTTTCGAGGTCACGCCGGTTTGCCGCAAGGATTTTTTCTTTGTCTTGTTTAAGGCCGGCGGAGATTGCCGCAAGAGCTTTATTCTTTTCGTCCGTTCCCAGAAGCGCAAGGCTCCGGGAGCTTTTTTTTGCGCGTTCGCCAAGTTTCTCTAAATCGTACATGACATAACCTTCCTCTCTGATTGTTTTTTGAAAAGCGATGCGTTCTTCCGTGCCGTTTAGAACCCAGATAATCCCGCAGTAAATAAAGCCGAGTTTTGCCAGCAGGGCGCGCATAGGGGCGTTGTCCTCGTGCGTGTCGATTTTAAGATTTCCGCATTGCTCGAAAGCCCAATTAATACAAAAAGTTCCCGCGCCTTTTGCGCCCTGTTTGGCGGCGATTCGGTGAAGCGCGCCGCAGGGCCTGTCGTTCAGCCACGCGCCGTCTATTACTTCATAGGTCGGGTCGCGCTCAATATTATAATAAAAGACGGCGACGATTTCCCCGTTTTCTTCGCAGACATAGCCGTGAGCGTCCGGCAAAAGATCTTTTTCGATCAGATCGGCAGGCGGGTACCAGTCTTTCCATTGGGTCGGATTGCCGTTTTCGCGCATAAATTTTCTGGCGCCGTCATAAATTTTTAAAACAGAAGCCAAATCTTCTGGTCTGGATTTCCTAATTTGCATGATGTTCACGCTTCCCGGCCGCTTTGAAAAGTGTCCCGATAATTTCGCCGTCAAAGAGCCTGTAAAGATTTTCGGGGTTTTCGCCCTGAATGATATGCGCGTCAATGCCGGCGGCCATGGCAGTCTGGGCGGCGATAAGCTTTGTAATCATGCCGCCGCGCCCGCGCCTGCTTCCGCTGCTCCCGGCAAGGGCGCGGATTTTTTCGTCTATGCCCGTCACTTTCGAGATAAGCTCCGCATTGGGATTTGTGTGCGGGTCTGCGGTATAAAGCCCGGCAATGTCGCTTAATATTATCAGGCGGTCGGCGCCGATAAGTTTCGCCACAAAAGCCGAAAGCTGGTCGTTGTCGCCTATACCCATTTCGTCAATAGAAACAGTGTCGTTTTCGTTGATTATCGGGATAGCGCGCAAATCCAGAAGCCGATTAAGAGTGTTGAGGGCGTTCTCTTTTTTCTGCGCGTCGTCAAGAACGTCATAAGTCAGCAGAACTTGCGCCACGATGTGATTGTATCCGGAGAAGAGCGAATCATAAATATGCATAAGCTCGCACTGGCCGATGGCGGCGGCGGCCTGTTTTGTGGGCATGTCTTCCGGGCGCCCGCCAAGGCCGAGTTTTCCCGCGCCTATTGCGATTGCCCCGGAGGACACAAGCACAAGCTCCGCGCCGGAATTTCTCAAGTCGGCAAGGACTTTTACAAGGCGCTCCGCGCGGCGTATATTCAAAAGCCCGCTTTCGTGCGTCAGCGTTGATGTGCCGATTTTTATCACAATCCGTTCGCCTGCAGTCATAATCTAAAATTTCCCCTTTGTGTTTTTCTAGATTATTATATTTTATATTATATTTAATGTCAAATAAATTAAATTAAGAAAAGGCTTTTTGATGGGCGGGCAATGTTACAAATAAGAAATAGTAAAGCAATCATATGTTTAATTATGATTATCGCATAAAAACAAGCTCTTAATGCGAATAATAAAGTCGAATCCCCAACAAATGATGAATATTTTATAAATAGGATTTTAAATTAAAAAAATAAGACTGGACAATTAAGTAATTAAATGATATATTATTTTCTAGCTGGATACTTTTCAGAGGCGTCTTAAATAAAATTTCAGGATTTTATTTAACAAATTAATAATATTTTTAACGAGTTGTTTAAAAAATATAGCTCAATTGTTAACGGGATGAAAAACTTAAAGGAAGGTGTTTGAATTTGAAAAAAAGAATGTACAAAAATCTGCTTATGCTCACTCTGATTATAGCGTTTATCGCGGCAAGCCTGAGTATTAAAGGGCTTGCCGAAGCCGACGACCTCCCCAGCGATACGGGGACGGGCCTTGGCAACACGGATTTGCTCAACAGCGAGGAGGACAACCAGATTATTGATGTCCCGCAAGGCGGCCTTGCTGACGAGCCGGACAGCGGCGGCAACGGCGCCGGAACGCCCGGCGATGTAAGCGGCGATATCAGCAGTGAGAACGAGATTCCTGACGTCTCTGGCGACCTTTTGGAGGAAGCGGCGGCGCAAGCCACGCCCGACGGCGCAAGCGGGCCTCCGGACGGGGTTTCCGATGAGGGCCTGGACTTCTTGGATTTGAATGTCACTGTGGGCAGCGGTGGTGGCGGTGGCAGGGCGCCGCGCGGTGCGCCAGCAATGCCTTCCATAGACACGAACAGTCCGGCATATAGCATATATACTGCATGGAAAATACAACCTCCCAATGGTGGTGTTCCTAACAACCCTAACCATGGCGATAATAATATTGGGGTGGTTGCTGGATACAATCCTGCAACATGTAAAACCGCATATAATGAGGCTTTTGTATATCTTGGTTATAAAGAAGGTAATAGTTGGACAGAGTTAACAGTGGCAGGAGACTTGGAGGTTAGTTTTACGGGAAGTGGCTCTGGTTGGTTTAGCGCACTTACTACTCTTAAAACAAGCTCTGGCAATATTACCTTGACAGATGTGAAAGGCACCGACTTAACAAAACTGAAAGAGATAACCGCAAATTCGGGCGGCGGCGGGCATTATACAATTGTTGGGAATTCTTCTGACGCTGCAAGTAAGGCTAAATCTATGTGGGAAGCATCTAACTATGGCGAAACAGTAACTGTGACAGGGCCAGGTAATGACAACATAGACAGTAAATGGGCTTGGTCTGCCTGCGGAAACGTAACGTTGAGCGGGGAATTTGTAAATCCTCTAACTGTCAAAACAGGCGCAGACATGTCTCACGAGTACGGGACCTATACGACCTACAACGGAACTGAGATAAGGACTTGGGTATGGGCGCAGGGCGATCCTTATCCCCTCAACAATTACCCTTACAACAATCAATACAAAGGCACAATCCAATGGACAAGCACTTTTGAAAACTACTACAGCCAGTTCATTGTCGAAAACGGCGGCTTGACAGTGCCCAGCCTTACTGTGGACACGCCAAGGGAAGTCGATTTGTTGGGGAATATTACGCTTAATGGTACAGGCACCCCCACACTTACTCTAAATGACGAGGCTACCATAACAAGTCGCTCTAACCAAACAATATCTACAACTGCAACTTCCAAAACGTGGAATCTTAATGTAGTAAACCCCAAGGAACTTTACGGTAGAGGCGCAGATCGCCTTAATCTTTATCTGAACGGCAATATGAACCTTTCGGGGCATGTTAAAACAAACTGCAACCAATTTACAGGCGCATTGAGCAATGATATTGTCAACACTGCCGGCACGGATGTCGTTGCGCCCGCGATCACAGGAGGCAAATCCCCGACAATAAGCGGCATGACCGCAATAACTCCCTCTGCATCCTGGTTTACGCTTTACTGCGGGGATTATTCAGACCTGAAAACATGGAACGTTTCCAATGTTGAACTTATGCTGTATCATATTCAGGCAAACGTGTCGGGCGCCATAAGCACGAACCAAAACGTAATAATCAGGAACTCCACATCAACGACCCTGCCCAGCATTAACTGCGCCAACTTGGATATTGTGGAGGACTCCGAAATCACGGGCTTGAGCAGCAACCTGAATTTATCAAGTGGTTATATTCATATAAATAAGTCGAAGTTCGGCGGCTCAATAACTTCAATTTCAGCCACGGGCGGCGTGGTAATAAGCGGCAACGCAAGTAACACCGGCAATACAGTTACAGCCGTCAACTCCAGCGGCGGCGATGTCAAGATAACAGATTCCAAAATGGACGGCCTTAAGTCTATCAACAGTGATAGCGTACCGGGCAAAGACGTCTATCTGCGGGGCGACTATAAAGCTCTGGAAACCATTTACACACAGCAAACTAATGGCGTGGTTCAGTTCCTGCCGACCGGCGCTCAGCCGGGCCAGTACGGGGACACTCTGGCCAAAAAAACAGATTACCCGCATTATAGCGTAGACAACGGCGGTAAGACTAGTACCGGCTATACCACAGACACAAACAAATACACAACCACCACCGCGGCAGTAGTCACGATTAAAAATGCGTCAAAAATCATTGCAAACAACGCGCAAGTGAATAATTTTAATGACAGCACAAGTGCTACGGGCACAGAATTCAAAGTTGAAGATGGAGTTATTTTTGAGGGCGGCTTTTACAAAAACCTTCGTACAATAACAACCAAAACCGCAAATAATACGATTAATTTTGATAGCTCAAAGGAAAAAACAACCACTCCCCGTCCCCAAAACGCCCAAGCAGTAACTTTCGAGAACGACAACGGCATACAAACCAACGCCGCAAAAGTGAACGCGCTGAATGATAGCCTCGTGCGCACCAACCAAATAAAATACACAGAGAGCGGCTCTACGTTCACGGTTGAGGGCGGCAAGTACAAAGGCTACACCTCCAACGCAAATATTACCATTGACACCGGCACCACAGCAACCACTCTTAAGCTTGTCAGTACAGGACATACAGGTGATCTCTGCCTTGCCGCGACCACCACAGTTACCGGGGACAAAGTCGCCACAATAGACGCAAAAGATGCCATTATCCAGGATGTCAGCAAGCTGATTGTCCCCGGCAAGGATACCCAAGCCCCAAACGGCGGCACAACCCTCAAAGACGGAACCTATGTCGGCGTGGACGCTGCGATGATAATCCAGTCAAAAGAACTAGGCGGGGTTATAAACCTCAATGGCTCGAACGGAACACGGATAACCCTTCCGACAACAACGACAATAACAGACACAACAATAGCCGAAACCCCTATCACAGTCAACGTCAGTAAAGATGTTGCCGGGGTAAGCACGCTGCAGGTTGACGACAAAACAGTTATCAACGGCGTGACCAGTGCCAGTGCTGACTTCAAGGACCTGCTAAACCTGATGGTTTTGGACGTGTCAGCTCCGTCAAAGGAAGAAATAGACCTAACGGGCGACCTTGGGTTCACCAAAAAAAGCATAACAACCAACGCCGCCAAAATTGACGCGAACTTTAGCGGTACTGACGCAAATATCAGCAAGCTTGAAACCCTCACGGCAAATGGATCTGTAACCGGAGATTTCACGCTTGAGGGCGGCAAGTATACCAATGAGTCCAAAACACTGACCGTGAACGCCAATTTTGCCAAAGACAATGTAACTATTAATGAGATTGACGCAGACGAACTTAAAAACACGGTTATAAACGCGAAGGTCGCTGAAACAGAAGTTAAATTTACCAATGTGACCTCCAGCAGCACACTGACCACCATAAACGCAGATAAGGCCAAAACCGTCACCGTTTCCAAAATGAAAACAAGTTCACAAACAATGCAAGTCAACGGTCTTGGCGCAGATAATATCAATTTTACAGATAATAAGGCATATCCCGAAGATTCACTTCAAGTCAAGGGCAATTCCAAGGAGTTAACAAATGCGTCCGATGTGACATTCGCTTCCGCAACAGAGGGCGCAAAAACTGCAAACAAACTGGAGTTGCTGAGCAATTTCAAAACAATAACAACCGATACAAATGTTTCACTCACGCTGGTTACCGCGATAGATAAAGGCCCAAACACGCTGGCCGTTCCCTCAGGTCAAAAATACGCCACTGTTAGCGAACTGATTTTTAAGGCCAACAACCCAGTCTTAGAGAACATTTATTTCACAACGGGCACCACCACAATAGACAACGGTGCCAATAAGGGTAACAATATTGACCTCACCAAACCCCACGCCGTTTATATTTCCCCGGCCACCAAAGATATGACCCTCAACGGCAAAGCTAGTGTGGCGGTAGGAACAACCGTAGATTTCGAGAGCGATTTCGCCGCTGTTGACGGCTTGTGGCCCTCCACCCAGAACGCCGACACCAGGGATAATCCGAACTATAAGGGCGCTGTGCTCAGGAAAATCACTTTCGGCGAGACTATAGGTGGCGGAGACGCTACTAGAACACTTGTCAGCGAGCTTGACCTAAGCAACATGAGCATTATCGGGATTCCTCAAATTGTGAACTGGAATACAGTGCCCTCGGGGAGTAGCGAGAAAATATTAAAGCTTTCGCAGAACCCGCTCAACGGCACGTATGCAGGCGGGTCAGATACACCGAATGTTGCAGAGTTGGTAATTAGTGTGCCTGACCTGACAAAACTCTATCTTGACGATGTTGGCATGAGCGGTAGCGTAGGCAACGAGCAGAAAACCGCAAAAATGGACTATGCCACAGGTGCGGTCAACAATGATATAAGATATGGCCTGCAGCTCAAGTTTGATACTACAACAGAGAAGCAGCAATATATCAGCCTCATCAGTGTAACAGATACCAAACTGGGAACGCCGATAAATAGTAAGTCCCATGACAAGAACGGAGGCAACTCAATTGACATCCCCAAAGGCCCGAACCTTGCAGGCGATAAAGTGGATTATAAAAAAGCTGACGACTGGACTTACCAGCACCTGATTAAAGACATTAACCTTGCCGACGGAATCTCAAGCGATGCGCTGCTAACGATAGACCATACCAATAATAATTTGCAGGCGCTGAACATCAGCAAAAACCCCAGCACCCCAATCAAAATCACAAGCAACACGAATTATATCGACCTGCTGATTGCCGACAGCAACAACTATACCGGCACATGGGGCAGCCTTGACCATCTGAGTATAGGCGCGAATTCCAGTAAGATAAACTATATGTACATCGATAACGGCAACGCCGATACTATTAATTTCCCCGGTGGCGAAATTAATGTTAAATCCAATGTTGCTAACCAGAGCTATCATGTGACCCGCAGGCTTGATCTGGTTTCAAACTCCAGCGGCGCGGTAAGTAGCGTTATGAAGCTTGTTGCCAACGACTTCTTCAATACGCTCCAGTTCTGCGCGAACGGTTCTATGTCCGATTACAAGACCCTGCAGATAACCGGCACAGACGATATTGCGCACATCAACATCAGCAATAACGCCGCAGCCCCAACAAGCCCAGACGAAATCAGCACCGTTGATTTGAGCAACCTCAGCCTTATCATGATTCCGCAGATTTACGGCTATGATGGCTATGATGTCGATCATAAAGCCCTCATCCTGACGGGCAACAGGCTTGAAGAACTTGGCAAATTCCAAACGACAGCAGATTGGAAAACAAACGACTTGGCCGCAAGGGGCTATAAAGATCTTGAAATCCTTGCGCTGGGCGGTCAGGGTGAAGTTCAAAAGCTCACCGATTCTGTTCAGATTGGCTATGGCCCAGCGAGTATTGGCCCAACTACACAGTGGCCGGCCAGAAACAGCACACGGAGTAATCTCGACAGCACGTGGGCATGTTTCCCCACCGGCACCACCCCTGCTGCCAAGCCACGGCTTACCGAACTGAACCTCTCCGGTATGCCCTCGCTGACAACGCTTGATTTCAGCTACAATGGCAGCCGCGACGACCGCATAGACCTTAAGACGATTAACCTGTACGGCTTGGCAGCTTTGCACTATGGCAAAGCCGTAGCCCCGGCAGCTGGCGTTGGCATTAAACCGAATACAGAGACCGAAGCGAGCAGTACAAACCTTAAATATCCCTCTTTCTTCTATGTGTTCAGCATTTCCCCGGATGTACCGCTCGACGGCGGGGTAAAAATCTCCGGAGAGCTCGCAAAAGTGAACTATGGCGGCTGTAAACAGCTTCAAGAGGGCAAAGAGGCCACCGGCACAGGCTCGAAAGTGGGCGTCCTCCAGCTACAGAATAACAAAATCGACACAATCTATCTTGACGATATAGACAACGACGACCTTAACAATATAGGCAACGGGCTGGTCAGCGTGAACCTGCGCAACAACATGCTGACAAGTGCGGACAATACCACCGGCGGCTCGGGTGTCAGTGCGACTGGCCTGCACCTCGGTGAAACTACGTTCTTTGTCGGTCCTGCGAGTGAAGATGGAACTTGGTTAACCGGCGACGCCCCAACGACCACCAATGTTTCTATTCTTGACCTCAGCCAGAATAGACTTGATGAAGTCATACTGCCCGTCAAGAATATTCAGGTGCTGGACATCAGCGAAAACGGTCTTGGCAACAAATTCACCGGTGGCCCCACAAAGATCACATTCAACGATGGCATTAAATTGAATGGCAACACAGAACTTCTCGTCCTCAATATTTACAAAGATGAAATTAAGGGCGCGTTGAACCTCACAGGTTGCGTTGAGCTTAAGAGCATCACCGGAACGCCGAACGCCAACACGTACTATTACAACCCCCTTCCCACATCCTATCCGTTTAAGACGGATAGCGCTACAGACTACATTGCGAAATATCCATACTTTGACGCGGCTGTAGAGGGCGTGCTTAATCTCACCGGCTGTATTGACCTGCCTTTGACGCTGGACTTTAACAACTTTGTCGGCGAAGCGGGAGAGGGAACGAACAAAATTCCCTACAACCTCCCCCACAAGCTGGAAAGCGTCGATCTGACTGGCACACGTTTTACTGATATTCAAATTAACAACAATAAACAGCTTGAGAACGTTATTCTCAGCAACAGAGCAAAAGGTGCCGAGAATATTCAGAATATTGAGCTTATCAACGACGATATACTAGAGGTGGTTCCATACAGCCCCGGTTCGTCAA
>JAITEB010000003.1 GCA_031282245.1 Oscillospiraceae bacterium | reverse complement strand
ATCCTGAAGATTATGGAGAGTTTGCTTATATAATGGCAAATGCCGTAAAACCGGATATAACTGTAAGAAGTTTATATTATAGCAAGCATATAAAAGAGTGTTTATCTAATGACATGTTAATGTGCAGGTATAGGTTTAACAGCGAAGCGGAATATTATAATATTTCAAACACAAAACTGATAGTGCCGCAGGAAAATTTCAGTGAATTACAATATTTGAGCCTTGGCGCGGACGATAGTGAACTTATAGATTTTAAAGCAAAAGGGTGCTGCGTTTTTAATTCACTTAACCCGGAAAGCGCTGAGCTTGTATATAATAGTATTCTTAATAAGCTGGCCAGTTTTAAATCAATAGTTTAGTTTTTCAGACTGCAAGTTTATTGTGCGTAAAAATTGCTGTTAGATTTAGAATGCCTGTGAATCTGGCAATTGGAAATTTAAATATAAGGACTGTAAAAAAATGGATGAATCGATTGCTATAAGACAAAAAATGATTGATATTATAGAAAGCGTTTGTAAAAGAAAAGTATCTGATTTTGATAAAAATCTTTTTGGCAGAGATATTGATATTTCAAGCAGGGAGATGGCATATATTTTTTTAAAAATCGAGAAGATGTTTTGCATAAACTTAAACGAACTTATTAGTGTATTTGATAATCATTCTGTAAACGGGCTGCTTGAAAATATAAGTACTTTGATGTTAAAGAGATAACTATGAAAAAGATAGTAAAAATTATAGGCGTAGTATTTATTTTATGGTTTTTTTTAATAATTTTATACTCCAGAACTATCTATCAACAGAATTTGCCTCTTGTAAAAATGGCTGTCCCCGAATCGGGCAAGTTTGAGAAAGTTATCCAAAGCAATTCCGTCGTGGAACTTGGAGACAATCGTTCAAAAATAAAAGGTTATAACTACATGTCAAATTTGGTTCTTACGCCGGAAGATATGGGTTCGGATACTTTTTTTATCTATGCTGGGGACGCTGTTGAGGTAGAAGTTCCTTCCGAAAGATTTGGGAACACAAAAGGAGAGGTTATCTTAGTTCTGCCGGACGGCAATAACACAAAGCTGACGATTGGATTTAATTTCGAGGGTTTATTGGGTGGCGAAGCTGTAAATATAAACATACGGAAAGTATCGTCTCATCTCTCGTTTATTTTGCCAAAAAACGCTGTATTTACTGACGCCGAAAACGGAAAAGATTTTATTTATCTCGTAAAAGAGAAGGATGGAGCTTGGGGGAAAGAATATTATCTCTCATTGCAAAACACTGAAATTATTGCTGAGGACGCAAATAAAGTCGCTTTGTCTGAATTAATCCAAATTAAATACCCTGTCGTCATTTCCAGTGACAAAGAGTTGTATGACGGCTGCGTTGTCCGTTTTTACTGAAAAAAATTTTTAGGATTATATTAAATCTATGAAAAAGAAAAATCAAATAACATGTTGGCTATTTATTATACCAAGTGTGCTTGGCGTGGCTGTTTTTTATATTATTCCATTTTTTATTTCTTTTTATTATTCGTTTACGGATAATATACTGAGCAAGAATTTTGTAGGTATTTTGCACTATGTTGAAACTTTTGAAAATCCCGCATTTAAGAACAGTCTGAAAAATACAATTATTTTGGTTTCTATATGCATAACGCTTAATACTATATTGTCATTTTTCCTCGCGTATTTAATTCGCAATTATATTTATTTAAAAAGCATGATGTATATCTTCGTGATATTACCGTTTTTCATTCCAAGTGGAAGTACAATTTATTTTTGGAGAGTAATATTTGACAATAACGGGCTATTAAATAAGATTATTATAAATAATTATAATCAATCTATCAATTGGGACACCAATCCTTTTATAGTTTTAGTTGTTGTTTTTATTTTTCTATGGAAAAATATTGGTTACTGCACTATACTGTTTGCCGCAAGAATGAACTGGATTTCAGAGGAATATTATGACGTGCTCAAACTGGAGGGCGGAAAATTCAGACACGAGTTATATTATGTAGTAGGACCGTTTATTATGCCGACGATATCAACTGTAGCCCTGATGTCTTTTACGTTTACTTCTAAGATATTTAAAGAAATTTATTTACTTTTTAAAAATTATCCCAATAAAAATATATATTTGCTGCAGCATTATATAAATAACCAAATTGCCAATCTTAATTTTCAAAAAATGTCCGCCGCCTCAATTAGTTTATGTTTTCTTTCTTTTATTTTAATTTTATTTATTAGTCGTTTTAGATATCGCGGAGAGGATTTTTAGTATGTTATTTAAAACTTCAAGAATAAAATTAACGCTGCTATATTTTATAGCCGCTATAGTTATAATAATCTTAATTTTGCCGGTGTTATTCATGCTTGGAAATTCATTTATGAGCATCAATGAAATTATTTCTAGATATTCTGATAAAATTATACCCACTAATTTTTTTGATTTTTCGGTCAATGATTTGCATTATGTAAATATAAGTTTTATACCCGACAAAATAAGCATTGAACAGTATATAACTATTTTTTTCGAGTCGCCTTTTTATTTGCGTTCGTATTGCAATACAATTCTGATAATAGCTCCAGTATTAATCGGGCAATTTATTGTGTCCCCTATTGCCGCTTATGGATTTCAGTATATTACATGCAGAAAAAAAGAGCTTATTTTCTCGGTTTATATATTGATTATATTAATGCCAATCCAAGTATTATTGGTTCCGCAAAAAATAATAGTAAATTTTTTTAATATGGACGATAGTTATTGGGCAATCATTCTGCCTGGTATATTTAACCCTATCAGTGTGTTTTTAATTCGTCAGCATCTTAAAAACTTCCCCTATGAGTGTAAAGAAGCGGCATACATAGACGGCGCCTCGGAGATCAAAGTATTTTTACATGTCGTCTATCCCAATATGAAGACAATATTATTTGCGCTTTTCATGTTAAATTTTTCAGAATACTGGAATCTTATAGATCAGGCAATAGTATTTATAAAATCTTTATATAAAATGCCGTTGTCTTTATATTTGGCGGATATAATTCAAAATAATATGGGAATGTTATTTGCCGCGTCTTCTTTTTTTGCGCTTCCTCCTGTTTTAGTTTTTCTGTCGGGGGAAGATCATCTGGTAAACGGTATATCTTTGTCAGGAATTAGATGATTTTATGGATTTTTGCTGTAAGTTCGGCCGGCTTTTTTATATTTTGCTTTATCACGGATATTTATAACGCGAGTCGCCATAGGGACAAGAAATATAATACCACAAAGAGGGAATTATCATCGTTGATACAAAATTGTCCGTCGCATTTATTGATGATGGCATAAGCGATAAATTTCTATTCGGCGGAGAGAAACATTCCGTTTTTCATTTTACGGTTGATAATAATTGCGTCATGCCTTATTATTATGATATATCTTATATAAGTCATGGAACTTTCTGCGCTTCGATATTTACTGAGTTTGTACAGTCTTGCAGTATTATTGATATTAAACTTAAGAAGTTAAATAATAACAGCTATTTTAAAGCAGAAGACGTCTTAGTTGCTCTGAAGTGGTGCGCAGGCCAGGATATTAATATACTGTGCATGAGTATCGGCAGCCTGTCTATAGAATATGCGCTGGAACTAAAGGCAATTACAGAGGAACTTTCAAAAAAAAATACCGTTCTGATATGTGCCTCAAGCAATACAAACAAAGTTACTTTCCCTTCTTTTTTTCCTTTTGTAATTGGAGTTCGCTATGATTCTTTTAACTTAATAAATGGCGGCGGCTTTTTTTACAGCAGCGACCCTTTCGATGGAATAAATATTACTGCGAGCCTTCCTGAGTGCTCCTGTATAGAAGAGTTCGAAAAAAAATATAGAATAAGCTATTCGCGTACTAACAGCTTGATTTCTCCATATATAGCGTCTATCATAGCCAGAAGCATCCAAGCAGATTCAAACAGTTGTTTGTGTCTGGAAAATGCCGTTACTGAAAATTCTTTGTTTATGTCTGAAACTAAGAAGTTCAAATACCGTAAAGATATTATAGCTGACTACCAGAATTATATTAATATACCTGTAGTTACTATAATTGGCGGTAACGAGTGCCGGGAAATAGATATTAAAAAGCTTTGGAATTGCTTTTATACTGAAAAATATAGTTGTTTGCTTATCAAATATGAAAACGAATCAGAAAAAACAGATCTCTGTAATACTAAATTTAAAGGCATTGAGAATATATTTTACAGCCTTGTTATTACAGACGCAATGCTGCGTGACGGCATTGCGTTTAAAGACTTGTTAATTTATATAAGCAATATTTTTGTTGCAGATATAATAATATTATTGCTTGAACAAAATAATCTTGATATATTAAATATTAAGAACATTGTGGACTTGACTATAACAAATATTGGAGAATCAGAAGAAATATATAAAATAATAAAGTCATTTTTTAATAATAATATTTAGCTCGATCAAATTCACTTGAATTTAATAAAGTAACCGTCCAAATTTCTGACAAAAGGTAATATGCGGCAGAGCATATCCCAGAAGGGGTGGTTAAATTGGATAATAGGGCTTATTAACGAATATCATGAATATTAAGCAAAATTAAAAGCCGCACAAAATAAAAACCCTTATTGTAAATTTTAATGGAACATATGGAACAACTATAAAATAAGACATAAAACCCTATTAGAGCGGGTTACCAAATTCTGACAGGTCTGCCGCCGTGGACGCGACATTATCCCGTTCAAGCTCCGCAAATTGATATCCAACAGGGTCATTGTCCGGGCGGATATCCTCCTCCATAATTTCCTGTATAAACCTGTTCCAGCGCGAGCATTTAGTGCTCGGCCTGTAGTTCACGCCACTAATCATGCTGAGCATATCTTCCGGATTGTGTGTAAGAAATTCCCGGGTTCTAAGATCTAAAGTGCCGTTTTGACAATTAAACAGGTTAATATTTCTATCAAAGTCATTAATATGAATTGGCCAGACGCTGGAGGCGTCGCTGAGCATAGCGGTCCTCCCGAAATTTTTTGCCAGATTTCGTGCGTTGTCCATTAAAATGTCCTTTTTTGCGCTGGAAGAATAGTCAAAAGCAAGCTTGAGCATGTGGAGCGACAGTTCTTTGGCGCGTTCGCGGGCAGCGAGAGCGCCGGGGTCTGGTTTCCATATTTTTCCATCATAGCGATACCATTCCCGGGCTTCCGGGCAGTAGCGGCATTCATTTTTATACATATCAGCGAATAAATAACCGTTTCCCCGGTCGTCAAAAGAGTATCGCGCACGGTTTTCCGAGCTTGCCAGAGGATTGATAAAGCCTTGAGTATGGCCGATATCCGGGGTTTTAAAGTTCATAATTCAGGACGGCGAGCAGGTAGTCGAAGACGTCAAAGGCGTGCGAACACCTGTTTACAAGCTCAAAAAGAGGCTCGTCGCGGGAAAATATGGGATTGAAATCAGGGAGCAGGGGACAGTTCACTGGGGGGCAGCGCGGGCTTTTTTTGCGCTTTGCGGGGGCTTTTAATCTGCTTGTTTGTGTGCTATAATACAGGCATAGACTCAGACAAAAGGAGAAAAGTCCCTATGGACGTTCGCGTTAACGACCATTTACTGATGAAAAAAAACCATCCCTGCGGCTCAAAAGAATTTCTTGTGCTGCGTTCGGGGATGGACTTCCGCCTGCGCTGTGTAAAATGCGGGCACGAGTTTTTGATTCCCCGCGTGAAGGCGGAAAAAAATATTTCTAAAATTATCCGGAATGCCCCGGAGACATAGCGCGCTTGCTTACGCAAAGCGTCAGTGTTAAAATCTAATCCAGTCTAATTTTAAAGGGGAATTTAACAATATGTTTGAACAGCTCAGCGAAGCGGAAAAGCGCTATGACGAAATAAGCGAAAGCCTGTCCAGCCCGGAGATCATAAGCGACCAGGAAAAATACAGGAACCTGATGAAAGAATACAAGGCAATGACCCCGATTATAGAAAAATACCGGGAGTATAGCGCCTCACAGGGGAATTTTGACGAGGCAAAAGAATTGCTTTCAGAAGGCGGGCTGGAAGCCGACTTTAAAGAAATCGTTCAGGCGCAGTTTGACGAAAGCCGGGACGAAATGGAAAAAATCGCGGAAGAAATAAAAATTCTATTGCTGCCCAAAGACCCCAACGACGACAAAAACGTCATCATGGAAATCCGCGGCGGGGCGGGCGGCGAGGAAGCCGCGCTTTTCGCCGCCCGGCTTTTCCGAATGTACTCTATGTATGCCGAGCGCAAAGGTTTTAGACTTGAAACCCTGAACGCCAACGAAACCGAACTGGGCGGCCTGAAAGAAATCAGCTTCTTAATAGAGGGCGACGGCGCTTATTCGCGGCTCAAGTATGAGATGGGCGTTCACCGCGTCCAGCGCGTTCCGGAAACGGAAGCCGGCGGGCGTATCCACACCTCGACCGTGACTGTCGCCGTTCTGCCGGAAGCCGAAGAAGTCGAGCTTGAAATCAACCCCGGGGATTTGCAGATTGACACTTACCGCTCCGGCGGGGCGGGCGGACAGCACGTCAACAAGACCGAATCGGCCATCCGCATCACCCATCTGCCCACGGGAACAGTTGTCGAGTGCCAGGACGAGCGCAGCCAATTTAAAAACCGCGAACGCGCCATGAAAATTCTGCGTTCGCGGCTGTATGACAGAATGCAGCAGGAGCAGAATGCGAAAATCGCGTCGGAAAGGCGGTCGCAGGTGGGCACCGGCGACCGCTCCGAGCGTATCCGGACGTATAATTTTCCGCAGGGCAGGGTGACCGATCACCGGATTGGGCTGACGCTTTACCGCATTGAACAAATTCTGGACGGCGATATCGACGAAGTTGTGGATGCTTTGACTACCGCCGACCAGACCGAGAAGCTTAAAAACGGTGCGGCAAATGCCGTTTGACTGTTTTTTTTATTCAGCATTCAGCCCGAAAAAACGCATTGTGTTTTCATAGGTGATCCTGGCCAGAGAATCCGTCGTCTCCTGCCTGCACCGCGCTATGTCTCTCGCGATGTGCAGAAGATATTTCGGCTCGTTTCGGTTATGGCTTGCCCGGGGGCGCATGTTGCGCGGCACCAGATAGGGCGAATCCGTCTCTATCATCAGGCGGTCGGCGGGGATTTTCTTCACGGCCTGCCTCAGATGAAGTCCCCTTCGATCGTCGCATATCCAGCCGGTTATGCCAATGCTGCAGCCAAGGCTCAGATAAGCCATGAGATTGTCCTCGCTCCCTGTGAAGCAGTGCACGACAGCCTTTTTGCACGTTTCCGGGCCTGCGTTTTTAAGAATATCCCGGAAATCGGCGAAGGCTTCCCGCTCATGGAGGAAAAGCGGCATATTCAATTCCTTCGCCAGTTCCACCTGCCGCTCAAGCCATTTCCGCTGAACCGCGCGCGGGGAAAAATCCCGGTCGTAATCCAGCCCGCATTCGCCGATGGCGACGACCTCCGGCAAATCCGCAAGTTCTCTCAACTCCCCGATAGTATTATTGTCGCAGCTTTTTGCGTCGTGGGGATGAACGCCCGCCGTCGCATAAAGCGTTCCCGGATAATTTCTCACATACTGCGCGGCTTCTCTGCTTTCGCGCAGGCTTGTTCCCGTTATCAATATCGTGTCGACTCCCGCTGTCTTTGCGTCCCGCAAGACCTGTTCCCTGTCCTTTGCAAAAGAACGGTGCAGCAGGTTTGCGCCTATATCTGCAAGATGCATATATTTTAATCTCCTTTTTAAACTTTTTACTGCAGGACGGAATCAGTTCACAAGTAACCGCAAGTCTCTGAAAAGGCTTGCGGTTCTTATGCGGCTGCTCCGACGATAATTTGTTAAAATCTACCAAATATGGACTCTTTCGTTTTCCGGCCTGTACATCCCGTCTCCCTGCTTAATTCCGTAAGTCTCATAGAATTTATCTATGTTGGACAATATAGTATTGACCCTGTATTTGTCGGGCGAGTGAACGTCCTGAACCAGGCTGTTTTTAAGATATTCGTCCGTGCACTTTGAAGCCCACCCGCGGGCATAGTTTTTAAAAAGTTCGTCAAGATTCCCGCCTTTGCCGCTGACAATCTCAACAATGCACTCCATCCCGCCAAGATCCGCGATGTTTTCCCCAAGGGTAAGCTCCCCATGTATAAAATAACCCGGAAGAACCTCAATCTTGCTGAACTGGCCGGCCAGCGCCTTTGTGTACAGCTCATAATTTTTCTTGTCCTCCGCCGTCCACCAGTCTTTGTAATTGCCGTTTTCGTCGTACTTGCTGCCTTCGTTGTCAAAAGCGTGGCTTATCTCGTGCGCGATAGTAAAGCCAATACCGCCATAGTTCATGGCTTCGCTCCAGTCCACGTTAAAAAATGGTTCCTCAAGGCTTGCGGCGGGGATGACAATCTCGTTTGCGGAGCGGTTATATCCGGCGTTCACGACATGCGGCATCATCGACCATTTGTCTTTATCAACCGGTTTATCAAGCGAATCCAAAAACTCCTGATAAGAAAAGTGATAATAATTCACAAAATTCTGCAATGCGCTCCCGCCCTGGGCATAAATCGTCACTTCCAAAGAATCAAAATTCGTCCACTTGTCCGGGAAGCCGATTTTCAGATCCATAGTCTCAAGCTTTTTGACAGCTTCGGCCTTGGTCGCGTCGCTCATCCAGTCAAGCCGCATTATTCTTTCTTCGTATTTGTCAAGAATCTCCTGCGCGATTTTTGTCGCTTCGGCCTTTGCGGTTTCGGCCTTTCCGGCGAAAGCCGTTTCGACATAGAGTTTGCCCATCAGCTCGCCCAGATAAGATTCCGTCTTGAAAAAGGCCATTTCGGTTTCGTCCCGGTAGCCCTCGGTGCCGTTGAGAACGTTTTCAAAATCTCTGGCCGCATATACAAAATCCATGCTTAAATATCCGGCCGCCTGATACAAAAGCTGGCCGTACATAAAGCTTTTCAAAGCCTCCAGGTTCTCCGGAACCATAATTTGATTGAGCGTATTATAATAATCCAGTTCGGTCACGATTATAAATTCAGGGTCGACAAGCCCGACTCTTTCCAGAAAGCCGATCAGGTCAAAATTTTCAAACTGGGCGGCATATTCCCGCAGGTCGCGGCGGTTATATGTCTTGTCGATATTGACGGCGTCGCCCATGCTTAAAGTGCTGTCCGCTAAAGTCTTTTCTATTCGGAAAGCTTCTTCGGCCATTGCTTGTGCGCCGCTTTCGCCCGCAAGGGTAAAAAGCTCCGCAAGCAGCGTCTTATATGCCCCTATAGTTTTCTGGCTCAACTCGCCCGAACCGCTGTAGTAGCTTTTTTCGCCCAGGCTGAGCAGCGGCCCGGACAGATAGAGACGGTTGGTCAGACTGTCCTCCGCATCGGGATATATCCCGAACATCATGAACGAGCCGAAACAGTCCACATCCAGGCTTGCCGCCACTTTTTGAAGCTCGTCAATAGTTTTTATATTTTTGATCGCGTCAATGCGGCTTTGCAGAGGTCGTATTCCTTCCGCATTGCGGCTGTCGACGTCCGCAAGCGTAAGATAATATTTGACAAGCTTTGCATATTCGCCGTCGTCATTCGTCTCAAGGTCGGCGGCAATGTCCAGCAGGGAATACAACAGCCCCACATAAATCTCCGAAGCCAGCTCGCTGGAGGCGTTTGCTGCCGGAACAGGGCCAAGATAGGTGTTTTCTATCCAGTCTTTGTTCACATAGTAGTAAAAATCGTCTTTAAGAAGCTTGTCGTTGCTCTCAAAATTTCCCAAGGAATCCGGATAGCTTGGGACGGGGCTTTCAAAAATGTCGCCGGCATTATCAGAAATCGCGCGGAAAAGATCAAAACATCCTGTCATTGACGCCAGTATCAGCGCCGCGCAAAGGCAGGCCGCAAGCACCTTTTTTATCACATGCAAAACTCCTTTTCTCCCAAAATACGAAACTCTATTTTATTATATCATACTTTTTTATAAGTTCAATGCGGCGACAATATTTTACTTTACAAAGGTTTTAAACGCCCTGCGCAAATCAGGAATCCCCGTCGTCATAAAAATCATCCAGAGAAAGCTCCGGAAGTTCTTCTTTTTTGGCTTTCGGCTTTTTGAATATCCGGTAGACAATATATGCGGCCAGGGCTAAAACCAGCGCCGACGCGAAAGCGATCACCGCTGCGCTGTCAATTTTTATCTCCTGCGGCTGATTTACGATAATGGCCGGGTTGGTCGCGGAATTGTCCATTGATTCGGCCAAGGAGCTTTCACCGCCGGACGAACTGCTTTCTTCATATTCAACGGTTATTTTTAAGGGGTTTGTAATATGCGTCAGTTTTCCGCTTTTTTCGTCAAGATAGTCAAGCCGGACAGTGAGATTATACTCTCCCGTATTCTCAAAAAACAGCTCGATTTCCGGCTCCGATTTTGCGTCCTTTCCGGCGGCAAGTTCCCCTATATAGGCCCTTGACAGAATTTTGCCATCCGCCGACAGAACCGAAAGATCAATATCCCTGACGCTCTGGCGGCCTGTGTTAACGACGCGGTATTCAAGCGCAAAAAATTTGCCCGCGTATATCTTTTCCGGAAGCCTTATTTTTTCCAGCCTGATTGACGAGCTGAGCGCGGCGGCCACGCTTATCGAATAGCTGTCCGAGGCCTTCAGAGGGTCTTTGTCCTTTATATCATAATACTGAAAAGCGGCTTCTATGTCAATTGTATGCGCAAAACTTGTCTTTTCTTCCAGAACGCAGTTTATTTTTACGTCAATTTTTTCTCCGGGGGCAAGGAATTCTATATATTTTATGTTTGAGCTGCCGACAAGCTGGAAAGCGTTTGCCCTGGTGTTGTTTGTAATCGGCACAAAATGAATAAGGGCGTTTTCTATTGCGATTTTTGCGCTGGTATTTATAAACGTGATATTTATTTCAAAAGGCACGTTTTCCCTTATGTCCGGCGGGTATTTGTATGAAGCGGCCAGCAGGTGCGGCACAAGCGAAAGCGGCGGGTCGGGTTCCTTGCTGGAAGCGGACGACTTCCCCGACGAACTGTCGCCGTTTCCGTCTACTGTGATTTCCACAGGAGCGGCGCCGACAACACCTGACACATCATAAGAAAAAGTATTATATAAAGCCCCGTCCATAATAGAGAAAGAAAGCTCCCGGCCGCTTCCGGTATAAGCAATCCCACTGAAAGTGAAAGTTCCCGATACGCGGTCATAAAGCGCGGAAAGGCTCCCGTTTCTTTTGGCCGGCGCAAAACTGCACTCCTCAAGAAAGGCGACCGCGTTGTCGGACAGAAAAACAGAGCTTTCCCGGTTAATTTTAATTATAATAGAAAAAGGCAGATTTGCCGCGCTTATATGGCCCGCTTGGTTGGGATCGTCCGGATCTTTTTGAAACTCTATCGCTTTTATATAAATAGAGACGCCCTCCGCCAAAGATTCAGACCGCAGTTCCTGATTGGGGAAACATATAAAAATCACGAAAGCAAGCAGCGCAGTCAGAAAAAGTTTAAAATTAATTCTGTTCGTAAAGTCATCACATCTTCCGTTATTGACGTAATTTTATCTTGATTTTATCTTTTAATAATTATAGAGCCTTACACGCTAAAAAACAAGATAATCTTGCGTTATTAGAATTTGCGGCGATAATTTTATTTTTCAGTAGATATTTTAGCTCCCATATGGTAAAATCATTATTAGTTGCGTTTTTTTATAAAATAAATAAAAAGAGAAGGCGAAAAATGACAGACAGGCTTAAACGCGAAGAAATACTTCCATCAGTTTTTTTTAACTCGTTTACCGATGGACTTTATAAAAGCAACAGGATTTCTATTAATTTGTTTATGCCCCTCAGCAGAGACAAGGCCGCCAAACACGCCCTTTTGACAGGCGTTTTGGCCAAAAGCAGCAAAAAGTATCCGAGCTTGCAAAGCCTTAATAAAAAACTTTATGATTTATACGGCGCGGGGCTTGTTTCGGATGTGTCCAAAATCGGCGAATCCCAAAGCGTCACCCTGCACCTTTTATCAGTCGCGAACAGGTTTGCCCTTGAGGGCGAGAATGTTTTGAGCGCGAGCGCGGACTTTCTCTGCGAAACCCTGCTGGAGCCGAATATCTCCGGCGGCGCTTTTATTCCGGAAGAAGTCGAGATAGAGCGCGCAAGACTGATTGATCTGATAGAATCCCAGATTAACGACAAACGCAGCTATGCGATCCATCGCTGTTCCGAGCTGCTGTGCGAGGGCGAAAACTACGCCATTCCCCGCTGCGGCTATACAGAAGACGCCGAAAAAATAAGCCCGGAAGAATTGTATCAGACGTACAGGGAGCTTCTTGCGGGAAGCCGCATTGAAATTTTTCACGTCGGTTCGGACGATTCAAGCGACGTCAAAGCGCTGTTTAAATCGCGGCTGTCCGTTTTGGAACGCCGGCCGGACAGGAGCATTGTCACCATGTCCGCCGCCCCGCGCGTTTGCCGGCCGCCGAAAAATATAAGCGAAAATATGGACGTAACCCAGGCGAAGCTGGTTCTTGGCTTTGCGGCGGAAGAAAGCAAAAGCGCCCGGGATTCTGTCGCCATGCTTATGGCTATGATGATTTACGGGATTTTGCCAAGTTCCAAGCTTTTTCGCAACGTCCGCGAAAAGCTTGGACTGTGCTACTACTGCACGGCAAGATATGACAGATACAAATCCGTCGTGTTTGTCGACAGCGGCATAGAAGCCGCCAATCGCGAAAGAGCCGCGCGTGAAATTATCGCCCAGCTTGAGGAAATAAAAAACGGCGAGTTCGCCGATAAAGATATTCGGGAAGCGCGCCTTGCCCTGCGCAGCAGCTACAGGGGCGTTTTTGACGAAGCCCGTCTTGTCGAGTCTTATTATATGGGCAATATCATGAGCGGATTTGACAAAGAACCGGAAGAAATGGCCGCTTTTGCGGACGAAATAGGCCGCGAAGAAATTATAAACGCCTGCCGGGGCATGAAGCTTGGCGCAGTCTATTGCCTTGAAGGGAGGGGGGTTTCCGCATGAGCCGCGAAAATATAATCAAAACGGTTGAGGACAGCCCCGTGGGGGAGAAATATATGATCCTGAACCACAAAAGCGGCCTTACCGTGTTTTTGTGCCCCATGAAAAAATACTCGGCCATGTACGCCCAGTTCACCGCGCGCTACGGCTCTCTTGACACAGCCTTCCGAACGGACGCTCAAAAAGATTTCACGAGGGTTCCGGCGGGGATTGCGCATTTTCTGGAGCACAAAATGTTTGAGGACGAGGAGGGCGACGCCTTCATGAAGTTTGCGCAGACCGGCGCGAACGCCAACGCTTATACTTCTTCAGACAGGACAAGCTACGAACTTTCGTGCACCTCCGGCATGATGGAAAATCTGGAAATACTGCTTTCCATGCTGACAAAGCCCTATTTCACCGAGGAATCCATCCGGAAAGAGCGGGAAATCATCACGCAGGAAATTAACATGTACCGCGACAGCCCCTATTGGAACGTGTATTTTAATTTGCTGCGCTCTCTTTATCACAGGCATCCCATCACTGTTGACATAGCAGGGACCGCTGAATCTATCGCAAAAATAGACAGGACGCTTCTGCTTTTCTGCCACGGAGTTTTTTATAATCTGCACAACATGGCTTTGTCCGTCAGCGGCAACTTTGAGGCTGATGAAGTTATTGAGCTTTGCGACAGGATTCTTGAGTCCAGCCCGGAGATAAAAATAGACCGGGAATTTGCCGACGAACCGCCGGAGGTAAGACGAAGCTTTTTTTCAAAGCGGCTTCCCGTCGCCACACCGATATTTGAAATCGGCTTCAAGAACAGCCCTCTGCCGAAACAGGAGCTTCTGCGCAAAAGCATTGCGGCGGACATTGCTCTTGAGGCGCTTTGCGGCGAAACTTCCGCGCTTTACAGCAGGCTTTACAACGCCGGGCTTATAACGGATTCTTTCGACAGCGAGCTTGCGTGCGAGAAAGATTTGTTCGCCATTATTTTTTCCGGCGAATCGAACAAGCCGCAAGCCGTGCTTGACGAGCTTCTGAAAGAAATTGAAGAATTCAGGCAAAACGGCGTAAACGAAGAGGATTTCCGGCGCGTCAAAAAATATCTCTACGGCAAATTCGCCATGGGTTACAGCGACGTCGAATCCATCGCAAATGCCCTGACAAACGCCTTTATAGAAGAAAGAACTCCTTTTGAGGGTATCCGGATTCTGCCGGAAATCTCTATTAAAGAAGTTAATGACGCAATCCGGGAATATTTTGATTTCGGAAGGCTGGCGCTTTCGGTTGTGGAACCCGTTAATTAAAAAAAGCGCGGGCGCGGCGGATTGCCGTATTTACAGGATTCGCAAAACATTAAGAAATTTATAAGAAATTTAAAGGAGAGATTATTATGGGCAGCGAAATCTTATCGTTTCCAAAGCTGGGGCTGGAATTCAGCCTCAACAGGACGGCTTTCTCTATCGGAAGCCTGAGCATCCAGTGGTACGGCATTATTATAGGCATCGGATTTTTCCTGGGCGTGGCATACGCCATACGACGGTCGCGCAGTTTCGGCATACATCCGGACAGATTTCTTGATCTGACCATTGCGGGGCTTATCGGCGGCATAATCGGCGCAAGGGCTTATTTTGTGATTTTCCACTGGGACTTATATAAAAACAACCCTATAGACGTTTTTAACCTGCGCGAGGGCGGCCTGGCTTTCTATGGCGGGCTTATCGGCGCGGTTTTGTTTGTATGGCCGATCGCAAAATGGCGCAAAGTAAGGCTTCTGCCGACTTTGGATATAACCGGGCTGGGCTTCCTGATCGGCCAGGGCATAGGCCGCTGGGGAAACTTTGTCAATATAGAGGCTTTCGGCTCCAATACAAACCTGCCCTGGGGGATGACCGGGCCGAGCATCGTGCAGTATCTGACGCGGCAAAGAACCGAGCTTGCGTCCATGGGCGTTAATATTGACCCAAACATGCCCGTTCACCCCTGTTTTTTGTATGAGTCAATATGGTGCCTGCTGGGTTTTGTTTTGCTGCATTTTTATTCTAAGAAGAGAAAATTTGACGGCGAAGTTTTTATCATGTACCTGGGCTGGAACGGCCTTGGGCGTTTCTTTATCGAGGGCATGAGGACGGACAGTCTTCTTCTGGGTAAAATGAGAATCTCGCAGATTCTTGCGGTTTTGTTTGTCGTTGCGGCAATTGTGCTGATTATTGTCATAAGAAGCAAAATTAAACGCGATGATTCGCCGGATTTTATGCCGCTTTATGTCACTACTGAAGAAAGCAAAGTTTTGCTTGCAAAGATAGACGAAGAAATCGCGGACAGCAGGGCAAAAAAATCCAATAAATCCGCCAGGATTATTCAGGAAGAAATTTCCCCAATCAAAGAAAAAGAAGAGAACGCGGGCAAAGCTCCGGAAGAGCTTTCGGAAAAAACAGAAGCGCCTGAAGAAACCCCGCTTGAAGATGCGGAAGAAACCGATGCGGAAGAAGGCAAAGAATAATATGGGCAATGTTATGGACTGCAGGCCGGCCGCTGCGGCTGTTAAAGCGCGCGTCAGGGCCGAAGCGAAGGAGCTTGCCGAACAGGGCATAAAGCCGAAGCTGGATGTGATCCTTGTGGGGGAAGACCCCGCTTCTAAAACTTATGTGAACGGAAAAGAACGCGACTGCAAAGAAGTGGGAATTATTTCTAAAGTGCACCGCCTTCCGGAAGAAACGCCGCAGGCTCAGCTGCTTGCGCTTATCGGAAAACTAAATGCGGATACTGCCGTTTCCGGCGTGCTTGTTCAGCTTCCGCTGCCCGCGCATATTGACGAAAAAGCCGTAATAGCGGCGATAGATTCCGGCAAGGACGTTGACGCTTTCTCAAAAGAAAGCATAGGCCGCCTTTTCCTCGGCGAAGAGGGATTTGCGCCCTGTACCCCGGCCGGGATTCTGGAGCTTCTCGAATATTACCAGATTTCTATTAAGGGAAAGCATTGCGTAATAGTAGGCAGAAGCAATATTGTCGGCAAGCCCGCCGCCCTGCTTATGCTCCGGCAAAACGCGACTGTGACCGTCTGCCATTCGGCCACGGCGGATTTGGCCGCCTTTACCGGAACAGCTGATATATTAATCGCCGCCGCCGGGCGGGAGAAAATCATAACAGCAAATATGGTGAAAGACGGCGCTGTCGTTATAGACGTAGGCATAAACCGCAATGCCGAAGGCAAGCTCTGCGGCGACGTCGATTTTGACGGCGTTATAGACAGGGCCGCTTATGTAAGCCCTGTTCCCGGCGGCGTCGGGCTTATGACAAGGGCTGTCCTGATGGAAAACACTTTAAGGGCGGCAAAGCTCCGCGCGCGCAATGCTTAAATAAATAAACTCTATAATTGACGACAAATTATTCAAAACATGGTGTCACTTTCCTTTAATATAAAATATGCTGTTAGTAAAAGCTAATTTTATAAAGCGGGAGGAATAATTAAATGTCGGATATTGATATAGCCTGGAAACTTTTTGCGGACACGGGTAATATAGACGCATATTTTATATATAAATCGCTGATTGCTTCGGAATTTGCGGAGGAAAACTCATTTGGGAAAATCACAGATGGAAGCGAAAATTCAGACCGCGACTGATGGGGTCGTGCTGAAATCCCGCGACATAGGCGCAGCCACGCGCGTCCTTTCGGTGCTGACCGGGAAATCCGGCCTTATTGATGTTTTCGCCAATGGCGCAAGGCGGCCCAAAAGCCGCCTTGCCGCCGTCGCCCAGCCTTTCGCCTATTCTGATTTTGTCATATCCCGCCGTAAAGATGTCTGCACTGTTGAGGCCGGGGAGATAAAGCATACTTTCTATGCTCTGCGCGAGGATATACGCAGGCTGTCGCTTGCCTTTTATCTTTCTGAGCTGACCGGTTTTCTTGCTCCGAGACCGGGCGAAAGCGGCGCGAATCCGGGCGAGTATCTGCGGCTTTTTTTGAACTCTCTCTATTTACTGGAGACAGGGACGCGTGAGGAAGCTTTTGTCAGGGCCGTCTATGAGCTGCGCATTCTGGCCATGAGCGGCTACATGCCGGATTTGGTGGCCTGTGTTTCCTGCGGGGTTTTTGACGGAGCAAGGCCGGTTTTTTACCCGGGAAACGGGATTTTTCTCTGCGAGGACTGCGCCGCCGCTGAAAATGCGGACAGGCCCGCCGTACATATATCAGGGGCGGTTTTGTCGGCCATGCGGCATGTGATTTATTCGGATTTTGAGAAAATTTTCAGTTTTCGGCTCTCCGGGGAGGCTTTGGGGCTTTTCGGCAGGGCTTGCGAGGCTTATGTCACCGAGCGGACAGAGCGCGCTTTCAAGAGCCTTGATTTTTATAAATCTGTGGAAAAATCTATAGAGGTGTGAAACTTGAAAAGATTCATGTTGTTTTTTGCCGCCCTGTTTTGTTTGGGCGGGTGTGCGAAAATGGACGCTCCGCCGTCAATCAAAGTGACCGCAGGCGGGGAAGCCCTGCCCAGCGTTTACGGCCTGAACAAGTGGGACGGCTCGGTTTATGACCGCAAAGATTGTTTTGAAATGCTGTTCGAGAAGCGGACGGCGGACAGCCTGCCCTATATAAAAATCGGCGAGATCGTTTATATAAGCTTTAACGGCACGGCCCCGGGCACAGTCACGCTCAAAGAAATTCTTCTGCGCGGAGACGACGGGACGCGCAAATATAACGCGCAGGCAGACACCGATATTTCCGTGGAAATTAAAGACGGCGAGCTTTTGTTCACGCTTGAAGACAGCTGGGCTACGGCGCTCAGCTCAAACTCTGCGGACTATCGGGCCGGAAAAAATTACAGAGGATATAAAATGATTTGCACATGGGGCGAAAACGAATGCGAGTACGCTTTCGCGCTGCGCACAGACCCGCCGTTTGTTTTTGAAATTGAGGAGTAAAAATGGACGAAATATATAAAAATTTTATAAAGCCGCTGGAGCTGGAAAAAGTTTTAAAACTTTTGGCCGAGCGCGGCGGCTGCCCCGACACAAAAAAACGCGCCCTTGAGCTGGAATGCTCCGGGGATTTGGAGACGGTTCAGACAGAGCTTCTGCGCACAAGCGACGCGCACAGGATAATCGCGCGTTTCGGCGCGCCTTCGGTTTACGGCCTTGTGAACGCCGACAATTCGCTGGACAAGGCCGGGGCGGGCGGAACGCTCTCCATGGGAGAGCTTTTGAATGTGGCTTCCGTTTTGCGGACTGTCCGGGCCTTTTCGGAATTTTACAGCAAAATCCGCGACATGGAGACTTCGCTGGACTATCTGTTTTTTGGGCTTTCCCCTTTCCGGGAAATTGAGGACAGAATTAACGCCGCGATTATTTCCGAAGAGGAAATGTCCGATAACGCCAGCCCCGCCCTTTCGGACATCCGTCGCAAAATCAAAAACGCTTCTAACCGCGTCCGTGAAAGCCTTGAAAAAATAATCAGGTCGCAGCAGCAGCAAAAATTTTTGCAGGAAGCGATTATCACCCAGCGCAACGGGCGCTATGTTATACCCGTCAAGACCGAGCACAGGGGCGAAATCAAAGGTCTTGTCCACGATACAAGTTCCAGCGGGGCGACCCTTTTTGTAGAGCCTGCCGGGGTTGTGGAAGCCAACAACGAAATCCGCATTCTGGAAGCCAAAGAGCGCGAAGAGATCAACCGGATTCTTGCCGCGCTTTCCGCCGAGGCGGGCGAAGTGGCCGGGACTGTCAAGTACAGCTACAGCCTTATTATTGAGCTTGATTTATATTTCTCAAAGGCGCGTCTGGCTTATGAAATGAACGCCGTTGTGCCGAAAGTCGGCGCAGAGGGCAGGGTCAGCATCAAAAAGGCGCGGCATCCGCTCATCCCGAAAGATGTGGTTGTCCCGATAGATATACGTCTGGGCGACGGCTTTGACAGCCTGATTATCACCGGACCGAACACCGGCGGGAAAACCGTCGCGCTGAAAACGCTCGGCCTTCTCACGCTTATGGCCGAGGCCGGGCTGATGATCCCCGCCGCCGAGGGCAGTTCAATTTGCGTTTTTGACAAAGTACTGGCCGATATAGGCGATGAGCAGAGCATTGAGCAAAGCCTTTCGACTTTTTCGGCTCACATGGTAAATATTATTAAAATCCTGAGCGCTGCGGACGAAAATTCGCTGGTGCTTCTGGACGAGCTTGGCGCGGGCACCGATCCCGTTGAAGGCGCCGCGCTTGCCACGGCCATACTGGAGGAGCTTCGCTCTCTTGGGGCAAAAATCGCCGCGACGACGCATTACGCCGAGCTGAAAGCCTTCGCGCTGGAGACGCGCGGAGTTGAAAACGCCTGCTGCGAATTTGATCTGGCTTCGCTTAAACCGACATACCGGCTTTTGATCGGTCTGCCGGGAAAATCGAACGCCTTTGCCATATCGGAGCGGCTGGGCATTCGCCCGGATGTGGTCGAGCGGGCAAGAAGCCTTGTTTCCAGCGAGAAAAACCGCTTTGAGGACGTTGTAAGCGCCCTGGAGGAGCGGCGCCGGGGGCTTGAGGAAGAAAAAGAGAAAGCCGCCGCTCTCCGCGCCGAAATCGAAAAAAAGCGCGACGAGATGAGGCATTCCAGCCGCGTCTTTGAGGAACAGCGCGAGAAAGAGCTTGAAAAAGCCCGCGCCGAAGCCCGTTCAATTATAGAGAAAGTTCAGGCGCAGTCCAATCAGCTTATTGATGAGCTGAATCAAATCCGGAAAGACAAAAACAGCGAGAATTTCCGGGACAGGGCTTCAAAAGCCCGGGCGGATATTAATTCCCGGCTCAAAAGCCTTGCAAAAGAAGCCGACTTTGTCCCGAAGGACAAAAACGCGGGCTATGTCCTGCCAAGGCCGCTTGCGGCGGGGGATGTCGTCCTGATAAGCGACATCGGCAAAAAAGGCGTCGTCATCAGCCCGGCGGACAGCTCCGGGACGGTTCTGGTTCAGGCGGGCATTATTAAAACGCGCGTTAAAGAAAACCTGCTGCGGCTGGAAGAAGAAAAGAAAATCACTTCCGAGAAGCTTCCGGCAAAGAGCGGCAGTCCCAGAAGCGAAACGCTTTCGCCTGTTTCGCACGAGATTGACGTGCGCGGGATGAACTCCGAAGAAGCCCTGATGGAGATAGACAAATTTCTTGACAACGCGGTTTTCTCGAACATACGCACACTGACTGTAATACACGGCAAGGGCACGGGTATTTTGCGAAAATCCGTCCATGAACAGCTCCGTAAACACAGAAACGTCAAGAGCTATCGGCTTGGAGCCTTTGGCGAAGGCGACAGCGGCGTCACGCTGGTCGAACTGAAATAAAACCGCCTCAAAAAACCGCAAAAATGACAGCAAAGGGGATTATTTAATATGTCAGTCGAATACACAGTAAAACTTGGGCCGTTCAGCAAGGCAAACTGCAAAGATATTGCCGAAAGCTTTGCCGGCATGTACAGGGGCATTGAATTTACCACGAAAGACGACGGGAACTATGCCTTTTTCTTTTGCAGGGATTCTATCAGGGGTTTTTCTCTCTGGCGGGAGAAGCCAAGGGTTTTCACAGCAAGGATGAACCACATGTCCAGCCCGTCCGACAAAGACAAATTCCGCGAATTCCTGCTTTTTCTGTTAAGCGCTTTCAAAGCTTCTGTTTTAGGCGAGGACGGCGGAAAACTTAAAGCGGGCGATATTACCACAAAAGAAATCGCCAAAGGTGAGGACGGCGGAAAGCTGCTGGAGACAATCCTGCAAGTCAACGACTATCTGACATTGCCGCTGTGCGACTCTGCTGTCGTCGTCTATAAAAACGAGTACGAAGCCATGAAACAGGACGCTTCTTTTCCGGAGAACCTGCTACGGATTTTGCAGGAACGCGCCAAAAGCGTTTTTTTCGCAAGGCGGCCCAGCCTGTTCCGGCTCAATGAAAGCTGTCTTACTTTTGTAATATGGGACTACAACGACATGCTTCTCAGCCGGACGGATTTAATCGCCGCCGCGAACCCCGCAGACGCTGACGATGTGGCTTTTGTGGCCTGGGAGGACTTTATGCGAATCGAAAACGCACGCTGTCTGGCCATTCCCGCCACAAAAGCCGGCGAAGCCTCTTATCTTGTATACGGCCTGGGCGGGGCGGGAACTTATGAAGCCGCGGCGTTTTTTGTCCGCTGCAAGCAGCTTGGGCAGGATGTTTTAAGACGTAAAGAAGCAAAAGCGCGGGACGAAGCTCTTCAAAACAAATAAGCAAGGAGAAATTTTTATTATGGATGAAATCATGCGCAACCGAATATTTATGAAGTGCCCCGACATTTCCTGGGACAGAACGGAAAGCGACCAGGCAAAGGGCCTGCCGCATCCGCCGCTGGCAAAAGCTCAATCGGGGGAAGTAATAGAACTTCAAGAGTTTGAAAGCTTTGGCGGACGCGCGGAATATTCGGCTCTGCTTGATTCACGGCGGAGCGAGCGCCTTTATTCAGACGCGCCCATAACGCAGGCGGAACTTGCTTTTCTGCTCTGGAGCGCACAGGGCGCGCAGAAAGTTATCGGCGTAAAAGGGCATGCAAGCCTGCGCCCTGCGCCGAGCGGCGGGGCGCGTCACCCGTTCGAGCTTTATGCCGCCGTGCGGAATGTGGAGGGGCTGATGCCCGGATTCTATCACTATTTGCCGATGGAACATGTCGGTGAAAAGAAAGCCGCAATAGAACTTATAAGACCGATAGAGGATTTTCCCGGACTCATATCAGAAATGTTATCCGGGCAGAGCTGGGCGGCAAAAGCGGCTGTCGTGCTGTTTTTCTCCTGTGTGCCTTACCGCGCGGAATGGCGCTACGACAAAGCGGCGCATCGCGTAATGCTGATCGACCTGGGGCACGCGGGCCAGAACGTTATGCTGAGCGCGGCGGCGCTCGGCTTGGGGAGCTGCTGCATTGCGGCTTATGACGCCGCAATTTGCGATACGGCTCTCGGTCTGGACGGAGCGGAGGAATACACTGTCTATGCGATAAGCGCCGGAGTTTGCAAAAGAGGCAGGAGTTAATCAGGCGTGCCGGCAGGCGAATGCGCTTCGCCCATATAAAAAATAAACGCAAAAACTTTAAGGCGGTGCAGGTATGCCCAGAGAATGGACAAAGGCTCAAAGCGACGCGATATATGCCGAAGGCGGGGCTTTGCTTGTGTCGGCCGCGGCGGGAAGCGGCAAAACAAGCGTCCTTGTCGCGCGCGTCCTGCGGCTTCTGACGGGCGAAAAGCCAATCCCCGCCGACCGCCTTCTTATCGCGACCTTTTCCAACGCCGCCGCAAGCGAAATGCGCTCCAAAATTGAAAACGAACTGGCCGAGCTTATTCAAAAGCAGCCGGGCGACATGAGCCTGAAAAAGCAGAAAATGCTGCTGAACCGCGCAAGCATAGGCACAGTTCATGCCTTTTGTCTGAAACTGGCAAGAGAATATTTTCACAAGCTTGATATTCCGCCCGATTTCCGCATTGGCGAAGAGGGCGAACTCAGCGTTTTAAAAAGCCAAAGCGTCCGGGACGCTGTGGAAGAATTTTACGAAAGCGGGAATCCGGACTTTCTGGCGCTTGTGGAACTTATGAGCGGGGGCAGGGACGACAGCGGGCTTATCCGGGTTATTTATTCACTATATGACTTTATCAGTTCAAGCCCTTTTCCCGAAAAATGGCTGAAAGAAAAGCTTGCCTTGTATGATTCCCCCGCGCCGGAGGATTCCCCCTGGGGAAAAGTCCTGCTTGACTACGCAAAGGGAGCTTTGTCCTATGGGAGAGCGCTTTGCCGCCGCGCTCTTGATGTCGTCAATGAGGACGAGAACATGGTCAGGGCCTGCTCGAAACAGTTTCAGGATGCGCTTTATCAGCTTGAGTCTTTGCTGATTTCGGTTGACGCGGGCGAATGGGACATGATTGTTCACAAGCTGGAGAACTTTAAAATCCCCCGGATGGGCGTATTGCGCGGCTATGGCGATTCCCGCGAGAAGGCTTTTATAGAATCCGTCAAGAAGACGCTGAAAACCGAGATCGCGGAGAAGCTGAAAAACGGCGCCTTCTCAGCTGCAAGGGCGGATTTTGCCGAGGACATGGACTATCTGCGCCCGAAAATAAAGGCGCTTTTCGACCTGACGGCGGCTTTTGCGCAAAAATTCAGGCAAAGCAAGCTCGACAAGAATATTCTGGATTTCTCTGATTTGGAGCACGGCGCGGTGAGGCTTCTGGCCGACGAAGAGACATTGGAGAAAACGGACGCGGCGAGAGAAATCAGCCGGCGCTTTGACGCCGTGATGGTGGATGAGTACCAGGACACTAACGAGATTCAGGACTTGATCTTCAGGAACATTTCGCAGGACGGCGGGAAAAACCTGTTTATGGTGGGCGACGTGAAGCAAAGCATTTACCGGTTCAGGCAGGCTATGCCGGAAATTTTTATCCGCCGCAGGAAAAGCAGCGCAAAATATGACGGAGGGACTTTCCCCGCCTATATCAGCCTTGGCAGTAATTTCCGGAGCAGGCGCGGGATCTGCGAGGGAATAAACGCGATTTTTTCGCGGCTGATGTCCTCGGCGCTTGGCGGGATTGACTATAACAGTGAGGAAAAGCTGATTCCCGCGGCGTCTTTTTTTGACGAACGGAAGCGGGAGACTGAAATTATGATTATATCCGCTCCGGAAGAAGACGACGGGTTTGACTCTCATGCCCGGGAAGCTCAGGCGATCGCGGAGAGAATCGGTGAAATGCACGATAGCGGTTTCGAGGTCGCCGGGGACAACGGCCCGCGTCCCTGCGGCTACGGCGATTTTTGTCTTCTGTTGAGAAGCAGGAAACTTATGCCTGTCTTTGAGAAAGCGCTGGCCGAAAACGGCCTTCCCGTCTGGAGCGACGCCGGGAACAGCTTTTTCGGCTCAAAAGAAATTTTATATATGCTTTCGCTTCTGAAAGCTATTGACAATCCTCTTTCCGACATAGAGGTCTGCGCGGCGATGATGTCTCCCATGTTCGGCTTTACGCCCGACGAAATGGCGGCGCTCCGGCTTGGCGGCGGCGTGGGGATTTATCTTTCGGCGCGGCGCGGCGCGGAAGCCGGGGACGAAAAATGCGGGGTTTTTACGGCCTGCCTGGATAAGCTTAGGACTTTTGCGGTCACTTCGACCACGGAGCGGCTTATTCAAAAGGCTCTGGATCTGACCGGATTTGACCTGAAAGTGAGCGCAATGAAAAACGGCGCGCAGAGGCTGGCCAATTTGAACATGCTTATCCGTCAGGCGGGCGGCTATGAATCAGCCGGTTACAGGGGGCTTTCCGGCTTCAACCGGCTGATGGACAGAATGCGGGAAGAGAATATCGACTCGGCGCACAGCGCGTCCGTTGCGCCCCCGGAGAACGCCGTTAAAATCATGACGATTCACCGCTCCAAGGGGCTGGAGTTTCCGGTCTGCTTCGTCGCGGACTGCGGCCGCCGCTTTAACCTGACGGATTTAAACGCAAACACCCTCTGTCACCCGGAGCTTGGCTTTGCGTCAAAGCGCAGGGACAGTCTTGGCCGGCAGTTTTCCACCGCGCCGTTTGAGGCCGCAAGGCTGGAGCTGAAACGCGACGCGCTTTCAGAGGAAATGCGCATACTTTATGTTGCGCTCACCCGCGCGAAAGAGAAGCTTTTCGTCAGTTTCAGCTGCGATAAACCCAAAGAAAAGATTCTTGAGTTTGACGGGAAATTTGGGAGCGAGAGAGTAATCCCGCCTTTTGCGGCGGGGAACATGCTCAGCTGCGCGGACTGGCTTATGGCGGTCGCCGCGCGGCATCCCGCCGCGGGCGAAATCCGGGGGGACTGCGGGCTTGCGGCGGCTGGGCCTTTGGCGGAAGAGGATGACGCTTCCACCAAATTTACTATAGTGGCGCCGTCTTCCTCCGAAAAAAACGCTCCGGCGGAGAATCCTGTTTTTGTTTCGCCGCCGGATTTGGAGCTTTTAGAGAAACTGGAAAAGCTAAGCGTTTATAAATATCCGGCTGAATACAGCAAAAAGCCCTCCAAGCTGGCAGTATCAGATATTGCAAAAGAAAAATCCTTCCTGCTGAAAAGGCCGAAATTTATGTATTCAAACGGGCTGTCTCCCGCTGAGAAGGGCCAGGCTCACCACAAATTTATGCAGTTTGCCGATTATGAAAAAGCGCGGCAAAATCCAAAAGAGGAAATCGCCCGCTTGTGTTCCCTGAACCATATCACAGAGGAAGAAGCCGCCGCGATAAGCCCCGCAAAGCTCCGCAGGCTTTTTAAAAGCAAACTCATGAAGCGGATATTTTCATCCCCGAAAGTCATGCGGGAAATCAAATTTATAACCGCTCTTGCGGACTGCGACGATATTGCCGACGAAAACAAGACCATGCTGCAAGGCGTTGCGGACTGCGTCTTTCTGGAAGAAGGCGAGCTTGTCATAGTGGACTACAAAACCGACTGGGTGGAAAATTCCGACATTCTTCGCAGCCGTTACAGTTCCCAGCTTGAGATTTACGCAAAGGCGCTTGAAGAAAGCTTTCAGACAAGCATAAAAGAACTTGTGCTGTATTCTTTTGCGCTTGACGAAGAAATTTTGCTGTAATCGCCCGCCAGCCAAATAATATAGAATTCCTGCAAAAAATCGCGGACATAAATTTACTGCTTATTGACAGCGGATAAGCGCTGTGATAAAATAATCTCATTGATGCACCGTAATGCCGCTGTGGTGAAATCGGCAGACACAAGGGACTTAAAATCCCTCGGTAGAAATACCGTACCGGTTCAAGTCCGGTCAGCGGCACCATGGTTAACTGACAATTTAGATGCCAGCGCTGAAAAACCGCTCACAGAGCGGTTTTTTCGCATCTCGGAGGGCAAAATTTCAGCCTTGTAAAAAAATACTGTATCCGAGGGGATTTCCCATTCGGACAGGTGTTGAACCCTCACGAAACTGGTACCGTCGATTGGTTTCCCTGTCTGTGCGGCGGGAATCCCCTTGATTTTTTCCAGGTATTTCGCTACTTTCTCCGGTTTTTGTTCGCGATCCCGTTTTCAAAAGGAATTTGAGAATTCTATTTCAGAGCCTTACCCTTATTATAGAATCCCGGAAAAGCTATGACAAATATGACAAAACTGCCGTTGAGGTGTAGAAAATCGCGCCATTATGACATTTATAAGCTATCATGCGTGGCTATAACTAAATCTGACAAAACATATATCACAGGTTTTTCAAACTATTTCCTGGCCATTTTGCCGCGCGATTCTCTGGGCGATTTCCCGTGTGAACCGGTGTGGGATTCCCTCCTACGGAATCGCCGGAGAAACTGTCCTTTCTTGCGGTGGCGCGGAATCTCTTTCAGAATCGCCGAGACTGCCGCCCGATGGCGTCGGCAATGTCTACCTCATCAAAAAAATAATAGGGATGTTCAGCGATTTTAAGTCTATAAATCTAAATAGCCCCCTATATTAAACATAGGGGGCTTATAGCTTGCGTCCGAAAACTTGTCAAAAGTTGACATTTGAAACGGGCTTGACAGTTAAATTTGTATCTGCTTGGTCTCTGATGTTATTATACTACACTTATTAAGTGTAGTAGGTTGGTATTTTTCATAATGTTTAAGTGTATTTATTGTGCAAAATTACACTCGTTAAGTGTCTAATCTTGTGTTATACTAAAATCATAAAAGTGGGTACACTTTTTTAAAATTGGGATAGGGAGGAAGAAAATGCCAGTAAGTGACGCGAAGAAAAGAGCAAACGCAAAGTATAACTCAAAAGCGTATGACAGAATTAATATTGCTATTCGCAAAGGCCGAAAGTCAGAAATACAAGCGCTCGCAGACACAGTAGGGCAGTCTGTAAATGCTTATATCGTTCAGGCCATAGATGAGCGCATGGAGCGGGAAAATCCAAGTACGAGCCTCACAGGGCCTTTTGAGGGCATGGGGGAGGAAAGCCCACAGAGTTGTATTGAACCTGCTTTGGAAGAACAGGCTGGTGGAAAATGAATCTTGTTTACTCAAAAGGCGCGGAAAAATTTATTGCAAAGATGGATAGCAAAGCCAAATTACGGTTAAAATCTGCTTTAGAAGCTTTGACGAACGGCCAGAACGGCGCACCCACAAAGGCGGTAACTATTCGTATTGACCCAGCCGTTGCCGAACGTGTGGAGCTTTTTGCCAAACGAATACCTATGACCGCGAATCTTGCATATGAAGAAATTCTTGCGCGTGGTTTGTCCACTATCGACAAGACCGACAAAGCACTAGAAAATGTTACTCAAATGCAGTAAAAACCAGACAAAATATGTAGTGTGACAAAAAATATGCGCTATATCATAAGCATTTGCTTACATTATAGCTCATGATTCGACAAAAGTCAATAAGAAAATACAGGAATTGCGGCTTTCAACGGTTTACTTCCGGGTTGGAAGTCCTTCCCAAGAGATAGTCAGTGGAGACATTGAACAGGTCAGCAAGAGCGACTAATCCTTGGATATTCGGCTCAATTTCGCCACGTTCATATCTTTGATAGTTACGATATGTAACGCCAAGCATTTCCGCAACTTCTTTTGCCATAACTTTCTTAATCAAGCGTAGTGAGCGCAATCTTTCACTAAATTCGCACACAGGAAAATACTCCCAAAATATTTTTTTAAAAATCTATTGACAGGACAATTTTTGTCTTATATAATATAATCAGCAAGACAAAAATTGTCCTGTCAATCTAGAGGAGGATGGTGATAAATGAGATATAAGTTGATGAACGTACGCAGGGAAAACCACTACACGCAAAGCGACATAGCAAAGCTCCTGCATATGACCAAAAGGCAGTATCAACGCTTGGAATCGGGTGATACTGTTGGTAAGGTCGAAGACTGGGACACGTTGGAAGATCTGTTTGGAATTAACCAACGTGACTTAAGAGAAAATGCGCTAGCGACAAAAAATGTCATACAACCTAGTGTTAGTCTAACACAAAGCGTCTGAAAAGACAAGTGACTTTTACAGTTTTGATTTGCACGAGAAAATATGTATTAAAACCTAAACTTCTGCTTACATTATAGCCCACAATTCGACAAAAGTCAATAAGAAAACATAAGAAATGAGGATTTTTTTAATGCGCGAAGAACTTTTTACGCCAAGTCAAGCCGCGGAATGTCTGAACATATCGCACCAGCAAGTTCGTGTCTTGTGCAAATCAGGCAAGCTTTTTTCCTACAATTTAGGATGCGGCCAATATGCTATCTACAGAATTCCAGCAAGCGCAGTTGAAAAATATTTGAAACTCAGCATTACAAAACCTGTACCGGAACCGTTACCCATCTTAAAAGAGCGCAAGAAAAAACCTGCGCTAAAGTCGCAGGAATTGGGATATATTAAAGGCGTAACACAAATAAACGCAGACGGCAAATTTGAGTATATCTCAAAAGAAAAGCGACACGCGTCGGCTAACGCCTCCGCGGATCGTCGCTGAGACCGACGAGGTAATCTATGGATGTATTGAAAAACACAGCAAGAGCGTATAAAACTTCAATTGAAGCGGCACGTTGAGCTTTCTCTATTTTGCTTATGGTAAATTGTCCAACGCCAGCAGCTTCACCCAATTGAGACTGATGAAGGTTGGCAGATTTACGAAGCTCATAAACACGGGCAGCTAAAATGTTTTTATCAAACATAAGAAAACCTCTTGACATATGACTTAAGGTCATTTAAGTAAAGAAGGAAGGAGGATAAATGGAACTAAAAATCAGAAGCGAACGCAAAAAAAGAGATTGGACGCAAGAAAAAACTGCAAAGCTCCTTGGAATCACTCAAACTGCGCTTCAAAAGCTGGAAACAGGAAAAAGAAACCCATCTCTTGAAACTCTGCTGAAATCAGAAGAAGTTTTTGGAATGGACTACCGGGAATTGTTTAACCTCCCCCAGTTGGCGCTGGGGGAGGAGAGACAAAAAGAGCCTGACGGGAATCAGGCTTGAAAAAATTCACAAGAAAAGCATAGCACAAAAAGCGGCTGTGCGCAATAGAAAAGGAGAAAAAGAAAAATGGCAAATCTTGAGAAACTTATTAGCGCGGGAACTCATAATACTGGCGCAGCCGGAACATATGGATGAGTACTATGCGCAACTTCATAGACGACCACTATCATATCGCTAAACCGATACTGCTTGTTCTCGCCGCAAAAGAAGACCTAAAATCAGTGTCAGCCTGAACCTGAACGCCGAGACCTGGCGGCTAAACCGGGCAGGAGGAAAGAGCTGGTAAAAAATGAGCCTCGAAAGCGCAAATTC